>JAECRO010000054.1 GCA_016000195.1 Burkholderiales bacterium | reverse complement strand
CTAGGGAAGACCAAAATTTAGGCGGAAAGTTTTCCCTAATCAAGCACTAGATGAGGCCGTTTTTCTCGCTGCTGCAGACACCCTGAAATAAAGCTGCCGTCGGCAAGTACCCGCAAACGCTGCGATGCAGCCAGTCGGCCATGCCGGGTTGCCCCTATGGATGGGGCCGGCTGCTGTCTTTCTGGCGCTCGTGCTGCGACCGGACGAACCCGTCAGGGATAATCCCCGCCATGAGCGGCAATACCTTTGGAACCCTTTTCGCAGTCACCAACTTTGGTGAATCCCACGGCCCGGCCATTGGCTGCGTGATTGACGGCTGTCCGCCGGGCATGCTGCTGTCAGAGGCCGATATTCAGGGCGACCTGGACCGGCGCCGGCCCGGCACCAGCCGCCACGTCACGCAGCGCAGCGAGCCCGATGCGGTCGAAATCCTGTCAGGCGTGTATGAGGGCAAGACCACCGGCACGCCGATCTGCCTCTTGATCAAGAACACCGACCAGCGCAGCAAGGACTACGGCAACATCCTCGACACCTTCCGCCCCGGCCATGCCGACTACACCTATCTGCACAAGTACGGCCTGCGCGACCCGCGCGGCGGCGGCAGGTCGTCGGCCCGGCTGACGGCGCCCATGGTGGCGGCCGGCGCGGTGGCCAAGAAGTGGCTGTTTGAGAAATACGGCACGACGTTTCGCGGCTGCATGGCGCAGATCGGCGAGGCCGTGATTCCGTTCGAGTCCTGGGAGCATGTGCCCAACAACCCGTTTTTCGCTCCGGTGGCCGATGTGTCCAGGCTCGAAAACTACATGGACGCGCTGCGCAAGGCGGGCGACTCGTGCGGCGCGCGCATCCGCGTGGTGGCCTCTAGCGTGCCGGTCGGCCTGGGCGAGCCGCTGTTCGATAAGTTAGACGCCGACATCGCCTTTGCCATGATGGGCATCAACGCCGTCAAGGGCGTGGAAATTGGCGCCGGTTTTGGCGCCGTGACGCAGCGCGGCACGACGCACGGCGATTCGCTGTCGCCCGAAGGCTTCCTGTCCAACCATGCCGGCGGCGTGCTCGGCGGCATCAGCACCGGGCAGGACCTGGAAGTCTCGATGGCCATCAAGCCGACCAGCTCCATCATCACGCCGCGCCAGTCCATCGACATCAAGGGCCAGCCGGCCGAGGTTGTGACCAAGGGCCGGCACGACCCCTGCGTCGGCATTCGCGCCACGCCGATTGCCGAGGCCATGCTGGCGCTGGTCGTCATGGAACACGCCCTGCGCCAGCGCGCGCAATGCGGCGATGTGAACGTCAGCACGCCGGACATCATGCGCCGCCGGGGCTGAACCGCCCACGCTGGCAAGACTGGGCATATTTGCGCGCCGGGCATGGCGCTGATGCCTTCGCGGAATTTGTCCGCCATGGCGCGGCGCACGGTGTCAATGAAATCGCCGGGGCGGCCTGCCCGAGGCTGGCCTCGATCATCTCGACGCACAGCGCCATGCGCCGGCCGCGAAACGCATCAAGCGCCTGCGCCTGCGGCAGCGGCAGCGGCAGCGAATAGCCCAGCTTGCAGGCTTGCTCATGCAGCGCCGTCATGCCGCTGGCTTCACTGTCAACCAGCGTTCCGTCGCAATCGAAAATAACCGCTTTGACGGAGGCGTGTGAAGGATGCGAAGAAGGCCGGCCCTGATTGCCGCTGGCGCCCGGGCAGCGCCGATAATCAGGCGGCGCCCATGCAAAACATTTTTTCTCCTCCATCGTCCTGCCGTGCCTGCGCGGCCAGCCTGAGCAACGCTTTGCGGGTGCTCACGCATGGCTGAAGTGCACAAGTTTCCGGTTGACGAGCGCGAAGTCGAGCTGAGCGCGATCCGGGCGCAAGGCGCGGGTGGGCAGAACGTCAACAAGGTGTCGAGCGCGGTGCATCTGCGTTTTGACATCGCAGCCTCGTCGCTGCCCGACGAGATCAAGGAACGCCTGCTGGCCCTGAGCGACAGCCGCATCACCCAGGAAGGCGTGCTGGTGCTCAAGGCGCAGCAGCACCGCACGCAGGAGATGAACCGCGCCGATGCGCTGGCCCGCCTGCAGGCCATCGTGGATGGCGTGTCCAACCCGCCCAAGGCCAGACGCGCCACCAAGCCCACCTACGGCTCCCGGCAGCGCCGCCTTGAAAGCAAGAGCCAGCGCTCGGCCACCAAGGAGCTGCGCGGCAAGGTGAATAAGGAATAGGGCATAGCTATTTATTTGATAGCTGCCTGCGCGCGCCCACCCTGCGCAAAAGCCTTGTTTGATTCAAAGAATCCTGGCGGTCGCCGGTCGCTGCTGAAATAAAACGAAACAAACCGATACCGCCGCGAGATGACCGGCCGGCCTTCGCCGCGCACCATGACAGCCTTGTTCAACTGCTTCTTTTAAGAAGGAAACCCTGTCATGAAACCCTGGATCAAACGCACGCTGTTCGGCCTTTTTGGCGCTTCTCTCGTGGTCGGCGGCCTGACGGCCTGCGCCAGCCGCCATCACGGGTATGACGCCGGCATGAGCGCCGAGCAATCGGCGCAGATGCGCGAGAAAATGATCGACCGCATGGCCGGCAAGCTCGACCTCAACGCCGACCAGAAAAAGCGCCTGTCCACGCTGGGCGACAAGCTGCATGCGCAGCGCCTTGCGCTGATGGGCCAGGGCGCCGACCCGCGCGCCGAGATGCAGGCGCTGGTGGCGGGCGACAAGTTCGACGCCGAACGCGCCCAGGCACTCGTCAACCAGAAGGCCGCAGCCCTGCAGGCCGGCAGCCCCGAGGTCATCGCCGCGCTGGCCGACTTCTACAACAGCCTGAACCCGGCCCAGCAGCAAAAGGTGCGCGACTTCATGGAGCGCCGTGGCCGCTGGTCGCATCGCGGCTAAGGGGAGTGCGCGTGACCGCCATCGCGCCCCGCACGCTGCTGGCCCCGGTGCGGGGGCCACGGTTTGACCGCATCCACGCCCTGGGCCTGCTGCAGCGTCGGCCCCAGGTGGCGCCCCAGATGCTGCAGGCGCTGGCCGATGCCGCCGACCGGTTCGACGGCATGGCCGACGCCGGGCAGCAGCACCTGCGCCGCCTGATCCGGCGCCACCGCAGCCGGTGGGAAAATGCCGCATGCCCCGTATCCTGCTGATTGACGACGACGCGCAACTCGGTCCGCCGCTGGCGGCCTACTTTGCGCGCTTTGACATGGAACTGGTGTGCGCGCTGCGCCCCGGCGCCGGGCTTGAGCTGATCCGCCAGGGCGGCCTGGACGCCGCCATCCTCGACGTGATGCTGCCCGAGATGGACGGCTTTGCGCTGTGCCGCCTGATCCGCAAGGAAAGCGACCTGCCGATCATCATGCTGACCGCCCGGGGCGAGGTCATGGACCGGGTGGTGGGGCTGGAGCTGGGCGCCGACGACTACGTGCCCAAGCCTTTCGAGCCGCGCGAACTGGTCGCCCGCGTGCAGACCGTGCTGCGCCGCCGCGTCACGCCGCCAGCCCCAGGCGTGCTGCCTGATGCCAGCGCCCGCCTGGTGTTCGAGGGTCTGGTGCTTGATCCGGCCATGCGCAGCGTGCAGCGCCAGGGCGAGCTGCTGGAGCTGACCAGCACCGAGTTCGACCTGCTGCACCTGCTGGCGCGCGAGGCTGGCAAGGTCTTCAGCCGCGACGACATCCTGAACCACCTGCGCGGCCACGAGGCCGAGCTGTACACCCGCGCGGTGGACATCGTGGTCAGCCGCCTGCGCAAAAAGCTCGAACCGCTGGACTGCATCAAGACCCTGCGCAACGCCGGCTATTCGCTTGCGCTGGGCCGCAGCCCGGCATGAACACCGAATGCGTCAAGCAACGCCCGCGCTGGCACCGCCGCGCCCGCCATGCGCACGCGCATTCGCTGCGCGTGCGGCTGATGACGCTGTTCTTGCTGCTGGCGCTGGTCATGGCCGGAACGTTTTTGCTGGGCATGCAGTACGCGCTGTCCATCGGCTGGCGCGACGCCGCGCGCCCGCTGGTCGTCGATTACGTGGACCGGCTGGCCTTTGACATCGGCAGCCCGCCCAGCCCTGAGCGCGCCACGGCACTCATCCAGCGCCTGCCCTTGAGCATTCGCATCAGCGGCCCGGCGGTCAACTGGCGCAGCCACCCGGATGCGCCCGACCTTGAGCGCGGCAGGACGCCGGGACGGCGCTGGAATGCCGATGAACCCCGCTTCTTCGAGCGCACCACCGCCGACGGCCACCAGATCGTGTTTGGCGTGGACGTGAAAGCCTGGCACGACCGCCCGCGCTTCATTGGCTGGGCCACGCTGGCGGCGCTTTTGCTGATGACTGCGCTGGCCTACGCCCGGGTGCGCCGCCTGCTGCGCCCGCTGGACGACATTCGCGCCGGCGCATTGCGCTTTGGTGCGGGCGACTTCGACCAGCCGATTGCCGTGCGCTGCCCGCAAAAGCCCGACGAGCTGGGCGAGCTGGCCGTCACCATCAACACCATGGGCGCCGACATCCGGCAGATGCTCGACGCCAAGCGCGGCCTGCTGCTGGCCATCAGCCACGAGCTGCGCAGCCCGCTGACCCGCGCCCGGCTCAACACCGAACTGCTGCCCGAAACGCCCGGCGTGCAACCCGGCCGCGACGCCCTGCTGCGCGACCTGGCGCTGATGCGCGACCTGGTCACCGGCCTGCTGGAGAGCGAACGCCTGGCCAGCCGCCATGCCGCGCTGCAACTGGAGCCGGCTGACCTTGGCAACCTGGTGAGAGAAGTGGTTCACGAGATGAGCGACAGCAACCCCGCCGCGCAGCGCGTGACGGTCAGCGTCCCGGCCGGCTTGCCACCTCAGGCACTGGACCGCACCCGCATGCGCCTGCTGGTGCGCAACCTGCTCGACAACGCGCTGCGTCACAGCGCCGAGTCAAGCCAGCCGCCCGAAGTCACGGTCAGCGCGCAAGGGCAGGGCCTCATGCTCGCGGTTCGCGATTACGGCCCCGGCGTGGAAGGGGCCGCGCTGCCGCACCTGGCCGAACCCTTTTACCGCCCCGACAGCGCCCGCACCCGCGCCACGGGCGGCGTGGGGCTGGGGCTGTACCTTTGCAGGCTGGTGGCGCAGGCGCACGGCGGCAGCCTGACGGTGCGCAACGCGCAGCCGGGGCTGGAAGTGCGGGTGGTGCTGCCGGGCTGAGCGATGCCACCGCGCCAGCCCGGTATCTGACGAAGTTTGTTCATTTTTAAAATTCGTTGTTGTTTTATGAAAGGAAGCCACGCGTATTTTTCAGCCTCGCACAACGAGGCCGACATGGTAAAAATACCGCAACCTTTGGTTGATCGCTTCATCGACTCGCTTTGTGATGCCGCTTGAATGGATAAAGTCGAACTCTGGAGACAGCCATGGACTTTTCCCTGAACGACGAACAAAAAATGATGATTGACACGGTGCGCCGTTTCATCGCCGAAGAACTCAAGCCGCTCGAAGACAGCATCGAGGAACACGGTTTCCTTGCCAAAGAAAAGGCCCAGGCCATTCACGAGAAAGCCAGGAAACTCGGCCTGTACGCCATGAACATGCCGGCCGAACTCGGCGGCGGCGGCCGGTCCAACCTGGACCGCATCCTGTGCGATGTGCTGGACCAGATGGAGTTTGCGCCACGGCTGGCGGCGCAGGTCGGCATCATGCCAGCCACGCACTTCACGGCCCGCGAGCGCTGATTTTCAGCGGCGCCTCAAGGTGGCAGGGCGCTGCGCCGGTCCTGCCTCAAACGGCGCGCACCACCGGAAAAGGCGGCAGCCCGGCCAGAATCGCCTTGCCGTAGCGCATCGTCACCAGCCGCGTGTCGCACACCGTGATGACGGCCCGGTCCGTCACCGTGCGCACGCCGCGCCCGGCCCACTGGGCCAGCTTCATGCCGGCCCGGGGCACGGACAGCTCGGTGAAAGGGTCGCGTCCCTGCGCGCTCAGCCACTCGGCCAGTGCTTCCTCGACCGGTGAGTTGGGCGGCGTGAAGGGCAGCTTGTCGATCACCACATGCTCGCACAGCTCGCCGGGCAGGTCGATGCCTTCGCCGAAGGACTGCAGGCCAAAGATGATGGAACGCTCGCCGGCCAAGACGCGCCGGACGTGTTCTTTCAGCAGCTCGGTGCGCGAGCGCACGCCCTGCACCAGCACCTGGTCTGAAATATCCTTGGGCAGCGCCGCGTGGCAGGCCTGCATCTGGCGCTTTGACGTGAACAGCACCAGCTGCCCATGCGGATGCTCGCGCAGCAGGCCGGGCAGCCTGTCGCACAGTTCGCCGGAAAACCCAGGGCTCTTGGGCGAGTGCTGCATGGGCGCGATGCGCAACTCGCCTTGAATGGCGTAGTCAAAGGGCGAGGCCACGACCAGCGCGCGGCGCTCGGGAAAGCGGTTCATGCCGCTCAGCCGGTCAAAAAAATCAAAGCTGCCGCAGGCCGTGAGCGTGGCCGAGGTGCAGACGGCGGCGCTGACCTGGCTCCACAGGTTTTTCGACAGCACCTGCGCGGCCGTCATCGGGCTGGCGCACAGCCAGGCGTCCGGCGCGGTGCCCAGGGCGCCCTCGGCCCATTCGATCCACTTGGCCCAGGGCACCCGGTCATGCGTGGCCCAGGCGCTGAGCAGTTTGTCCAGCGTGTCCAGTCTTGACAGGTACACGCCCAGCTCGACGCCGGCGCGGCTTTGCTCCTCGCGCTGGCTGGGCGACTGGGACTCGTCGGGCTCCTTGAGCGCCGCCGCGATGCTGGAAACCTGCGAGGCGATGGCGCGGATGAGCGTGGCCAGTTCCTGGCACTCGGGAATCAGGGCTTCGGGAATCCGGCCCTGGGCGAAGCGGTACACGGTCTTGTCGGCGCTGACGAGCCCGGCTTCCATCCAGTAACGCTCCAGCACGGCCAGCTTGTCGGTGCAGCCGGTGATGAGCTGGGCAAAGGCGACCGGGTCGGGGCGGGTGGACGCCGGCAGGGTTTTGCCATGGCGCAGCGCCACCGTGCGCAGGCTGACGAGCAGCCGGCTGCTCGTGCCCAGGCGCGCCCGGTACGAGAACTGCTCGCCCGCGATGCCCGGCAGGTGGTGCGCCTCGTCAAACACAAAAAGCGTGTTGCCCGCATCGATCAGGCTGCTGTCGGTCTGCAGCGTGGCCAGCACCAGCGCATGGTTGGCCACCTGCAGCGTCGCGCTGGCGGCCTGGCGCCTGGCCTTGAAGAAGGCGCAGTTGCGAAAGTGCTCGCATTGCCCGCCGTTGCAGGCATGGGCATTGGCCTGCACCTGGCGCCAGTCGTCGGGCTCGGGCTGCTGCGCGAGGCTGTCAATATCGCCGTCCCAGGCGCCCGAATTGAGCTTTTTGGCCGTGCCCTTGAACCAGCGCATGGCCTGGTCGCGGTCGCGCGGTGTGCTGCCCGCCTGCCGGCGGCTGTCGGCAAACAGATCCTGGAATTCGCCCGAAAGCCCGTGGTCGTGTACGTCGTCGTTGATCACGCCTTCGAGGCGGCTCTCGCAGACATAGCGGGCGCGGCCCTTGAGGATGTCGTAGCGCAGGTCGGGAATGATCTTGGCCAGGCGCGGCAGGTCTTTTTGAAACAGCTGCTCCTGCAGGGCCACGGTGGCGGTCGAGACGATGACGGTTTTTTCAAGCACCTCGGCTGCGACGATGGCCGCCAGGCAGTAGGCCACCGTCTTGCCGGTGCCGGTGCCCGCCTCCAGCTGCGCCAGGTGGCTGCCGGGGCGCTCCTTGTCGTCGGGCGACCTGGCCGATAAAAAGGTCAGCAGGCAGGCCTGCATCATTTCGTACTGGCCGGGCCGGGCAATGAAACCGGGCCAGTCGGCGGCGACCTCGCCATACAGGAATTCCAGGCGGATGCGGGCTGTTTCCAGCATCTCTGGGTCAATGCCGCGCTCCGAGGCATGCGCCGGCTGGGCGGCCGGGTGCTCGTCGGGTTCAGCCATCGGTGGCACAGGCTGGAGCGGTGGGGGCGTTTCGGACAGACTCATCGGGTTGATTATTAATCAGGGGGCACGGCCGTGAAAGGTGTGCAAACGGCTTGCCGCGCTATCAAGCGGCAGGGCCACGCTGGCGCAACTGCGCCAGGGCCTGGTCGAGCCAGTGGAGCATGGCCGGGTTCTGGCTGGTGGCAATGTTCATGCGCAGCCAGGTGCTGGGCGTCTGCTGCGGCGAGAACAGCGCGCCCGGCGCCAGCAGGTAGCCGGCCTCCAGCGCCATGGCCGCCAGCGTGATGGTGTCCACGCCGGTGTCGAACCAGCCGAGGAAACCGGCTTGCGGCCGGCAAAAGGCCTTCATGCCCAGCGATTCGAGTTGCTTGAAGACCGGGGCGCGCAGTTCATCGAGTTCTGCATGCACATGCTGGCAATGCTTGCGGTAGCTGCCTTCGGTGAGTGCGTGGTGGACGATGCGCTCGTTGAGTTCGGGCGTGGCCAGCGAGGTGAGCAGTTTCTGGTTGCCCAGGGTTTCGGCAATCTCTGCCGTGGCCGCCAGGAAGCCGACGCGGATGTTGGGCACCAGCATTTTTGAAAAGCTGCCCAGGTAGATCACCCGCTTCAACTGGTCCAGGCTGGCCAGGCGGGTGGCCTGCACGCCGCTGGGCAAGAAGTCGGCATAGATGTCGTCTTCCACCACGATCATGTCGTGTACGTCGGCAATGCGCAAAATCTGATAGGCGGCCGCACTGCTCAGCACCGTGCTGGTCGGGTTGTGCAGCACGGTGTTGAGGATCAGCATCTTGGGCTTGAACGTGGCGGCCAGCCCGGCCAGCGCCTGCACGTCCGGCCCCTGCGGCGTGTAGGGCAGGGCCACCAGGTTGACGCCCATCATGGTCAGTGTGCCGAGCTGCGCCGACCACGCCGGGTTGCCGACGATCACGCTGTCGCCGGGCCGCAAATAGTGGCGCACGATGAGGTCGATGGCCTGCGTTGCGCCGGACGTGGTGAGCACCTGCGCCAGCGTGGCGGCAATCTCGATTTCGGCCAGCTTGCGGGTGATCTGCTCGCGCAGGGGCGCATAGCCTTGCGCCAGCGCCGGATGTGCCAGCTGCATGCCGGACGTGGCGGCCACCGAGCGCAGCCCGGCCTTGATCAGGTCGCTGCCGCACAGGCCGGGCGGCAGGTAGCCGAAACCGGGCGACATGTCGGCGGCGATGCCGCTTTGCATGTTGCGGATCAGCCAGCCCATGTCGATGGTTTGCGGGCGGGCCGGCGCCGCCTTGGTCCGCCTGGCCGGGCTGGCCGCAGGTTCGCGCACGAAAAATCCGGCGCCGCGCCGCGCCTGCACATGCCCGCGCACCACCAGCCGCTCGTAGGCCTGCACCACGGTAAAGCGCGACACGCCCCGGTCCGTGGCCAGTTGCCGCACCGACGGCATGCGCATGCCGGGCCGGAACACATGCTCCTGAATGCGGTGCTCGGCCCACTGGACGAGCTGGTCCACCAGGCTCATGGAGCGGCCCGCCTCGGTGCCGGCATCGGGAAGGCGCAAAGGGCTGGCAGGCGCATCGCGCTGGGTGGTGGAGGTCATAAGTTTGAAATTGTATTGCTCTCAGGACCAGGCCAGTTGACCAAATTATCTGAAAAACTGTACTGTAACTGTAATGGTGCAGGGCTTACATTGCCGACACAGGCCGCGCAGCACCGCGCTGCCCGATGCCACCCGCCACAGGAGTCCACGATGTACCAGATTGAGAATTTTGAATTGAGCACCTCCCGCGTTGTCGCTTTTCACCCCAAGGCTGGCTGCGTGATTCGGGTAACGGCCGGGCGCCTGTGGCTGACGGTGCAGGGCCAGCCTCACGATGTCTGGCTGCAGGCTGGCGAAAGCTGGGCCGTGCCGCCAGGTGCCAATGCCGTGCTGTGGCTGAGCGCCGAACCTTCAGCCAGCTTGCAGATGGCGCAGGCCATTGCCCCGCAGCGCCGCCTGGGTGCACAACTGTCCCGTGCCTTCAGTGCCGGGGTGGCGCGGTGGTGGCGCAGCCCTGCTGAAGACGCGCTGGGCGCTGGCTGAGCGCAAGCGGGTGTGCCCGCATGGATTCCCTGGCACTTCTGATAGCCTCTGCAGCCTGGCCGCACGGACTGGACTGTGCGGCATCTGAATGAAAGCAGAACATGGAATTGAATCTGGAAGTCGTCACCACGCCCCTGCGCCCGGCCGCCACAGTGGTCATGCTGCGCGATGCGCCGGAAGGCCTGGAGGTGTTTTTGATGAAGCGCAACGCCCTGTCCGACGTGCTGGGCGGCGCCTATGTGTTTCCGGGCGGCAAGGTCGATGCGCTTGACGCCGAACTGGACATGGCGGCGCATCTGGACCAGCCTTTGCCGGTGCTGCATGCCGGCCTGAACGAAGCCGACATCAGCGAGCGCACGGCGGGCGGGCTGTATGTGGCGGCCTTGCGCGAAGCTTTCGAGGAGTCGGGCGTGCTGTTTGCGCAGGGCTTGGCCGCGCAGGATATTGACACGGCGCGGGCTGCCGCGCTGCTGCGCGAAGGCCACGGCTTTAACGCGGTACTGGCGCGGCTGTCGTTGCGCCTGCAGACCCGCAGCCTCGTTCCCTGGTCGCGCTGGATCACGCCGACTTCGCCATCGGTCATGAACAAACGCTTCGATACCCGGTTTTTTGTGTCGGCCGTGCCTGCCGGGCAGGTGGCGGTTCACGACGACCATGAGACCACGGCAAGCATCTGGCTCAGCCCGCGTGCTGCGCTGCAGCAGTACTGGGCCGGCCAGATCGCGCTGGCGCCGCCGCAGATCATGAGCCTGGCGCACCTGTCTCGCCACGCCAGCGTGGACAGCGTGATGACGCAGGCGCGCGGCCGCATGCCGCCGGTCATCCAGCCCGAGCCGTTTGATCTGGAAGGGGGCAGGGTGATTTGCTACCCCGGCGATGCGCGCCACCCGGTCAGCGAACCGGCCATGCCCGGCCCGACGCGGCTGTATTACCGCAACAAGCGCTTTGAGCCCGGCGATGGCTTTGAGAGCCTGTTCCTGAATTGAGGTAGAAATCGAACCGGCCGTGACCCGTACTGGTTCAAGGATTGATGAGCGACTCGGCGGCCCGAAGGTCATCGACGGTATCAATGTCGGTGCCGCAGCCGGCATCTTCCACGTCCAGTTCAAAAGCGCCGTGCACCAGTTGTACCGGGCTCTGGGAGAGTTGATGCGAAGTGTGGCAGCAGGCGCTGGCAACCCTGGTACAGGCTGAACGCAGGGCGGGTACGGCTGAAGGTGAAGGTGAAGGTGAAGGTGAAGGTGAAGGTATAAACGAGACATGAACTTTCCTCTAACGATTAATCAGTCCGCTGAAGTGCAAGGCCTCCTGCAAAGCGCGACCCGACTGGAAACACCTTGTGGCGGTGGCGACCTGGCCTGGCATGTCTGGGGCCAGGCAGCCCGCAATCCGGCCCTGGCGCCGCTTGTATTGCTCCATGGCGGCAGCGGCAGCTGGACGCACTGGCTGCGCAACATCAAGGCGCTGGCCGAATCCGGTCGCTGGGTGCTGGTGCCCGACTTGCCCGGCTTTGGCGACTCCGCCGCTCCCTTGCACGGCACCGATGCTGACGCGATTCCCGAACCGCTGGCACTGGGGCTGCAAGTCCTGCTGGGCGATAGGGCCTGCGATCTGGTCGGCTTTTCCTTTGGCGGCATGGCGGCTGGTTTTGTGGCGGCGCAGTTCCCGCAACGGGTGGCACAGCTGGTGCTGGTCGGCGCGCCCGGCCTGGGCATTGCGCCGGAAAAGGCCATTCGCCTCAACGCCTGGCGGCACCTGTTGGAGCCGGCGCAGCGCGATGCGGTCCATCGCGGCAACCTGGCCGCGCTAATGCTGTTGCACCCCGAATCCATCACCGAAACGGCCCTGCGCTTGCATGTGGACAATGTGCTGCGCGACCGCATGAGGGGCCGCAGCCTGTCGCGCACCGATGCGCTGGCGCAGGCGCTTTTAAAGGTGAAATGCCCGGTGCATGCGATTTATGGCGCTGAAGATGCACTCTACCGGGGAAAGATGCAGGCGCTGGAGCCGGTGCTGCGGCTGGCGCCCGGCTTCAGGGCGCTGACGCTGATTGAAGGGGCCGGGCACTGGGTTCAGTTTGAGCGGGCCGAAGCTTTTAACCAGGCGCTGCTGGCCACGCTCAACGCCGCTTTGTAAGCGGCGAGTTTTTCCCGATCAGGGGATTATTTCTCGATGGCCAGCAGTTCGACCTCAAACGTCAGCGTGGCATTGGGCGGCACCGCATTGCCTGCGCCGCGATCACCATAAGCCGTGGCGGGCGGGCAGGTCAGCGTTGCCTTGCCGCCGACCTTGATTTTCTGCATGCCTTCGGTCCAGCACGGCACCACGCGACTGAGCGGGAAAGTCGCTGGCGTGCCGCGCTTGTACGAACTGTCAAATTCCTTGCCATCGGCCAGCGTGCCGCGGTAGTGAACCTTGACGGTGTCCGATGCCTTGGGCTGGGCGCCCGTGCCGTCGACCGTGTGAACAATCTTCACGCCTGATGGCAAGGTTTCGGGCGGCGCAACGGCGAAGGCACTGGAGGCAAAAGCGGCGAGGGCGAGCAGGGATAAAAGTGATTTCATGGGGTCTTTGTGAGTTGTGGAGCCTTGCATTGTCAACCAGTCGGGCGCTGCGCTGGCATTGCATGCCGCCCGACTGTCGTGCTTTCTCTTTCTGTCAGGCGTAGTCAGCGACCGGAATGCAGCTGCACGACAGATGGCGGTCGCCATAGACGTTGTCCACCCGGCCGACCGGCGGCCAGTATTTCACCGACTTCAGGCTGGCCAGCGGGAAGGCGCCGGTTTCGCGCGAATACGGCCGGTCCCAGTCGGTGCCCAGCAGGCTGGCCGCGGTGTGCGGCGCGTGCTTGAGCGGGTTGTTGTCCTGCGGCCAGTGGCCGTTTTCAACCTGCCGAATCTCTTCGCGAATGGCGATCATGGCGTGGATGAAGCGGTCCAGTTCGGCCAGGGTTTCGCTTTCGGTCGGTTCGACCATCAGCGTGCCGGGCACCGGAAAGCTCAGCGTCGGCGCATGAAAGCCGTAGTCCATCAAGCGCTTGGCCACGTCTTCGGCGGTCACGCCGCTGGTTTCTTTCAGCGGGCGCAGGTCCAGGATGCACTCGTGCGCGACATGGCCGTTTTCGCTCGCGTAGAGCGTGGGGTAGTGGTCCTTGAGGCTGGCGCTGATGTAGTTGGCGCTCAGGATCGCCACTTCGGTCGCCTGCTTCAATCCTTCAGGCCCCATCATGCGGCAATACATCCAGCTGATCGGCAGCACGGCCGCATTGCCCAGCGGTGCCGCCGATATGGCGCCGACGCCGTTGACATGAATGCCCGCCGTGGCGTGGCCGGGCAGGTAAGGCGCCAGATCGGCCACCACGCAGACCGGACCCACGCCGGGTCCGCCGCCGCCGTGCGGAATGCAAAAAGTCTTGTGCAAATTGAGATGGCTCACGTCGCCGCCGAACTCGCCCGGCGCGGCCACGCCGACGAGGGCGTTCATGTTGGCGCCGTCCACATACACGCGTCCGCCGTGGGCATGCACCAGCTCGCACAGTTCCTTGACCTGCGTCTCGAACACGCCGTGGGTGCTGGGGTAGGTGATCATCACGCAGGCTAAATTAGCGCTGTGCTGCTCGCACTTGGCCTGCAAATCGACCATATCGACATTGCCCTGCGCATCGCAGGCCGTGACGACGACCGTCATGCCGGCCATCTGGGCGCTGGCCGGATTCGTGCCGTGGGCCGACGACGGAATCAGGCAGATGTTGCGGTGGCCCTGGCCGTTGGCTTCAAGGTAAGCCTTGATGACTAAAAGGCCGGCGTATTCGCCCTGCGACCCGGCATTGGGCTGCAGGCTGATGCCTTTGTAGCCGGTGGCCTGGCACAGCCAGTCGCGCAGTTGCTGGTCGAGTTCGGCATAGCCCTGCAGCTGGTCCTGCGGCGCAAACGGGTGGATGTTGGCGAACTCGGGCCAGGTGATGGGAACCATCTCGCTGGTGGCGTTGAGCTTCATGGTGCAGCTGCCCAGTGGAATCATGCTGCGGTCCAGCGCCAGATCCTTGTCGGAGAGCTTGCGGATGTAGCGCAGCATGCCGGTTTCGGAGTGGTGGGTGTTGAACACCGGATGCGTGAGAAAAGCGCTGGTGCGGCGCAGCTCAGCGGGAATCAGCGACTCGATGCCTTGCTCGAAGCTGCTGACGACCGGCACGGTCTGGCCGGGCCTGGCAAAGAAGGACCAGAGCATTTCGATGTCGGAGCGGCTGGTGGTCTCGTCCAGCGACACGCCGAGGTGATTTTTTAAGCGAAAACGCAGGTTTGCGCAGGACTGGCGTGCGTGTTCAGCTATCGAATTGGTAGCGTCCCCGGTCTTGATGGTGACTGAGTCAAAAGCGCCCTGGTTGGTGATCTCGTAGCCCATTTCGCGCAGACCATGGACAAAAATCGCGGTGTAGGTGGCCACGCGCTCGGCAATGCGCTTCAAGCCTTGCGGGCCGTGGTAAACCGCGTACATGCTCGCCATGACGGCGGGCAGCACTTGCGCGGTACAGATGTTGGAGGTGGCCTTTTCGCGGCGAATATGCTGCTCGCGTGTCTGCAGCGCCAGCCGATAGGTCGGATGGCCGTGACTGTCAATGCTGACGCCGACCAGCCGGCCCGGCAGCGAGCGCTTGAATTCGTCGCGGCAGGCCAGGTAAGCGGCATGCGGGCCGCCATTGCCCATCGGCATGCCAAAGCGCTGGGTGCTGCCCAGCACGATGTCGGCATCCCATTCACCGGGGGGGGCGAGCAGCGTCAGCGCGAGCAGGTCGGCGGCCACGCACAGGGCTGCGCCCACGGCATGCGCCAGCCCCGCCAGCGGCCGCAAATCATGAATCGCGCCGCTGGTGGCCGGGTATTGCGCCAGCACGCCGAAGAAGTTGCCCTCGGCCATGAGTTGCGGCACCGTGCGTGAGACGCTGCTGACCTTGACTTCAATGCCCAGCGGCCTGGCGCGCGTCTGGATGACTTCAATCGTCTGCGGATGGCAGTCGCCGGCGACGATGAACACATTGCTTTTGCTTTTCACGCTGCGCTTGGCCAGCGTCATGGCTTCGGCGGCGGCGGTGGCTTCGTCAAGCATCGACGCATTGGCCATCGGCATGCCGGTCAGGTCGCAGACCATGGTCTGGAAGTTGATCAGCGCTTCCATGCGGCCCTGCGAAATCTCGGCCTGGTAGGGCGTGTAGGCGGTGTACCAGGCAGGGTTTTCCAGCACGTTGCGCAAAATCACGCCGGGTGTGTAGGTGCCGTAATAGCCCTGGCCGATAAAGCTCTTGAAGACCTTGTTCTTGGCCGCCATGGCCTTGAGCTGTTTCAGTGCGGCCGCTTCCGTGACCGGCGGCGGAATCGCCATGGCGCTGCTGCGGGCAATCGAGCGCGGAACGATGCCATCAATGAGTTCCCGGCGCGAGGCCGAGCCGACGACGCTGAGCATGTGGACTTCGTCAGCCGCGTCAATGCCGATGTGGCGGGCAATGAATTCGGAAGGGTTTTCAAGCGCGCCCAGCGGCGTGGCAGATGGCATCAACATGTCAGGATTCCGTGTCAGTCTTTGATAAAAATTCAGGCGGCGGTTGAAAACGCGGTGTAGCTGGTCTCGTCCATCAGCGCATCAAGCTGCAACGGATCGGACAGCTTGATCTTGAAGAACCAGCCGGCGCCCAGCGGGTCGGAATTGGCCAGCGACGGGTCGTCGCGCAGGGCTTCGTTCACCTCGATGACTTCGCCGCTGACCGGCATGTACACATCGGCGGCGGCCTTGACCGACTCGACCACGCCGGCGGTGTCTTTCTGGGCGAAGGTGGCGCCGACTTCCGGCAGTTCCACAAACACCACGTCGCCCAGCGCGTCCTGTGCATGAACCGTGATGCCGACGGTGGCAATGTCGCCTTCAGTTTTGAGCCATTCGTGGTCTTCGGTGTATTTGACGGTCATGTGGGTTCTCCAGGGGTTGTATGAAAAAAGGGAAGGATAAATCAGCCACGGTGGTAGCGGGTGGGAACAAAAGGCATGGCCGTGACTTCCATCGGCACCGGCTTGCCGCGCACCATGGCATTGATCCGGGTGCCGATGGCGGCGAATTCGGGCTGGACATAGCCCATGGCGACAGGCTGGTTGATCGTGGGGCCCAGCAGTCCGCTGGTGACTTCGCCGATGGGCGCGCCGTCGGTGCTGTGCAAGGCGGTATGGTCGCGAACCGGAATCCGCTCCAGCGCCATCAGGCCGACGCGTTTTCGGGTCAGGCTGGCCGGGTTGTCCAATTGAGCCAGGATTTTGTCAGCGCCCGGAAAGCCGCCTGCCCGCGCGCCGCCGGTGCGCCGGACTTTTTGAATCGCCCAGTTCAGGCTGGCTTCGACCGGCGTGGTCGTGGTGTCGATGTCGTTGCCGTACAGGCACAGGCCGGCTTCTAAGCGCAGTGAGTTGCGCGCGCCCAGGCCGACGGGTTTGACTTCCGGCTGGTCCAGCAGGGCGCGGGCGAGGGCATCGGCCTGCGATGCGTGAACGGAAATCTCGAAGCCGTCTTCGCCTGTGTAGCCGCTGCGGGTCAGGAAACAGTCGCAGCCCGCGACCGTGAAGCGCCCGCCAGTCATGAACACCAGTTGCTCGACGCCGGGCGCCAGACGTTGCAATGCCGTCACAGCCTGCGGCCCCTGCAGCGCCAGCAGCGCCATTTCGGGCATGGGGATGACTTCGCAGCGCTGGCCGATCCTGGCCTGGATATGCGCAATGTCGCCCGCCTTGCAGGCGCCGTTGACGATGACAAAGAGGTCGCCGCCGTTCGCATGGTCGCGGTTGAAGAACATCAGGTCGTCAATGATGCCGCCCGCGTCATTGAGCAGCAGGCCGTAGCGCTGCCTGCCCGGCGCCAGGTCGATCACATCGACGGGCATCAGGCTTTCAAAGGCGGCGGCGGCATCCGGGCCGACGAGCCGCAACTGGCCCATGTGCGACACGTCGAACAGGCCGGCCGCAGCGCGGGTGTGCAGGTGTTCGGCCATCAGGCCGGCGGGGTATTGCACCGGCATGGAATAGCCGGCAAACGGCACCATGCGCGCACCAAGCTCGGCATGCAGGTCATTCAGCGGCGTTTTGAGTAGCAGGGAAGGGATGGCGGACGATTCGTGGGACATGGCATTCTCCGGGGGCAAACATGAATCCATGGCCAAAAGCCACGGGCTGCCCCTGCTGTCCACTTTACCTGAGAGATTCGCCTGGCGATGCAGGGTTGCTCCTTCGGTGGACCGCTTTGAAAACGGCCTCTCTCCAGTAGGGAACGCCCTGCGGCGGCATGCGCTGCGGGACGGTTGCCAGTCCTTTTGCCTGAGCGTTCAGTCCACCATTGGGGGTGGCACATGCGCCTTCGGCGGCTCTTTCATGAAGAGCTCTCTCCTGACGCGCCAAGTGTAACGGACTCAATCAGCCGGTTAAATAGCTGATGTTTCCAACGGTAAAAGCATGGCCAGGCGCTCGCTGATCGAGTCTGCGCGCTCGTGTCCGGCAACTTTTTCAATTTCGTCAATCATGTCGCGAGAAACGGCGAGCATGGTTTGACGGTCCTTGGCATTGCGCAGGGCTTCACGAAAGCGCTCAGCCATGGCCGGGCTGCGGCGTGCAAACATGCGCTCGCAAATGTCAAACAAAAACATGCGCGTGGTGGCCAAAGACCGCTTGCCTTCAAACTGGTCGGCTGACACCTTGATGGCTTGTGCCGTCTCCGGGCCGGGGGCGTTCTGGCGCTGTGCGGTGGTATTTGTGACCGCAACGCCTGCAGGTAGCGCTACGGCGGCGGGGCGGGTCGCTGGTCTGATGAGTGAGGCGGCCATTGCATGATGGCCCGGATGTGTTTCAAGAAAACCCTCGCGCAGCAGGCGCAGGGCAATCTGCTCGCCGTCGCCATCAAAAAGAGGCCGGAAATCCTGCATCGATTTGCTGCCGTCTGCCAGCAGCAGCAAGGTTCGTTCACGCTGGCCGAGCGTGCGTATGCCAGGTTTTAATTCAGCGCGGGCTCGTTCGGTTTTGTGAAGCTGCATGGGGTTCCCCTCCAATCACGAAACCCCAATGATCGACTTTGAAAATGACAGGGCCGTGAATTGGCCCGAAGTCCAGCGTCAGCTATTTTGCGTAAACCAGCTCGCGCAAGGCCCGCAAGAGCTGCAGCACATAGGTCATCACCTTGATGCAGACCAGAATCGGCGCCAGCACAATGGTGGCGGCGCTGGTTTCACTGATACGGCAGGCAAACTGGCAGGCGCCGTGTGCGCAGGCGCAAAAGCAGACCCCACGAAAAAAGCGGTGGTGAAAACAATCGTAACCAGTGCTCGGCACATGAATTTCCCATGACTTGGACAGGGTTCAAGTCTCTTGTTCAGTGCAACAGTCTGCAATAGTCCGAATGGCCCACGAGCCGTTCATGCGCTTGTACGGTCTTTGCGCTAAGGGCTGGAAAGGCGGTTTCTCAATGCCCTGGCGCACTGTCTTCACCAATGAAAAACCCCGGAAATTCCGGGGTTTTCAAGTCGGGGCCTGCCGGTGCTGCAGCTGTGTCTTGTGGTTCAAGACACTTGCAGCGCGGCAGGAGCGGTGTTACATGCCGCTGTAGTTCGGCCCGCCGCCGCCCTCGGGCGTGACCCAGACGATGTTCTGGGTCGGGTCCTTGATGTCGCAGGTCTTGCAGTGCACGCAGTTCTGCGCGTT
>JAECRO010000053.1 GCA_016000195.1 Burkholderiales bacterium | reverse complement strand
AGCCGCATCTGCTGATGATGAGCGCCACGCCGATCCCGCGCACGCTGGCCATGAGCTATTACGCCGACCTGGATGTGTCGACCATCGACGAGCTGCCGCCTGGCCGCTCGCCGGTGCTGACGCGCGTGGTGCATGACAGCCGGCGCGACGAGGTCATTGCGCGCATCCGCCAGCAGCTGGAGCAGGGGCGCCAGGTCTACTGGGTCTGCCCGCTGATCGAGGAGAGCGAGGCGCTGGACCTGGCGAACGCCACGGCCACGCACGGCGCGCTGGCCGACGTCCTGCCCGGCGTGCTGGTCGGCCTGTTGCATTCGCGCATGGCGCCGGCCGAGAAGAAGGCCGTCATGGAGCTGTTCACCGAAGGCCTGATGGGCGTGCTGGTCAGCACCACGGTGATCGAGGTCGGCGTCGATGTGCCGAATGCCTCGCTGATGGTGATCGAGCATGCCGAGCGCTTCGGCCTGTCGCAACTGCACCAGTTGCGCGGCCGGGTCGGGCGCGGCGCGGCGGCATCGGCCTGCGTGCTGCTGTATTCGACCGGCGACGCGCCCCGGCTGGGCGAGGTGGCGCGGGCGCGGCTCAAGGCCATGGTCGAGACGAATGACGGTTTTGAAATTGCCCGGCGTGATCTGGAGATTCGCGGGCCGGGCGAGTTTCTGGGGGCGCGTCAGTCGGGGGCGGCGCTGCTGCGCTTTGCTGATTTGCAGACAGATGCCGCGCTGCTGGCCTGGGCGCGGGAGGTGGCGCCGCTGATGCTGGACCGCTATCCCGAACTGGCCGAGCAGCATGTGCTGCGCTGGCTGGGCGGGAAGGCGGAGTTTTTGAAAGCTTGAGAGCTGCTTTTGTACTTACTCTTGCGTAGAGCGATAGACGGCACGGCTTCCAATTGTTTGGTATTCAACGAGTGACTTGTCCTCGAGCATTCGTGCAAGAGTGGCAAACAGCCATCCTTTTTCACCATACTGTGCCGCTGGGCTGGATGGTTTTAACTGCCGGAAATAGGCTAATTCCAACTGAAATCAAGGGACATTCTTGCAATCGGGAAACTGTGATGGTGTAATTGCTGCGCTGCAACATTTATTCACCTCAACCAAGGGAGCTACCATGAACTACGCCAACGACCAGCTTATCGCCACTCAAAAAACTGCCGTCGAAGCCTTGACCAGCTTGTCGGAAAAAACCTTTTCCAGCCTGGAAAAGCTGGTTGAACTGAACATGGCCGCTTCCAAGGCCCTGCTCGGCGAATCCATCAGCCACCTGCAGGCCCTGACCGCGATCAAGGACTCCAAGGAACTGCTGGCCCTGCAAACGGGCCTGGTCAAGCCAAGCGCCGAAAAAGCCGCTTCCTACAGCCGCCACCTCTATGAGATTCTGTCCGGCAGCAGCGCCGACTTCTCCAAGCTGTTCGAATCCACCACCGCCGAATCGCAAAAAACGGTGACGGCCCTGCTGGAAAGCTCGCTGAAAAATGCGCCTGCCGGTTCCGAAGCCGCCGTGGCCGTCATCAAGTCCGCCATCACTGCCGGCAACAACGCCGTCGAAACCGCCCAGAAAAGCGCCAAGCAGGCCGTGCAACTGGTTGATTCCAATATCACCGCGCTGTCCGCCGCTGCCCAGAAAGCCGAGTAATCGTCAATCAACCGACGACATTGACTGCCGGAGCCGTAAAAGCATAAAAGCGTTCACGGTCCTGACCGCGCACGGCGGCACCTTCGGGTGCCGTTTTTTTTGTGCCGCCGGTGCCATGCCGGCCACTCCCGCGTGGCGGGCGCTGCCCGGCAATGCAGGCCATGACCAAAAACCTGATTCATCCAGCGCCCCCGGCCCCCGAGTTGAACCCCCGGCGCAGCGCCTGCAGCGCCTGCAGCGCTTCTACACGCTCGGCACGATTGACCTGCGGGGGGACTACCTGCGCCCCGGCATCAGCGACCATTTCGAGCTGCGCGCCGAAGTGCTGCGGCTCGGCTCCCGCGTGGCGAGCACCCGCATGGAGTTTCTGGGCGCCGACGGCAAGCTGTTTTCAACGGCGGCGGCCTGCATCGTTTCCTGACGGTTTCAGGGCGCTGCCACGGGCGCCGGCGCAAACACCGCGCTTTGCCTGACGGCCTCCACCCGCGCCCGGTGAATCCATTCGCCGATCTTCGGGCCGCTCTGGCCGGCCGCCATGGCCTCGGCGGCCACCTGGTCGGTTGCCACGCCCTGGGCCGCCGTGAGAAGCTGCAGCAGCCGGAGCCGCTGCGGGTAGGGCGTTTGCTCGAACCCGAGCCGGCCGCGCGCATCGCATTCGCAGGCCAGCAAGATGTCGGCAAAGCGCTGCGGCTTGCGAAACGCGTCGCAGCGCTCCAGCAGGCGCACCACGGCAGCCGGGCTGAATTCGGCGCTGCGGTGGATGTTGCCGTGCTCGCGCGCCACCACGTCGGCGATTTCGCGGCAATCGCCAGGTACGCGCAGGCGCTGGCACAGGCCCTTGAGCAGCCGGGCGCTGCGCTCTTCGTGGCCGATGTGGCGCGGCAGCACGTCGGTGGGCGTCGTGCCCTTGCCGAGGTCGTGGCACAGGCAGGCAAAGCGCACCGGCAGCGGCGCACCCAGTTGCGCGGCCATGTCCAGCACCATCAGCAGGTGAATGCCGGTGTCGATCTCGGGGTGGTATTCGGCGCGCTGCGGAACGCCCCACAACCGGGCCACTTCGGGCAGCAGGTGCTGCAGGGCGCCGCAAGCCCGCAGCACTTCCAGCATGCGCGACGGTTGTTGTTCCATCAGGCCGCGCGCCAGTTCCTGCCAGACACGCTCGGGCACCAGTGCATCGACTTCGCCGTCCTGCACCATGTCCTGCATCATGGCCATGGTTTCAGGCGCGACGGAGAAATCGGCAAAGCGCGCCGCAAACCGGGCCAGCCGCAAGATGCGCACCGGGTCTTCGCGAAAGGCGTCGGTGACATGGCGCAGCACTTTGGCCTTTAAATCGCGCTGGCCGCCGTAGGGATCGACCAGCGCCTCAAAATCAGGCTCAAACAGGCCTGTAGCGCTTTCAGGGCGGGCAGGGGCAGCTATTGAATTGATAGTGAGGTCGCGCCGCGCCAGATCCTGCTCCAGCGTCACTTCGGGCGCGGCATAGACCTCGAAGCCCCGGTAGCCGCGTGCGCTGTTGCGCTCGGTGCGCGCCAGCGCGTATTCCTCGCGGGTTTTGGGGTGCAAAAACACCGGGAAGTCCTTGCCCACGGGCAGGAAGCCCTGCGCCGTCAGGGCTTCGGGCGTGCCGCCGACCACCACCCAGTCGTGGTCTGTGACCTGCAGGCCCAGCAATTTGTCGCGCACCGCGCCGCCAACCATATAAATTTTCATGGCGGGCAGTTTAGCGGTGCATGGCCTCAAGCCGGCTTGAGCCGGTAAGGCTCCTCGAATTCCCGAAAGTCGTGTTCGGCCAGCGCGCCGTCTATCCAGTCCTTCACGCCGGGCAGGGCGCACACGCGGCCGATATACGCGGCAATGTCCTCCGGCACCGGCAGGGCATAGCTTTTCAGGCGCATGCAGACCGGCGCATAAAACGCGTCGGCAATGCTGAATTCGCCAAACAGCATCGGGCCTTTGTGTTCGGCCAGCAACTCGCGCCACATGGCGACGAGGCGCGCCACGTCGGCGCGCACGGCGGGCTTGTCGCGCCAGACCAGCGCGCCGATGTCCGCCAGGTCGGCCTCGATGTTCATCGGGCAGGCGCTGCGCAGGGCGGCAAAACCGCTGTGTATTTCGGCGCAGATGCTGCGCGCCCGGGCGCGCGCCTGCACGCCCTGCGGCCAGAGGTGCTTGTCGGGAAAGCGCTCGGCCAGGTATTCGGCAATCGCCAGCGTGTCCCAGACCCTGAAGTCGTCGTCGTCGAGCACCGGCACCTTGCCCACTGGGCTGATGGTGCTGATTTGCTGCCTGAACCCGGAACCCGCGTCAAACGAATCGAAGCGGATGAGGATTTCCTCAAAAGGAATGCCGGCCTGCCTGAGCAGCACCCACGGCCGCATGGACCAGGACGAATAGTTTTTATTGCCGATGTAGAGCTTGAGCATGGGGTCTCTCCTGTTTGTCGGGGGAAAAGATAAAGCGAGGTGATGGGCCATGCTAGCGCTGCAGCGGCGAACGAAGCGCCGGGCCGCCACCCCAGGCGAAGGGGCAGCGCAGGCCATGGCAAGCGTGGGGGCTTAAAAGCGGCCCGAGGTTTTGCGCTTGACCATCAGCCCGCTGCGCAAGCCGCGCGCGCCCAGGTAGGTCGGGCCAATCGCTTCCAGCGAGGCCGGCGTGATGCCCAGCGCCTGCAGGCCGGGCAGTTTGCCGCTGGCGATGTTGTCGGTCTTCATGGCGTCCAGGTTGTCGCGGCTGAGCACCGGGTCGCCCGGCATGAGTTCCATGAAAAAAGCCTGCACCCGGGCCAGCACGCCAGGCAGGCCGATGACCGGCCGGCCGCGCCCGTGGCCAATGCCCGCATAGCCACCGGCCAGCTGCGCCAGCTGCCCGAGCGTGAACACGTCGGGGCCGCAGGCTTCATAGACCTGGCCGATGGTGGCGCTGTCCTGCAGGCAGCGCACCACCGCGCCGGCCACGTCGCCGACCCAGACCGGCTGAAAGCGCGCCTGGCTGCCGGCCAGCGGAATCACCGGAAACACCTGCTGCAGGCTGGCAAAGGTGTTGAGAAACCTGTCGTCCGCGCCAAAAATGACGCTGGGGCGCAGCACCGTCACGTCCAGCCCCGCGCCGAGCAGCGCCGCTTCGCCGCGCGCCTTGCTGCGCTGGTACAGGGAGGCTGATTCGGTCGATGCGCCCAGCGCGCTGATGTGGACGATGCGCCGCACGCCAGCCGCCTTGCAGGCGCGAGCCAGCGTCAGCGGCCACTGCACATTGACTTTTTGAAACGCAGCCTCGGAGCCGTGCAGGATGGCGATCAGGTTGACCACCGCATCGTGCCCGGCCACCAGCGCGGCCAGCGCAGCGCTGTCGTGCAGGTCGATTTCAGCCACATCCACCAGCGGCAGCAACTGCAGGTGCCGGGCGTGGTCGCTGCGGCGCGTGGCCACGGTCACGCGGCAAGACTGCTGGTTGAGTTTTTCGCAAACCTGGGTGCCGACAAAACCGGTGCCGCCAAAGATCAGAACTTTTTTCATGCTGTCTAATTTAGCGCGTTTGGCCGGCTTTTAGCTGAAAACCTTTTCTTTACATGTTTTCGGGCTATAGCGCACGCAGCGCCTGCACAGCCAGCTATTCTTTCAATAGCAAATAGCCGGTGATGCCTGCCTGAAAAAGGGCCGCCCGAAAAGGGGCAGAACAATCCGCTGTTGACCTACACGCGCCGGCCGGCACGGTTTGCATAATCAGGAAATGAACATTTTTGAAGCATTGCGCATCAGCCACGCCACGCAGCGCACGCTGGCCGACCAGTTGGTCCTGACCCAGGGCGACACGCCGGAAAGGGCCTCGATCTTCAGCGAACTCAAGCGCGAACTCGCCGCGCACGCCGCCGCCGAGGAGCGCTTTTTCTATGTGCCGCTGATTGCGCACGACATGACGCAGGAGCCTTCGCGCCATGGCATTGCCGAGCATCACCAGATGGACCAGCTGGTCGGGGCGCTGGAGTCCACCGAGCGCAGCTCGCCGGCCTGGCTGGCCGCCGCCAAAGCGCTGCACCACAAGATTTACCACCACCTGGAAGACGAGGAGCACAGCGTGTTCCAGCTGGCCGGCAAGGTGCTCAGCGAGGCTGAAAAACTCTCGCTGGCCAAGGACTACGAAGGCGAGTTCGTCTCGCAGCGCCTGAAATCGTGAAGGCTTGACTGCCGCAAGGGCTGGCCGAGCCTTTTTGTTGATGAAACAGGCTTCCTGCGCATGGCCGGCGTCCGCTTGCAGCTATTGATTCAATAGCAATCAAGGTTTGGCGATCTTGCGCGGCTTGCCGGCGCTGTCAATCGCCACATAGGTCAGGCTGGCTTCCGTGACCTTGAAGTGGCTGCCCTGCGCCTGAAAACGTTCGGCAAACACCTCGACCTGCACCGTGATCGAGGTGTTGCCGATGCGCGTGACGGCGGCAAAAAACGACAGGATGTCGCCGACCCGCACCGGCTGCTTGAAGATGAACTGGTTGACCGCCACGGTCGCCATGCGGCCATCGACATAGCGCGCCGGCAGCACCGAGCCCGCCAGGTCTACTTGCGCCATCACCCAGCCGCCAAAGATATCGCCGTTGGCATTGCAGTCGCGCGGCATCGGGATGACCTTGAGCACCAGTTCCTTGTCGGCGGGCAGCGGGCCGTGCAGGGCGCGGGTCTCCAGTTCACTGCCGGTTGCAAAGGCTGCGGATGCGGTGGGTGAGCCGGCAGGGGCCGGCACGGCGCTTGATTCAATGGACATAGGCACAATCTCTGAGGTTTGAAAACAACTCCAATGATTGTGACGTATGCGCTCCCGAGCTTCCACCGCTGATTCCTGTCCTGTGCCTTCCGTGACGGCGAGTGCTTCCCATGCAGCGCCCGTGCCGGCCCGCTCTGACTGGGCCACGCTCAAGCGGCTGTTTCCCTACCTGTGGGAATACAAGTGGCGCGCCATGGCGGCGCTGGCCTTCATGCTGGGCGCCAAGCTGGCCAATGTGGGTGTGCCGCTGCTGCTGAAAAACCTGGTTGACACCATGAGCCTCAAGCCCGGCGACGTGCAGGCCGTGCTGGTGGTGCCGATTGCCTTGCTGCTCGGCTATGGCCTGCTGCGCCTGTCAACCACGCTGTTCACCGAGCTGCGCGAGCTGGTGTTCGCCAAGGCCACTGAAGGCGCGGCGCGGCGCATTTCGCTCGAAGTGTTCCGGCACCTGCACGCGCTCAGCCTGCGCTTTCACCTGGAGCGCCAGACCGGCGGCATGACGCGCGACATCGAGCGCGGCACGCGCGGCGTGCATTCGCTGATCTCGTATTCGCTCTACAGCATCATCCCGACGCTGATCGAGGTGACGCTGGTGCTGAGCCTGCTGGCCGTCAAGTTCGATGTCTGGTTTGCCGGCATCACGCTGATTGCGCTGGTGTTCTACATCACCTTCACCGTCACCGTGACCAACTGGCGCACGCAGTTTCGCAAGACCATGAACGAGCTCGATTCATCGGCGCACAGCCGCGCCATCGACTCGCTGCTGAATTACGAAACCGTCAAGTATTTCAACAACGAGGAGTTCGAGGCCCAGCGCTACGACGAAAACCTCAAGCGCTACCGCGCCGCCGCCATCAAGAGCCAGCGCACGCTGAGCATGCTCAATGCCGGGCAGCAGCTCATCATTGCGCTGGGGCTGGTGGCGATGCTGTGGCGCGCCACGCAGGGCGTGGTCGATGGCCGCATGACGCTGGGCGACCTGGTGATGGTCAACGCCTTCATGATCCAGCTCTACATCCCGCTGGGTTTCCTGGGCGTGATCTACCGCGAGATCAAGCAGAGCCTGACCGACCTGGAAAAGATGTTCACGCTGATGGAGCGCGAGCGCGAGATTGCCGACGCGCCCGGCGCGCCGCCGCTGCGCATCGAGGGCATGCCCGCCGTGCGTTTCGAGAATGTCAGCTTTGCCTATGACCCGGCGCGGCCGATTTTGCACAAGGTGAGCTTCGAGATTCCGCCGGGCAAGACCGTGGCTGTCGTCGGTTCGTCGGGCGCCGGCAAGTCCACGCTGGCGCGGCTGCTCTACCGTTTCTACGACGTGCAGCAGGGCCGCATCACGATTGCCGGGCAGGACATCAAGCGCGTCACCCAGGCCAGCGTGCGCCAGGCGATTGGTATCGTGCCGCAGGACACGGTGCTGTTCAACGACACGGTCGAATACAACATTGCCTACGGCAAGCCCGGCGCGACGCACGCAGAGGTCGAGGCCGCCGCCCGGGCCGCGCGCATCCACGGCTTCATCGCCTCGACGCCGCTGGGCTACCAGACCATGGTCGGCGAGCGCGGCCTGAAACTCTCGGGCGGCGAAAAGCAGCGCGTGGCGATTGCCCGCACGCTCTTGAAAAACCCGCCGGTGGTGATTTTTGATGAAGCCACCTCGGCGCTCGATTCGGCCAACGAGCGCGCCATCCAGGGCGAGCTGCGCACCGCCGCGCAGAACAAGACCACGCTGGTGATTGCGCACCGGCTTTCGACCGTGGTCGATGCGCACGAGATCCTGGTGATGGACGCCGGCCGCATCGTCGAGCGCGGCAGCCATGCCGCGCTGCTGGCCGCCAACGGGCGCTACGCCGACATGTGGGCCATGCAGCAGCAGGCCAGCGAGCAGATTCTGGATGAAATCGGGGTGTAGCGCTTGTCTGGCGGGCATATGCCGCTATCAAAAATAAAGCGAATGAGGTGCTGAAGAAATACCGGCCGGCGGGATTTTGCCTTTACTGCCGGTCCGGACTTCCGCCTGATAATCCGGGCATGGAAACCAAATGGCTTGAAGATTTCGTCAGTCTCGCTGAAACCCGCAGTTTCAGCCGATCCGCGCAATTGCGCCACGTCACGCAGCCGGCTTTTTCGCGCCGCATCCAGTCGCTCGAAGCCTGGGCCGGCACCGACCTGGTGGACCGCAGTTCCTACCCGACACGCCTGACGCCGGCCGGCCAGACGCTCTACAGCCAGTCGCTGGAAATGCTGCAGGGCCTGCAATCGACGCGCGCCATGCTGCGCGGCCACAACTCGGCCGGGCAGGATTTCATCGAGTTCGCGGTGCCGCACACGCTCGCCTTCACCTTTTTTCCGGCCTGGATCAGCAGCCTGCAGGGCAAGTTCGGCCCGATCAAGAGCCGGCTGATCGCGCTCAATGTGCATGACGCGGTGCTGCGGCTGACAGAGGGCAGTTGCGACCTGCTGATTTCCTACCACCATGACTCGCAGCCCTTTCAATTGAACGCCGACCGCTACGAGATGGTGACGCTGGGCCAGGAAGTGCTGGCGCCGTTTGTCCGGGCCGATGCCTCGGGACAGCCCGAGCACCGCCTGCCGGGCCGTGCCGGGCAGGCGGTGCCTTATCTGGGCTATGCGTCCGGCGCTTACCTGGGCCGTATGGTGGACCTGATTCTCAAGCAGTCCAGCGCTCCCATCCATCTGGACCGGGTTTATGAAACCGACATGGCCGAAGGGCTCAAGGCCATGGCGCTGGAGGGGCATGGGGTTGCGTTTCTTCCCCTGAGCGCAGTGAAAAAGGAAGTCCGCTCGCGCAAGCTGGTGAGCGCCGGCCCCGGCCTGGAGATGACCATGGATGTGCGCGTTTACCGCGAGCGGCCCACCGCCCGCAATGCGGCCAAAAGCCATGCGCAGGATTTGTGGACCTATCTGCAGTCCCGGACGGCAGGCAAGGACACGGTGCAGGCGCCCGCCCTGGCGGTCCGGCCGCCCCGCGAACGCCAGCCGACGGCGACCAGGTGACAACCCGGGGGTTACAAGCAATCGGCATGGCGTAGCGCCCAAACGGCATAGGTATTTTTGCCGTCAGAAAATTACAGTTCGTGACATTCAATTTTTGATGCCTGTTCATGACCCTGAGATTTCGCTCTCCCGCCAGCGTTTCGGTATCCGCGTTTGCGCCAGGCGCAGGCTTTTCGGCAGAACGCCTTTTCCTTGCCTGATGCGCCGGTGCGCTGCCCGCGCAAACTTTGGTCCAGGCCTGTGCAAAATCGGCACAAAGATTGCATGCCTTCAAATCGCATTCCCGGGGCTGAAACCTTTCCGTAGAAGTGCGCGTTTCCCCCAGCCATTGTTCAGGAGCGGTCCTGCGGCTGGGCGCATGATTCCGCTGGATGGCAGACCGGGTAAACCTTTGCATGACCGGACCACCGGCTCGATAGAATCGTTTTCTGACAGTTTCATTACAGGAGATTCCATGAAATTCAAACTCGCCGCTTTAACCCTGGCGCTACTCGCTTCAGGTGCAGCCTTTGCCCAGGCAACCGACACCGTTGCCAAAGCCAAGGCGAGCGGCGTCGTCACCATGGGCGTTCGCGACTCGTCGGGCGCTTTGTCCTACACGCTGGGCGACGGCAAATATGTCGGCTACCACGTCGAGATCTGCCAGCGCGTGATCGCCAACCTTGAAAAAGCCGCCGGCCGCAAGCTCGAAGTCAAATACCAGCCCGTCACCTCGCAAAACCGCATTCCGCTGGTTCAAAACGGCACGGTCGATATCGAGTGCGGCTCGACCACCAACAATGCCACCCGGGCCAAGGATGTGGCGTTCCTGGACACCACCTTCGTCGAGGAAGTGCGCATTGCCGTCAAGGCCAACTCGGGCATTACCTCGGTTGCCCAGCTGGACGGCAAAAGCGTCGCCACCACCACCGGCACCACTTCCGTGCAGACCTTGCGTAAAAATGAACGCGCCACGCATGTCAACTTCAACGAGATTTTCGGCAAGGACCATTCCGACAGCTTTTTGCTGCTGGAGTCGGGCCGCGCGGATGCCTTCGTGATGGATGGCTCCATTCTGGCGGGCAATATCGCGTCGGCCAAGAATCCCGCTGATTTCAAGATCGTCGGCGAAGTGCTGAGCGTCGAGCCGATTGCCATCATGATCCGCAAGGACGATGCCGGCCTGAAGAAGATTGGCGACGACACCATCAAGAACCTGATCAAGACCGGCGAGATCAACAAGCTCTGGGACAAGTGGTTCATGCAGCCGATTCCGCCGAAGGGCACCCGCGTCGGCCTGCCGGTCAGCGAAAGCACCAAGGCGGCCTGGGCAACGCCCAATGACAAGCCGATGGAAGATTACGCCAAGAAGTAACAACGGCCACCCGGATCAACAGACCCCGCTCGTGATTGCGCTGGCGGGGTTTGTTGTTTAACGTCGGGCAATTTGATTTGCCAGAGCACAACAACAGGCGGGAGTCAGCATGACTTGGGATTGGAAAGTTTTTTTAAATGACGATGGCAGCGGGCGCACCTATCTGGAGTGGATGATGTCCGCCTGGGGCTGGACGCTGTCCGTGGCGATTGCCGCGTGGGTCGTTGCGATGGTGGTGGGGGCGCTGATGGGCACCTTGCGCACCTTGCCGAGCAGCCCGTGGCTGGTGCGGCTGGGCAATGTCTGGGTCGAGCTGTTTCGCAACATTCCGCTGCTGGTGCAGATTTTCCTGTGGTACTTCGTCGTGCCCAAGATGTTTCCAGCCATGAAGAGCGTGCCCGGATTTGTGCTGGTGGTTCTGGCGCTGGGCTTCTTTACCTCGGCCCGTATTGCCGAGCAGGTGCGCGCCGGCATCCAGGCCCTGCCGCGCGGCCAGCGCTATGCGGGCATGGCGCTGGGCTTCACCACGATGCAGACCTACCGCTACGTGATCTTGCCGATGGCCTTTCGCATCATCATGCCGCCGCTGACCAGCGAGTCGATGAACCTGCTGAAGAACTCGTCGGTGGCCTTTGCGGTGTCGATTGCCGAACTCACCATGTTTGCCATGCAGGCGCAGGAAGAAACCTCGCGCGGCGTCGAGATCTACATTGCCGTGACCGCGCTGTATGCGATTTCAGCCTTCGCGGTCAACCGGCTCATGGCGCTGGTCGAAAAGAAAATGCAGATACCGGGCCTGGTCGTGGCCGGCGCGACCGGCGGAGGCCATTGACATGTTCGGACTTGACCTGACCTTTCTGAGCTGGGAGATTCTCTCCAGGTTTGTCATCAGCGGCTTTTTGTTCAGCGTGCAACTGACGGTGATCGCCACGCTGGGCGGCATCGTGCTGGGCACGCTGCTGGCGCTGATGCGCCTGTCGGGCAAACAGGCGCTGGCGATTCCCGCCACCGTTTACGTCAACGGCATGCGCTCGATTCCGCTGGTGATGGTGATTTTGTGGTTCTTCCTGCTGGTGCCAACGATCATCGGCCGGCCCATTGGCGCGGAGCTTTCGGCCAGCATCACCTTCGTGGCCTTCGAGGCGGCTTATTTCAGCGAAATCGTGCGCGCCGGCATCCAGTCGATCTCGCGCGGGCAGGTCAATGCCGGCCGGGCGCTGGGCATGACCTACGCGCAGAACATGCGGCTGGTCATTCTGCCGCAGGCCTTTCGCAACATGGTGCCGGTGCTGCTGACGCAAACCATCATCCTGTTCCAGGACACGTCGCTGGTGTATGCCATCGGCGCCTATGACCTGCTCAAGGGCTTCACCACCGCCGGCAAGATTTACGGCCGGCCCGAGGAAGCCTATTTGCTGGCGGCCGTGGTTTATTTTGTGCTGTGCTACAGCCTGTCGTACATGGTCAAGCGGCTCAACAGCCGGATTGCCATCATTCGCTGAGTCCACTGCCGTTCACTGGAGAAAAGAAATGAAAATGATCGAGTTGGAGGAAGTTTCAAAATGGTATGGCGACGTGCAGGTTCTCAACAACTGCACCACCAGCATCGACAAAGGCGAGGTTGTCGTGGTTTGCGGGCCGTCGGGCTCCGGCAAATCGACGCTGATCAAGGTCATCAACGCGCTGGAGCCTTTCCAGAAAGGCCGGATTTTTGTCAATGGCCAGGCGGTGCATGACCCCAAGACCGATTTGCCCAAGCTGCGCAGCCATGTCGGCATGGTGTTCCAGAACTTCGAGCTGTTCCCGCACCTGAGCGTGACCGAGAACCTGACGCTGGCGCAGATCAAGGTGCTGGGCCGCAAGCCCGACGAGGCCAAAACGCATGGTCTGAAATACCTCGACCGCGTTGGCTTGATGCTGCACAAGGACAAGTTTCCCGGCCAGCTCTCGGGCGGCCAGCAGCAGCGCGTGGCGATTGCCCGGGCGCTGAGCATGGACCCGATTGCCATGCTGTTCGACGAACCCACCTCGGCGCTGGACCCCGAGATGGTCGGCGAAGTGCTCGACTGCATGATGGGGCTGGCCAACGACGGCATGACCATGATGGTGGTGACGCACGAAATGGGCTTTGCCAGGAAGGTCGGCAGCCGCGTGATCTTCATGGACGTGGGCGGGCGCATCCTGGAAGACTGCTCGAAGACCGAGTTCTTCAGCCATCCGGAAAACCGCCAGCCGCGCACCAAGGACTTTCTGAACAAGATTCTCTCGCACTGAGAAAGCCTTCTGGCAATAAAAAAAAGCCCCTCGTGAAGGGGCTTTTTTGCGGGTTACGTCACCCAGAACCGGCCCCCGGCTTCCGTCACAATCGCGCCTTACGCAAAACCCATCGCCAGGAAGCCCCGGAGTCAACCATGACCAGCGCCAAAAAGAAAACCGAACTCACCCTTCAACGCAACGACAAAGGCCAGCTCTTCAGCCCGGTGCGCAGCAAATGGGTGTTTGAAACACCCGAAGAGCGCGTGCGCCAAGAGTGGCTGTGCGTGCTGGTCAATGAATACGGCTACCAGCCCGAACAAATGGGCGAAGAGCGGGACCTGACGGGCGACTGGCTTATCAGCCGCGCCAACATCACGCGGCTGGTGGGCGCTTGCGCCCTGGTCAAGGAAACCCCGCCGCGCCTGATGCTGTGCGACAAGATTTTTCGGGCCGTCTGGCGACCCCGTTCACCCGTGCTGCCCGCCTATCTGGATGAAGTCATCAAAACACCGCACCTGCGCCAGCAGATTGAAGCCTCGTTGACGGACACGTCCCCGACCATGAAGAACATCAGCAAACCGGCCTTGCTGGCTTTGCGCCAGCAGGCCAGCCAGTTGCGCGAGCAGGCCAGGCGCCAGATTGAGGCGGCTTTGCTGGGGCAGGACTGCGCCGCGCCTGCGGCTTGAGTTCAGGGCTGCCGGGGCTGTGCGCTTGCCCCCGGTGCGACAATTCGGCGCATGACTTCAGCCACTTCCACCCCTTCGACGCCGGTCTCCCAGCTCACCATCACCCGCCCCGACGACTGGCATTTGCATGTGCGCGACGGCGACGCGCTGCAAACCGTCGTGCCGCACACCGCCGCGCAGTTTGGCCGCGCCATCATCATGCCCAACCTGCGCCCGCCGGTCACGACTGCCGCGCAGGCGCTGGCCTACCGTGAGCGCATTCTGGCCGCCGTGCCGCAAGGCGTGGCCTTCGAGCCGCTGATGACGCTGTACCTGACCGACAACCTGGCTGCCGACGAGATCAGGCGCGCCAGGGATGCCGGCGTGGTCGCCGCCAAGCTCTACCCGGCCGGCGCCACGACCAACAGCGATGCGGGCGTGACCGACCTGCGCAAGATCTACAAGACGCTGGAAGCGATGCAGCGCGAAGGCCTGCTGCTCTTGGTGCATGGCGAAGTGACCTCGCCCGAGATTGACCTGTTCGACCGCGAAGCGGTGTTCATCGACACCCAGCTTGAACCGCTGCGCCGCGATTTTCCGGAACTGAAAACCGTCTTCGAGCACATCACCACCAAGGAAGCCGCGCAGTATGTGGCTGATGCGGACCAGTTCCTCGGCGCGACCCTGACCGCGCACCATTTGCTCTACAACCGCAACGCGATGTTTACCGGCGGCATCCGGCCGCATTACTACTGCCTGCCGGTGCTCAAGCGCGAAACGCACCGGCTGGCGCTGGTCGGGGCAGCGACCTCGGGCAATGCCCGCTTCTTCCTCGGCACCGACAGCGCGCCGCATCCGGCGCACCTCAAGGAACATGCGACCGGCTGCGCCGGCTGCTACACCGCCCACGCCGCGATGGAGCTGTATGCCGAAGCGTTTGATGCGGCCGGCGCGCTGGACCAGCTCGAAGCGTTTGCCAGCTTCAATGGCGCCGACTTCTACGGCCTGCCGCGCAACGCGGGCACGGTCACGCTGAAAAAGGAAAGCTGGACGCCGCCCGTGAGCTTTACGTTTGGCGAGGCGGAATTGAAGCCGCTGCGCTCGGGCGAGGCATTGCCCTGGAAACTGCTGGCCGCATGATGGCCTTGCCGGGGGCGGGCGCTGACGGCTTGCAGCAGCAGGCGGCACTGCTGATTGATGCGGACAATTTTTCCGATGCACAAGCCATTAATGCTGCCTGGTCGCAGTTCAAGGCGCGTGCTGGCCGTATTCACGTGTTCCGTGCTTATGGAGGCGTCATGCACTTGCAGGCGCTGGCATCCGTATGGCGCACCTTGGGGGCGCGCACCTTCCCCAATCTGGCGCTGGAAAAAAACACGACCGATGCTGCGTTGATCGCCGATGCAGTGGCGCTGCATTTTCAGCAAGGAGTGCGAATTTTTGCAATTGCTTCCGGCGATGCCGACTTTGCTCCCTTGGCTGTACGTCTGCGTGAGTGGGGTTGTGAAGTGTGGTGCTTTTCGATGGAGGGCATCATTTTTCAGGGGGTGGAGGCGTATTACGACCGCGTTGTGCGCTTCTTGCCGCAACCAACAGCGATTTCTGTGACGGTTTCTGTCGTGCAAGCGGTGCCGATCAAGCCAGTACATGTGTCAGTGCCAGCAGCATCAGTGCTTGCAGCCAAGCCCACACCACTCCCAAAAGCTATCAAACCACCGCTCCCCCCAGCTTTGCCTGATGAAGTAGAGCGCATCCTGAAGGCCGTGCCGGGTTTGCGTGACACACCACAAATGTTGAACCTGATAGTGCCCTTGCTGCGCCAGCAAGCGATTTTGGGTAAAGCAACCAAATCCACCGTGTTTTTTGGACGCCACGCGGCGTACTTCACGCTCAGTCCGACACATCAGCCCACGCAACTGGCGTACACACCGCCCCGCTCCATGCCCCCGGCTTCAGCGTATAAAGCGTCGGCGGAATCCGCCAAGCCAGTACAGAAACTGCCTGAGCGCTCCGCCGCCTCCACGCCTGCAACCGCAGCAGTCCTGTCGTGGCCCGTGCTCATACGCCGGCATGTAGCTCCACCGCTGCTGGCAGAACTGCATGGACTGCGATCTGTGCTTCTCCAGCTCGCAGTACGTCGCGTAAGTACGGCGGATGTATTACTCGCGGTTCCTGAAATGCTGCGTGGTCAGCCTTGTTCGTTGAGCGCTGTGGCTGGGCGCCTGCGCGAAAAAGGCTTGCTCCGTCCTTATCAGTCGGCTTTGCGTGTGCTGGAGCGGCATCCTGGTTCGTTTGCTGTGGAGATGAGTTGCACGCCACAGGCAGTTATTTACCTACGATGAAGTGCTCTGCCCTGTGTTGACCATTGACTGGCATGTCCTCTGGCTGCAAGAATTCCGCGTCGCTGGCCGGGCTGTGCAGCAGCAGGCGATGGCCGGCGCCACGGTGGCCCAGGCGCTCAATGCCCACGGCAATGCTCCTATCCGCTTTGTTCCCCAGTCGGCATTGCCGCCCGGCATGGCTTATGAGCAGTTCATCTTCGAGCGCGGCACCGTGCCAACCCGGGACAACCTGCACGACTTTTTCAACGGCTTGTGCTGGATGCGCTTTCCCGAAACCAAGACCCGGCTGAACCAGCTTCAGGCGGCTGAAATCGCCGCCGCCGGCGTGACGGCGCTGCGCGGCCCGGTGCGTGATGCGCTGACGGTATTCGACGAAAACGCGGCCTTCCTGCTGGCGCCGCCACCGCTGTGGCAGGCGCTGGAGGCGCGCGACTGGCAGCGGCTGTTTATCGAGCTGCGCCCGCTGTGGGCCGAGGCGCAGCTGATACTTTTCGGCCACGCGCTGCTCGAAAAGCTGGTTCATGCACGAAAACCCATCACTGCGCACGTCTATCGGGCGCAACCTGCTATTGATTCAATAGCACAACTCGATGCCTGGATGGCCGGGGATTTGAGTGCTGAAAAGCTCGCCGGCAAGCCTTTCACGCCCTTGCCGGTGCTCGGCGTGCCGGGCTGGTGGCTAGAGAACGAGGACTTTTCCTTTTATGATGACCGTGCGGTTTTTCGCCCGCGCAGAGGACAACAAAAACCGTAAATTCCTGCGCCTGCCCCGCCTCAGAGTCCTTACGGAAAACTTGATTTGGGCTGAAAAATCCCCAATTCCTGGCTGGAAATGCACAATTTGGGCGTGGCCCGTGGTGCTGTTTTTTGCCCCCGCTTCTATTTAACGATCCCCCGGAGAATTCATGAAACGCATCCTTCTGTTTATCCTGACCAACGTTGCCGTCGTGGCGGTGCTGGGCATTGTGGCCAGCCTGCTGGGCGTCAACCGCTTTTTGACCGCCAACGGGCTGAACCTGTCGGCGCTGCTCGGCTTTGCGCTGGTCATGGGTTTTGGCGGCGCGATCATTTCGCTGCTGATCAGCAAGCCGATGGCCAAGTGGACGGCTGGCGTTCGCATCATCAACGACCCGCAAAATGCCGATGAAGCCTGGATTGTCGAGACGGTGCGCAAGCTGGCCGACAAGGCGCAGATCGGCATGCCCGAGGTCGGCATCTTTGAAGGTGCGCCGAATGCCTTTGCCACCGGCGCGTTCAAGAACTCGTCGCTGGTGGCGGTGTCCACCGGCCTGCTGCAGGGCATGACACGGGAAGAAATCGAGGCCGTGCTGGGTCATGAAATTGCCCACGTCGCCAATGGCGACATGGTCACGATGACCTTGATTCAGGGCGTGATGAACACCTTCGTGGTGTTTTTGTCGCGCGTGATCGGCTATGCGGTGGACAGCTTCCTGCGCAAGGGCGACAGCAACAACTCCGGCCCGGGCATCGGCTACTACGTCAGCACCATCGTGCTCGACATCGTGCTGGGCTTTGCCGCCGCCATCGTTGTGGCCTGGTTCTCGCGCCACCGCGAGTTCCGCGCCGATGCCGGCGCCGCGCAACTGATGGGCCGCAAGCAGCCGATGATGAACGCGCTGGCCCGCCTGGGCGGCATGCAGCCGGGCGAGTTGCCCAAGGCGGTGGAGGCCATGGGCATCACCGGCAGCATCGGCAAGCTGTTTGCCACGCATCCGCCGATTGAAGAGCGCATCGCGGCGCTGCAAAACGCGCAGGGTTGAGCTTCAAAACCCCTGATTTGAATGAAATTGGCCTTTTGCGCAATACCCACGGGCGCAGGCAGCTATCAAATCAGGAGTAAATGAAGGTCTTTAAAAAGGCGGGCGCTGTGCGCTTTTAGCCTTGTCCGGCAGCCGGCCTTCAGTGCCGGCTTTTTTTTTCAGGGTGCGTCGGGGGTTGGGGTTGCGGCCGCTTCGTCTGCGGGTTCCGCTGGCGCCGGGACTGCTGCTTGCGTTGTCTGGGCAGCCCGCGCCCGCTCCAGCGTCCGGGCGACTTCATCCGGGTCCATGCCGTACATGTCGGCAAACTCGGCGACGCTTTTGCCGCTGGCCTCGAACATGCTGCGCAGGGCGTCGCGCTTGGCGGCCTGTTCGGCCAGTTCGGAAAAAGCGTCGTCTAGCAGGGCTACTGAAACTTCATCCTGCTGGCGGATGCACAGCAGATAGTCTTCCTTGCTCAGGCCGGACGCTTCAATCGCCTCGATCAGCTGCGCTCTGGCGTAAGGGCGCAAGTCTTCATTCGAGCGCGCCTGACGGCGGCGGAACACTTCCATGATGGCGTGGTGAACGTGCTCCGGGGCGACGCGCTCGACCGGCTCGCCGTTGAGGTCGTGGCGCGGATGGCCCGCCGCCACGCTTTCCAGGTAGCGCATGGAGCGGGCGTGCAGGCCCAGCGCCACCTTCAGTTCATCGCGCTTGAGCACATCGGGGTGCAGCGCCAGCAACTCCTGGTACACGCCCAGCTTGAGCGGCAAAAACTGAGCGCCGAACATCTTCGGGTGCAGCTCGAACAGCTGCTGCAGCACCGGATGCACGGCGCGTGGGGCGCGGGCCGGGTTTTGCGGCTTTGCCTGCGGCCGGCCGCGTCCGCCTTGCCTGGCCGGGCGCTGGCGGGCGGGTGCCGGTGTCGATTCGGATTCGGGTGCAGTGGTGGTATCAGTCATCAATCAGTTCTGTCAGGTTGAGGTTCAGGCGCCGCCTTGGGCAGCGTTTCAAAAATGGAGCGCCACCCATTGGGCGGCGCTGGCGGTGTGAAACCGTGAGGGCGAAGTATCCCCTATCCGGTGCGGCAGCGGGTTCAGGCGACGGCCAGGCGCAGCTTTTCGGCCTCGGCCAGCACGCTGCGGGCGACGGCTTCGGCCACCTTGATGCCATCGACGCCGGCCGACAGGATGCCGCCGGCGTAGCTTGCGCCTTCGCCAGCCGGGTACAGGCCGCGCACGTTGATGCTTTGAAAATCATCGCCCCGGCTCATCTTGATGGGCGACGAGGTGCGCGTTTCGACGCCGGTCAGCACCGCGTCGTGGCGGTCAAAACCCTTGATCTTCTGGCCAAAGGCCGGAAAGGCTTCGCGCATGGCTGCAATCGCGTAGCCGGGCAGGGCGGACGACAAATCGCCCATCGCCACGCCGGGTTTGTACGACGGCATGATCTCGCCCAGCCCGGTGGACGCGCGCCTGGCGACAAAATCGCCGAGCAATTGGCCGGGCGCTTCGTAGTTGCCGCCGCCCAGCACGAAGGCATGGGATTCGAGCTGGCGCTGCAGGGCTATGCCGGCCAGCGGGTTGCCCGCGTCAATGCCGGGGTAGTCGCGCGGGTCAATGCCGACGACGATGCCGGCGTTGGCGTTGCGCTCGTTGCGCGAATACTGGCTCATGCCGTTGGTCACGACGCGGCCGGCTTCCGAAGTCGCCGCCACCACCGTGCCGCCCGGGCACATGCAAAAGCTGTACACCGAGCGGCCATTGCTGGCGTGATGCACGAGCTTGTATTCGGCCGCGCCCAGCGCCGGATGGCCGGCGTGGCGGCCCCAGCGGGCGCGGTCGATCAGGCCCTGCGGGTGCTCGACCCGGAAACCGATGGAAAACGGCTTGGCCTCCACATACACACCGCGTTCATGCAGCATGGCAAAGGTGTCGCGCGAGCTGTGGCCCAGCGCCAGCACCACCTGATCGGTACGCAGCTCATGCGTCTGGCCGGTCGCCTGGTCCAGCACCGTGAGGCCGCGAATGTGTTTGTTGTCCGGTTCGCCCTCGATCAGCACGTCGGTCACGCGCTGCTGAAAGCGGATTTCGCCGCCCAGGGCAATGATCTGTTCACGCAGGTTCTCGACCACCTTGACCAGCTTGAAGGTGCCGATGTGCGGATGCGCTTCAAAAAGGATGTCGGCGGGCGCGCCAGCCTTGACGAACTCGTTCATCACCTTGCGGCCCAGGTGGCGCGGGTCCTTGATCTGGCTGTAGAGCT
>JAECRO010000052.1 GCA_016000195.1 Burkholderiales bacterium | reverse complement strand
GGTACGGATTTTACAATGCGGAATATTTACGGATTTTGCGTAAGTCCTATCTATTCAATGTCCCAGAAAAACCGCATGCCGCCCCGTGGTAATAAGAACAGTTGTTTTCATCTACTTCTGCAGTGTCACCTGAGAATTTGATAGTGACAGTACAGACTTGATCATCTTCCTTCTTGGTTAGCGTCAGAACATCATTAACCAATGAAGCAGAACCCTCAATTGAACCGCCGCATCCAGACGGACTGCTCACACTCAATGCGACATCAAAACCAGCGGTAGCAGGTTTAATTTTCATTTCTCCATCACCTTCCAGTGACCCCTTCCAAGTTCCAGAAACGCTAGGAGAACTTGATTTGGCTGGTGGTGCTGTCTGCGGTTGGTGTGTTGCTCCACCCTTTTTCGCTTCGCGACCTTCCTTAATGCCATTATTTATGGCGTATTGCAATTGGAATAAATCACCTCTAGATATACCACCGACGGAGACGATGTGCTGATTTCTGTCGTCAAGCTGTGATTCGTAAGTTATTGGCAGTTGAATCTTCCCTCCTGCGATCAATTTAGCTTCACAACTGAATTTTTTAATCTTTTCGTCAAATGCGCTGGCACGTGGAAGCTCAATTTTCATGTTCTCTTGAAGTTCTGTGTCGGTTACGCCTTCACGCCCACCGAGTTGATCTACGATGATCTGTCGTATCAGTGAGAAAGTGCTTTCATCGGAACACTTGGGTGGCTCCTTTGCGCATCCTGCAACAACAACAGCTAGTAATAGGACGACGATAATCGATCTTGTTTTGTGATTCACAATTATCCTTTCTGAGAGATGGCGGGAAACATTTGAGGCTCAACGTATACCGCAAACCCTGCGGTATAAAACGGCAGTTGCGGTATAAAGTGGCTGTTAAAAACGGAGCCAAGTCCTTGTCAGGCAATGATTTTTCGTACAACGGGGCCTCTTTTCAGCTAAATAAAATGTTCGCTAAACACCGCAGCAGTTTAGGTTCTTACCTCTTAAGAAACATGGATAAAAAACGGATACATCATGACGCGTGGTTATGTTTCTTCGGCTCGGAGTCCGGGCGAGACCGGCTGGATCGCTAACGTTTGAGTTCAGTGGGCAGCGAAGCCGATCCACTGCAATGCCGGGTTAGGATATGTGATCCCCAATGCGGTAGTTACATTATTCCGCCGCCGAGCACATGACCTCGCGACGGGCTCTTGGAACACGACCCACCTGCATTTGTAGTCGCATTGCAGTAGATGCATTTCTTTGGGCCGACATCGACAACATGCCCCTTGGATGGACTCTTTGAACAAGACCCGCCGGCGCTAGTGGTTGCGCCGCAATAAATGCACTTACCAGGAATATAAACGACGTGTCCACCGGACGGACTCTTGCTACATGAACCACCTGCACTGGTCGTTGCACCACAGTATTTACACTTTGCCATTTGCATCTCCTTAAATGTGGGCGGGAATCCCACTCGTTGCCTAACGTAAATTGGACGACTGAATGTTACCCGAACCCACAATCCAATACGCCAGCAATGTTCAGCCTTCTTTTTGTGGCAATGATTTCTCAACCTTCAGGCCGTTTGGGCAAGTCTGAAATCGGGCGGATGAATCCGCCTTGCGCCGCGAGTTCCACGAGGTAGCCGAAGACCGGCCGGGATGGTGCCGGGCCACCACGGCCCAGATCATCCCGCGCGCTGACGCCAAAGCATTGCCCGTTCACCCGCCCCGCAGCAACTCCAGCAGCGTGCGTGCCACCACCTTGGTCGCCCCGCGCAGGTCTTCAAGCACCAGGTGTTCGTCGGCGCGCTTGGCGTTGCTTTCAAACACCGTGCGCGGGCCGGCGCCGTAGATGGCCGCCGGCACGCCGGCCGCGCCAAACAGCCGCACGTCGGTGTAGAGCGGCGTGCCTGATGTGGGAATCGGCTCGCCGAAGATGGCTTCGCCGTGTTTTTGCAGCGCCTGCACCAGCGCGGCATTGCGGTTGTCGGGCTTCCACGCGTCGGCCATCAGCAGGCGTTTGATCTCGACCGTGATGCCGGGCATGGACGCGGCGGCATCAAGAATCACGCGGCGCACGTCTAGCTCGACCCCGGCGGGGTTTTCCTCGGGGATCATGCGGCGGTCCAGCCTGAGCGTCACCTTGCCGGGCACCACATTGGTGTTGGTGCCGCCCTCGATGCGGCCGACGTTGAGGTACGGGTGCGTGATGCCCTCGACCTTGGAGGTGATGGATTTGTAGTGCTGGTTTTGCAAATACAGCGCCGTGAGGATGGCGGTCGCGCCCTGCAGCGCGTCGATGCCGGTGTCGGGAATCGCGGCGTGCGCCATCTTGCCGTGCACGGTGACTTCCATTTGCAGGCAGCCGTTGTGCGCGGTGATGACCTGGTAGCTGAAACCGGCGGCAATCAGCAGGTCGGGCCGGCTGAGCTTGTTTTTGAGCAGCCAGCCGGGGCCGAGTTCGCCGCCGAATTCCTCGTCGTAGGTGAACAGCAGTTCAATGCCGCCCTGGAGCGGCAGGCCCAGCGACTCCAGCGCCCGGACGGCAAAGGTGTAGGTGGCGAAGTCGGACTTGCTCACGGCGGAGGCGCGGCCATAGAGCTTGCCATCCACGATCTCGGCGCCATACGGGTCGTGCATCCAGCCGTCGCCGGGCGGCACCACGTCGCCGTGGGCGTTCAGGGCAATGATCTTGCCGGGGCCGTACTGGCGGCGAACGATCAGGTTGGTGAGCGATTCGAGCCCGTAGGCTTTGACTTCGGCGGCGGGCACCGGGTATTTTTCCACGGTAAAACCGAAGTTTTCGAGCAGTTCGGCGGTGCGCTCGGCGTGCGGCGCGTTGTTGCCTGGCGGCGTGTCGGTGGGCACACGCACCAAGGCCTGCAGAAACCGCACCTCTTCATCGAAATGGGCGTCGATCCAGGCGTCAAGCGCGGTGTTGTGGTTCTCAAGGGTCATGAAAATTCCGTGGCAAGTTGATCGAGCAGGTTCTGAAAAGCGCGCACGCACAGTTCGGCGTCGTCATTGGTGATGGCTTCGAGCGGGTTGTGGCTGATGCCGGCGTTCAGGCCGCGCACGAACAGCATCGCCTGGGGCATGATTTCGTGCAGTTTCATCGCATCATGGCCGGCGCCGCTGGGCAGGCGGAACACCGGCAGGCCGAGCGATTCGACGGCCCGCTCCCAGCGCTGCTGCCACTCGGGCGCGCTGGGCGCGGCGGCGGCGCGCATGGTTTCTTCGAGCCGGTAATGCAGGCCGCGCCGCTGGCAAAGGGCTTGCAGTTCATGGACGATGTCGGCGGCGCAGGCGTCGCGCACCGCGTTGGTGGTCGCGCGAATGTCGAGGCTGAATTTGCAGCGCCCCGGCACCACGTTGATGGAGCCGCCCGGCACTTCGAGCATGCCGACGGTGGCCACCAGATGTTCTTCACTGCCGCCGCGCTTCTCGATGTAGAGCGCCAGTTCCGCCGCCGCCGTGGCCGCATCGCGGCGGCCAGGCATCGGCGTCGTGCCGGCATGGCTGGCCATGCCGATGATCTCGCCCACATAACGCACGCTGCCGTTGATCGAGCTCACGATGCCCAGCGGCAGGTCCAGCGCATTGAGCACCGGCCCCTGCTCGATATGCACCTCGACAAAGCCGAGGTAGCGCGCCGGGTCGCGCTGGAGCTTCGCAATATCGTCAATGCGCAAGCCGGCCTGCGCCATGGCTTCGCGCATGGTGATGCCGCCCGCGTCCTGCTGGTCCAGCCAGGCTGCGTCGAAATGACCGGTCAGCGCGCCCGAGCCGAGAAAGGTCGCCTTGTAGCGCTGGCCTTCCTCTTCGGCAAAGCCGACGACTTCAATGCCGAACGGCAGGCGCCGGCCCTGGCGCTGCAGCTCGCGCACGCAAGCCATCGGCACGAAAATCCCCAGCCGTCCGTCGTACTTGCCGCCGTTGCGCACCGTGTCGTAATGCGAGCCGGTCAGCAGGCGTCTGGCCTGCCTGTCCTGTGAAGGGCTGCCGTGGTAGAGGCCGACGACATTGCCCACGGCGTCGATGGACACTTCATCAAAACCGCAGTCGTCACGCATCCACTGCGCCAGCTGCCGGGCGCAGGCCTGGTGCGCCTCGGTCAGGTAGGTCACGGTGAGTTCGCCGCGCTCGGCATAGCCGGCATCGCTGTGGGCGCTGAGCTGTTCGGCCCAGTCCCAGACCTGATTGCCCAGGTCGGGCGAGTGGCCCAGTTTGTCATTCAGGCGGATTTCCGCAATGCGGTGGATGTTGCGCAGGGCCTCGGCCAGCTCGAAATCGGGGTGGTTGTCCAGGCGGCGGGCAAAGGTGGCGATGATTTCTGGCTTGGCCAGCCCCAGGCCGCGCGGGCCGCGCACCGCCAGGATGAAGGGAAAGCCGAACCTGGCGTTGTAGCCGGCGTTGAGCTGGTGAATCCGCGCGAACTCGGCTGGCGTGCAGTCGCTCAGGCCGGCCTTGCCCTGTTCATGGGTGGATTCAGCCGTCAGTGTTTTGCTGACCATCGCCTTGCCGGCCAGCTCCGGGTGGGCGCGAATCAGCGCGAGCTGCGCCTCATGAGGGGCCTGGCGCACCGCATCGACCAGCGCCAGCTTGAGCTGCGCCAGGCTGGTGAACGGGCGCCGTTCCCAGGCTTGCGCGGCAATCCACGGCGAATGCTCATAGGTGCCGTCCAGCAGCTGCGTGAATTCGGCCTGCGCGGCGGCGTTGAGTTGGGCCAGGGTGATCATGCGGCGGGCCAGACAAAGGCGGTTTGCGGGTTGAAGGGATGCGCCTGTTTCCAGTGGCGCGCAATGTCGATGCGCCGCGTCACCCAGACGCGCTCATGCTGCTCGATATGGTCGAGGAAACGCTGCAGCGCGCGCAGGCGGCCGGGGCGGCCCAGGATGCGGCAGTGCATGCCGATGCTCAGCATCGCGGGGCGGTCTTCGCCCTCGGCGTACAGCACGTCAAAGCTGTCGCGCAGGTAGGTAAAGAAATCGTCGCCCTGCGAAAAGCCCTGCGGCAGCGCAAAACGCATGTCGTTGGCATCCAGCGTGTAGGGCACAACCAGTTGCGGCGCCAGCGTGCCATCGGTTTTTTCGACCTGAAGCCAGAACGGCAGGTCGTCGCCGTAGTAGTCGCTGTCGTATTCAAAGCCGCCATGGTCGGCCACCAGCCGGCGCGTGTTCGGGCTGTCGCGGCCGGTGTACCAGCCCAGCGGGCGCTCGCCAGTGAGGCGCGTGATGATGTCCATGCCGCGCGCCATGTGTTCGCGCTCGGTGGCTTCGTCCACATTCTGGTAATTGATCCAGCGCCAGCCGTGGCAGGCGATTTCGTGGCCAAGTTCCCGGAAGGCCGCCGCCACGTCCGGGCAGCGCTCCAGCGCCATGCCGACGCCGAACACCGTCAGCGGCAGGCCGCGTTTTTCAAACTCGCGCAGCAGCCGCCACACGCCGGCGCGGGCGCCGTATTCATAGATGCCTTCCATGCTCAGGTGGCGTTCGGGGTAGGCGGGCGGGTTGAACATCTCGGACAGGAACTGCTCGCTGCCGGGGTCGCCATGCAGCACGCAGTTCTCGCCGCCTTCCTCGTAGTTCAGGACAAACTGCACCGCAATGCGGGCGCGCCCGGGCCAGTGGGCGTGGGGCGGGTTGCGGCCGTAGCCGCTCAGGTCGCGAGGGTAGTGTGGGGACATGGGCATCGCTGGTGGTCAAAAGGGTCGTGAATGGGCTGGCGGGAACGGTTTATGCATGACGGACGCATACATTAGCATCCTAAAACACAGGCCGGCTTCCCGGGGTTGCCTGAGCAGGCCGAAAGCAGGAAGCAGGCCGGCGCCGTTTATTTCAACCAGTAGAAAGCTTTTTCATGGGCCACCTCAGTACCCACGTTCTCGATACCATGCACGGCTGCCCGGCGGCCGGCATGAAAATCACGCTGCAGCGCGTCGAGGGTGCGCATGCCGAAACCCTCAGGGAGGTGGTGCTCAACCCGGACGGCCGCAGCGACGGCGGCCCGCTGCTGGACGCTGGCAGCATGGCGGCAGGCCGCTACCGGCTGCTGTTCGAGGTCGGCGCGTATTTTCGTGCCCGGGGCGTGGCGCTGCCCGAGCCGGCCTTCATCGACACGGTGCCGGTGGATTTCGGCATTGCCGATGCGGACGGCCACTACCATGTGCCGCTGCTCGTCAGCCCCTGGACCTACTCGACCTATCGCGGCTCATGATGAGCGCCTACCTGCCGTATGCCCTGGACTGGGCCAATTTGCTGCTGCGCTGGGCGCATGTCATCACCGCGATTGCCTGGATTGGCTCGTCGTTCTACTTTGTCTTTCTCGACAGCAGCCTGACCCCGCCTGGCGATCCCGAGCTGGTCGGCAAGGGCGTCGATGGCGAGTTGTGGGCGGTGCATGGCGGCGGCTTCTACCACCCGCAAAAATACATGGTCGCGCCCAAACAGATGCCGGAAAACCTGCACTGGTTTTACTGGGAAGCGTATTCCACGTGGCTGACCGGCTTTGCCCTGTTCACGGTGCTCTATCTTTTCAATGCCGCGACCTTTCTGGTGGACAAGAGCATTTACGACTGGTCGGCGGGTGCCGCGATTGGCGCCTCGCTGGGTTTTCTGGGGCTGGGCTGGGGGGTGTACGACACGATCTGCCGCATGTTCGGCCAGAAGAAAAACGGCGACCTGATCGTCGGTGCGGGCCTGCTGGTGTTTGTCGTCTTTGCCAGTTGGCTGGCCTGCCAGCTGTTTGCCGGGCGCGCCGCCTTCCTGCTGGTCGGCGCCATGCTGGCCACCACCATGAGCGCCAACGTCTTCATCTGGATCATCCCCGGCCAGCGCAAGGTGGTGGCGCAGCTCAAGGCCGGGCAGCCGGTCAACCCGGTGCATGGCTGGCGCGCCAAGCAGCGCAGCGTTCACAACACCTATTTCACGCTGCCGGTGCTGATCGCGATGCTGTCGAACCACTACGGCTGGCTGTCTTCGGGCGCGCACAACTGGCTGGTGCTGGTGCTGCTGATGCTGGCCGGCGCGCTGATTCGCCACAGTTTCGTGGCGCGCCACAAGGCTGGCGTGCAGGGCCGGCGCGCGCCCTGGGAATATGCCGCGCTCGGCACGGCGATGCTGGCGGGGCTGGTGATCTGGATGGCGCCGCCGCCGCCGTCGGCCGCCGCCCTGGCCGCTGCCGCCAGACCGGCAGGTTTTGCCGAGGTGAAGGCCGTGGTGGACCAGCGCTGCGTGCTGTGCCACAACGCGCAGGTGCAAAACAAGGGCATTGCGCTGCACACGCCCGATCTGCTCAGGCAGCACGCCCAGGCGGTCTATCAGCAGGCGGTCGTGCTCAGGCTCATGCCTTTCAACAATGCCACGCAGATCACCGAGGAAGAGCGCGCCGTGATTCAGCGCTGGTTTAAGGCAGGCGCGCCGGCCAGCTGAGCGGCATTCGATGGCGCTGTATGCTATTTATTTGATAGCTGCCTGCGCTTGTCCTGATTGCGCAAACGGCCTGAATGGCTTGATTTTTGGCCGTATGGACTTCTCCCGGCGCCTGCAGCATCGGCTGGCGGCGTTTATGCTGACAGGCCTGCGCCAGCCCTGGCTGGCGCGCCCTCAACCTTCAAGGAGTTCATCAGCATGCGCTACAACCCTCTCGGCCGTACCGGCCTTTTTGTGTCTGAACTTTGCCTGGGCACCATGACTTTCGGCGGCTCCGAAGGCATGTGGCGCCAGATCGGTGCGCTCCAGCAGCTTGATGCCGAAAAGCTGATCGGCCAGGCGGTGGACGCCGGCATCAACTTCATCGACACCGCCGATATCTATTCCGAGGGCCTGTCGGAGCAGATCACCGGCCAGGCGCTGAAGAACCTGAAGATTCCGCGCGACAAGGTGGTCGTCGCGACCAAGGTGTTTGGCGCCACCGGCGAGGGGCCGAACGCCCAGGGCCTGAGCCGCAGCCACATCCTTGACGGCGTCAAGGCCAGCCTGAAGCGGCTGCAGCTCGACCACATCGACCTCTACCAGGTCCACGGTTTCGATCCGGCCACGCCGGTCGAGGAAACGCTGCATGCGCTGGACCAGCTCGTGCGGCACGGCCATGTGCGCTACGTCGGCGTGTCCAACTGGGCCGCCTGGCAGATCGTCAAGGCACGGGGTATTTCCGGGCGCCTGGGTCTGGCGCGCTTCGAGTCGCTGCAGGCCTACTACAGCGTGGCCGGGCGCGACCTGGAGCGCGAACTGCTTCCCATGCTCAAGAGCGAAGGCGTCGGGCTGATGGTGTGGAGCCCGCTGGCCGGCGGATTTTTGAGCGGCAAGTACCCGCGCAACCCAGCGCAGGGCCAGGCCGAGGAAGGAAGCCGGCGCATGGCCTTCGATTTTCCGCCGGTCAACAAGGAAAAGGCCTGGGACTGCATCGACGTGATGCGCCCCATCGCCGAGGCGCAGGGCGTGTCGGTGGCCCGCGTGGCGCTGGCCTGGCTGCTGCACCAGCCGCAAGTCACCAGCGTCATCGTCGGCGCCAAGCGGCCCGAGCAGCTGGCCGACAACATAGCCGCCACGCAGGTGACGCTGAGCCCGGACGACCTCCAGAAAATCAACGACGCCAGCAGCCTGCCGCCAGAGTACCCCGGCTGGATGTTCGAGCGGCAGGGCGAGTACCGGCGCCAGCAGCTTGACGCCGCGCATGCGCCGAGGACCGGCCCGGCCGCCTGACGCCCGGTTTACTGCATGAACCCGATCCGCCCCTTGCTGGCGCTGCTGCGCGGAAGGTCATCGACCTGCAGCATGCCCCGGCTGGCCAGCCGCGCATTGCCGAACGCCGCCATCAGGTTGCGGCGCATTTCCCGGGGAACCAGCGTGGCCAGCTTGTCGAGCACATCGTCGCACGGCACGTCATCGAAGCGCGAACCCCAGTCGTGGCCGGCGCGGATCGACTGGTAAAGGCGCAGTGCGATGTGCCGCGCCTGGGCGGGCGTGAGCGGCTGGATCTCGAACACATTCATGCGGTTCAGGATCGGGTTGGGAATGCCGCGCGCATCGTTGGCCGTGGTGATCCAGAGCACCTGGCTCGCATCGATGGGCACTTCGGCAAACTCGTCCACGAAGGAGCAGGCCGTGTCATGTTCAAGCAGGCTGTAGAGCGACCCGAGCGGGTCGTACTGGGCGTCGCTGGCGGCCTTGTCGATTTCGTCGATCACGATCACCGGGTTGGCGTAGCGGCCGTCCACCAGCGACTCGAAGACCTTGCCCGGCTTGGCGCCTTTCCACTGCGACGCGGAACCCGACAACAGCCAGCCGGCCGTGAGCGAGCCCATCGACACCAGGTTCATGCCGGTGCCGATCAGGTCGGCCATCTGCCTGGCGAAATGCGTCTTGCCGATGCCGGGCTGGCCCAGCAGCAGCATGGGCGTGACCTCCAGGCCGTCGGTGCTGTCGTGGCTCAGGGCCACGTGGCGGCGCACGTCGTCCAGCACGTCGGTGAAGTTGGGCAGCGCGTCATAGAGGAGCGCCATCTCGGGAATGCCGCCGGGCTTCATCTGGAAGCGTTCGGGGCCGCGCTCCAGCATGCGTTCGTAGGTGCTGCGCAAGCTGTCGTGTTCGCGGGGCTCGCTGTTTTGCAGCTTGCCCAGCTTGCGCTCGACATCGGCGATCTGGTAGACACTCCGCACCTTGGCGACAGGTAGCGTGAAGGTGGGCGGCTGGGGAACGACTGGGGTGAATTCCATGGAACACTCCTTGTTGTTGAGCTGCGCAGACTTCATTCAAACACAAGTTTGCCCTTTTCGCCTCAAGGCATTTACAACACCTGGACAAGTCGCCGGGGTGGCGCGCGGCGCGTGATAGTCCACAATATACAAAGGCGGGTGACGCCAGACGGCGAAAAGCTTTCAGCTGTGGTCGCTTATGCGGAATTCAGAACAAAAAGGGAGACTGCGTGAACATGACAGGCAGCCAGCTGAACGCTCGGCCAGCTACGGTGCAGGAAACCACCGGGCCAAACACTCCCGATGAGGCTGGCCGCGCAAGCGATGCACAGTTTCGGCTGCTGGCAGACGCCATGCCTCAGATCGTCTGGATGATGCAGCCCGATGGCCGGCACACTTATTTCAATCAACGCTGGTTTGACTATTCAGGCTGCTCCCTTGAAGACAGCCTCGGCCACGGCTGGGTCCGGCGCGTCCATCCCGATGACAGCCCGCGCGTTGCCACGCTGTGGGCGCAGGCCTGCGCCAGCGGCGAGTCCCATGAAATCGAATGCCGGCTGCGCCGGGCCGACGGCGTCTACCGCTGGATGCTGGGCCGTGCCGTGCCGCAATCGGATGCGGCCGGCCAGACGACCCGGTGGCTGGGCACGCTGACCGACATTGACGAGCTGAAACAGGCCAATGAGCGGCTGGAGAAATCCCTGTCCGTGAACCGGGTCGCCGGCCGGGTGGCGCAGCTGGGCGGATGGGCTATTGAACTGCCTGAGCGCACGCTGACCTGGTCGGATGAAAACTGCCTGATTCACGACGTGCCGCCCGGCTATACGCCGACGCTGGATGAGGGCATTGGCTACTTTTTCCCGGAGCATCGGCCCCTTGTCGCCCGTTATGTGCAGGATTGCGCGCAGCACGGCATTCCCTACGAATTCGTGCTGCCCAAGCTCACGGCCAAAGGCCGGCACATCTGGGTGCGCTCCATCGGCGAGGCAGTGCGTGATGCGGCGGGAAAAATTATCCGCATCCAGGGCGCCTTTCAGGACATCTCGGAGCAAAAGGCGGCCGAGGCTCGCACGATGGCCCTGGAGGCGCGGCTCACCACCACCCTGGAAAGCATCACGGACGGCTTTTGCCTGATCGACCGGGACTGGAAGTTCACCTTTCTGAACGGCCAGGCGCAGCGCATGCTCAGGCGCTGCCCGGAAGACCTGCTGGGCAAAACCCTGTGGCAGGAGTTTCCCGAGGCCGTGGACACGCATATCGAGCGCGAATGCCGCCTGACGATTCAAGAGCAGCGCACGAGCCGCTTTGAGGCTTTTTACCTGCCGCTGAAGACCTGGTTTCATTTTCATGTCTACCCCACGGAGGCGGGGCTCGCGGTTTACTTTCAGGACATTACCCAAAGACGCGCCGAGCAGGCGCAGCTGCGGCTGCTGGAAACGGCGGTGTCGCGGCTGAATGACATGGTGGTCATCACGCAGGCCGAAGCCTTTGGCGATGCCGGTCCGCGCATTGTGTTCGTGAACGATGCTTTCGAGCGCCACACCGGCTACAGCCAGGAAGATGTGCTCGGCAACACCTCAAAACTTCTCTGGGGACTCAAGACCGACCGGGCTGAACTGGACCGAATCCAGGCCGCCATGAGAAACTGGCAGAGCGTGCGCGCGGAAATCATCATTTACACCAAGGCCGGCCAGGAGCGCTGGGTGGAAACCGATATTGCGCCCATTGCCGACGAGTCCGGCAAATTCACCCATTGGGTGTCGGTCCAGCGCGACATCACCGAGCGCAGGCAGCAGCAGCAGGAGATCCTGAGCCTCAACAGCGACCTCGAAGAACGGGTGCTGCTGCGCACCGCCCAGCTTGCCACGGCCAACAAGGAGCTGGAATCGTTTGCCTATTCCGTCTCGCATGACCTGCGCTCGCCGCTGAACACCATTCATGCCTTCAGCCAGCTGCTGGTAAAAATTGATGGCGACCAGATCAGCGACAAGGGCAAGCACTACCTGAACCGGATCGGCGTGGGCGTCAAGCAGATGGGCGATCTGATCGAGGGCCTGCTGACCCTTGCCCACCTGTCCCGCGAGCAGCTCAACGAAGAACATGTCGATCTTTCAGCCATCGCCCGGCGCATCGAACAGGACTACCGGGCGCTCGAACCACAGCGCCAGGCACGGCTGCATATTCACGATGGCCTGAACGCCCGCGGTGACGCCCGCCTGCTGTCGGCCGTCTTTCAAAACCTGCTGGGCAATGCGTGGAAATTCACTTCCCGGGAGTCGCTGGCACAAATCGAGGTAGGCAGCGAGTCAGGCATCGACGGCGACACCGTCTTTTTTGTCAAGGACAACGGCGCCGGGTTTGACATGGCGTTTGCCCCCAAGCTGTTTGGCACCTTCGAGCGCCTGCATTCGCCGGGCGATTTCTCGGGAACCGGCATCGGGCTGGCCACCGTGAAGCGCATTGTTGAGCGGCACGGCGGCCGCGTCTGGGCTGAAAGCAGGCCGAACGAAGGGGCGAGGTTCTTTTTTACCCTGGGCCGCAAGGGGGGCGGTCAGACCAGCCTGGCGGCCTGAAGCTCTTTTTTCACGTAGGCGTAATACAGCGGGGCCGCGACCAGGCCGGGCAAGCCGAACACCGCCTCGCCGATGAACATGGCGGCCAGTAGCTCCCAGGCTGCGGTGTTGGTCTGTTTGCCGAGTATCTTGGCATTGATGATGTATTCCGTCTTGTGAATCAGGATCAGGAAGACCAGGCAGGCCAGGCCGACCGCAGGCGACACCGAGACCCCGACGAGCGTGATCACGCTGTTGCAGAGCAGGTTGCCGACAATCGGGATCAGGCCGGCGAAGAAGGTGAGCGTCACCAGCTCGCCAATGTAGGGCATGTGTACGCCAAACAGGGGCAGCACCGCCAGCAGGAACACGGCGGTGAAGAAGGCGTTGACGGCGGCAATCCAGAATTGAGCGACCACGATCTGGCGGAAGGCCTCGATGAAGTGGCCGGCACGCGTGCGAATCTCAAGCCGCAGGGGCGCGCTGGTCGGCATTCTGAACGTGCCCTTGATCAGCGCGCCAACCACCAGGCCCACGTAGGCCAGCAAAAAGCCATGCAGGCCGGCCGTGCCGAAGCCGGTCAGCGCCTGGGCCTTTGATTTCAGGTAGGCGGCCAGCCAGACCTGGGCTTCGGTCAGCCCGTCGGGCAGGTGAATGGCCAGGTCGGCCGGAAGTTTCTCGCGGATTTCCAGCACGGTGCTGGCCAGGTAATGCAGCAGCGCCTGGTATTGCCCGACGACGCCGAAGGCCATGCCTTTGGCGTTGGCCAGCAAAAGCCCCAATCCGATCAAGGGCAGAAGAACCACCACGGCGGCGGCCACTGCCGGACTCAGCCCAGGCCCCTTGATGTGCCCTTTGCCTGTCAGCGCAACCGCCAAAAGATAGCCCAGACAGACCGCCAGCAGGCCGGGCAACAGCCCGTAGCGCAGCGTGCCGACGCACAGCAGGAATGCCAGCGTGTAACTGGCAATCTTGACCGGGTCGGTTGTCGAGATGGTTTTTGGACAAGGCGCGGGTGGTATCTGTTTGGGCATGGGCGGCGGGGGGGTTTGGCTCGATTCTGACATCTCCCCACGCGCTGACCCCATAAAAAAACCGCCGGTTCGCGCCGGGCGGCTTTACTTTTCCGCTCAATCTGGCGTTCAGGGGAAACAACGAGCCATTGGTCAGCGGGAAGGGCGTTGAAATCCAGGCCGCCGGCATGGCCTGCTCCAGCGCAATGCGCGCCATCACGCGGGCTGGCGCCTGCTTTTCGAATCGTTCCAGTCCCTCTTGCCACATGCTTCTGGCCTCCACGCAGTAAAAAAATGATGCGGCGGATAGCTTACTCAAAGACCTTGAAAGCGGTGGGCCTGAGTATTCCTGAGGGTCGAGGTGGCTGCTGCCCGGCCGGCGCCAGCGCCTCGGCCAGCGACTGCGTGATGTCGGCGCGCAGTGCGGCCCATGCCGGGCCGCCTTCGATGACAAAGCGCTGGTTCACTTCAAGTTCAATGCCGACGTATTGCTCGGGCGCATGGCGCTTGCGCAGCAGCGCGGTGAGGCCGTCGCCCTTGCCTTCATACGGGTAATTGCGGCGCAGTTTCAATTCGGGCCGGCGCTGCCGCAAGGCGCCCAGCCAGCGCGCTGCCAGGGCGCCCTCGCCGGCGCGCCTGGGGTCATACAGCCATGCCACGTCGGCCTGCCGGACCACGCCGTGCAGCTCGGGCGTGAAGCTGTGCGAGGCAATATGCAGCACGCGCTGGCCGGCGGCAATCCGGCGGGCGACTTCCGATTCGACGGCATCACGGTACGGTCGGTAATACAGCGCGGCAATCTTGCGCCGGGCTGAAAGCGCCAGGCCGCGCGTGGCCTCGGAGTGCAGTTGCCGGTGGCCTATCGAGCGGTTCAGGTCGATCAGCAGGCGGGTTGTGGTGGCGGCGAACAGCGGCGCGCCGAGGGCCTGGGCCATCTGCTGCGCGAGTTCGAGCGCACCGGGATCCCAGCCGCGATGGGTTGGCAGCAAGGCCTCATGGCCGGCGAACAAAGGCGCATAGGCCGCCGGCACCTCGTGCCCGCCGTGCTCGCAGCTGATGATGAGCGTGTCGCCGGCATTCACACCGTTTGCATTGCGTTGCCGCAGGCATCGACCTCGTAAGTCGTGACCTCGAATTTCTTCAGCATGTGCGGCCCAAAGGCCATGGTGATGGGCACGTCGCCGGCATCGCGGCCACGCGCCATGACGACGCGGCCGATGCGCGGCGTGTTGTGGCGCGCGTCAAAGGTGTACCAGCGCCCGCCCAGGAAGACCTCGAACCAGGCGCTGAAGTCCATCGGGTAGGGCACGGGCGCAATGCCGATGTCGCCCAGGTAGCCGGTGCAGTAGCGCGCCGGAATGTTCATGCAGCGGCACAGCGTCACCGCCAGGTGCGTGAAGTCGCGGCACACGCCGGTCCCTTCGCGCCAGCCTTCGACTGCGGTGCGCGTGGCACGCGCTGCGTTGTAGTCGAAGCGGATGTGCTTGTTTGTAAAGTCGCAAATCGCCTGCACCCGCGCCCAGCCCATCGGCGTCTGCCCGAACTGGTTCCAGGCGAACTGCAGCAGCTCGCTGTCCACTTCGCAGTAGCGGCTGGGCAGCAAAAACTGCAGTGTTTCCGGCGGAAGCTCGGTCGGGTCATGCTGCCATGCGGACCAGTTCACTTCGTCGGGCAGGCCGGAGTCGCGAATGATCGACTCGCTCTGGAACCAGACTTCGCTGACGCCGGCCGGCGCATTCACGCGCCCGCACAGGTTGCCGAAGCCATCCAGGTATTCGTCCACCAGCAGGCTGGGCTGGACCATGACGACCTCGGGCGCCAGCAGGTCGCCCTGCCGCGACGGATGCACATGCAGGACATAAATGAGCGCCATGGGCGAGGTGATGGCAAGGTGGATGTCGAAGCCGATTTTGATGTACATAGGATGTGTGCAGCCAGAAAGTGGTTGGGCGGTGGCGGTTTGTTCCCGGTTCGGTCGGGTTCATTGCCTTTGAGTGTGACGGGCAGCGCGTTGGCGCGCTATCGTCGTTGGCGCCGTACGGGCGTCGGAAACAGGAGATTTGTGGGGTAGGAAAACCCTAGCTTGCGCAAAAGCCGCCGCAATCCAGCCGCTTCCCGGCGTTGGCCATTTCCGGTGTTTGACACAGAATGCGGGCATGCATGAATCGTGCCGCCTGCCCGGTGGCTGCGCTTATTGCCGCCAGCCTGCGCGCCGGCTGTAAACCAGTTTCAGGCCCAGGATCATCAGGGCCAGCACCAGCGTGATGCTGTTGGCAATAATCATCGGCCAGGAACCCAGCAGCAGGCCATAGGCCAGCCACAGCACCACGCCCACGGTGAACACGCTGTACATCAGCAGCGAAACGCCGCTGACATCGCGCGTTCTGAAGCTCAGCCAGGCTTGCGGCACAAAGCTCGCGGTGGTCAGGCAGGCCGCCACGGCGCCAATGAGGTCGGTCAGGCTCACCGGCTGCCTTCCTTCACCGCCCAGTCCACCAGCGCCTCCAGCGCCGGCCGCGCCGCCGGCGCGTTGGCGTGGTTGATGATGCCGACGACCACCAGGCGCCGGCCGCTGGCGCTGTCAACATAGCCGGCCAGCGCGGTGCTATCGCGCAGGGTGCCGCTTTTCAGGTGCGCCCAGCCCTGCGAGACCTGCGACTTGCTGCGCTTCAGGGTGCCATCGACGCCGCTGATCGGCAGCGAAGCCATCAGCTCGGGCATGGCGCCCGACACATAGGCGGTCTGCAGCATGCGCGCCAGCCCCTGCGGCGTGACGCGCTCCAGGCGAGACAGGCCCGAGCCGTTGTCCAGCACCGGCATGTCCTGGCCGGCAAAGCGCGCCTGCCACCAGCCGCGCACCGCCTCGCGCGAGGCCTCGTTGCTGGCGCCGCCCGGGCGCTGCAGGCTGAGCGTCAAAAACAGCTGCTGCGCCATCACGTTGTTGCTGAATTTGTTGATGTCGCGGATGATTTCGGCCAGCGATGCCGACTCCATCTCGAACGCCGGCGCCAGGCCGGGCGGGGCCACGCCATCCTTGACCCGCCCGCCCAGCGTGCCGCCCATTTCCTGCCACAGGCCGGCAATCGCCCGCTGCGCATAGCCGGCCGGGTCGGGGTAGGCGATGGCCCAGACCTTCTCGCCGCAGGCCGCCGGGTAGCTGCCGGCAAAGGCCATGCGCAGCGGGTCGGCAAAGTCGGGCTGGAGCTGCGCCCGGTAGTCGCCGCAATCGGCAAGGGTGGCGTGGCCGTTGCTCCCGGTCGACAGCGGCACGCTGGCCTGCATCCGCACGCCGGCCAGCGGCGGGTCGTAGCTGATGCTGGCGCTGCCGCTGCCCGGATTGGGCGCAAAGGTCATCACCACCGACTTGTAGTTGAGCAGCAGCGCGTCGGGCTGCACGTTGTAGGGGCGCAGCGCCTCGCCGTCGAAGTCGCCGGGGTTTTGCGTTGAAGCGGCAAAGGCGCTGCGGTCGAGCAGGATGTCGCCGCTGATGGCCTTGATGCCCAGCCCCTGCACCCGGCGCAGCAGCAGCCACAGCCGCTCCATCACCAGCTTGGGGTCGCCCCGGCCCTGGATGATGAGGTTGCCGGTCAGCACGCCATTGGCCACCGGGCCGTCGGCATAGACTGGCGTGGCCCAGGTGTAGGCCGGGCCGAGCAGTTCCAGCCCGGCATAGGTCGTCACCAGCTTCATGACCGAGGCCGGGTTCATGGCGCTGCCGGCGCGCCAGTTCAGCAGCGGCGCGGCCTTGCCGCTGAGGGCCGGCGCGGCATCGACCACGACGGCGGCGAAGGCCTCGCGCGGCACTTTCGCCCGCGCCAGCAGCGCATCGACCTCGGGCGGCAGGGTTTGTGCGCCGGCAGCCAGGCTGGCAAGCAGCGCCAGCAGGCCGGCGGCCAGGCGTGTCCTGAATCGGGTCGGGAGGGGGTTCAAAAGCATGCGGCAATTATCGGTTGCGGGCCGGGCGCTCCGGCAGGCCGGATAATCGCGGGATGCGTGGCGCCGACTGCTTGCGGGCCGGCGCATCACGCCGTTTGAATGACTATGATTTTGATAGCTGCTTGCGCACGTGCAGACTGCGCAAAAGCCTTATTTGATGCCTAAACCTCTTAAATTCCTCGCGTTTGACACCAGCACCGACCGCCTGTCGGTCGCCGTGACCGACGGCGCGCGCGTCTGGCAGCACGGCGGCCCGGGCGGGGCTCAAGCCTCGACCACCTTGATCCCGGCGATTCTGGCGCTGCTGGCCGAGTCCGGCATGGGCCTGGGCGAGATGGACGCGATTGCCTTTGGCCGGGGGCCGGGCTCGTTCACCGGCCTGCGCACCGCCTGCGCGGTGGCGCAGGGCCTGGCCTTTGGCGCCAACCACGGCGCGGGCATTCCGGTGCTGCCGATTGACACGCTGATGGCGGTGGCCGAGGAAGCCCGCTTCCAGCAGGCCGGGCTGATGGCTTCGGGTGATGCGCCTTTCACCATCACCGCGCTGCTTGATGCCCGCATGGACGAGATGTATGTGCAGAGCTATGAATTTAGTAGCGGGCTGTACACGTCAGTAAAGGGCTGCGAGCTGATTCGACCCGAAAACCTGGCGCACGGGGCGTCGGCGCGGCTGCTGGCCGGCAATGTGTTCGGCGTGTATGCCGGCCGGCTGCCCGCTGGCCTGGCCGCGCTGCCCTGCATCGACGCCTTGCCGACCGCCACCGCGCTGCTGCGGCTGGCGCCCGCGCTCGCCGCCGCCGGCCAGTGCATCCATGCCGCGCTGGCGCTGCCGCTGTATGTGCGCGACAAGGTCGCCCAGACCACCGACGAGCGCGCGCAAATCAAGGCCGACGCCCTGGCAGCCCTGGCCGCGCCGGTCATTCCGCCTGAAAGCTGACCACTTCATGAACGCCGCCCTGCAGCCGCTTGAAGCCCGTTTTGAAGCCATGACGCCCGCCTGGATGCCGGCGGTGCTGCGGGTCGAGCAAAGCGCCTACCCGCAGCCGTGGAGCGAACGCAATTTCCTCGATTCGCTGCAGGCCGGCTACCAGGCGCAGCTGCTGACCGCAGGCCAGCCCGAAGCGCCCGAGCTGCTGGGTTATTTTGTCGCCATGAAGGGCGTGGACGAGGTGCATCTGCTCAACATCACCGTGGCGCCGGCCTGGCAGCGCCAGGGCTGGGCGCTGGTCATGCTCAACGCGCTGGGCGTCTGGTCGCGCGGGCAGGGCGCGCACTGGCTGTGGCTGGAAGTGCGGGTCAGCAATGCGCGCGCCCGGTCGGTGTACGAAAGCCACGGCTTTCGCCATGTCGGCACGCGCCGCAACTACTACCCGGCCAGCGCGGCATCGCCCAAGGGTGAAGCCGCCATCGTCATGAGCCTGGCCCTGTGATTTTTTTAATGAAAAGCGTCCAGCCATGAGCCTGAACCTTGACCCGCGCCAGCGCGCCATGCTGCGCGAAATGGGCGTGCGCGTCTGGCAACCGCTGGCGCCGGTGGCCGAGGCTCCGGTGCTTCCAGTTGCTCCTGAAATAATAGCTGCTCATGCAGGCACAGCAAGCGCCAGCAGTGGTTTTAACCCAAATATGCAGGAAAGGAAGGTTTTTGCCGCGCCCGTGGCGCCGGCCCGGCCCGCCAGCCCGCCGCCGGTTGCCGCGAATCCTCCAGCCTTGTCCGGCGCCGCCCCTGCCGGCAGCGCGCAGCCCTGCTGGCATGTCGGCGCCGCGCAGCCGCTCTATGCCGGCAGCGCGCAGCCCGGCAGCGCGCGCTGGCTGGTGCTGGCGCAAACCGCGCCGGCCGCGCTGCAGGCGCCGGTGTTCGACGGCGACGCCGGCCGCCTGCTCGACAACATGCTGCGCGCCGCCCGGCTGAACCGGGACGCCGGCGCAGTGCTGTTCGCGCCGCTGGTGCGCCAGGCCGCCTCCGGCGGGATGGACGAATGGCCGGCCGCGCTGTCGGCGCTGGTCGAGCAGGCCCGGCCCGATGTCGTGCTGGTCATGGGCCGGCTGGCGGCGCAGGCCCTGCTGCAGTCCGCCGAGCCCCTGGGCCGGCTCAGGGGCCAGGTGCATGCCTTGCACGGCCGCAAAACCGTCGTGACCTATGACGCGCCCTATCTGCTGCGCTGCCCGCAGGACAAGGCCAAGGCCTGGGACGACTTGTGCCTGGCCATGCGCGTGGCGGCGGGCGGGGCTTGAGGGCGGGGCTTGAGGGCGGGCTTCTTACAATACGGGCATGACCTTTCTTGACATGCTCGGCGCCGCAGAGCGCCAGAACCACTCCATGCTGTGCGTCGGCCTGGACCCCGATCCGGCCAGATTCCCCGGCAAACTCAAGGGCGACAGCCACAAGATCTACGATTTTTGCGCCGCCATCGTCGATGCGACCGCCGATCTGGCGATGGCCTTCAAGCCGCAGATTGCCTACTTCGCCGCGCACCGCGCCGAAGACCAGCTGGAACTTCTGGTGGCGCACCTGCGCCGCGCCGCGCCGCAGGTGCCCGTCATCCTGGACGCCAAGCGCGGCGACATCGGCAGCACCGCCGAGCAGTACGCGATGGAAGCGTTCGAGCGCTACGGCGCCGACGCGGTCACGCTCTCGCCCTTCATGGGCTTTGATTCGGTCGCGCCTTACCTGAAATACCACGGCAAGGGTGCTTTTTTGCTCTGCCGCACGTCCAACCCCGGCGGCGACGATCTGCAGAACCAGCGGCTGGCGTCGGTGGACGGCCAGCCGCTGCTGTATGAGCACATCGCCCGCCTGGCGCAAGGCCCGTGGAACCTCAACGGCCAGCTCGGGCTGGTGGTCGGCGCAACCTATCCGGCCGAGATCGAGCGGGTGCGGGCGGTGGCGCCCACGCTGCCTTTGCTGATTCCGGGCGTGGGCGCGCAGGGCGGCGATGCGGCGGCCACCGTGCGCGCCGGCTGGCGGCCGGGCGCGCCCATCATCGTCAACTCGTCGCGGGCGATTCTGTATGCCTCGTCGGGCGATGACTTTGCCGAAGCGGCGCGGCGCGAAGCGCTCAAGACGCGCGACGTGCTGGAGGCGGCGCGTGCCGCGTCCCGGTCCGTGGCGGGCTAGAGCGAAATCGCCCTGGCTTGCAAGAGTAGTGCTCTGATTGCTATTTAAT
>JAECRO010000051.1 GCA_016000195.1 Burkholderiales bacterium | reverse complement strand
CGAGCACCGCACAGCCGCAGCCAACTACCAAATTAATAGCATCAAACATAATTTCATGCGGTCAGGATATGAAAAATAACAACTTCCCGTCCGTCATTCCCGCGAAGGCGGGAATCCAGCGACACGGGCTGAAACGCTCAAACGAGTCTGGATACCCGCCTTCGCGGGTATGACGCAGGGACGTTATTGTTGACAGTAGCCTCAATGGGATCAGAGGCTGACGGCCAGCCCCAGGTAAAACGCGATTTCGCAGACCTGCTGCGTGCATCCCAGGCAGTCGCCGGTAAAGCCCTGCAGGCGGCGCCTGAAGAAGCGCAGCAGCCCCATCAGCGCGAGCACCGCACAGCCGCAGCCAACTACCAAATTAATAGCATCAAACATAAGGCTGGCAAGCGCAAGCGCTGCAAAACACCATGAAAATGCAATCACCAGCCCGCCCGGCGATATCTGGTCGGCCAGCGGCTTGGATTTGGAAGTCGCCGTGTCGCCCACATGCGGCAACCGCCAGATCATCACCAGCGGCAGCCCGCGCGAGACGATGTGGCCCAGCCACAGCGCGGCGCACACATAGCCGCCGCTGAAGGCTGATGCTTCTCCCGCATCGGGAACCGCCTCGACCGAGCCCAGCAGCGCCAGCAGCGCCACCTTGCACAGCAGCGCCAGCACCAGCGCCATGGCGCCGAACGCGCCGACGCGCGAGTCCTTCATGATCTCCAGCGCGCGCTCCCGGTCGTAGCTGCCGCCCAGGCCGTCGGCCACATCGGCCAGGCCGTCCTCATGAAAGCCGCCGGTGAGCCAGACCGTGGCGGCGGTGGAAAAGGCGGCCGCCACCAGCGGCGTGAACGTGGTGTCGGGCAGCAGCAGTTGCAGCAGCGCGAACATCGCCGCCGCCGCGCCGCCCACCACCACGCCAATGCCCGGAAAGTGCGCGGCGCTGGCGCGCAGCATGCCGGGGCTGTAGCCCACCCATTCGGCCAGCCGCCCGGTGATCGGGATGCGGGTGAAAAACTGGACGGCCAGCAGGTAGTGGCGAATGAATTGCATCATGGGGGCTGATTATTTTTCGCTCACGCCCGCCGACTCAAAACTGGCCATTTCATTGAGGAAGTTGGTGGCCGACTGCACCAGCGGCCAGGCTAAAAGCGCGCCGGTTCCTTCGCCCAGCCGCAAGTCAAGCTCCAGCAGCGGCTTGGCCTGCAGGTGCGCCAGCAGCAGGCGGTGGCCGGTCTCGGCGGAGCGGTGGCAAAACACCAGGTAGTCGCGCACAGCCGGCGCCAGCGCCTGGGCCACCAGCGCAGCCGCACCGGCAATGAAGCCATCGACCAGCACCACGCGCCGCTCGCTGGCCGCCTGCAGCATGGCGCCGGCCATCATGGCGATTTCAAAGCCGCCCAGCGCCGCCAGTTCGCCCACGGCGTCAAACGGCTCAGTGGCCGGATGACGCGCCAGGGCGCGCGTCAGCACCGCCTGCTTGTGCAGCAATTGCCGGTCATCGAGCCCGGTGCCGCGTCCGGTGGCGTCAATGATGCTTGCCCCCGTCAGCCGGGCCAGCAGCAGCGCGGCGGGCGAGGTGTTGGCAATGCCCATCTCGCCAAACGCCACCACATTGCCCGGCAGCGCCTGCATGACCTGCATGCCGGCCGCGAGCGCCGCCTGCGCCTCAAGCCGCGACATGGCGGCCTCGTGGCACAGGTTTTTGCTTCCCGGCGCGATTTTCCGCGCCTGCAATTGGGGGTGGGCCGGCAGTTCGGCGGCCACGCCGGCATCGACCACCTGCAGCGCAAAGCCGTGCTGGCGCGCAAACACATTGATGGCCGCGCCACCGGCCAGCATGTTGCCGACCATCTGCACCGTGACGGCCTGCGGATAGGCTGAAACGCCTTCCGCCGCAATGCCGTGGTCGGCGGCAAACACCACCATCTGCGGGCTGCGCAGCGCAGGCGACTCGCTGCGCTGGATCAGGCCCAGCTGCAGCGCCAGGCTCTCTAACAGGCCTAGCGCGCCCAGCGGCTTGGTCTTGTGGTCAATTTTGTGGCGCAGCCTGGCCTCTAAAGCGAGGTCGGCGGTGGTGTCAATCGCGGGTGGGTGAAAGCTGGTTTGGTTGCGCATCAAGAACTGACTTCGGTTTGAAACCTCCCGTTCAGGAGGATGGAATTATTTGGGAGAAGCAAGCTCTTGCAAATTCGCCCCGAAAGGGGCGTGGATTGAAACATCGATGATTTGTTTCAGGCAGGCGGGGCAAAAGCAGGACTCAGCGCTGCTGGACAGCAGCGCTGAGTCCGACGGGGAAGGGGGAACCGGCATCACATGCGGCAACTGAACGCACCAGCATCCGGCATCGCCGGCCACCATGCCGCAGCGCAGGCCCGCACCGCAGCGCGGGCAGGTCGAGGTGTCGGGTTTGGGTTCTACCGAAATCATGGGCATCCTTTCAGCTCTGCAGGAAAAGCCGGTACACCGGGTTGTCGGTTTCTTCCACATGCGGGTAGCCCAGGGTGTCCAGGAATTCCTGGAACGCGCCGTTGTCCGCCTTCGGCACCTGCAGGCCGACCAGGATGCGGCCATAGTCGGCGCCCTGGTTGCGGTAGTGGAACAGGGTGATGTTCCAGTCCGGCCGCATGCTCGACAGGAACTTCATCAGCGCGCCCGGCCGCTCGGGAAACACAAAGCGCAGCAGGCGCTCGTCTTTCGATAGCGAACTGTGCCCGCCTACCATGTGGCGGATGTGTTCCTTGGCCAACTCGTCATGCGTCAGGTCCAGCGCCTTGAAGCCGTGGCGGTTGAACTGGGCGGCGATCTTGCTGCTCTCGCCCTTGGCCGAGGTCGTGAGGCCGACAAACACATGCGCCACGGCCTGGTCGCTGATGCGGTAGTTGAACTCGGTCACGCTGCGCGGCCCGCCGGGCGCCTTGTCGATCAGCTCGCAAAAACGCCGGAAGCTGCCGCGCTCTTCGGGAATCGTCACCGCGAACAGCGCTTCGCGCTCCTCGCCGACCTCGGCGCGCTCGGCGACAAAGCGCAGGCGGTCGAAGTTCATGTTGGCGCCGCACAGGATGGCGGCGTAGGTCTCGCCCTTGGTCTTGTGCGTGGCGACGTATTGCTTGATGGCGGCCACGGCCAGCGCGCCGGCCGGCTCGACAATGCTGCGCGTATCGACGAACACGTCCTTGATGGCGGCGCAGACCGCGTCGGTGTCCACCGTCATGAATTCATCGACCAGCTCGCGGCTGATGCGAAAGGTTTCCTCGCCCACCAGCTTGACCGCCGTGCCATCCGAAAACAGGCCCACGTCGGCAAGGGTGACGCGTTTTTTCGCGGCCACCGACTGCATCATGGCGTCGGAGTCGTTCATCTGCACGCCGATCACCTTGATCTCGGGCCGAACCGCCTTGATGTAGTTGGCCACGCCGGAAATCAGCCCGCCGCCGCCAATCGCCACAAACACAGCATCGAGCCGGCGCGAGCCCAGCGTTTGCAGCTGGCGCAGGATTTCCATGGCAATCGTGCCCTGGCCGGCAATCACGTCCGGGTCGTCGAACGGATGCACGAAGGTCAGGCCCTGCTCCTTTTGCAGCTTGACCGAGTGGGTGTAGGCATCCGAGTAGCTGTCGCCGTACAGCACGACCTCGCCGCCCCAGCCCCTGACCGCATCAATCTTGAGCTGCGGCGTGGTCGTCGGCATCACGATGACGGCGCGGCTGCCGAGCTTTTGCGCGCTCATGGCCACGCCCTGCGCATGGTTGCCGGCCGAGGCGCAAATCACGCCTTTCTTGAGCTGCGCCGGCGTCAGGTGGGCCATCTTGTTATAGGCGCCGCGCAGCTTGAAGCTGAATACCGGCTGCTGGTCCTCGCGCTTGAGCAGCACGGTGTTGTTCAGGCGCAGGCTTAAGGTTTTGGCCGGCTCCAGCGCGGACTCCACCGCCACGTCGTAAACCCGTGCGGTCAGGATTTTTTTCAGGTAGTCGGCGGGCCCAAGCGCCTGAATCGAAGGCTTTCGGGCCGGTTTGGCCGAAGCTTCAGGAGGGACGGTGGCGGCTGATTGGGATACAGCGCCTGGGATGATGGATTTTTTGGAAGAAGGCATGTTTTTTCTCGCAACTGAGCCTGAGCATCATAGAGGCAAGAAAAAAAAAGGCCCAGACCATGCGGTCTGAGCCTGTAAATCCACCCTTTGAGGAGGTGGAGGAGACAACCAGTGCAAAAATACAGCAACTCGGTAAGAGCCAAGTGTGTCGATGCGATGGATTCATTATAACGGAATTCATGTTGCACTGCACAATAAATGTGTGGAAAAAATTCAACATTTCGCAATCTGGCGAATTTCTCCTACATGGTGTCACATCAGCGACATTTGATGAGTTCATACGCTGCGCAAAGCAATAAACATTTTAAGAAGGAACAACGGTTATGGAATGCACGGTGAGCTGGACAGGCAGCAATGCGGTCAACGGATCGAAATCGGGGATGACCTTCCTGGCCGAAACAGGCAGCGGCCACACCCTGGTGATGGACGGCGCGCCCGACGCCGCCAAGCCTGAAAATGGCGGCGCCAATCTTGCGCCGCGCCCCATGGAAACCGTGCTGGCCGGCGCAGGGGGCTGCACGGCTTACGACGTGGTGCTGATTCTCAAGCGTGGCCGCCATGATGTGCGCGGCTGTTCGGTCAGGCTCAGTTCCGAACGGGCGCCGGTGGACCCCAAGATATTCACCAAAATCCACATGCATTTTGTCGTGACCGGCCATGGCCTTGCGGCCAGTGCCGTGGAGCGCGCCATCGCCATGAGCCACGACAAATATTGCTCGGCTAGCATCATGCTGGGCAAAACGGCGGACATTACGACCAGTTTTGAGCTGGTGGATATTTCTGCTTAAATAGGCGCCATGGCTACCATCACATTTGACTCGCTCAAGCTCAGTGACAAACTTAAAGCGTCAGGTTTCACCGCCGAACAAGCTGAAACCGTGGTGCGCGCCATTGCCGAGGCGCAGGACGATCTGGTGACGAACAAAGATCTGGACGTGGCCTTGTCGCCGCTCAAGCTTGATCTTGCAGTCCTGAAAACCGAAATTACTCAAATCAAATGGATGCTTGGCTTGGTGATTGGCGGCATTATTGCCGTGCTCGCGAAGTTGCTCAGTCATTGAAACCCTGTAGCCGCTGCTGCAGGGTTGACATGGTTTGTTTTTAAACCCGGTGCGCCACCGTCGTCATGACCTTGGCGGCAGAACGCATCAGCATTTTCACCGGCGCAGGCAACTGCAGTGCGCCAGCATCTTCCGCCGCCCTGGCATGCAGCGCTTCATCGTCCTTCATCTGCGCCACGATGGCGCGTGACTCGTGGTCGCCTTCGGGCAGATGCTCCAGATGGCTGGCCAGGTGCGCTTCCACCTGACGCTCTGTTTCCACCACAAAGCCCAGGCTCAGCCGGTCGCCCAGCCGGCTCGCCACCAGGCCAAGCCCAAAGGCGCCCGCGTACCACAAGGGATTGAGAAGGGAAGGGCGCGCGCCCAGCTCGTCCAGCCGGTCCTTGGTCCAGGCCAGATGATCGCCTTCCTCGCGGCTGGCTTTCAGGAAGTGCTCACGCAGCACCGCATCGCGCGTGCCCAGCGCCTGCGCTGCATACAGCGCCTGCGCGCACACCTCGCCCACATGGTTGACCCGCATCAGCGCGCCTGAAAGGGCTTTTTCTTCAGTGCTCAATTCGGTTGCCTGGGCGGGCACGGTGGGACAGGTACGGCTGGCGCGGGGCTTTGCAAACAGGGTACGCAGCGCACCGTCTGCGGCATTCAGTGCAAGGTCAAGAGCAGTGGTCATGGCGGATTTCCTGGAGAGGGTTGGCTGGAAACAGGATGAAAATTGACCGCGTGGCCGCAGTCGCTTGTCATGCCGAGGGAAAAGCATCGGCTCCCATGTTAGCGCTGGCACGAGAGACGGCAAGGAAAACGAAAAACCCCCCAAGGGGGCTCTGTGACGGGGAACGGCAAAAGCCGCGATACCTTGTCGTTTAGACGGTGTGGCGAATACCAAAAGCTATGTTGGTGGATACGTCGCGCCGCAGGAAGCTCTGGTTTGCCTGCTTTCATTCGAAGGCGCATGGCTGAATGGAGGCTGTCGGCGCGTCATTGCAGACTCTTGGGACGTGCTTGGCACGCGCCTGGAGATGCCTGCCTAATTGTGGGAAGGCGTGGCAATCGAGCGACAGTTGCATGCATTGTGAAAATTTGGCCTCGTTTCTGAACGGCAGCGTTTCTGCATGTTTGGCATGTGTTGCCGATGTTTGAGTCGCAAGCTGCCTGCATCCGTAACGCACGCATTTGCATCCAAAATGGAGGCCTGCCTGTTTGCGCACTGTTTTGGTGTTTTCGTGCATAAAAATGCCTCGCGGCTGGGCATTTTTCAAGCCTGTCTTGATGCGTTTATCTGGGGCTTTGAAATGCGTTGCCTGTAGCCAACAGATGAGGCCTATAAATTGCTTTTTTCTTAAAAGACGTTGCCTTGATTGTGTCGGTTTGGTTAAATTGACTCAGGGTTAACCATACAGCCCTCAAGCAATGTTTTGGAACCAGTTTTTTTGTTTTCCACCCTTTGGAGATTTCTAATGAAAAAGAGTTTTATTGCCTTGGCCGTGCTGGCCGCATCTGGCGTGGCATCAGCGCAATCTTCCGTGACGCTGTACGGTATTGTTGACGTGTGGGTTGGCGGTATCAAGACACCGGTTTACGCTGGTGGTGATGGCCTTCGCCAAACCAAGGTGGACAGCGGCGGCGTTGACGAGAGCCGTTTCGGCCTCAAAGGCTCTGAAGACCTGGGCGGTGGCTTGAAGGCCAACTTTGTGCTGGAACAAGGTTTCAGCCTTGACACCGGTGCTGCTGGTACCACCAACAACTTCTTTGGCGGTGCTCCTTCTAATGCCGCCTTCAGCCGTCAGGCTTACGTGGGTTTTTCCGGTGGTTTTGGTGAAGCCAAGATCGGTAAAATCGCTACGGCCTACGATGACATCAGCGGTGCGACTCGCCCTGCTTTCAACTCGGCGCTGAGCCCTGACAGCAATGTCTGGGTTAGCCATAGCGCCTACACATGGAACCCCAGCAACACGCTGTATTACGTGACGCCAAGCATGAGTGGCTTCAGCGCCGCCGCCAGCTACAGCTTCGGCGAAAACAAGACTGCTGCGACTGACGCAGGCGCGGTTATCAGCGCCAACGTGACATACACGGCTGGTCCTGTGTATGCCGGCTTGGCTTACCAAGTGCAAGAGTCTACGCACAATGACCTTGCCGCTGAATTCACCCGTTTGAATGGTTCGTATGACTTTGGTGTTGCCAAACTGCTGGCTGGTTATGGGCATGTTAAAAATCCAGGGAGTGTCACTGGCAAGGTTGACGAGTACGAAATCGGCGTCGACTTTCCTGTTTCCAGCGCTCTAACGCTTTCCGGTGGCTATGCGCATTCCAAGACTACCGAGGTTGCCGGTAGCTCTGATACCAAGCGCGACGGCTACAGCTTGGCTGCTAGCTACTCGCTGTCCAAGCGCACCTACCTGTACGGTGGTGTCCAGGCCAGCAAACAAAAACAAGATGGCATGCCTGACGCCAAGGGCGACCTTTACGCTGTCGGCATTCACCACGTTTTCTAATTCAGAGCTGGCTTAATGCCAGTTTTGATGAGAATCGAATCAAAAGCCGCTTCGGGGAAACCTGAAGCGGCTTTTTTGCGTTTTACCGTTTCCTGATTCCAATCCTGAAGTTCCGAAAGAAGCTTGGCTGATGCTGTCAGCGTTGTTTTTCTTTCACGGACCTGGCTTCTTTGTAGCCTGAGTGCAACATAAGCGAGCTTTTTTGGCGCATTTCTTTGCGAATCAGGGTCCATTCTGGTGCAATAGACCCAACTTCCCGAAAGGGGGTTGGCCCGGGTCTCTGGGGGAGCTGCACAGGTGAAAGCCTAAAGTGGTCCTCGTACCGGAGCCCTATGTTTAACCTTGGAGAAATCTCAAATGAAAAAATCACTCATCGCTCTGGCAGTATTGGCTGCTTCCGGTGCCGCAATGGCTCAATCTTCCGTGACCCTGTACGGCATTGCCGATGCATGGATTGGTTCCCAACAGACCAACGGCGTGACGGTGGTTAATGGCAATAAGTTGGCCACCACCGAGTTGCGCCAAACCGGTGTTAACTCTGGCGGTCTGAGTTCATCGCGTTGGGGCCTGAAAGGTTCTGAAGATCTGGGCGGCGGCCTGAAAGCCATTTTCGCGCTCGAAAGCGGTATCAATGTTGATACTGGTGGGTCTTCAGACTCAACGAGGTTGTTTGATCGCCAGGCTTTCGTGGGCTTGACCAGCGGTTTTGGTACCGTTTCTCTGGGTCGCCAAAACGGCGCCTACGAGAGCGTTCGCGGCACCTTCTTCTCCGCACAGGGCAACAGCCCTTCGTTCGATGCCACCAACGGCAAGCAATTCAGCAAGGCTAATATCGATGCTGTAAGCGCGTATGAAGTCGCTGGCGCTCTTGCGACCCCTGTTCAAGCGGCTGCTGCTGCTGCTGCTCTGAACACAAAGGGTGTTGCTGCTAGCCGTATTGGTGCCTGGGCTGGTTACCAGGCCCGTGTCGATAACAGCATCCGTTATGCAACCCCTAGCATCAGCGGCTTCCAGGCTGCCGTGGTGTACGGTTTTGGTGAAAACAAGACGCCAACCACTGACGCGACCAAGAACGCTTCGATCAGCCTGAGCTACGCCAATGGCCCCATCGGTGTGGCCGTGGTTCATCAGAATGACGAGTTGTCCCCAGACTTCCATATGAAGAACACGGGTGTCGGTGGCTACTACGATTTCGGCGTTGCCAAGGCTTTCCTGGCTTACAACCAAGCCAAGTATGACGGCTTGGCCAAGCAAAATGAATGGGCTGTTGGCGTGCGCGCACCTCTGGGCGCTACAACGCTGGTTGCCCAGTACGCCCAATCCAAGGGTGACGACCTCGGCAAGAACACGAGCTTTGGCCTGAGCGCCGAGTACAGCCTGAGCAAGCGCACGACCGCTTACGCAGGTTTCAATCAGACCAAGGTGGAAATTCTTAACGACAACAAGAACAATGCCTTCGGTTTGGGCGTTCGCCACACGTTCTAATTTGAAGCTGGCTTGATGCCAGTTTTGAAGATGAATCAAAAAAGCCGTTTCAGGGAAACCTGAAGCGGCTTTTTTTGCTGAACCAGGGATTGAACTGATATGCGCACGCCGGCCCTTCTTGACAAAACGCTACCGCCGCTTTCTCCTGAAATGGCCGAAACGGCCGATAGCCTGGGAATCGACCGGCCACGCCAGTTGCACGCCAGCGGACTGGCCTTTGCGCAAATCGCGCAGTTTCATCCCATGAATTCCTGGCGCCGGAACCTTTTGCGGCTTCCCTGCGCGATGGGTTTCGGCTTTGCCGTTCAGGTGTAGCGCTTGTTGCGCAGGTTGTTTTTCATTTCCTTGAGCAGCGGCTGCAGCTTGGGGCCGATGCGCAGCGCCACGCAGGTGGCCAGGATGTCGATGATCATCAGGTGCAGCAGGCGCGACACCATCGGGCTGTAGCGGTCATAACCCTCGGGGTGGTCGGCTGCCAGGTGAATGTGGCCGGCAGCGGCCAGCGGCGAAGCGGTGGCGGTGATGACGATGGTGGTGGCGCCGTTTTTGCGGGCGATGTCGCAGGCGTCCATCAGGTCGCGGGTACGGCCCGAGTTGGAAATCACCACCACGCAGTCGCCCGGCCCGAGCAGCGAGGCGCTCATGACCTGCATGTGGCCGTCGCTGTAGGCAATGCAGTTGATGCCCAGCCTGAAGAATTTATGCTGCGCGTCCTGCGCCACGATGCCCGAGTTGCCCGCGCCAAAAAACTCGATGCGCTTGCCCGTGTTGTAGGCTGCCAGCAGCGCCAGCGTGGCTTTTTCAATGGCCAGCGGGCTGGCGTCGTTGCGGTACTTCAAGAATGCCGCCACCGTGTTGTCGATCACTTTGACGAGCACGTCGCCGGTCTTGTCATCCGCATCCACGCTGCGGTGAATAAAGGGCACGCCCTCACTCACGCTGCCGGCCAGCTTGAGCTTGAAGTCCGACAGCCCGTCATAACCCACGCTGCGGCAAAACCGCACCACCGTCGGTTTGCTGACATGCGAGCGGCTGGCCAGCTCGGTAATCGGCAGGCTGGCAAAGGCGCGCGGGTCGGCCAGCACCAGCCGGGCCACGCGCTGCTCGGCCGGGGCCAGCGAAGGCAATGAGGCTTTGATACGGTCTAGCATTTATCGCTCTTCGCTCCAGTAATAGCCGTCCCGGGCAATCATGGCGCTGGCAGCGCTCGGCCCCCAGGTGCCGGCTGCATAGGGGCGGGGTCCGGTCGAATCGTGGCTCCACCGGTCCAGGATAGGCTCCACCCAGCGCCAGGCTTCCTCCTGCTCGTCGCTGCGCACAAACAGGTTGAGCCGTCCGTCAATCACATCGAGCAGCAGGCGCTCGTAGGCGCCGACGCGCTCGGCGCCAAAACGCTTGTCGAAATCAAGGTCGAGCTGCACCGGCTCCAGCGTCGGGGTGCCGCGGCGATGGCGCTGGTCGGCGCCTTGCGCCAGCAAGTGCAGCTCCAGCCCGTCCCGGGGCTGCAAGTCGATGACCAGCCGGTTGCCGGCGCAGTCCTGCCGCGATTGGAAAATCGCATGCGGCGTGGGGCGAAAGTTCACCTCGATGTGCGCGTCGCGTCCCGCCAGCCGCTTGCCGGTGCGGATGTAGAAGGGCACGCCGGCCCAGCGCCAGTTGGCAATCTCGGTGCGCAGGGCGACGAAGGTTTCGGTGCGGCTGTCCGGGTTCACGCCCGGCTCATTACGGTAAGCGGGCACGGCCTCGCCCTCGATGGCGCCGGCCGCATACTGGCCGCGAATGGCGTGCTGGCTCAGGGTTTCGGGCGTCCAGGGCTTGAGCGAGCGCAAGACCTTGAGCTTTTCGTCGCGAATGGCGTCGGCATGCGAGTTGATGGGCGGCTCCATGCCCACGGCGCAGAGCAGTTGCAGCGCATGGTTTTGCACCATGTCGCGCAGCGCGCCAGTGCTGTCGTAGAACGCGCCGCGTTTTTCCACGCCCAGTTCTTCGGCAATCGTGATCTGGATGTTGGCGATGTATTCGCGCCGCCAGAGCGGCTCGAACAGCGAGTTGCCAAAGCGCAGCGCAAACAGGTTTTGCACCGACGGCTTGCCCAGGTAGTGGTCGATGCGGAAAATCTGTTTTTCTGTCAGCACGCTGCGAACGGTCTGGTTGATGGCGCGGTTCGAGGCCAGGTCATGGCCCAGCGGCTTTTCAAGCACCACGCGGGTTTGTGGGCCGTTCAGGCCGGCTGCGGCGATCTGCTCGCAGACCGTGGTGAACAGGCCGGGCGCCGTGGCCACATACATCACCACCACGTCGGCCGTGCGTTGCTGCAGCCGGTCCGCCAGGCGGGCATAGTCGGCCGGATTGGACAGGTCCATGCGCAGGTAGCCGAGCATCCGGGCAAAGCGCGAGAATTCTTCCTCGCTGGGCCGCTTGGCGAGTTCGACATTGTCAAAGCGCGACTTGATGAGCGTGCGGTATTGCTCGTCCGACAAATCGTCGCGCGCCACGCCCACGATGCGGCCGTCTGCCGGGAGTGATCCGTGGCGAAATGCCTGGAACAGGGCGGGCATGATTTTTCGCCATGCCAGATCGCCAGTGCCGCCAAACAGGATCAGGTCAAAACGCATGGTATGGGCTTGTTTGGGTAATAAAGTTTCATATTCTATGGGCATAATGGTAACTACACCCGGTGGCATGCAGCGACCCCTGTGTTGACACGGTGCATTTCAACCGGCCTCCTGATCCACTTCGCGCCTTGCCTGGCGCTTGATGCCCATGACACAACTCGACGCCCTGAAACAATTCACGACCGTGGTGGCCGACACCGGCGACTTCCGGCAACTGGCCCAGTTCAAGCCGCAAGATGCCACCACCAATCCTTCGCTGATCCTCAAGGCGGTGCAAAAAGCCGACTACGCGCCGCTGATGCAGGACACGGTGGGCCGCTTCAAGGGCCGGGCGCTTGATGAAATCATGGACCGGCTGCTGGTGCGCTTTGGCTGCGAAATCCTGTCAATCATTCCGGGCCGCGTCTCGACCGAAGTCGATGCCCGCCTGAGCTTTGATACCCCCGCCACGGTGACGCGCGGCGAACGCCTGATCGCGCTTTACCAGGCCGAAGGCATTCACATCGACCGGGTGCTGGTCAAGGTGGCGGCCACCTGGGAAGGCATCCAGGCCGCCAGGGAACTGGAGCAGCGCGGCATCCATACCAACCTGACGCTGCTGTTTTCGTTCTGCCAGGCGGTGGCCTGCGGCCAGGCCAGGGTGCAGCTGATTTCCCCGTTCGTGGGCCGGATTTACGACTGGTACAAAAAGTCGGCCGGCAGCGGCTGGGTCGAAGCGGCGAATGCCGGCGCCAACGACCCCGGCGTGAAGTCCGTGCGCGAAATCTACAACCACTACAAGCACTTCGGCATTGCCACCGAAGTCATGGGCGCGAGTTTTCGCAATGTCGGCCAGATCACGGCGCTGGCCGGCTGCGACCTGCTGACCATCAGCCCCGAATTGCTGGCCCAGCTGGCCGCCAGCGATGCGCCGCTCGAACGCGCACTGGATGCGCAGGCGGCCGCCGCGCTTGACTTGCCGGCGGTGAGTTTTGACGAAGCCGGCTTTCGCTACGCGCTCAATGAAGACGCCATGGCGACCGAAAAGCTGGCCGAAGGCATTCGCGCCTTTGCGCTTGACGCGCTCAAGCTGGAGCAGTTGCTGCTGGCGGTGTAAATAAAAAAGCAAAGGGGGTTTCATGAAACGATTGCGTTGCGACCAGACGCCCGCGTGGGCTGCGCTTCAGGCCTACTTTGACGCCAGCGGCAGGCAGTTTGACGCGCGTGCAGCGTTCGCGCAGGACGCCCGGCGGTTTGAGGCGTTCAGCCAGGACGCGCCGCATGTGTTTGCCGACCTGTCCAAGAACCTGATCGACGCCGACAGCCAGGCTTTGCTGCTGGCGCTGGCGCGGCAATGCGGGCTGGAGCAGCAGCGCGACGCGATGTTCGCCGGCGAGCTGATCAACAGCACCGAGCAGCGTGCCGTGATGCACTTTTTATTAAGAAATCCGCCTCTTGCGCAGGAAGGATATGCGCCTTCAGCTACAAATAACATAGCAGAGGCGCAAGGTCAGGTTGAGGCCACGCTAACGGCCATGCTGGCCTATGCCGAGCAGGTGCGCGCAGACGCGGCCATCACCGACATCGTGAACATCGGCATTGGCGGCTCGGACCTGGGGCCGCAGATGGCGGTGCTGGCGCTGGGTGAGTTTGCTGCGGCGGGCAAGCGCCTGCACTTTGTCTCGAACATTGACGGCGATGAACTGGCCGGCGTTCTCCGGCGCCTGAAACCCGGCAACACGCTGTTCTTGATTGCCTCCAAGACCTTCACCACCCTTGAAACCATGACCAATGCCCGTTCGGCCAAGGCATGGTTCGAGGCGCAGGGCGGGCAGGGCATTGCCCGGCATTTTGCCGCGCTGACCACCAATGTGGCGGCGGCGAATGACTTCGGCATCAGCACCACCTTTGGCTTCTGGGACTGGGTGGGCGGGCGCTATTCGCTGTGGTCGGCCATCGGCCTGCCGCTGGCCATTGCGATTGGCGCGGCGGGTTTTCGCGAATTCCTGGCGGGCGCGCATGCGATGGACGCGCATTTTTGCGGCGCAGCGCTGGAGGACAACCTGCCGGTTCGGCTGGGCCTGCTGGATGTCTGGTACCGCAACTTTCACGGCTTCAGCAGCCGCAGCATTGCCCCCTACAGCAGCGCCTTGCGCCGCTGGCCGGCATACCTGCAGCAGCTGGAGATGGAGAGCAACGGCAAGCGGGTGGACATCGACGGCCAGCCCTTGCCCTTCGATACCTCGCCGGTGCTCTGGGGCGAGCCCGGCACCAACGGCCAGCATGCCTACTTCCAGATGCTGCACCAGGGCACGTCCGTCGTTCCGGTCGAATTCGTGGCGGTCAAACAAGCCGCCCATGCACCGAATGACCTGCCCGGGCACCACGCCAAATTGCTGGCCAATGCCTTGGCGCAGGCCCAGGCGCTGATGCGCGGAAAAGCGGATGCCGGCGGCCACCAGGATTTTCCGGGCAACCGGCCCAGCACCTTTTTGCTGCTGGAGCAGCTCACGCCCGCCAGCCTGGGCGCCCTGATTGCGCTGCATGAACACCGCGTGTTTGTCAGCGGCGTGATCTGGGGCATCAACAGTTTTGACCAGTGGGGCGTGGAGCTGGGCAAGGTGCTGGCCAGGGACATCGAGCCGCGCCTGCACAGCGGCGATGTGTCGGGGCTTGACGGCTCGACGGCCGGATTGCTGCAGCGCCTGCGCCCATAAGGCGGGCTCGCCGCAAGCGTGCCGTCACCACATCGGCTTATCATGGTTAAGGGTAATCCCTTAACCAACCCCGAGGAGGAAATCATGAATTTTGGTCAAGCCATTTCCAGTTGCCTGAGCAATTACGCGACGTTTTCGGGGCGCGCTTCGCGTTCTGAATTCTGGTGGTTTTTTCTGTTTCAGGTGCTGCTGTCGGTTGCCGCTTCCATGATCAGTGACAAGCTCAACGGCTTGGCCAGCCTGGCCTTGCTGCTGCCAGCGCTGGCAGTCGGCGCGCGCCGGCTGCATGACATCGGCAAAAGCGGCTGGTGGCAGCTTCTCATGATCTCGGGCATCGGCTTTCTGGTGCTGATTTACTGGTGGGTTCAGCCCACGGCGGACAACGTTGGCAGCTACGGCTCCAGCCCGGCCTGAATCGCTGTCAGTTTCACCCGCCCATGAAAAAGGGCCACAGCGCTTTCACGCTGTGGCCCTTTTCTGGCTTGGAGCCTAAAAAATCCGGGGCCTGCGTCCAGGCTTTTTGACCAGCCTGGCATCCGTCCCCGGTATTTTTATTACATGCCCATGCCGCCCATGTCGCCCATTCCACCCATGCCGCCGCCCATGCCGCCGGCAGGTGCGTCGTCTTTTGCAGACTCGCACACCATGCACTCGGTCGTCAGCATCAGCGATGCGACGGAAGCGGCATTCTGCAGAGCCGTGCGGGTCACTTTCGTAGGGTCCAGGATGCCCATTTCGATCATGTCGCCGTAGGTGTCGTTGGCTGCGTTGAAGCCGTAGTTGCCGGTTCCGGCGAGCACGGCATTCACCACCACAGAGGCTTCGCCGCCGGCGTTGTAAACGATTTCGCGCAAAGGCGCTTCGATGGCGCGCAGGACCAGCTTGATGCCGGCGTCCTGGTCAGCGTTGTCGCCCTTGATGACGCCTGCGGTCTGCTTGGCACGCAGCAAAGCCACGCCGCCGCCAGCCACGATGCCTTCTTCGACGGCAGCGCGGGTGGCGTGCAGTGCATCTTCAACGCGGGCTTTCTTTTCCTTCATCTCGACTTCGGTGGCAGCGCCAACCTTGATCACGGCAACACCGCCGGCCAGCTTGGCCACGCGCTCTTGCAGTTTTTCACGGTCATAGTCGCTGGTGGCTTCTTCGATCTGCACGCGCACTTGCTTGACGCGCGCTTCGATGTCAGCCGCTTCGCCGGAACCGTCGATGATGATGGTGTTTTCCTTGCCCACTTCGATGCGCTTGGCCTGGCCGAGGTCGGCCAGCGTCACTTTTTCGAGCGACATGCCGACTTCTTCAGCAATGACCTTGCCGCCGGTCAGGACAGCGATGTCTTCCAGCATGGCTTTGCGGCGGTCGCCGAAGCCCGGTGCCTTGACAGCCACAACCTTCAGGATGCCGCGCAGGGTGTTGACCACCAGCGTAGCCAGGGCTTCGCCGTCAACTTCTTCGGCAATGATCAGCAGCGGACGGCCAGCCTTGGCGACTTGTTCCAGGGTAGGCAGCAGGTCACGGATGTTGCTGATCTTCTTGTCGTAGAGCAGGACAAACGGGTTGTCCAGCAATGCAGACTGCTTTTCAGGGTTGTTGATGAAGTAAGGCGACAGGTAGCCGCGGTCAAACTGCATGCCTTCGACCACGTCGAGTTCGGATTCGAGTGACTTGCCGTCTTCAACGGTGATCACGCCTTCCTTGCCGACCTTGTCCATGGCATCGGCAATGATCTTGCCGATGGTTTCGTCAGAGTTGGCCGAAATGGAGCCGACTTGCGCGATTTCCTTGGAGGTGGTGGTGGCTTTGGAAGCTTTCTTCAGCTCTTCGACCAAAGCTGCAACCGCCTTGTCGATGCCGCGCTTCAGGTCCATCGGGTTCATGCCGGCGGCCACGTACTTCATGCCTTCGCGCACGATGGCCTGGGCCAGCACGGTGGCGGTGGTGGTGCCGTCACCGGCGTTGTCCGAGGTCTTGGAAGCGACTTCCTTGACCATCTGGGCGCCCATGTTCTGCAGCTTGTCCTTGAGTTCGATTTCCTTGGCGACGGACACGCCGTCCTTGGTCACGGTCGGGGCGCCGAACGAGCGCTCCAGCACCACGTTACGGCCTTTGGGGCCCAGAGTGACCTTGACGGCGTTGGCCAGGATGTTGACACCCTCGACCATGCGTGCGCGGGCTTCGCCGCCGAAAATTACGTCTTTTGCAGCCATGATGCGGATTCCTTAAAATTTATGAATGAAATAGCCTGCTTGCGCACGTTCTGCGGGCGTAAGCAGCTATCAAATAAGTAGCAATACTGAAGAGGGTGAAAAATTACTTCTCGACCACTGCGAACAGGTCTTCTTCTTTCATGACCAGCAACTCGTCGCCATCGACCTTGACGGTCTGACCACTGTATTTGCCGAACAGCACGCGGTCGCCGACCTTGACCGCCATGGCGCCAAGTTCGCCTTTGTCATTCTTCTTGCCTGGGCCGACGGCCAGAACCTCGCCTTGATCAGGCTTTTCAGCAGCGCTGTCAGGAATCACGATGCCAGAGGCGGTTTTGGTTTCGTTTTCCACGCGTTTAACAATCACGCGGTCGTGCAAAGGACGAAGATTCATGAAAAGCTCCTTGTTTTATAACAATGGTGTTGGGAAATCAAAAGCACCCGCTGAAAAGTGGATGCCTGTCAATGGAGTGGGTGTGAACATGCTGTTAGCACTCCACGCTATCGAGTGCTAATGATAGGGGCATTCATGTCGGTTTTCAAGCCCCGCCTGTGTTAATTGATGTGTCCGCCAGCGATTCGGGTCGGCTGCCCGGCAGGCAGGCCGCTGCTATTATTCGAGCGGTACTACACGCTGTTGATCTGGTTATTGCGAGCGCGCTTTGCAATTTTGCAATTTTGCAGTTTTGTCTGCATTCCTGTCCAACCTGATTCGGTATCCATGAAGCTCATTCACGATTCCCTCTTTCGCAGCCATCCGGTGCTGCCGCGCCGTGACCTGGCGCCTGTGCCCGGCCTGTGTTTGCAGGCCGGCGACAGGAAAGTGCCCGCATGAACTTTGCCCGGCCGACTGACCTGTGGCCCGTCAGCGAGACCACGCAGCGTGTGCGCGATGCCCAGCAGGCCCTTGCCGCCAAAGAAGCCGCGCTGCGCAACGAACAGGCATTCACCCGGCTGCTGCTGGATTCGAGCTCCGAGGGGTTTTATGCCGTTGACCGCAACGGCGCCACGACCCTGTGCAATGCGGCCTTCCTGAATTTGCTCGGTTACGGCTCGGCCGACGAGGTGATGGGCCGCAGGCTGCATCCGAACATTCCCCAGGCGCAGGCTGATGACACGCGTGACCTGGCTTTGGCCTGTCCGATTCAGCAGGCCGCCCTGACGGGCCAGTCGGCGTATGCCGCGGGCGCCGTTTTTTACCGCAAAAACGGCACGTCGTTCCCGGTCGATTACCGCGTCGAGCCGATCTGGCGCATGGGCATCCTGGAAGGGGCCATCTGCACTTTTCGCGATACCAGTGAGCGCCTGCTGGGAGAGCAGATCAAGCAGGCCCGCGAGAAAGCGGAAAGCGATTTGCGCGAAATGCATGACCAGCTGCGCCTGGCCGAGGCGGCAGGCGGCATTGGCACCTTTTTGCTGGACATCAGGAGCGGCACCGTCGTTGCTTCGGCCGAATTTTGCCGGCTGTTTGGCCTGCCGGTTTCGCGCACGCTGCCGGCCGGCATGGTGGAGCCCCTGCTTGATAAAGACACGGCTGGCCTGGCTTCCCCGGACGCCAGCCGCCCACAAGATGGCGAAGCCTTGCTGAACGTCGAATACCGCATCAAAAAAGCCGACACGGGCGAGATCCGCTGGATTTCAAGGCGCGCGGAACTCGTGCGCGATGAGCGCAACCAGCCGGTCTGGATGCGCGGCGTGGTGCAGGACGTGACCGAACGCAAGCTGGCCGAGGCAACGCTTCAGGAGAGCGAGTCGCGCTTTCGGGTGCTGGCGCAGGCCGTCCCCAACCAGGTCTGGTCGGCCACGCCCGAAGGCAAGCTGGACTGGGTGAACCAGAAGGTGTTTGACTACAGCGGCCTTGACGAGGAAAAGTTGCTCGGCGATGACTGGGCGCAGCTGGTGCATCCGGCGGACCTGCCACGAGTCAACGCGGAGTGGCTGCATTCCCTGCAGCACAAGACGCGCTACGAAACCGAGTTTCGGCTGCGCAGGCACGACGGCAGCTACCGCTGGCACCTGGTGCGCGCCTTGCCCAATGTGCTGGAGGGCGCTGCGCGGTGGCTGGGCTCCAATACCGATATTCAGGAGCAAAAAGCCGCTCAGGCCGATCTGGCGCAACTCAATGCCACGCTGGAAGAGCGCGTCGAGCAGCGCACCCGCGACCGCGACCGCATGTGGCGGCTCTCGACCGACCTGATCCTGGCGGCCGGACTTGACGGCATCATCAGTTCGGCCAATCCGGCCTGGGAACAACTGCTGGGCTGGACGGAGGACGAACTCATTGGCAGGCCACTGGCGCATCTGGTGCATGACGATGACCGGCTGGACACGGCCGCCGAAATACAAAAGCTGCGCCTGGGCCGCAGCCCCGAGCGGTTTGAAAACCGCTATCGCCACAAGGACGGCAGCTACAGGACCATTGCATGGATCGCCGTGCCTGACAGCGAACGCATTCACGCGGTGGGCCGCGACATCAGCATCGAGCGCGAATCGGCGCAGGCCTTGAAGGAAACGGAGGAGCGCCTGCGCCAAAGCCAGAAAATGGAGGCGATTGGCCAGCTGACGGGCGGCATTGCGCATGATTTCAACAACCTGCTGCAAGGCATTTCAGGCTCGATTGAAGTGGTGCGCGGCAGGCTGGCCTCGGGCCGCACCGAAGATATCGACCATTTCATGGATTCGGCCACCCACTCGACCAGACGCGCCGCCGCGCTCATTCACCGCCTGCTGGCGTTTGCGCGCAGGCAGTCGCTGGAAAGCAAGGCCGTGGACATCAACCGGCTGGTCGGCTCCATGGAGGAGCTGATGCGCCGCACGCTGGGCGAGCACATTGAACTGGTGGTGGCCGCCGACGAAGGCCTCTGGCTGGCGCGCAGCGACGACAACCAGCTCGAAAGCGCCGTGCTGAACCTGGCCGTCAACGCCCGCGATGCCATGCCCAGGGGCGGCACGCTGACGATACGCACCGCCAACGCGACCCTGGAGCCAGGCTATACCCGACTGCATGAGGGCTTGCAGCCGGGCCGCTATGCCGTCATCTCGGTGTCGGACACCGGCACCGGCATGACGCCCGATGTGCTGGCCCGGGTGTTCGAGCCCTTTTTCACCACCAAGCCCATCGGCCAGGGCACCGGCCTGGGGCTTTCGATGATCTACGGTTTTGCCAAGCAGTCCGGGGGGCATGTCCGCATTCACAGCCAGATCGGGCAAGGCACCGAAGTCAGCCTGTATGTGCCGTGCCATTCTGATGCGGCGGCCGTCCAGGCGAGCAGCGAAGCTCCGCCGGCCGGCCGGCTGCAGGGCGAGGGCGAAACGCTGCTGGTGGTGGAAGATGATCCGGCGGTGCGAATGATCGTGCTCGACGAACTCAATGAACTGGGCTACACCACGCTGGAAGCGATGGACGGCCCGACGGCCCTTCCCATTTTGCAGTCGTCGCAAAAGATTGATCTGCTGATTTCCGATGTCGGCCTGCCGGGCCTGAATGGACGGCAGATTGCTGAAATCGGACGCCAGCACCGGCCCGGCCTGCCGGTCTTGTTCATGACCGGCTATGCGCAAAGCGCAGCCGCCCGTTCGGAGTTCCTGGCGCCCGGCATGGAAATGATTTCCAAACCCTTCTCCATGGACGAGATGGCCGCGAAGATACGCGACATGCTCAGTAGCAATGCCCCTGCAGGCGCTGTGCCCGCACCCGGAAATACTTGAAATTCAATCCTCTCTTCCTCCAAAAAAATCTGCGCTTATGTCCAGCGATATTCCTTTTTTAAAAGAACGTCTTGCCGAGGCGGCCCGCTATGCGCTGATGCGCCGGCTGCTGCCAGCCATCCGTCATAACCTGGCCGGTTCGCTGCAGCCCATTGGCATGATGTCGGCCATGCTTGAGCGGCGCATCAAGTCCGCCGTTCCCGATCTGGCCCAGCTCGGCAAGAACACGCAGGCCCTGGCCACGCTGTCCCGCGAAGCTGCGGCCACTTCCGTGAACCTGATGGCCTGGCTCGGCCCCAGGGACAACGATCCGGTGGCGGTGAGCAGCGCGGTTGAGGAGTCTTTGGGGCTGATGTCCACCGAGCTTTCCTTTCGCGGGTTTTCTGTCGTCAACCAGACCGCCGATGTGTTGGCCGAACTGCCCAAAGGCATGCTTCGCAGCGTGTTTACCGCCAGCCTGATTGCCCTGACCGATTCGGCCGAGAATGCCGCCAGCGTGGTGGTCAGCGCCACAGGCGAGGCGGGCGCGGCGGGCGGCACCCGATTGAAAATCGCGCTGGAGCCGGGAGGCATGGCTGAGTTTGCGGCCATGGGCGCGCGGATGACCAGCTATCGAACCTTGCAATGGACCGACGTTCAGGCGCTTGCCGATGCGGAAGGCGTGCATCTGAAATATGCGTCCGGCTTCGTGCAACTCGATTGCTGCGCCGCCGCTGCTGCTGCTTCTGGCGGGTAATCATCGGCAGCAAGGCAGAAAATGCAGATTCAAGCCGCAGACTCAAGCGGCCCAGAAAAGGGATGAGCACACCTTGTTGATGTCCTATAGCGCTTTCCTCTGATTCCGATGGAGAGCCGGAACCCGCATCGCTACAGTGAATTTTTATCGACCGTGGAGCAAGAAACCGCCATGCCAAAAGACAGTTCCCGCTTGACCGATCCCGGAGCCTTGGACTCTGCGCGTCATTTGCCAGCCCGGCGTGAAGTGTCCATGGCCAGCGTTGCGAAGCTGCAAAGCCGCTGGTCTTTTACGGTAGAAGGCGGTTGCGGCGCCATAAACCTGTCGCCGGCCGACGGCGCGCCTGGGCGCCAGACTGTGCGCTTCATGGAATTCGACCGCGCCGAAGAAATCATCGACATCGGCTACCGCAGCGCAGCCGAACAACTGGCCCATTGGACAAGAACGAAAACCCATGAATGACGACCATCCCATGAACTTCCCCGAGACCGTGATCGCCGGCGTCCACGCCGCCGTGGCAAGTACCCTGACCTGTGAGGCCTTGCCGGTCCGCTATGCCTTGCGCCTGTTGCTGTCTGGCCAACATACGCCGATCCGGGCGCTGGTGACCTGCAGCCTCCACGCAGGGCAGCCGGGCATTGACGCCGGCACGGCTTTGGACCTGATCCACATCGGCCTGCAGCAATTGCATGCCCACGTCGATGCGACGAGCGGCGCGTCCGCGCTGCTCGGCAACGCCGCCGCCGTGCTGGCGGGTGACTACCTGACCACCGGGGCTTTCCGCTTGCTGGTGCGCTGCGCCGACATGCGCGTCCTGGCGCTGGTTTCCGATGCGGTCAACCGGGCTTCGGAGCTGGAGGCCACCCAGCTGGGCCGGGATCGAGGCACGCCATACGATCCGTCGCGGTGCTTGCAAACCCGGCAACGACTGGCAGCGCCGCTGGGTGAGGCGGCCGGCGCCACGGGCGCCACCCTCGCGGGCTACCCTGAGCCGCTCGCCGGCGCGGCCCGGCGTTACGGCGAATACCTTGTTTCAAGCCACGTTTTGCAACAGGAAGCCGATGCCATGCCCCCGTCCAAGGCACGCACGGCCCTGCAGGACGCCGCGCTCGATTTGTGCCGCCAGGCGACGCGGGAAGCGCGGGCCATCGCGGCGGCCACAGGCAACGGGCGCCCGCCCGAACTGGCTGAACGGATCGCGGCCAACCTTGGCGCCAAGGCCTCGGCATGCAAACCCACAATCAGTACCTCGACATCATCATGACAGTCCCTCTTGTGGAAAAAAAGAAAAACATCCTCCCCTACCTGGCGGCACTCTTGGGCGCCTGCGGCAAGGCGCTACAGACCGCGGGCTGCACCTAGAGCGCTTTCATCCAGACCGGCAATGGCGCAAGTAGTGCACTGG
>JAECRO010000050.1 GCA_016000195.1 Burkholderiales bacterium | reverse complement strand
TTCGTCTGGATCATCGACCCGCTGGACGGCACCACCAACTTCATCCACGGCTTTCCGTTTTACTGCGTCAGCATCGCGCTGTCGGTGCGCGGCAAGATCGAGCAGGCCGTGGTCTATGACCCGACGCGCAACGACATTTACAGCGCCAGCAAGGGCCGCGGCGCCTACGTCAACGACCGACGCATCCGCGTGGGCAAGCGCACCCGACTGCAGGAATGCCTGATCTCGACCGGCTTTCCCTACCGCCCCGGCGACAAGCTCAAGCCCTACCTGAACATGCTCGGCGAAGTCATGAGCCAGTGCGCCGGCGTGCGCCGCCCGGGTGCGGCAGCCCTGGACCTGGCGCATGTCGCGGCCGGCTTCACCGACGGCTTTTTTGAAACCGGCCTGCTGCCCTGGGACGTGGCGGCGGGCTCGCTCCTGATCACTGAAGCCGGCGGGCTGATCGGCAACTTCACCGGCGAGGCCGACTTCATGGACCATGGCGAATGCGTGGCCGGCAACCCGCGCATCTACGGCCAGCTGGTCGGCACGCTGGGCAAATACAGCAAGTTTGCCGGCGCCGGCGACAAGGCCGCCGTGCGCCAGTCCCTGCGTGACGGCACGGAGGCGCCGGCCGACACCGAGGACGGCGAACCAGCCGCGCCCGTGCCGGCCGCCAAGCCCACGCTCAAGGCCAAACGCATCAAGGCCGGCAGCAGCGAAGCGGCGCCCGAGGCCCAGGCCGCCCAGGCGCCCAACGCCCCCTTCTAAGGCGCTGCACCGCGCCCGTCCTGCCCCGGCTGGCGCGGGACGGCGCACCCACGCGGCAGGTTTCGGTACAGTGTGGCCCACACCATGAACCGCAACCCCACTGACTCGACCTTTCTTGCCAGGCTGGCAACACGGCTGCACGGCAGAACTCAAAATGCACTGCGCGTGGCCCTGAGCCAGTACGTCGCCAACGGCCTGAGCGTCGCGCTCGGCCTGGTGCTGATCATGCTGGCCCTGTTTGAATCGGCGGGCCTGGCGGCGGCGGCCAGTGCAGCGGTCGGCGTCATCATCACCAGCCTGCCCGACGTTCCTTCGCCGCGCCGGCGCAAGATCATGCAGGTGCTGCCCGCGCCGGTGCTGGGCATGCCGCTGTTCCTGCTGGTGCAGCTGACCCGCCAGGACACCTGGCTGCTGGGCGGCGTGCTGGTGGGCGGCACCTTTCTGGCCGTGATGATGATGGCCTGGGGCAAGCGCGGCGGGCCGATCTGCTTTTCGCTGCTGTTCTCGATGCTGTTTTCAATGGCCGCGCCGCCGATGAATTCTCAGGACGAGGTCTTGTTGCACACCGGCTGGTTTGCGGCCGGCGCCAGTCTTTACCTGCTCTGGGCGGTGCTGACCACGCACCTGCTCAACCGGCGGTTCCGGGCGCAGCTGCTGGCCGAATGCCTGTACAGCTTTGCCAGCATCTTGCGCACCCAGGCGCAGCGCTTTGGCCCCGGGCCCGACCACCCGGCGCTGCTCGAAGCCATGCTGGACCAGCAGGCCAGTTTTGCCGATCAGCTGCAGGACACGCGCAACGTGGTGCTGGAGTCGCCCACCACCCGCCCGCGCCAGCAATACGCCGCCATGCTGCTGGGCCTGCTGGAGGCGCGCGACCACCAGCTGGCCTGCGACCTGGACCTCGATGTGCTGCTCGGCCAGCAGGCCACCGCGCCGCACCTGCCCGCCTTGCAGCAGGCGCTGAACACCACTGCCGACGAGCTGCAGGCGCTCGGCATGGCGCTGCTGATGGGCTGGCGCCAGCCGTCGATTCGCCCGATTCCCGACCTGCGCCCGCAACTGGCCGGCGCCCTGCCGCCACGCCCGGCCTCAAGCCCGCCGCTGCTGCCCCAGCCCGTCCGTACCGATGCGCCCGATGCGCCCGCCCTGCTGCGCAACATGGCCGACCGCATCGGCCATATCAACGACGAAGCAGTGAAGATCGCGGCGCTGGCGCGTGGCGACCTTGCGCCCGAGCTGAGCCTGGTGCGCAACCAGTGGCAACTGTTCGTCAGCGCCACCACCTGGAGCTGGAAACCGCTGCTCGGGCAGCTGGACTGGCGCGCACCCACCCTGCGCTATGCGCTGCGCGCCACGCTGGCCGTGGCCACCGGCTACGGCGTGTCCCTGCACCTGCCCTGGGCCACGCACGAATACTGGATATTGATCACCATCGTCGTCGTCATGCGCGGCAACCTGGCGCAGACCGTGCAGCGCCGCAATGCCCGCGTCGCCGGCACCGTGCTTGGCTGCCTGCTGGTGATGGCGCTCTTGATGACCCATCCGGGCGCCAAAATGCTGTTCCTGATCGTGGCCCTGAGCACCGGCATGGCGCATGCGTTTGCGCTGCGCCGCTACCTGTACACGACGATTGCGGCCACGGTCAGCGGCCTGCTGCAGGCGCATTTGCTGCTGGTCGGCCTGCGGCCCACGTTTGCGATGGGCGAGCGGCTGGCCGACACGCTGCTTGGCGCGCTGCTGGCCTGGCTGTTCAGCTATGTGCTGCCGTCCTGGGAACGCAACCAGATCCCGGGCCTGGTCAGGCGCAGCATCCGGGCGCAGGGCCAGCACGCCAAACTGGCGCTGGCGCTGCTGGACACCGCGCAAACTGCGGACGTGAACTGGCGGCTGGCGCGCCGCGAAGCCTACGACAGCCTGTCGGCGCTGACGCTGGCCACCCAGCGCAGCCTGGCCGAGCCGCGCCAGGTGCGCCCGCCGCTGGAGCCGCTCGAAGCCCTGCAGGCGCGCAGCTACCAGTTGCTGGCCCAGCTGACGGCCGTCAAGTCCTTATTGCTGCTGCGGCGCGGCCAGCTTGACCTGGCGCAGGCCACGCCCGCGCTGGAGCGCGCCGCGCACTGCATCGAGGCCGAGCTGTCAGGCAAGACGCCGCCGGCATCGAACGACAACCCGCCCGGCTTCAGCATTGCAGGCCAGCCCTACCTGGAGCGGCCCGACATGCTGGTCGCCGCCGACCTGACGCCCTGGCTGCTGCGCCGGCTGCAACTGGCCTGCGCCATTGCCAGGGAGCTGCGGCTGGCGGCCAGCCGCGTACACGTCTGAAGCCAGAGCCAGCGGCGACTCAAGCAGTCCTGCTGTTGAAGCTGAGATCAAAGGTTTTGCGCACATCCAGCCGCCCGCCTGCTGAGGCCAGCGGACTGTGCATCTATTGGCAAGATTTCCGCCCTGCCTTTTTGCTATTTAAAAGATAGCTACTTACGCAGGTGGAGCGTGCGCAAAGGCACTAAAAGCCTCCGCGCCTTGAAAACGACAAGGATGCGGCATGTCGGTGCCGGGTTTCCGGCTGATGCCGCCCCGTCACTGGCAAGGTCAGCTGTCCAGGGGCGCGAGGAAGGAATTGCGCTGCCAGCCCGGCAGCAGGCCGAGGCCCTTGCCATCGGCGCCCTCAAGGCTGCTTTTGGAAGCTTGCGCCATTGCCGGGCTGCAGGTATCGGGCGCCAGGGGCGAGAACCCGCTGTCGCGGATACGGCGCTGCCGGTTCAGCGCCGTGCTCAGCTTCAGCCGGGCTTGCGTCAGCAACGCTTCTTCAAGTTCCCGATAACGGTCTTCGCGAGGCTTGATTTGCGCTGCCGGCTCGCCCAAGACGGCGTCACCCAAAAATTCACTGCGAATATCGGCGCTGGCCGGCAGGCTGACCGGCTTGAGAACGCGATAAGCAATGCCGCATTTGGCCAGCAACGCTTGCTTGAGTTGCCGGTTGGCGCTTGCCAGGCCGTTGACCCCGATCACGTCCGCACAACCCACGACACGTCCGTCCGGCGCGCTGACGGTAAAAGTGCAGTACACCCCGTTCAGCAATTTGTACAGCTTCTCGCCCTGCTCGCGCTCAAGCGGATGGGTAAAGCGCGTGACCGGAATTTTGATATTGACCTGATGCACGGGAAAGGTCTGGCACATCCAGTGCCAGACCTGGGACTCCTCGGAGTTGACCAGCGGGCGCCTGGCCAGCGGCCAGTTGGCGGGAATCGATTGCCGAATATGCACGGCACGGCGGGCAAGCCACGCATATGACAATGCGCCAATGAGCACGATGCCAAGAATACCGGGCACTGCCATCCAGATATAACCATCAAATGTGTTCACTTGCCGCTCCCGGTTTCATCAATTCGATGTGCCGACCTGAAAATCCACACATCAAACTTTTAACTACAAATATTGTTGTAATTAATTATGACTTTAAGGAGGCTGATTTTTGCGCTCTTTATTGCCGGGCTGGGTAGGCGCCGATGCCCGGCATGGCTACCCTGTTTGCCGCCCATTGCAGGAGGCTCTGAAAGATGCATCTGGCGCGAGGTTTTACAAGATTTGTTGATAATTCCAGCTGAAAGCTGCCGTGGGTTTGAGTTGGCTGAAAAGGAATTTATTTGCTATATAAACAATAGCGCCCAGTGCTTGTTTTATAAGGTCATGAGGACTTTTTACTGTATTTTACAAAGCAGCACGCCAAAGAATTTTCGAGTATTAAAAATGCATGGATGCCCGATTTTTTCTTCAATGAATAGACCTGACAAATCGTTGCCTGTCATGCCATTTATAAATCCGGGAATGATTCACCAGCCTGAAAAACCGGAATTATTTCACGAAACCGGCGTATGACTCCATCTATCAAACACGCCTGATATAAGGCATGTTTTGTTATGTTTAACATGTTACATATTGTGTTTGAAGTTATTTTTATTTGCTGACCCCGTTGAGGCCAGCATTAAACATGGCAGGCATCCCTTATTGGACAAGCCATCCAGAGGCAAGGCCGCCTGCGCGGCCCATCCGGCCAGCATGCTCCACGCCAGCGGCTGGCGCATCCGGGTGAACATCTGGGACGGCATTTATTTATAGCACTCCACGAGTGATCCGGGACGATGAAATAGACCGGCAGCGGCTTGCAGGAAGTAACCGGTAAAGGGTGTTGCCATTAAAGACAAGCGGGCCGCAATCCGTCCGTGCGCCAGCGTTGACCTCATGGGGGCAGCAGGCCCGCCACCAGGTGGTCAATCCACACGCGCACCCTGGCCGGCAGGAAGCGGTTCGGCGGGTACAGCAGCCAGGCCATGCCGGCGTAGTGGGTCGCGTGCTCCCAGTCGTCCAGCACCGTGACCAGCTCGCCTGCGGCCAGGGCGGCGCGGGCAGTGAACTCGGGCAGGCTGGCAATGCCCAGGTGCGCCAGGGCGCCTTCGAGCCGCACTTCGCTGTGGTTGGCGACGTAGCGGCCGCTCACCCTGACCGTGACTTCGTCCCCGGCGCGCCGGAAGCGCCAGTGGCGGTCGCGCTCGTCTTCGCCCAGGTAGAGGCAGCTGTGCGCGGCCAGGTCGCGCGGATGCCCGGGCGTGCCGCGCGCCGCCAGGTAGGGCGGGCTGGCGCAGGCCAGGTGGCGAATCCGCATCAGCGGCCGCCCGGCCAGCCCCGGCGGCGGCGCATCGGTGATGCGGATGGCCAGGTCGATGCTTTCCTCGAACAGGTCCACCGTGCGGTCGGTCATGACGAGCTGCACATCGACCTCGGGGTATTGCTGCAGAAATGACGCCATCAGCGGATGCACCACCAGGCGGCCGAACGCCTTGGGCATGCTGATGCGCACCAGCCCGCGCGGCGTGGCGACATGGGTGTCGCTCAGCGCCAGCACCTCGCGCGCAGCGGCCACCATGGCCTGGCAGCCGGTGTAGGCCGCCGTGCCGGCCCCGGTCAGGCGCAGCTTGCGGGTGGTGCGCTCCAGCAGCCGAACCCGCAGCACGCTTTCCAGGCGCGCCACCTGCCGGCTGACCGCCGAGGGCGTGATGCCCAATTGGCGGGCGGCGGCCGAGAAGCTGCCGGCGTCCACCACGCGGGCAAATACGGCCATGTCGGGCAGATTATCGAGTGGGTTATTGATGTTTATGGCGCACAAGTGCTGTTCTGTTTGGCAGGATTATCACGCCGGACACTCGAATCAATAATTCCTGCCTGTTCCCCATCACGAGCCTTTGCCATGACGACCCTCACCCTGCCGCAGCCCCAAAGCCTGCTTCGCCTGTCCGACCTGACGCTGCTCGGGGTGGCCGTGGTCTGGGGCACCAGCTACGGCGTGGCCAAGGGCGCGCTGGCCTTTTACCCGGTGCTGGGCTTTCTGGCGGTGCGCTTCATCCTCACGTTTGTCCTGCTGCTGCCGGCGCTGCTGCGCGCCGGCAGCCTGCAAAGACGTGACGCCCTGCGCGCCGGCCTGCCGCTGGGCGCGCTGATGCTGGGCATTTTCGTGTGCGAAACCTTTGGCGTCGCGCACACGCAGGCCAGCAACGCCGCCTTCCTGATCAGCCTGTGCGTGGTGTTCACGCCTTTCGTCGAGTGGTGGCTGCTGGGCCGCCGTCCGGCCAGGGCGATGTTTGTGTTTGCCGGCATCTCGCTGCTGGGCGCGGCCCTGCTCAGCGGCGGGCTGGCCGGGCAGTTCGGCCCGGGCGATGGATTGATGCTGGCGGCCGCCGTGCTGCGCGCCGTCACGGTGTGCCAGACCAGCAAGCTGACCCGGCGCAGCCGCGCGCCGGCGCTGGCGCTGACGGCGGTGCAGGCCGGCGTGATCGGCTTTGGCAGCCTGCTGCTGGCGCTGTGCGCGCCCGGCGGACTGCCGCCCCTGCCGGTGGAGAACGCCTTCTGGCTGGCCAGCGCCTACCTGGTGCTGGGCTGCACCGTGTTTGCGTTCTTTGCGCAAAACTGGGCGCTCAAGTACACGTCACCCAGCCGCGTCGCCTTGCTGACCAGCAGCGAGCCGGCCTTTGGCGCGCTGTTCGCCGTGCTCTGGCTGGGCGAAGGGCTGAGCGCTGCGGGCTGGCTGGGCGGCGGGCTCATCGTATTGGCCGCGCTGTGGACGACCGCCCGGCGCGGCTGAGCTATGAATATGAGGGCGCGACACAAAGCGCCCGGCGTGCCGGCAGCCCGATGGCGACAGGGCGCGCGCCAGTGTGGCGATAATTGAGGACTTTGCCGCCCCGTCACACCGCAGGGACCGACGGCAAGGCCGCAAAAACATCGTCAGACGAAGACAAGATATTGAATGCAAAGCGAAAAAACCCAACCCAGTGAAGCACCGGACCGGGCCGCACCCCACACGCCGATGATGGCCCAGTACCACGCCATCAAGGCCGAGTACCCCGACACGCTGGTGTTCTACCGCATGGGCGACTTCTACGAGGTCTTCTACGCCGATGCCGGGAAAGCCTCGCGCCTGCTCGACATCACGCTGACCAAACGCGGCCAGTCGGCGGGCGAGCCGGTGGTGATGGCCGGCATTCCGTTTCACGCGCTGGAAGGCTACCTGGCCAAGCTCATCAAGCTCGGTGAATCGGTGGCGATTTGCGAGCAGGTCGGCGACGTGGGCACGGGCAAAGGCCCGGTCGAGCGAAAAGTGGTGCGCGTCGTCACGCCTGGCACGCTGCTGGATGCCGAACTGCTGGACGACAAGACCGAATCCATCCTGCTGGCCGTGCACCAGGGCGCGCGCAACACCTGCGGCCTGGCCTGGCTCAGCGTGACGCAGGGCGAGATTCACCTGGCGCATTGCCCCAGCGCCGAGCTGGAAACCTGGCTGGCCCGGATTGCGCCCAGCGAACTGCTTTACAACGTCGATGCCACACCCGCCTTCGAGCAGCGCCTTAAAACCCAGCGCTGCGCCGCCAGCGCCCGCCCGGCCTGGCAGTTTGATGCGACCCTGGGCGTGCGGCGCCTGCTGGAGCAGCTCAAGGTGGCCTCGCTGGCCGCGTGGAATGCCGAGGATCTGGGCGAAGCGCACGCCGCCGCATCGGCCCTGCTGGGCTACGCCGAACACACGCAAGGCCGCGCCCTGCCCCATGTGCAGGGCCTGCAGGTGGTGCGCTCGGGCGAGCTGATCGAGCTGCCGCCGGCCACGCGGCGCAACCTCGAACTCACGCAGACCCTGCGCGGCGAGGGTTCGCCCACTTTGTTTTCATTGCTCGACACCTGCACCACCGGCATGGGCAGCCGGGCGCTGAAAAGCTGGCTGCTGAACCCGCGCCGCGACCGCGCCCAGGCCGCCAGCCGCTTAGAGGCCATCACGCAATTGCGCGGCGGCGCGCAGCAAACATTGCGCACCCAACTCAAGGGCTGCAGCGACGTGGAGCGCATCACCGCCCGCATCGCGCTGCGCCAGGTGCGCCCGCGCGAACTCGTGGCGCTGCAGCTGACGCTACAAAAAGTAGAGCAGCTCGCGCCCGCCGATACTGCGCAAACGGCATATTTGACCACTATTTTTGAGGATTTGCAGCCGCCGCACGGTTGCGCCGAACTGCTGGGCCGGTGCATCCTGGACGAGCCGGCCGCGCTGATCCGCGACGGCGGCGTCATCAACCACGGCTGCGACGCCGACCTGGACGAGCTGCGCGCCATCCAGACCAATTGCGACGGCTTTCTGCTCGACCTGGAAGGCCGCGAAAAGGCCAGAACCGGCATCACCAACCTGCGCGTGCAGTTCAACAAGGTGCACGGCTTTTACATCGAGGTCACACAGGGCCAGCTAGATAAAGTGCCGGCCGACTACCGCCGCCGCCAGACGCTGAAAAATGCCGAGCGCTACATCACGCCCGAACTCAAGACCTTCGAGGACAAGGCCCTGTCGGCCTCGGCGCGGGCGCTGGAGCGCGAAAAGTGGCTGTACGAACAATTGCTCGACCAGTTGCAGGAGTTCGTGCCTGCCCTGAGCCGGCTGGCGCGCGCCATTGCCGCGCTCGATGCGCTGTGCGCGCTGGCCGAGCGTTCGCTCACGCTGGGCTGGTGCGCGCCTGGCTTCGTGAAAGAGCCGTGCATCGACATCGGCCAGGGCCGGCATCCGGTGGTGGAAGCGCGGCTGGCCGAGACGGGCGGCGGCGCCTTCATCGCCAACGACTGCAACCTGACTGGCAAAAGCCGCATGCAGATCATTACCGGCCCCAACATGGGCGGCAAGTCAACCTACATGCGCCAGGTCGCGCTGATCGTGCTGCTGGCCAGCGTCGGCTCCTACGTTCCCGCCAGCCGCTGCCGGCTCGGGCCGATTGACGCCATCCACACGCGCATCGGCGCAGCCGACGACGTGGCCAATGCGCAATCAACCTTCATGTTAGAGATGCTGGAGGCCGCGCAGATTTTGCATGCCGCAACAAAGCATTCGCTGGTGCTGATGGACGAGATCGGGCGCGGCACCTCGACCTTCGACGGCCTGGCGCTGGCCGGCGGCATTGCCGCCTACCTGCACAACAAGGCGCAGGCCTTCACGCTGTTTGCCACGCATTACTTCGAGCTGACCGAGTTTCCGGCCCAGCACCATGGCGCTGTCAATGTGCATGTCAGCGCCATTGAGTCCGGCAGCGACATTGTGTTTTTGCACCACATCGAGCCCGGCCCGGCCAGCAAGAGCTACGGCATTGCCGTGGCCAGGCTGGCCGGCGTGCCCGCCGCCGTCGTCAACCATGCGCGCCACGCGCTGGCCGCGCTGGAGGCCCAGCAAAGCCAGGCCAGCGCCCAGGTGGACCTGTTTGCCCTGCCGCCGCAGGCAACTGCGGCCGAGCCCTCCGCCCTTGACAAGGCATTGGCTACGATGGAGCCTGATATCTTGAGCCCCCGAGAAGCGCTTGATGCGCTGTACCGGCTTAAAAAGCTTGCGACCGCCGCCTGAATTTGAATTACAGGCATCCCATGTACTCTAAAACCGCCCATGACCTCATGACTTACTGCGTCGCCATCAAACTCAACGCCGGACTTGTTTTCCTGTCCGATTCCCGCACCAACGCGGGCCTTGACCACATCAGCACCTTTCGCAAGATGATTGTTTACGAAAAGCCGGGCGACCGCTTCATGGTGCTGCTGACCGCCGGCAACCTGTCGATCTCGCAGTCGGTGCGCGAGATCTTGCAGACCGAGGAAATCAACAATTCCGAAGGCGGCGACCCGATCACCATCTGGAATGCCAAGAGCATGTTCGACGCCACCCGGGTGCTCGGCTCGGCCATCCGCCGCGTCTATGAGCACGACGCCCGGGCACTGAAAAACGACGATGTGGGCTTCAATGTGTCGCTGGTCTTCGGCGGCCAGATCAAGGGCGAAGGCATGCGCCTGTTCCAGGTGTATTCGCCCGGCAACTTCATCGAGGCCACCGACGAGACGCCCTACTTCCAGATCGGCGAATCCAAATACGGCAAGCCGGTGCTGGACCGCGTCATCACGCCCGAGACACCGCTGGACGAAGCCGCCAAATGCGCGCTGGTGTCAATGGACTCGACCATCAAGTCCAACCTGTCGGTCGGCATGCCGCTGGACCTGGTGGTCTATGAAGCCGACACCTACAAAAGCGACAAGGTCGTCTGCATCGACCAGGACAACCCCTACTACCAGATGATGCACAACAGCTGGGGGCAAAAGCTGCGCCAGGTGTTCGACAGCATCGAAGACCCGGTGTGGGACGACACGCACACCGACACGCCGCTCAAGATGCCGGCCAAACGCCATGCGGCGCTGAAGAAAATCAGCACGCCGCTGGAAAAGCTGATCTAGGAGCCTGTCGAAGTTAGGGTAAAAGTTGGTCAGAATTACTTAAAAACAGCGCCATTGGCGCTGTTTTAGCGAAATAGCCGTGGTTTTCCCTGTCTTTTGCTTACGCGGGACGAAGCACCGCCATGCGCTTGATGTTCCAGGACAAGCAGACCTCAGAGCGCTGCGTCGAAAAGCGGGCTTTTGCTATCCCTCAAATCGTGGGATATCTCGATGCGCTTGGCCGGGCCGGTGGCTACACGGTACAAAACCCGGTACCGGTGGCTACATGAGAAATCTAAGGCACAAATTAAAAAGCCCTGTGCTATCAATTAAGTAGCTACAGGGCTAATGCCTACAAGGCTTGTAAGTGGCTCCTCAACCTGGGCTCGAACCAGGGACCTACGGATTAACAGTCCGGCGCTCTACCAACTGAGCTATTGAGGAATCTAGCCTCAGATTATAGCGTCAATTTTCATGCTTTTGAAGCATCCCCTTCTTTCTTGAAGCTTTTCCTGCATTCTCATCAATTCTTGTTAGGCAGAAATGTGCGAAGAGCCCTTCTCGTTGTTCAGGATAAGGCCCGTGGCATTCGCTCTTTCCAACACCATGAACCAAGCCGACAATCATCAGGGTCAAGCGCATGCAACACACGCGAAGATTGCACGTTCATCCATACTGGCGCCCGAACCCATTACTGACCTGGAAAACTTCATGCCCAAAACATCAACAGATAAAAACAAAATCAAATTCCTCCTCCTGGAAGGGATTCACCCTTCGGCCATCGAGGTGTTACAGGCTGCGGGCTATACGCAGATTGAAAGCCTGGCAGGCGCGTTGCCTGACGAGGAGCTCAAGCGCAAGATTGCAGACGTGCATTTTGTCGGCATCCGTTCGCGCACGCAACTCACCGCCGAAGTGTTTGCCGAGGCTTCCAAACTTGCCGCTGTCGGCTGCTTTTGCATAGGCACCAACCAGGTGGATCTGCAAGCCGCACGCGAGCGCGGCATTGCCGTGTTCAACGCACCGTTCTCCAACACCCGTTCCGTCGCGGAGCTGGTGCTGGCCGAGGCGATCCTGCTGCTACGCGGCGTTCCCGAGAAAAGTGCCGTGGCGCATCGGGGCGGCTGGCTCAAGTCGGCTGAAAACGCTTACGAGATTCGCGGCAAGACACTGGGCATCATTGGTTACGGCTCCATCGGAACCCAGCTCTCGGTGCTGGCCGAGGGATTGGGAATGCGCGTGGTATTTTTTGATGTGGTCACCAAACTCCCGCTGGGCAATGCACAGCAGGTCGCCAGCCTGAAGGATTTGCTGGCGCAGTCTGACGTCGTCACCTTGCATGTCCCTGAAACCCAGGCTACGCAATGGATGATTGGCGCTGCAGAGATTGCATCCATGAAGTCGGGCAGCGTGCTGATCAACGCCTCGCGCGGCACGGTGGTCGAGATTGAGCCACTGGCCGAAGCCCTGCGCCAGAAAAAATTGCTGGGTGCTGCGATTGATGTGTTTCCGGTCGAGCCACGCAGCAACAAGGAGATGTTTGAGTCGCCCCTGCGCGGCCTGGACAATGTGATCCTGACGCCGCATGTTGGTGGCTCGACGATGGAGGCACAGGCAAACATTGGCATCGAGGTCGCTGAAAAACTGGTGAAGTACAGCGACAACGGCACCTCAACCTCTTCCGTCAATTTCCCCGAGGTGGCCTTGCCGGCCCACCCGGGCAAACATCGCCTGCTGCATATTCACCGCAATGTGCCGGGCGTGCTGTCGGAAATCAACCGGGTTTTTTCCGACAACCACATCAACATTGCGTCCCAATATCTGCAAACCAATGAAGCCATTGGCTATGTGGTGATCGACATTGACGCAGCGCATTCCGACATGGCGCTCGCCAAGCTGGCGAATGTTCAAGGAACCATTCGCAGCCGCGTTCTTTTTTAAATGCGATTTTGAGCTGCGGCGGAAAATTGCTATTAATTAAATAGCAAACTATGCTTTACTACATTGCGCAAGAGGCCATTTTTATCGAAAATATCAGCACAATACCGTTCCCGCTCCTGCAAAAATCGTGTTCAGTCCTGAAGCTTAATTGGCAGCCGGGCCGGGCTGATTTGCAGGTATTTGCAAGCCGAGCAGTTTTGCAAGCGCCGCGGTCGGCATGGCGCCTTCCTGTGTCACCAGCGCGCCGGTTTGCGCGTTCATTCCGATAACCACGGGAATGGAAGCAAAACCAAAGCCGGTCATCAATTCGGTATTTTTTGCAACGGATGCCTTGAGCCCATCAATGTTCGATGCGGCGCTGATGCCGCCCTGCCTGGCCTGCAGGGAGGCTTCGTGCTTGTCCATCTCGGCAACCGGGTCTGCGGCGGCCAGAATGGTGGCGCCCTGGGATGTGCTGGATGCATTGAGGATGCCTACCGGAATCCAGACGAATTTCGCCTGCGACCTCAGTGGTTTGGCCGCCTCCCACAGTACGCCGCAATGGGGGCACTGGGCATCAAAGAAAACGTACACCGTGCGCACGCTCATCTGTGAGCCGGCCGTGAAGCCGGTGGTTTGCGCAGCCAGTGCGGCCATCGAAACTGCCGTGGGTGCGGTTTTTGCAGATTTCTCGCTGGGACCCGTGCCGGGCGCCTCATTGCAGCCGGTCAGCAGGACACAGGTGATGAACAATGCCGGGGAAAAGATTCGGAATAAAAATTTGATGGCCATGGCAGTCGTGAATCAGAGGGGATGAAAAAGTGAAGATGCTGCAGTGTGCTGGCTATCGGGACAGGGCCTGAACCAGCTCCTGCGCAAGCATGAAAAACTCCGGCGAACGAAGCACCGACACATGCGTGGCGCCGACAGCGTAAGTCAGGCGCGTTTTGACACCCTGCGCATGCAGGCCGGCAACATAGGCTTCGCTGAATTTTGCCAGCGTGTTGTCATCTTTGGTGCCTACGACCAGCGAAATCCGGGTTCCGGCCCTGATGCCTCCCACTTCGTTCAGGGGCGAAAGGCTGTGCGTCCAGGGGTTTGCCTGGCCGGCCGAGGTGCTTCGCCATTGGCGCCACGGCACAAGATCGCACGGACAGCCCGCCAGCAAGTAGGCGTCGGCGCTGGCCGGAAAACGGCTGGCCAGCAGCGCGGCCATGGCCGCACCGCCCGAGTGGCCAATCAGCAGTATTTTCTTGCCCGGATTGAGCGTGCGCAGCCGGTCCAGTGCGCTGGCAACAATTGCCACGTTCACGGAGGTGTAATCGTCATCCTCAAGACCGGCCGCCCCGTCGGACAAGCCCAGGCCGCTGCGGTATCCAGGGCGTTGCAGGGCAACGGTGGAGGCATTGAGTTGCTGCGACAGATTGAAAGCGGTGCCGCTCGCTGCAGGCAGCTCAACGCTGCCGCGACTGTCGCCATGCAGGAAAGCGACCAATACCCGGGCATTCGTGCCGGTGCTGTCGGGCTCGAACTTGCGGACAACCAGGCAATGACGGGCATTGCCGGCACGCTCGATGCCATCGGCCTGCTTGCCGTCAGGGCATTGAATGCCGGGAACTGCCGACTGCGCCAACGGCAGCCAGAGCAGGGCCACTGCAAAAATACTGCTGCCTCGAATGCAGCGGCAAACATTTGCCGCAATGGCAGACTGGATAATTTTGAACCGCTTGCGCAAGACCATACAAGTGAAAAGCCGCAAGTTTGACACAGACCTTCAGAAGCGCCGGGCCATCCGGTTTCGACTTCCATTGCCGCGCAAATTGTCGCCAGCAGATGAATCGACGGTCATTGTGAACAGCGCCTCAGCCCCGCGCTGCAGCGTGCCCTGCACCACCCAGCCGCAGGTGCCGGGCAACAGTTCAGGTGTTTTAAAAAAGCCCGCGCGTTGCCGCAAAGCTTACCGCTTGCGCACGGGTACGAACGTTGAGCTTGCGGTAGATGTTCTTGATGTGCGTGTTGACGGTTTGCGCGCTGATGATCAGCCGTGAGCCAATCTCAGTGCTGGTATAGCCTGATGCAACCAGCTTGAGGACTTGTTTCTCGCGTTCGGAGAGTTTTTCCTTGCTTTTGCTCTCCTGCACAGCTTGAGCGTTGTTCTGGGGCTGCTCGAACTTATTGAGCAGCCTGCGCGCCAGGTTGGGCGTAATGGATGCGCCGCCGTTGACCACCTGCAGCACGGCTTGCGGAAAGTTGCCGAACCAGGAGTTTTTAACCAGATAGCCGGTGGCACCGAGTTCAAACGCATGCAAGGCATGCTGCTCGTCTTCCATGGCCGAGATGACGATTGCCTCGGCCATGGGGCGGATGGTTTTCATGTATTCGATGAGTGCAAAACCGGTGCCGTCCCCCAGGTTCAGGTCAACCAGCATCACGTCAAATTCATTCTGGCTGATCAGCCGGCGCCCTTCCCTTACGCTGCTGCCCTGCCCCAGCAGGTTGATGCGCAGGTCGGCCAGCAATTCATGGGCAATGACGCGGCTCATATGGGGATCGTCATCAATCAGCAGGACGCGAACAGGCTGCTCTGCCTGGCCGGTCAGAAACCCTGGCCACATCGACGGCAAACCACTGCGCGGAGCAAGATGGTGGTTTGTTGACATGAAGCCATTTTTTACCAGGAAGTCTGAAGCGACTTGTGTTTCGTTACGAATTTCCATGAATCATCCCCTTACCGACTTTGATTTCCATCAGATATTTCAAGCGTGCAACGGTTACATGACAGCTTACTCACTGTCGGGTGCTATCTGTTTAGAAAATTGTTACTTATTAAGTTCTCACGCTTACACCGTGGGGTGTATTGATACGCAAAACACAGAAAAAAGATACTGTTCAATCGCGCTAATTACTTGTAGTTACTTAATTTTCACCCCAATACCGACTCAGTGAAAATCATAAATCTATCAAAAATAATCACAAAAAGACCAATTATTATTCTGATAATCCGCGTACGGATGAATTCAATAAAGCAGTTATGTCACCGACAATAATGTAAGTAACTAGTTCCAGTTGTAATACATATCGTTTTTTGCGGAGCAAAATTCAGGCAATCCGGGCAATCATGTAGTGAACATCGGCGTCGATACCGCTTGCCCGCTTTGTCAATTCGGGTGAACAGGGGGTAAAACCGATGCCCGGGCGGGTGCCGAAGACACCTGCGGCCCTGGTCTGGCGCAGGCGGGTCAAGCCGGTCAAGCCGGTCAAGCACTGGCTAACCCATGCTTCAGCCAGACCGCAACGCCGCCTTCAGGTCGCGCCCGATTTCCGGCCGCTCGGCAAACGGATCTGCCGGATTGGCCTGCTGCAGGATGCATTCCATGCGGCTTTGCACGTTACCCCAGGGCTTTCGGATGGCTGAAGATATAAAACTGGTCGGCCACCATGGCGTCGAACACTTTTTGGGCGACTTCAGCAGCCCGGCCATGCTGGCGGTGTTGACGATGTGGCCCTGCCAGTCCGGGTCTTTGGCGGCGGCGTCCAGCATCATGGGCGTGAACAGGCGCACGCCGTGGATGACGCCCCACAAATTAAACGCTGCGTTGCATTTCGATATGGGCAATACCGTCTTCGAGGTAAACCGGCCCGTCCTTCACAAAACCATGCTGGCGGTAAAACCCTTCCAGCCGGGCCTGCGCGCCAATCCTGATGACTTGCCCGGCCGATGGCGGCGACAGGCAGGCAATGGCTTTTTCCACCAGCGCATGGCCTGCGCCGCTGCCGCGCAAGGAGGAGCGCGTGACAATCCGGCCGATGCTGGCCTCGGCAAACTTGATGCCGGCGGCAAAGCAGCGCGCATAGGCCACCAGAGCGCCTTGCTGGCTGCCCAGCAGATGCATGGCCTGCGCGTCGGCGCCATCCATGTCCTGAAAAATGCAGGCCTGCTCGACCACGAACACCTCGCTGCGCAACTGCAGCACGGCATAAAGCTGGGGTGCGGTCAGCGCATCAAACGCGAGGTAGCGCCATTCGATGCCGTTCATGCCGGGTCGGCGGCTTTGAGCGAATAGCCGATGCGCGGGAAATGCACATGCACCATGCCGGCGCGCTCGTCAAGGCGGCGCAGCGTGTAATGCATGCGGGTGGCGGCCACCAGTTCGCCCCGGGTGGCTTCCAGCCCGAAGATTTCGGCGTTGATCATGACCTGGCTGCCCAGCGCCAGGCCATGCTCGTCCTGAAAAATATCATCATGCAAGGCTGCGGGCGCGCAGGCGGCGGCCACCTCGATGGCTTGCAGCGCGCTGGACTTTTCCATCGTGCCGTGGCCGATGGCGGCCATGCGGTCCATCCAGTCGAGCACCGCCGGCGTGGCATCGAGCAGGCCGGCCAGCACCGAGGTGCGCACCCGCGTGAACCACAGCGGGTGGTACATCGCAAAGTCGGTGATGCACGGCACGTCGCCCAAGATGAACGGCCGGTCGTCAAGCACGTCCGACAGGCGGCGCAAATACGACTTGTAGGCAGCGGCGGCATCGGGCGGCTGCTGGCGCGCCATGCCGGCGCTCATGGCCTTGCGGTCCTGCGCAAACGTCCGGGCGGCCTCGGGCGGCGCATGCTCGAACAACTGGGCCAGGCCCCTGGGCTGCAGGTTGAATGCCATCGAAGTCCAGAACAGCGTGGTGTCGGCCCATTGCGCCAGGATGCGCGCCATGCCCTTGCTGGGTTCGGGGTACAGCGTGGGCAGCGGCTGGAGATGCTCCAGCACGTCGGCGATCAGCGCCGTGTCGCAATAGATGTCGGCGCCGATCTGCAGCACCGGCGTCTTGCGGTAGCCTCCCGTGAGTGCAACCAGGTCGGGCTTGGGATTGACCATCGGAATGACCACGGACTTCCAGGGAATGCCTTTGTAGCCCAGCATCAGCCGGGCTTTTTCGGAAAAAGGCGAGGACGGGTAATGGTGAAGAATCACGGTTGCAGGCGTGGTCATGAAGGGCTCCTGGAGGTTGAAATCATTGGCATTATGAAAGTTTCCGGGGTATGGCCCGGTCAATGATGCGGTCGAAATCAGTGCCCGCGCCCAGTGTGCCAAAAGTCTGGCCCCAGTGGCCGGCCAGGCGCGATTCGCAAAATGCGTCGGCGACCGCGCCGGGCGCGCTCTGGCACAGCAGCGCGGCCTGCAAGGCCAGCACCATGATGTTGCCCACGCCTTCCCATATCGAGTTGACCGGCATTTCGCGGTAGATATTTGAGCAATAAAACCGAATTTCAGTCGGTTGAAATCGGGCTGACGGGCGCATGGGGTGCATTGGGGGTGTCTCGCGCTTCGCCAGCGCCGCCCTCCTGCCGCCTGACGTACTTGAAGGTTCCGGTTGCGTGGGCGCAGGCCTGGCCCTGGGCATCGTAAATCGTGGCTTCGGTAAAAGCCAGCGACTTGCTGCGGTGCATCAGCCGGCCCCGGGCCGTGAGTTTGCTGCCGTCGCCGGGCGCGGGCCGCATGAAGCTGGTCTTCATCTCGATAGTGACCACGCCCATGTCTTTTTGCAGGCTGCGCGCCGCCACCGCCATGGCCACGTCGAGCAGCGTCATGCAGGCACCGCCGTGCGTGACGGCAAACGAATTGAGATGCTCGGGCCGGGGCGTGTAGCCAATGGCCGACTCGCCGCCCTCAAACAATTCCAGCCTGAAGCCGAGCTGCTGGACAAAGGGAATTTTCGCGCCGAAGTTCATCACTGATCAGCCTCCAGTAATGGCCGACACGCCGCCATCAACCGCCAGCCACTGGCCGGTGATGTGCTTGCCGGCATCCGACGCATACAGCACGCACAGGCCCTTCAGGTCTTCGTCGTCGCCCAGGCGGCCCAGCGGCGCATGCGCGGCGAGCTTCTCCTCGCCCATGGCTTTCAGCGTGCCGACCGTCATGCGGCTCGGGAAAAAGCCCGGACAGATGGCGTTGACGGTGATGTGGTTCACGCCCCATTCGCACGCCAGCGCCCGGGTGAAGTTGACCACCGCGCCCTTGGAGGTGTTGTAGGCAATCGTGTTCATGCCACGCGGATTGCCGCCCAGCCCGGCAATGGAGGCCACGTTGATGATGCGGCCCCCGGTATAGCCCGCAGGTCCCTCGCCGCGTGAGCGCGGGATCATGCTGTGCCTGGCGATGTGCTGCGACAAGATGAAGTAGCCGCGCACATTGAGGTTCATGACCTTGTCCCAGGCCTCCACCGGATGGTCTTCGGCCGGCGCGCCCCAGGCGGCGCCGGCGTTGTTGACCAGAATGTCCACATGGCCAAAGCGCCGGATGGTTTCATCGGCCAGGGCGCGGATGTCGGCTTCCTTCGAGCAGTCGGCGGCAATCCAGTCCACGTCGATGCCGGCGGCTTTCAGCACGGCAGCCGACTCGATCAGGTCTTCCGCCTTGCGCGAGCTGAGCATGACTTTGGCGCCGGCCTCGCCCAGCGCCTGCGCCAGTTGCAGGCCGAGGCCGCGCGAGCCGCCGGTGACGAGCGCGGTCTTTCCCTTGAGGTCGAACAATTGCTGGATGCTGCGGGTCATGGGAAGGTTCTCCATTGAGGGTGATTGAAAGTCGTCAAAAAGTATCCTTGCAGGCATCGGGTTTGATTCTGGAGCGGACATAGATCAGGGCAAGGCCCGCTGCAGCGGCCAGTGCGCCGCCAACGGCCAGCGGCCAGCCGGTGTCGTCATCGATCCGCTCCACCCACAGGCCCAGCACCAGCGCCAGCAGGCCACCATAGATCAAAATCCATATGATGGCTTCCAGCCGCGCCACCAGCTTGGGCAAACCCATCAGAAGGCCTCTTCCGGCAAGTCGGCGCAGGTCAGGTCGCGGCTGGAGACAACGCCCAGCCAGGCGCTTGTTTTTGGCAGCTCGTAATGATAAAAATAGCGTGTTGCGCCCAGCCTGCCTACGGTAGCAGCTATTGATTTAGTAGCATCAAATGCCAGCGAAGCCAGCGCCACGTCCAGCCAGACCCAGGCCAGCACGGTGTGGCCGAAAGCCTGCAAATAAGGCACGGCATTGGCCAGCGCCTCGCCGGGCTGGCCGGTGGCCCAAGCCGCGCGGGTCGCCTCGCTGACTTGCTGCAGGGCATCGGCCAGCGCGTCGGCATGGGCGACGAGTTCGGGCACCTTGCTGGCCCGGGCTGCGGTGGCCGTGATGCGTTCGGCCAGCAGCGCCAGCCCGCGCCCGCCCTCCATCAGCACCTTGCGGCCCAGCAGATCCAGGGCCTGGATGCCGTGCGTGCCCTCGTGAATCATGTTCAGGCGGTTGTCGCGCCAGTACTGCTCGACCGGAAAGTCGCGCGTGTAGCCGTAGCCGCCATGCACCTGGATCGCCAGCGAATTGGCCTCCAGGCACCATTCGCTGGGCCAGCTCTTGGCCATCGGCGTCAGCACTTCGAGCAGCAGCCGCGCCTCGTCGGCCGCCTGCGGCCCGGCGGTGCGCTGCTCATCGACGAGGCGGGCGCAATACAGTTCGAGCGCCAGCGCGCCTTCGCAATACGCTTTTTGCGCCAGCAGCATGCGCCTGACATCGGCGTGCTCGATGATGCGGCTTTGCGGGGCTGCGGCGTCCTTGCCGGCGCCGGTGGCGGGCCGGCCCTGGGCGCGGTTTTTCGCATAGTCGAGCGACGCGTAATAGCCGGCCATGCCCAGCATCGTGGCGGCCATGCCGATGGCGATGCGCGCCTCGTTCATCATGTGGAACATGCAGCGCAGGCCTTCATGCGGCTTGCCGACCAGGTAGCCGAGCGCGCCGGCTTGCCCGTCCACCGGGTACTTGCCCTCGCCAAAGTTGAGCAGCGTGTTGGTCGTGCCGCGCCAGCCCAGCTTGTGGTTCAGCCCGGCCAGCGCCACGTCGTTGCGAACGCCGGTCAGCTCGCCCGCCGTGTTGACGATTTTCCTGGGAACGATGAACAGCGAGATGCCTTTGGTGCCCGGCGTCAGGCGGCCGTCGGGGCCGGGAATTTTGGCCAGCACCAGGTGGATGATGTTGTCGGTCAGCTCATGCTCGCCGGCTGAAATCCACATCTTGTGGCCCTTGAGTCGGTAGCGCGGCCCGAGCGGGTCGGCCTCGAAATCAGCGCCATCGGGCAGCGCCCGCGTCGTGATGTCGCTCAGCGACGAGCCCGCCTGCGGCTCCGACAGGCACATGGTGCCGGAAAAGCGGCCTGAAAATTCGTTTTTGGCAAACACGTCCTTTTGCATGGCCGTGCCATGCACCATCAGCAGATTGGCATTGCCCGTGGTCAGCAGGCTCGACCCCATGCTGACCGACGCCATCGCGAAAAACGCGTTGGCGGCGGCCTCCACCGTGTAGGGCAGCTGCATGCCGCCCACGTCATAGTCCTGCGCCGCGCCAAGCATGCCCGACGCGGCGTAGGCTTTCTGCGCGTCGTGCGTGGCTTGCGGCAGGATGACTTTTTCGCCGTCGAACTGCGGCTCCTGCGTATCGACCATGCGGTTGAAAGGCGCGTATTTCTCTCTGGCAATGCGCTCGCAGGTGTCAAACACGGCGTCAAAGGTTTCGCGGCTGTGGTCGGCGAAGCGCTCGCGCTGGCTCAGGGATTCGGCACCGAGCCACTGGTAGAGCAAAAAATCGAGGGTGGAACGCAGACTCATGGCTAACCTTCAGGACAGAAAGGGAACGGGCCGGCGCATGTACCGAACAGGCATGATCGGCCCGGCGTGACGTGCGTGAATGCCCCGGTTTTACAGCACTTCGAAAATACCCGCAGCGCCCATGCCGCCGCCGATGCACATGGTCACGCAGACGCGCCTGGCGCCGCGCCGCTTGCCTTCGATCAGCGCATGGCCGGTCAGGCGCTGGCCGGTGACGCCGTAGGGGTGGCCGACGGCAATCGCGCCGCCATTGACGTTGAGACTGTCCATTGGAATACCCAATTTATCGGCGCAGTACAGCACCTGCACGGCAAAGGCTTCGTTGAGTTCCCACAGGTCGATGTCGCCCACGCCCAGGCCCAGCTTGGCGAGCACCTTGGGAATGGCGAATACCGGGCCTATGCCCATTTCGTCGGGCTCGCAGCCGGCGACGGCAAAACCCAGGAAGCGGCCCAGCGGCTTGAGGCCTTTGCGCTCGGCGACGGTTTCGTCCATCACCACCACGGCGCCGCCGCCGTCCGAGAACTGGCTGGCGTTGCCGGCCGAAATCAGGCCGCCCGGAATGGCCGGGCGCAGGCCGCTGATGCCTTCCTTCGTCGTTCCGGCGCGAATGCCTTCGTCCTGGCTGACCGTGACCTGTTTGGTCGTCAAGCCCATCACCGGATCGGCGACGCCCATGGTGACGGTGATGGGCGCAATCTCGGCCTCGAACAGGCCGGCGGCCAGCGCGGCGGTGGCCTTTTGCTGGCTGGCCGCGCCGTACTCGTCCATGCGTTCGCGCCCGATGCCGTAGCGCTTGGCCACCTGTTCGGCGGTTTGCAGCATGTTCCAGTAAATCTCGGGCTTGTTCTTGGCCAGCCAGTCTTCGCGCAGCATGTGGGTGTTCATTTCCTGCTGCACGCAGGAAATGCTTTCCACGCCGCCGGCGACGTAAATACCGGCTTCGCCGGCCATGATGCGCTGCGACGCCAGCGCAATCGCCTGCAGGCCGGACGAGCAAAAGCGGTTGACGGTCATGCCCGAGACCGTGACGGGGCAGCCGGCGCGCAGGGCGATCTGCCGCGCAATGTTGGCGCCGGTCGCGCCTTCTGGCGTGGCGCAGCCCATGATGACATCATCGACTTCGCCTGCGTCGATGCCGGCGCGGGCCATGGCGTGCTGAACGGCATGGCCGCCCAGGGTGGCGCCGTGCGTCATGTTGAAAGCGCCCTTCCAGCTCTTGGCCAGAGGGGTGCGGGCGGTGGAAACAATTACTGCTGAGCTCATGAAAATCTCCGGAATTAGGGGGGCTTGACGGGGTGGGCGCGGGTCAGTTGAAGGTCTTGCCTTCGGCCGCGAGCCGGGCCAGCAGCGGCGCGGGCTTCCAGAAATTCGCGTCGTCAAGCGGATTTTTGGCAAAGCGCTTCATGGCCTGCACCACGTTGAACAGGCCCACCTGGTCGGCATACAGCATCGGGCCGCCCCGATAAATCGGGAAACCGTAGCCCATCAAATACACCATGTCGATGTCGCTGGCCTTGGATGCAATGCCCTCTTCCAGAATATGCGCGGCCTCGTTGACCAGCGAATACACCAGCCGCTGGACAATTTCCTCGTCCGGAATCTTGCGCGGCGTAATGCCCAAGGACTTGCGGTGCGCCTCGATCATCTGGACGACTTCCCTGTTCGGAATGGCGTCGCGCCTGCCGGCCACGTAGTCGTACCAGCCGGCGCCGGTCTTCTGGCCGAAACGGCCTTTCTCGCACAGCAGATCAGCCGTCTTACTGTATTTCATGCTTGGTTTTTCCTGGTAGCGGCGCTTGCGGATGGCCCAGCCGATGTCGTTGCCGGCCAGGTCGCCCATG
>JAECRO010000049.1 GCA_016000195.1 Burkholderiales bacterium | reverse complement strand
GCGGCTATTGCCAGTCAGGGTGAAACCGCTCTAGACATAGACGTGGCTGAATGTCTGTCATCTACCGCCGGATGAAGCGTCCACTTCTGGCCGAGTGCGGGTGCAGCAATCATTGAAATCTGCGTCACATTGCCGACCGTCAACCTACTGCCTTCAGTGACCGGTATGGAGCAAGCAGTTTGGAACGTTCTACAGCCGCCTTCAGTCTGAAGCAGACCGCCAACCAAATACCCGCAAGAAACAGTTCTATTCCAGCAGCGGCCTGATCCGCATGGCAAAAAATATTCTGGAACATTTCATGCTTTGTGCAGCGCAGCATTATTTTGTTGGCATTGACTGAACAGGAGTTTTCCATGCTGGACCGTACCGTGACCAAGTTTTCGCATGTCAAACCGGGCGACACGCCCTATTTGCCGGGTGGCTTGCGTGATTTTTTCCTGTATCGCGACCTGGGCATCGCTGCGGCGACGAACGGAAAAGTGATTGCGCACCTGGTCAAGGCCAACATGGCACCAGAAAGTGGCACTGGCTGGCACCGTCATGAGGCAGATTTCCAGATCGTGATCATGATCACGGGCTGGGCGCGCTTCATGTACGACGACAAGGAAACGCTGGTGGAAGCGGGCGACGTGGTGCATCAGCGCCCCGGCATCAGCCACTATCTGTTTGATTACTCGCCCGACATGGAATACCTCGAAATCGTCTCTCCGGCCGACTTCAAATCGATTGACGTGGAGCCGGTGTGCGAGATTCCGCCCCCCACGCCGTGGACCTCCTGACGGCCTGGCGCAGCCGGGGCGGCGCTCTGGCTTCGCGCAGACAGGCGGGTTGACGCAGCCCGTCGGGCCTGCCGCGTCAGGGCTTAAAACTCTGCATCCAGCTCGTCAATCTCCTCAGGCTCTTTCTTTGCCTCGGCCACCCATTCCATCATGGCGGGCAGCGCCATGATGCGCTTGCAGTAGGCGGCGCAGGTTTTGTCAATCGCCACGTCGTAGGTCAAAAAGCGCGTGACCACCGGCGCATACATGGCGTCGGCCATGCAGGGCTGCTTGCCGAACAGGTAGGGGCCGCCGTAAGTGGCCAGGCACTCTTTCCAGATCTCCAGCACGCGGTCGATGTCGGCCTGCGCCCGTGACCAGACCTTGAAGCCGGGAAAGTGCGCCTTCAGGTTCATCGGCAGCGACGAGCGCAGTGAGGCAAAGCCCGAATGCATTTCGCCGCAGATGGCGCGGCAATGCGCCCGCGCCTTGATGTCGGCCGGCAGCAATTGCGCTTCGGGCTTGATTTCATGCAGGTATTCGGCAATCGCCAGCGTGTCCCACACTTTCAGCCCCTGATGCTCCAGCGAAGGCACCAGCATGCTGGACGACAGCAGCAGCATCTCGGCCCTCATGGCCGGATCATCCAGGGGAATCACCTTTTCGGTGAATTCCAGGCCGGCCAGCCGGGCCAGCAGCCAGCCGCGCAAGGACCAGGAACCATAATTTTTACTGCTGATCGTCAGGACGGCTTGGGCCATGAATGCTCCTTGAACAAAGGGTGTGCCGGACTCTTTTGCAAAGGTTGTGCCAGCCGGCCCTGCCTGCGGCGCACCACACCGGGGCGGCTGCTGGTCTGGCCCGTAACTTGCCTGCAATGAAACATATTGGGGCAAAACGCATTCACGAACCCCTTTCAGGCAAGGAAACCTATGCTTTATTCGGCCTACCAGATGCAGTCCGATCTGATGTCACCGCTTCGCCTGCTGGCGCAAGGCGCCAGCGCCGCATTGTGGTGGAGCAAAACGGAAGGCACGCCCCTGCGCAAGTTATCGGCGTCGATGGAGGTGTTCTCTCGCCTCCGGCTGACCCATTCACGCCCGGCGTACAACATCCATTCGGTGAATGTCGAAGGGCAGGAAGTGGCAGTGACCGAGGAAACCGCCCTGACCCTGCCGTTTGGAACCCTGCTGCATTTCAAGAAGGATGCGGCTGGCAAGGGCGAGTTGCCCTGGCAGCCGCCGGTGCTGCTGGTGGCGCCCATGTCAGGGCATTTCGCCACCCTGCTGCGCGAAACCGTCCGGACCCTGCTGCAAGACCACGACGTGTACATCACCGACTGGCACAACGCCCGCGATGTGTCGCTGCGCCACGGCGCTTTCAGCCTGGACGACTACATCGAACACATGATCCGCTTCATCCAGACCATCGGCCCCGGCACGCATGTGGTGGCCGTGTGCCAGCCCTGCGTGGCGGCGCTGGCGGCCACGGCCATCATGGCCGAAGACGACGACCCGACCGCGCCGCGCAGCCTGACGCTGATGGCCGGGCCGGTGGACTGCCGGGTCAATCCCACGGGGGTCAACACGCTGGCCACCAGCAAGCCCATCGAATGGTTCGAGAAAAACCTGATCAGCCATGTGCCGCTGCCCCACGCCGGCTACATGCGCCGCGTGTACCCCGGCTTTGTGCAGGTCAGCGCGTTTCTGGCCATGAACCTGGAGCGCCACAAGAATTCGTTCAAGGACATGTACCAGAACCTGGTCGCGGGCGACGAGAAAAAGGCCAATGTGATTCGCCTGTTTTATGAGGAATACCTGGCCGTGAACGACTTGCCGGCCGAGTTCTATCTGGAAACGGTTGAAAAAGTGTTCCAGACCTACGACCTGCCGCTGGGCAAGCTCAGCTACCGGGGCCGCATCGTCAAGCCCGAAGCCATTCGCCACACGGCACTCATGACGGTCGAGGGGGAGCGCGACGACATTTGCGCCGTGGGCCAGACGGTGGCGGCGCAAGACCTGTGCAGCAGCATTCCCCCCTATATGCGAACCCACCACATCCAGACCGGCGTGGGCCATTACGGGGTGTTCAGCGGCCGCAAGTGGAACCAGCAGATTTACCCGCGCGTGCGGGAAATGATCCACGCCAGCCATGGCCAAGCAAGACCGGCCTGAAAGCGGGCGGCAGGCGCTGCGGCCCGGCCCGGCGATCAATCGCGGTCGGCGTCGCTTTCGGCAGGCCAGTCGCGGATGTAGGCCTTGAGCATCTTGTTTTCGAAGTTCTGGCTGTCCACCACGGCCTTGGCCACATCGTAAAAGCTGATCACGCCCATCAGCATTTTCTGGCTCATCACCGGCATGTAGCGCGCATGGCGCTCCAGCATCATGCGGCGCACTTCGTCTATTTCGGTGTCCGGCGTGCAGGTCATCGGATGGTCGTCCATGGCCTTGCGGACCAGCGTGCGGCCAATCTCGCCGCCATTGTTGACGATGCGGACAATCACCTCGCGAAAGGTCAGCATGCCCACCAGGTCGCCATGCTCCATGACAACCAGCGAGCCGATGTCCTTTTCGGCCATGATGTCTGCGGCCTTGGCCAGCGGCTCGTCAGGCTGAACGGTGTAAAGCGTGTTGCCTTTTACCCGCAGGATGTCTAAAACCTTCATCACTTTTCCTAGGTGGTTCTGGCAACAGCGTTTGCCAGCTTGTTTTTCATGGCCGCCCGCCGCGGTGCGGTACGGGTCATCAGGGTTCAAATCGGCTTTGAATATAGCCCACAATCCCTTCGCCAAGGGTAACGATTATCCTGACGTTTCCCCATGTTTATCCCCCGTGGCCGGGATGCGGCCGCGTGCCATTGAAAAATCAGCTTTTTGTACTGGAGACTCCCTTCATGCCCGGTTATTCAGACCCCGGTTTCGACACCCTGGCGCTGCACGCAGGCGCTAGCCCCGACCCGGCCACCGGCGCGCGCGCCGTGCCGATTCACCTGACCACGTCCTTCGTCTTCGAGTCCAGCGACCACGCCGCCAGCCTCTTTAACCTGGAGCGTGCCGGGCATGTGTATTCGCGCATCAGCAACCCGACCAATGCGGTGCTGGAGCAGCGCATCGCGGCGCTTGAAGGCGGCATTGGCGCCATCGCCACGGCCAGCGGCCAGGCCGCGCTGCACCTCTCCATTGCCACGCTGATGGGCGCGGGCTCGCACATCGTCGCCAGCACCGCGCTCTATGGCGGCAGCCAGAACCTGCTCCACTACACGCTGCGCCGCTTTGGCATCGACACCACTTTTGTCAAGCCCGGCGACATCGACGGCTGGCGCGCCGCCGTGCGGCCCACTACCCGCCTCTTCTTCGGCGAAACCGTCGGCAATCCGGGCCTGGAAGTGCTGGACATCCCGGCCGTCGCCAGCATTGCCCATGAAGCGAAGGTGCCGCTGCTGGTCGATTCGACGCTGACCTCGCCCTGGCTCATCAAGCCCTTCGAGCACGGCGCCGACCTGGTCTATCACTCGGCGACCAAGTTCCTGAGCGGCCACGGCACGGTGATTGGCGGGCTGGTGGTCGATGGCGGCAGTTTTGACTGGGACCACTCCGGCAAGTTCGCCGAACTGAGCGAAGCCTACGACGGCTTTCACAACATGGTGTTCAGCGAGGAAAGCACGGTCGGCGCCTTCCTGCTGCGCGCGCGCCGCGAAGGCCTGCGCGACTTCGGCGCCTGCATGAGCCCGCACACCGCCTGGCTGATTCTTCAAGGCATCGAGACGCTGCCGCTGCGCATGGCGCGCCACATGGGCAACACCGAAAAGGTCGTGGCATTCCTGGCCGGCCACCCTTTTGTGGCGCGCGTCGGCCATCCCCTGCTGAAATCGCATGCCAGCCATGCGCTGGCGCAAAAGCTGCTGCCGCGCGGCGCGGGTTCGGTGTTCAGCTTCGACCTCAAGGGCAGCCGTGCCCAGGGCAAGGCCTTTGTGGAGACGCTCAAGGTCTTCAGCCACCTGGCCAATGTCGGCGACTGCCGCAGCCTGGTGATTCACCCGGCCAGCACCACGCATTTCCGCATGAGCGACGAGGCGCTGCAGGGCGCCGGCATCACGCAGGGAACGATTCGCCTGTCCATCGGCCTGGAAGACCCGGACGACCTGATCGACGACCTCAAGCGCGCCCTGAAGGCCGCCGAAAAGGCAGGCGCGTGATGCAGCTCAGCGTCAACGGCCACAGCACCTATTGCTACACCGGCGGCAAGCCTTTCGATGCCGCGCAGCCGACGGTGGTCTTCATCCACGGCGTGCTCAATGACCACAGCGTCTGGATTTTGCAGAGCCGCTACCTGGCGCACCACGGCTGGAACGTGCTGGCGGTGGACCTGCCCGGCCACTGCCGCAGCGAAGGCGAAGCGCCCTCCTCCGTCAAGGAAGCGGCAGACTTCATCAGCGCGCTGCTCGATGCGGCCGGCGTGGCGCGCGCTGCGCTGGTCGGCCACAGCTGGGGTTCGCTGATCGCGCTTGAAGCCGCTTCAAGGCTTCAAGCCCGCGTCAGCCATCTGGTGCTGGTCGGCACGGCCTTTCCGATGCAGGTGTCGCCCGCGCTGCTGGACAGTTCATTGAACGAGCCGATGAAGGCCTTGACGCTGGTCAATGTGTTCTCGCGCAGCACACTGGCCCCACCGCCCTCCGCATTGGGTCCGGGCACCTGGGTCTATGGCGCCAGCATGGCGCTGGGCCGGCGCGTGCTGGCGAGCAATACCAAGGTCAACGTCTTTCACCGGGGCTTCAAGGCCTGCGACAGCTATGCCCATGGCGAAGCGGCGATTCAGTCCATCAGCTGTCCGGTGCTGTTCGTGCTCGGCGCGCAGGACCAGATGACACCGCCCAAAGCCGCGCAAGGGTTGATCGGCAGTGCGCGCCAGGCGGGAAAGGCCGTGCAGGTCGCGCGCCTGAACGTGGGCCACCACCAGATGACGGAAGCACCCGACGAGACGCTGTTTGCGATCCGGGATTTTCTGGCGGACTGAATTGACACTGCCAGCCGGTCAGGCGCTGCCGGCAAACTTCTCCTCCAACTCGCTGACGACCTCCGTCACATGGTCGCCAAACCCCCAGCCCATGTCCGCTGTCATATTTTTCACGCGGGCCAGCCGGTGCTCGAACTCGGGGTACAGCTTCCATGCCTCACCAAGCAGCAAGGCCGCCAGTTCATCGAGCACCGACTCCACGCTGTCGTAAAAACGCTCGTCGATATCGCCATACTCTTCGGTGAATCTGGCGCCATTTTCCACATAGGTCATCATCAGCTCCATGGTTCCGGCCAGCTGGCCCGTGGCCTTGCGGTAGTCGCGGATCGCCTTGCGAGCCTCTGCCAGCTTCAGCTTGCCAAAGCCCCGGGCCGGGAAAAACTGCTCCACGATCTTGCGCCGGTAGGCTTCCAGCCCCTCGGCGCCGCCTTCCTGCGGGGAATAGCGGGCATGAAGGAAGTCGCGGTTGCCGGGCGCCGCCTGGTAAAGGTCTTTGACCAGCGCCAGCAGCGCAGGCTTTTCAAGAGTGGCGAGTTGTTGGCGAATGGTGGTCCATCTGCCTGTTTTTTGGGTTTCTTGGTTCATGGCTTGAAGGATGGGTTGACGGGCGGGTCTGAAGCGCGTCGCACACGCTATTGATTCAATAGCTGCTTGCGCATGTGCAGCCTGCGCTACGCCCCTATTTTATTTAAAAAAACCAGATTTTTCACCGCCGGGGCCAGGCGTTGCAGGCCGTCCGTTCGCCGTAGCGCCTGCAGAACCAGTTTCACAACATTTTTTATGCCAAAAAGGCTTGTAGCGCAATGTACACATGCGCAGGCAGCCCTGGCCTTGCGGCAAGGCCTGCTGCCATTCGGACCTGGGCCTCACCTTGATTTACAAGCCACGGCTGAACAGGCGCGCCAAGGATGGGCGCAGCCCTTGGCCAGCCGGGCTAAGCCTTGAGCCAGTGTTCAGGCGCGGCTTGCAGGGCCTGCAGCAATTGCCGGGTGGCCGGTAAATGGGGGCTGCTTTGCAGGCTGGCGCTTTGCAGCGAGTCCAGCAGGCGCGCCAGGGTGTTGGCCTGCGGCGTCAGGGGGCCGAAAAACCGGGTGCCTTGCGCATCGGCCATCAGCACCGTGGGGAAGGTCTCGACATCGATGTCGCCGACCAGATCGGCCTGGTCTTCGATGTCCAGCCAGGCAAACCTGAACGCCGGATAGCGCCCGGCCATCTGCGCCATGACGGCCTGGTAATCGCGGCACAGGCCGCACCAGTCGGCGCACAGGCAAACGACCCAGGTCACGGAATCGGTCATGGAAAGCTCGGTGCTGGAAGAGTCGGACATGCGGAGGGCTTGCTTTAAAAAGGGTGGGCGGCGTCATGGATGCCGCAAGGACAGACACATCAGATTGCTATTTTTTTTCATAGCGCATCGCGCAGGTGCAGCATGCGCCAGCGGGCGTTTTCCCATAAATTATTGACGGAAGGCGAGCGCTCTAGCAGCAATTGCTGCATCAGCGGCGCCAGCGGGGTGGTGTCCGGGTCAGCCAGCAACAGGTAGCGGGACTCGGCGCTTCCTTCGGCCTCATTGAGCCGGCCGATCCAGTCGAGCGCAACCAGCGCTTCGAGCACCGGCTCCAGTTGCTGCCCATCAACTTCGAGCAATTGACCAAGCTGCGAGGCGCTCAGGCCCATGCGCGCCGTGCCGCGCGCCTTGTACAGATGCTGCAGGACTTCAATCGCCAGCTGGAAATGCCAGCCATGGGCGCTGCCGCGCCGCGACACGCCGGCCAGCAGGCTGGGCAGGCAGGCGGTCATGACGGCGCCCATCAGCACGATGGTCCAGGAGACGTAAATCCACACCAGCAGGATCGGCAAGGCGGCAAAAGCCCCGTACACCAGCGAATACGTCGGCACCGCCGTCAGGTAAATGCCCAGAACCTTCTTGCCAATCTCCAGGCCCGCGGCCACGAACAGGCCGCCCGCCAGGGCATGCGCCCATTTAACGCAGGTGTTGGGCACATAGCGGTACAGCGCGGCCATGCCGCCGGCCACCAGGAAGAACTGCGCCACGTCCAGCACGAAACGCAGGCTGACGGGCAAGGCGCCCACCAGGCCGCTGGAGGCCGACACCACATACGACGTGACCGCCAGGCTGGCCGCCAGCACCAGCGGCCCGAGCGTGATGGCGGCCCAGTAGATCAGCACGCGCTGCGCCAGCGGCCGGGGCTTGCGCACGCGCCAGATGCTGTTCAGCGTGCGGTCAATCGTCAGGATCAGCGTAATCGCCGTGACCAGCAGCACCGCCAGTCCGGCGCCGCCCAGCCTGCTGGCCTGGCCGCTGAACTGGGTCAGGTAGCCCAGCACCTGGCGCGCAATGTTGTCGGGAATCAGGCTCTTGATGAGCCAGGCCTGGAGCGCGCCCTGCAGCTTGTAAAACATCGGGAAGGCGGTAAACACGGCCAGCGCCACGGTAAAAAAAGGCACCAGCGCAATCGAGGTGGTGAAGGTCAGGCTGCTGGCGGTCAGGCTCATGCGGTCTTCCCGGAAACGGTTGCGCAGCGTGATGGCGGTGTCGCGCCACGGGAAATGCGAAAGCCCGGCGAGCAAGGCCTCCAGGGACGGCGGAAATTTCATCCCCGGTATCATGCCATCGACATGAACAAAGCAAACCAAATTGAAATGACGCGCTGGCTGGCGCTGGGCAGCCTGGCCGGGCTGATCGTGCTGGGCCTGGCCTGGGAAGTGTGGCTGGCGCCGATACGCCCGGGCGGCTCGCTGCTGGCGCTGAAAGTGCTGCCGCTGGTCATTCCGCTGGCCGGCATCTGGAAACGGCGCATGTACACCTACCGCTGGGTCAGCCTGATGGTCTGGCTGTATTTCACCGAAGGCGCGGTGCGCGCCTGGAGCGACCGGGCGCCGGGCAACTATCTGGCCATGCTGGAAGTGCTGCTGTGCCTGCTGCTGTTCGTCGCCTGCGCGCAGCATGTGCGCGTGCGCTTCAAAAACCTGCCCTCTTCCCCCGCCGCCGTTGCTGGCAACACCCCATCATGACCTCCATTCAACACCCCGTCCTGCTTGAAGAACTGCGCCGCATCACCGGCCCGTCCCACGTCCTGTGCGACGGCGACCTGAGCGCCTACACGCAGGACTGGCGCAAGCGCACACAGGGCAAGGCGCTGGCCGTGGTGCGCCCGGCCAGCGTTGAAGAGGTGGCCGCCAGCGTCAAGGCCTGCGCCGCCGCCGGCGTCAGCCTGGTGCCGCAGGGCGGCAACACCGGCCTGGCCGTGGGCTCGGTGCCCGATGAATCCGGCACGCAGGTGGTATTGAGTCTGCAGCGCATGAACGCGGTGCGCGCCATTGACACGGCCAACCTCACCCTCACCGTCGAGGCCGGCTGCATTTTGCAAAACCTGCAGGACGCGGCTGAAAAAGCCGGCTTTTTGTTCCCGCTCAGCCTGGCCGCCGAGGGCAGCTGCACCATTGGCGGCAACCTGGCGACGAATGCCGGCGGCACGCAGGTGGTGCGCTACGGCAATGCGCGCGACCTGTGCCTGGGGCTGGAAGTGGTCACGGCGCAGGGCGAGATCTGGCACGGGCTGTCGGGCCTGCGCAAGGACAACACCGGCTACGACCTGCGCGATCTGTTCGTCGGCAGCGAAGGCACGCTGGGCATCATCACCGCCGCCACGCTCAAGCTCTATCCGCAGCCCGCCGCGCGGCTGACCGCCTGGGCCGCCGTGCCGTCGATGGATGCGGCCGTCACGCTGCTCGGGCTTGCCCACCAGCACCTGGGCGCGGGCTTGAGTGGCTTCGAGGTGATGGGCCAGTTTGCCCTGAGCCTGGTGGACAAGCACTTTGCCCAGCTGCGCGTGCCGCTGTTCAAGGAGGCGCCGTGGTGCGTGCTGCTGGAGAACTCCGACCACGAATCCGAAGCCCATGCGCGCACGCAGTTCGAGGGGCTGCTGGAAACCGCCTTCGAGCAGGGCTGCGTGAGCGACGCCGTGGTGGCCGAAAACCTGGCGCAGGCGCACCAGCTCTGGCACATCCGCGAAAACATCCCGCTGGCGCAGGCCGAGGAAGGCCTGAACATCAAGCACGACATTTCGATTGCCGTCTCGCGCATTCCCGAATTTGTCGAGGCCACCGACGCGCTGCTGCGGCAGCACATCGAAGGCGTGCGGCTGGTGAACTTCGGCCACCTGGGCGACGGCAACCTGCACTACAACGTGCAGGCGCCTGAGGGCGGCGATGCCAAAGCCTTTCTGCGCGACCGCGAAGAAGAGGTCAACACCCTGGTCTATGACTCGGTGGCCCGCTTCGACGGCTCGATTTCCGCCGAGCACGGCGTCGGCAGCCTCAAGACCGACAAGCTGGCGATTTACAAATCGCCCGTCGCCCTGTCGATGATGCACGCCATCAAGGGCGCGCTGGACCCCCGGAACATCATGAATCCGGGGCGCATTGTCAGGCTTTAGATTTAGAAATTGCAGCTTCCGGGCGATAATCAAAGGTTTTTTTGTTCAGTCTGCCCATGACCCGCCCTATCCGCTCCCAGTACGAAGATCTCATGCGCCTTGTGGACACGCAGGGCGTCTTCAAGGCCGACCGCACCGGCACCGGAACAAAAAGCGTGTTCGGCCACCAGATGCGCTTCGATTTGAACGAAGGCTTTCCGCTGGTCACGACCAAGAAGGTCCACGTCAAATCGATCATCCAGGAACTGCTGTGGTTCCTGACCGGCTCCAGCAGCAACCACTGGCTGACAGAGCGCGGCGTGACCATCTGGAACGAATGGGCGCGCGAAGACGGCGACCTCGGCCCGGTCTATGGCGTGCAGTGGCGCAGCTGGCCGACGCCCGACGGCGGCCACATCGACCAGATCAGCGAAGTCATCAAGACCCTCAAGACCAATCCCGACTCGCGCCGCATCATCGTCAGCGCCTGGAACGTCGCCGACCTCGACAAGATGGCGCTGATGCCCTGCCACGCGCTGTTCCAGTTCTACGTCGCCCCGGCTACCCGGCCCGGCGGCAAGGGCAAGCTGAGCTGCCAGCTCTACCAGCGCAGCGCCGACATCTTCCTGGGCGTGCCCTTCAACATCGCCAGCTACGCCCTGCTGACGCACATGGTGGCGCAGCAATGCGGGCTTGACGTGGGCGACTTCATCTGGACCGGCGGCGACTGCCATATCTACAGCAACCACCAGGAACAGGTGGCCCTGCAACTGAGCCGCGCGCCTTTCGCCTATCCGACGCTCCATATCAAGCGCAAGCCCGACTCCCTCTTCGACTACCAGTTCGAGGATTTCGAATTTCTCGACTACCAGCACCACCCCGCCATCAAGGCGCCGGTGGCTATTTGATGACCCGCATCAACCTGATTTATGCCCGCGCCGCCAATGGCGTGATCGGCAAGAACAACGCCATGCCCTGGCACCTGCCCGAAGACCTGGCGCACTTCAAGCGCCTGACGCAGGGCTGGCCGGTCATCATGGGCCGCAAGACCTGGGATTCGCTTCCCGCCCGCTTTCGCCCCCTGCCCGGCCGGACCAATGTGGTCGTCACGCGCCAGCCGGACTGGATTGGCGCCGGCGCAAAAACTGCAGCCAGCCTGGCCGATGCGCTGGCGCAATGCAGCCAGTCAGAAGAAGTCTGGATCATCGGCGGCGCGCAAATCTACGCCCAGGCCGAGCCGCTGGCCGACCGCATCGAAGTCACCGAAATTGCCCAGGACTTTGACGGCGATGCGTTTGCGCCGCCGCTCGGCGCCCAATGGATGGAAGCGGCGCGGGAGCACCACGTCGCCGCCAGCGGACTGAAATTCAGTTTTGTAACCCATCAAAAAGAAACGAAGAAATAAGCATGTCAGGACACGGATTTCACGTACACGGCCCCCACGACCACGAGCTGGAGCATGCCGCCCAGAGCGGCCATGAGAGCGGCGGCATGACCGCGCAGATCGCCGTGGTCACGGCCATCATCGCCACCGTCGGCGCCCTCTTTTCCTACATGGGCGGCGCCACGCAGGCCAATGCCGGCCTGTATAAAAACAACGCGGCCATCAAGAAAACCGAAGCCGCCAACCAGTGGAGCTACTTCCAGTCGAAAAGCACCAAGCAGTCGCTGGCCGAATTTGCCCGCGACCTGGCGCCGGAAGATAAAAAAGTGGGCTACCAAGGCAAGATTGAGCGCTACGAAACCGAAAAGACGGCCATCAAAGTGAGCGCCGACCAGCTCGAAGCCGAGTCCCTCGCCTGGGACAAATCGTCTGACGAGCAGCTGCACCAGCACCACCGCTGGGCGCAGGCCACCACGGTGCTGCAGGTATCGATTGCCCTGGCGGCGATTGCCCTGCTGACGCGCAAGAAGTGGCTGGAATACGGCATGTTCGGCGTGGCGGCTGTGGGCCTGGTGCTGGGCGGCCTGGCTGCGCTACATATTTAATAGCTAATCACGCCCGTCCTGATTGCGCTGGAGCACTAAAACCCATGAAAATCGCCACCTGGAATATCAATTCCCTGACCGTGCGGCTGCCGCAGGTGCTCGACTGGCTGGCCGCCAATCCGGTCGATGTGCTGTGCCTGCAGGAACTCAAGCTCAGCGACGACAAGTTTCCCCTGAAGGAACTGGAAGCAGCGGGCTACCAGAGCGCGGTGTTCGGCCAGAAAACCTACAACGGCGTCGCCATCCTGAGCCGCACGCCGGCACGCGACATCGTGAAGAACATAACGGGCTTCACGGACGAGCAATCGCGCGTCATTGCCGCCACGGTGGACACGCCGGCCGGCGAGGTGCGCGTGGTCAATGGCTATTTCGTCAACGGCCAGTCGCCGGGCAGCGAGAAGTTCGACTACAAGATGAAGTGGCTGGAAAGCCTGCGCGACTGGCTGCGCGGGGAGTTGCAGGCACATCCGAAGCTGGTGCTGCTGGGCGATTTCAACATCACCGCCGACGACCGCGACAGCTACGACCCGGAAGGCCTGCGCGAAACCATCCACCACACCAGCGAAGAGCGGCTGCATTTCCAGGCGCTCATCAAGCTGGGCCTGAATGACGCCTTCCGCATGTTCGAGCAGCCCGAGAAAAGCTATTCCTGGTGGGATTACCGGGAAATGGCCTTCCGGCGCAACCGGGGCCTGCGGATTGACCACATCCTGGTCAGCGAAGCGCTCAAGCCGCTGGTAGCCAGTTGCGTGATTGACAAGCTGCCGCGCAAGAATGAGCGGCCCAGCGACCATGCGCCGGTCGTGCTGGAACTCGTCCCGCTATAAAAATAGTAGCTGCCTGCGCAGGTGGCGCCTGCGCAAACGCCCTTATTTACTCAAGATTGAGTTCCTGTATCTTGCGCGTGATGGTGTTGCGCCCGATGCCCAGCTTGTGGGCCGCCTCGATGCGGCGGCCATGCGTGTTGGCCAGCGCGGTCTGGATCAGCCGCGACTCGAAGCGGCGCGTCAGCACATCCCACACATCGCTGCGCCCGGAAGTCAGCAGCGCCAGGGCTTCGGCCTCCAGTCCGGTTTCCCATTGCGACGATGCCAGGCCGCCCGGCTCGATGCCCGGCGCCGCCGGCTGCGGCGTTGCCAAGGCGGACGCTTCGGATGGATAGAGGGTTGCAGACGGTTTTTCGGCATCGCCTGCCCGCTCCTGCCTGAGCGGCTCGGTCCTGTCGGCCAGCATCGGCGGGGCCTGCTTCCATTCAGGCGTGGCGCCCAGCACCTCGGGCGGCAAGTCCTTGGGCTCGATCACCTGGGCCGGTGCCATGACGGTCAGCCAGTGGCAGATGTTTTCCAGCTGGCGCACATTGCCGGGAAAGTTGAACAGGCTCAGCTGCTGCAGGGCCGCTTCCGAAATCCGCTTGGGCTCCACGCCGAGCTGCTTGGCGCTTTGCTGCAAGAAGTGGCGCGTCAGCATGAACACATCCTCGCGCCGCTCGCGCAGCGCCGGCAGGCGCAGGCGAATCACGTTGAGGCGGTGAAACAGGTCTTCCCGAAAGCTGCCTTCCTTGACGCGCTGCTCCAGGTCCTGGTGCGTGGCGGCAATCACCCGCACATTGGCCTTGACGGCGTTGTGTCCGCCGACGCGGTAAAAATGGCCGTCGCTCAGCACCCTGAGCAGGCGGGTCTGCAGGTCAAACGGCATGTCGCCGATTTCATCGAGGAACAGCGTGCCGCCGTCGGCCTGCTCGAAGCGGCCGCGGCGCAGCGTCTGCGCACCGGTGAAGGCGCCGCGCTCATGGCCGAACAATTCGCTTTCGAGCAAATCCTTCGGGATGGCGGCGGTGTTGATGGCAATGAAGGGCCCGTTGGCGCGCGGCGAATGCTTGTGCAGCGCACGCGCCACCAGCTCCTTGCCCGAGCCGGATTCGCCGGTAATCATCACCGTGACCATGCTCTGGCTCAGCCGGCCGATGGCGCGGAACACGTCCTGCATCGCCGGTGCCTGGCCGAGCATTTCGGGCGCGGCAGCCATGCGCTCCTCGGCCACTTCCTCGCGCTGGCTTTCCTCGACGGCGCGGCGAATCAGCTCGACCGCCTTGTGCAGGTCGAACGGCTTGGGCAGGTATTCGAACGCGCCGCCCTGGAAGGCCGACACGGCGCTGTCCAGGTCGGAAAAAGCCGTCATGATGATGACTGGCAGGCCGGGCAGCTTGGCCTTGACCTTTTCCAGCAGGTCCAGGCCCGAGCCGCCAGGCATGCGGATGTCACTGACGAGAATTTGCGGGCCGTCGCCTTCGGTGGCGACATCGAGTGCAGCCAGCACCTCGCGCGGATTGGTAAAGCTGCGCGTGGGCAGGCCTTCGCGCAGCAGGGCTTTTTCCAGAACAAACCGGATGGACTGGTCATCGTCAACAATCCAGATCGGTTTCATGCTTTTTTGTCCCTTTGCTACGAGCGGTAGTTATCTTTGAAGTGAAAGACAACAGACTTCAGGGCAGCGGTATCAGCAGCTTGAAGTCTGTATGGCCAGGCCGGCTCTCGCACTCAATCAAGCCGTGGTGTTGCTGGACAAAGGTTTGCGCCAATGTCAGCCCCAGCCCCGAACCGCCTTCCCGCCCTGAGACCAGAGGATAGAAAATACGGTCTTTGATGGAGTCCGGCACACCCGGCCCATTGTCAATCACATGCAATTCCAGTGCCAGGCGATAGCGCTTCTTGCCAAAAGTTACCTGGCGGGCAATGCGCGTTCTGAAAGTGATTTTTGCGTTGCCCGCCGCAATGCGTTCAGCCAGTTCGTGGGCTGCATTGTGGGCAATGTTCAGCACCGCCTGGATCAGTTGCTCGCGGTCGCCGCGAAACTCCGGGATCGACGTGTCGTAGTCCCGAACCACCCGCAGGCCCCGCGGAAACTCGGCCAGGATGAGCGAGCGCACGCGCTCGCAAACCTCGTGGATGTTCACATCGCCCACCAGGTGCGGCCGGCGGTGCGGCGCCAGCAGGCGGTCCACCAGCGTCTGCAGGCGGTCGGCCTCATGAATGATGACCTGGGTGTATTCGGTCAGTTCCTTGTCGATTTCCATCTGCAGCAGCTGCGCCGCGCCGCGAATGCCGCCCAGCGGATTCTTGATCTCGTGCGCCAGGTTGCGGATCAGCTCCTTGTTGGCCTGCGCCTGGTCGATCAGGCGCTCTTCACGGTCCTGCTTGGCCTGCTGCTCCAGCGGCAGCATTTCCACAATCGCCTCGCCCGGCGTGTCGGTTTGCGCCACCACCACATGCACCGGCATCGGCTCATGGTTCAGCCGCCGCAGCCAGGCGTCGTAGCGCAGGGCCGCAAATTCATTGCTGCCCGCGCCTTCCAGCGCATGCTTGAGGATGTGGGGTTCGGTAAAGCATTCGGGCAGCTGCGAGCCTTCGATGGTGCGGCGCGAGGTGCCCAGGGCGTCTTCAAGTGCCGCATTGGCAAACACCACGCAGCCATCGGTGCGAACCACCGCAACCAGGGTGGCCAGCAGGTCAAAAGCCTGGAAACGGACGGTTCCCGAAGCCGGGAAGGATGAAAGAAAAGTGGGAATGGCAGGTTTTTTCATGCGAAAACGGTGGGGGTAGCCTAATTTGCAGCCGGCAGGCGGGAAATTTCGCGCTTCAGGCCGGCAATATCACTCTGGCTGCGGGCAATGCTGTCCTTGAGATCATTCACACGGTCCAGGTAGCGCTGGTAGTTGCGCCCCTCGATGCCCTGCTTTTCAGGCTCGCCGTTGTTGTATTCCTTTTGCAGTTCCGCCAGCCGGGCTTCGGACTTCCTCAATTCCGATTCGAGAATGATCCGCGAATCGCTGTCGCGCGCGCGCTGGTCAGGGCTGCTGTCAGCTCGCGAAGAACTGCCCACAGCAGAACTGGGGGCAACGCGCGCCGTGGCTTTGGGCACGGGGGTGGCCTGCATCACGGTGACATTGCCGCCAGAGACCAGCTTGCAGTTCCGCGCCTGCGCATCCTTCGGATTGTTGATGTATTCAGGCGCGCTGCCGCCGACACCGGCGCAGCGGTAAATTTGCTGCGCCCAGGCGCCATGGCTGCTGCCCAGCAACAAAATGGAAAAAAGGGACAGGGAAGTCAGGGAAAAGGTATTTTTCATGGAGTGGTTTCGGCGTCCAGATGCGCTTGACGGTAATGTGCGTGGTGAAGACGGGGAGACGAATATCGCCTGCGAGTATGCTGCAAAGCGGCAAGAATACGAAATTACCAGCGCATCAATCTTGCGTCGCCATAAAAAAAAGGATGGCGCCTGCCATCCTTTTTTTTAAGCCGCCCACTTCAGGGAAGTGAGCGGATTCGCCCGGTTTACAGCGAGTAGTACATCTCGAATTCGATGGGGTGCGTGGCCTGGCGCAAGCGCGTGACTTCACCCATTTTCAGTTCGATGTAGGCATCGAGCATGCTGTCGGTGAACACGCCACCCTTGGTCAGGAAGCTGCGGCCCACGTCGAGTGCTTCGAGTGCCTGGTCCAGGCTGTGGCAGACGGTTGGAACCAGCGCGTCTTCCTCGGGCGGCAGATGGTACAGATCCTTGGTGGCGGCTTCGCCCGGATGGATCTTGTTTTCCACGCCATCGAGACCGGCCATCATCAGGGCCGCAAAGCCGAGGTAAGGGTTCATCAGTGGATCGGGGAAACGCGCTTCAATGCGGCGGCCCTTGGGGTTGGCCACATAAGGAATGCGGATAGACGCCGAGCGGTTCTTGGCCGAGTAAGCCAGCTTGACCGGCGCTTCGTAGCCAGGAACCAGGCGCTTGTAGCTGTTGGTGCCGGGGTTGGTGATGGCGTTCAGCGCACGGGCGTGCTTGATGATGCCGCCCACGTAGTACAGGGCGAAATCGGACAGGCCCGCATAGCCGTCGCCGGCAAACAGGTTCTTGCCGTCTTTCCAGATCGACTGGTGTACGTGCATGCCGGAGCCGTTGTCGCCAACGATGGGCTTGGGCATGAAGGTTGCCGTCTTGCCGTAGGCATTGGCCACGTTATGAACCACGTATTTCAGGACCTGCGTCCAGTCGGCGCGCTCGACCAGGGTGCTGAAGCGGGTGCCGATTTCGTTCTGGCCAGCGCCAGCGACTTCGTGGTGGAACACTTCGACGGGAATGCCCAGCGATTCGAGGATCAGCGACATTTCAGCGCGCATGTCCTGGGTGCTGTCCACCGGGGGCACGGGGAAGTAGCCGCCCTTGACGGTGGGACGGTGGCCGCGGTTGCCGCCTTCGAGCTTCTTGCCCGAATTCCAGGGTGCTTCGTATTCTTCGATCTTGAAGAAGGTGCCCGACATGTCGGTGTTCCAGCGCACGTCGTCAAAGATGAAGAATTCTGGCTCGGGCCCGAAGTAGGCGGTGTCGCCCAGGCCGGAGGCCTTGAGGTAGGCTTCGGCGCGTTTGGCAATCGAGCGCGGATCGCGGTCGTAAGCCTTGCCGTCGCTGGGCTCGACCACGTCGCAGCTCAGGAACAGCGTCGTTTCTTCAAAGAAAGGATCGATGTTGGCGGTGCTGGCATCCGGCATGAGCTGCATGTCGGAGGCTTCAATGCCCTTCCAGCCCGCCACCGATGAGCCGTCGAAAGCGTGGCCGGAGACAAATTTGTCTTCATCAAAATGGGACACAGGCACGGTCACGTGCTGCTCTTTGCCCCGGGTGTCGGTAAAACGGAAGTCAACGAACTTGACTTCGTTTTCCTTGACCATGTTCATGACGTCTGCGACGGTCTTTGCCATTCAAGAATCTCCTGTGCTGGATGGTGGTTTAAAAATTCGGTTCGGCTTTGCTGAATGCACTTTTTGTGCCAAAAACAAGAACTGTTGAGTTTTTGGAAAAGCCTTCAATTGTGCCGCCGCTATTGTCGCCACTGAAGAACGATTGACTCATTTTGTAACTGCAGTTTTAAAAATATTCACCCACAAATGCACTATTTAAGTGCAATACATGCGTATATCTTAATGAAAACTTGTTAGCGCACCAATTCAGGGCCCAACTGGAGATTGAATTGGTGCAAGCCTGACAGCAAGGCGGGATAGGCCACGCTGACGGCGTCCGCAGCGCCTTTCACGCCGAGTTCGATATGACGCCCATATTCGGGATGATCGACGCTGGGCAGGCTAAATACCTTGACACCTGCGTGTCCGGCTTCAATCGCCAGCATCAAAGGCGTCAGCGTAGCCTCCATGGAGCCCATCACGATCACCGATTTTTCAATAAAAGACGACTTTTGGTGCAGGTGCGCATAACGCTGGTCCAGCACCCATTCGATCATCGGCCAGGCCATGACCGGAAAGCCGGGCACAAAATGTATGCCCCCACGCTCCCCTACTGCGTGTGGGTCGCTGCCACCATGCTCGACAAAGCAGCTGAAGCCCGGAATCTTGTTGTACGGATTGGGAATGATTTCAGCGCCGACCGGAAACACGCCCATGTTCAGTCGGTGAAGGTTGTCATGCCGGTCCGGCTCAAAAACGCTACCCTGCTCTTTGGCCGTGTCGCGCATGCGTTCTTCAATCAGCCGTTTGGCCTCGGGATGCAGCGCCAGGTCAACGCCCAGGGCGCGGGCGGCGCACTGACGGGTGTGATCGTCCGGCGTGGCGCCGATGCCGCCGGTGCTGAACACCACATCGCCCGACGCGCGACTGGCGGCAAAGGCGCGCGCCAGCGTCGCGGTGATGCGCTCCGGGTCGTCGCCCACATACTCGGCATAGGCCAATGGCAGGCCGCGCGCGGCCAGCAGTTCGATGATTTTGGGCAGATGCTTGTCGGTGCGCTTGCCCGAAAGAATTTCATCGCCAATGATGATGATTCCGAAGCTGGGGGTCATACGGGGCAATCCTGAAGTTAGGACAATGAATCAGGCCGGACGGCTGGCGAACCCAGGCTGGACGCCGGATGCTGAAAGCTGTCCGGCGGCAGTTTATCAACTATCAAATCAGTAGCAGCTGGCGCATGCGGTGCTTGCGTAAAAGCACTATTTCGCTTGCGAAGCTGCTCCAGGGCGGCCAGGCAGTAATGCGCAAACCAGAGCGACGAGAAGGCAAACACGAGGGTGTAGATCCAGATCGCCAGTGGCACCAGGATCGGCGCCATGGCGATGAACATGGCGCCCGACGCCCACAGCAGGCTGGGAGCGGCGCCCAGGTAGCCGCTGAGCACGCCGATGCCGAGCAGCGGCAGGCGGTTTTCCCGGAAAAGCTGCGCGCGTTCCTCGCGGCTGGCATGGTCCGCCAGGGCATCGTAGGACATGACGCGGTAGGTCAGCCAGCCCCAGATCAGGGGCGGCAGTATCAGGATCAGCGGCGGCACCAGCCACAGGGGAACCGTCACCACCAGCGCCATGGCGGCCAGCAGGGTCGAGCCCAGCGACCGCATGATGCTGCCCGGCAGGGAGCCGCCTCGCTTGCGCTCCAGTTGCGGAAAACGCCGGCTCGCCACCAGGGCGACCATGCTGGGCGCCATGAACATGGCCACGAACAGCAGGGTCGCGATGACAATCAGCGGAATCGCCAGGAACAGCACCAGCGCAGGCGCCAGCACCAGGTGCAGGCCCCCCAGGCCGATGCCTTCCAGCCAGTGGACCATGGCGTTGACCAGCTCGTAGCTTTCCAGGCTGGCGCGCACCGCGATGAGCGCGCTTTCCCAGTAAAGGTAGCCCACGGTCAGCGACAGCGCGCCCATGATGACGACGGGCAGGATCGACAGCACGATGACGCGGGGATGCAGGCAGTACATCACCGCCCGCCAGAAGGAATCAAGCAGACTGCTCATGAGCCGTTCACGCGCGCCCGAACAGGCGCTTCATGCCCAGCCACTGCTGGGACCAGAAACCGCTGCCGTAGTCACGATTTTTCTCGATCTGGTCGCGCACGCCGGTGGGCTCGTAGCGCGGTTCGAAATTGGCCGTGCCAAACAGCATGTCCCACCATGGCAGCAGCACGCCGAAGTTATGTCCGCCCAGGGTCTTGGAGTCGTTGGTTTCATGGCCGATGCCGATGCTGTGGTGCAGCCGGTGAAAGCGCGGACTGACCCAGAGCCGCTCGCCGATCCGGCCAAACCACAGCCGCAGGTTGGCATGCTGGAAACTTTCGCTGAGCTGCGTCAGCGCCACGATGACGATGAACTGGTCGGAAGCCACGCCGATGAGCTGCGCCACCACGACGACGATGCTGTCAAGCACGACGCTGTCGAGCAGGTGGCTGCGGTTGTCGCTCCACATCGTCATTTGCCGCTGCGAATGGTGCAGCGAATGCAGCCGCCACCACCATTCGATCCGGTGCTGGCCCCGGTGCGTCCAGTAGCCGACAAAATCAAACACCAGCAGGTAGATCAGCAGGCTGACGACGGCCTTGTCCGTCACGCCGGGCCATAGCTGGTCCAGGTGAAACGTGCCGTAGCCCGCCGTTCGCAGCGCGCCAAAGGCGGCATCAAACCAGGGCTGGAGGGTAAAAAACAGCGCCAGCCGGAACAGCCCCAGCCGGTGAAGCAGCGTGTAGAGCACATCAATGCGTATGCTGGCCCGGTCAGCGGGCGAATCCATCACCTCCACCGGCCGCCAGCGCTGCAGCGGGCCAATCACGGCCAGCAAGATGATGATCTGGATCACGCCCATCATGAACCAGGCGGTCGCCCCGTAGGCATCCTCGAACAGGCTGCCCATGTCGAGCGCGAACAGGGCTGGCTGCACCAGTGCCTGGAACAGCCAGCCCTGAACGCCCGCAAAAATGCCCGTCAACCAGTCCATCGTGTCTATTTCCCGGCTTGAGCGCTTGGAATGCCCGGATGCGCTTCAATCCAGGCCTTGTACTGCGGATGTTCACGCAGGGTTTTGAAGCAGAAGCCGCGCGACTGCAAGCCGGTGATCAGGGGCTCCAGCACCGCTGGCGCCCACGGGTCCTTGCGCGACCAGATGCCCAGGTGCGCGACCAGAACATCGCCCGCCCGGATACCCTGCAGCGCTTTGTCCAGCAGCGCCGCGTTGGGGTATTTGTCGCTGGGCAACTCGTCGCCCAGAAAGCCGGCAGGCGACCAGCCCGCATGTTCATAGCCACAGGACTTGGCGGCGGCCAGAAGCTGCGGCGAGGTTTTGCCGCCCGGCGCGCGGAACAGCGGCAGCGGGTTTTTGCCGGTGATTTCCTGCAGCCGCGTGCTGGCCCGGCCGATTTCCTCGCAATACTGCCGGGCCGTCCAGGTGACTTCCCTGCCCCCGGACGGACCGGCCGAAGGGCGCACCCGGAATTGCGTCGGCGCCCCCGATGCACCCGGCACGTCGGCCCGCCAGTAGGTGTGGTCGAACGTGTGCGAGGCAAACTCGTGGCCTTCGGCGGCGCGGGCCTTCCACCAGCCGGCCCAGTGCGTGCCCAGGCTGCCGTCGCCGGTCTGGGTGCGCTCGTTGGCGGCAAAGAACGTGACCTTGACCTGATGCCGCTGCAGCACGTCGGCGATCAGCGGCGCCACTTCCATGTGGCCGGTGTCCAGCGTCAGGTAGACCGGCTTGCAGGCAGCGCTTTCAAGCGGATTTTTTGCATCGAATTGGCTTCCGGCGCTTGCTGCACAAGCACAATTAGCTATCAATACAATAGCTAATGAGGCCTGCCTAGCGCGCTGAGTGATCGAGCGTCCAGACGCCATGGGGACTCCTGCCAACGTTGATTTGACGCACCACCTTGTGGCTGGCAACGTCGATGAAAGTGAGCTTGCGAATCCAGCGCGAAGTCACCAGTATCTGGCTGAAATCACGGGTCACGTCCATGCAGTCAGGACCGCCGGGTGCCGGAAAGTTGTCCACCACCTCAAGCGTCTGCAGGTCAATCTTGCTGATGCTGTTGGCCACCCGGTTGCTGACCAGCAGGTGCCGCTTGTCACCGAAAGCGCGGAAGGCATGGGCGCCCGCCGCCGTCTTGATGAACTTGATCCGCTTGGGCTCCTTGCCGCTCACGTCATACACCTCGACCCCGTCGCCGCCGGTCAGGGCGACCAGCACGAATTTGTCGTTCGCCGTGCCAAAGACATCGGCGGGCGTCGATCCGGTCCTGGTGCGCCACTTGACGGTCTGTGTGGCCAGATCAATCGCGATCAACTCGTCGCTTTCCTGCATGGTCGAGTAAATCGTGCTGCTTTTACTGTCGATCCACAAATGGCTGGGCGTTTTGCCGGTGGCGATGCGCTTGGCAAGCGTCATGTCCTTGCCATTCCAATGGAAGATATCGATATGGTTGAGGCGGTTGGCAGCCGTCACGAACCACTTCATGTCGGGCGAAAACCGCAAGTGGTAAGGGTCGATGATGCCGCGCACGGTTCGCTGGACCTCGGCCGTTTTCGGGTCGATGAAGGTCAGCGAGTCAGACAGCGCATTGGCCACGATCACCGACTTTTCATCGGGCGTGAGGTAGAGGTGGTGCGGCTGCTTGCCGGTCTCGATGCGCTTGATTTCAGTCCAGTTGGCCGGATTGATGACGCTGACGCTGTCCTCCAGGGAGTTGAGCACAAACACCGGCGTGGTCACGGTGAACGTTGCCGGCGCGGCGGAAGAAACCTTTGGCGTTTGCGCCAGCGCGGGCAGGCACAGCAGACCCGAAAGGGAGCAGGCACAGGCAGCCAGAAAACGGGAATAAGCATTCACAAAATAGGTCTTTCCAAGGTCAATCCGCTAGTGTAGCGGCCGATTGTGAGCGTTCACCGTCTTGCGCGCCCCAAGCCTTATTCGCTCATTTCAAGGCAAGAAGCGTTTGCGCCGACGGATGACGGGTTCACTTTTTCGCCGCCGTGCCGGCAATGCTGAGCAGGTCCTGCGCCGTCAGCCAGCGCCATTCACCCGGCTTGAGGTCTGCCGGCAGCGCCAGCGAACCAATGCGCGAACGGTGCAGCCCTTCGACCCGGTTGCCCACTGCGGCAATCATGCGCTTGACCTGGTGGTACTTCCCTTCGGTCAGCGTCAGGCTCAGTTGCAGCGCGCTGGTCTGCTCGCAGGCCGCCGCCCGGACCGGCTTGGGGTCATCATCCAGGACCACGCCGGCCAGCAGCTTCTGGACCTGTTGCGCGTCCACCGGATGCCTGGCCGTCACCTCATAGACCTTGGGCACATGATGCCTGGGCGAGCTCATGCGGTGAATGAACTTGCCGTCGTCCGAAAGCAGCAGCAAGCCGGTCGTGTCCTGGTCCAGCCGTCCGACCGCCTGCACGCCGGCCGCCGCGCCGCCGCCGCGCTGGCGGATCGGCGCCGGCAGCAGCGTATAGATGCTGGGATAGGTGCTCGGCTTTTGCGAACACTCGTAACCAGCAGGCTTATACAGCATCAGATAGGCTTTTTCGTGGTATTCCCAGGCCACGTCCTGCACCGTGAAGCGCAGGCCTTGCGCTATGAATTCCATAGCTGGTTCCGTACAGGGGACGCCCGCCACCGTCACAAAACCCTGTTGAACCAACCCAGCGCAAACGCGCCGCGTACCAAAACCCTGGGAAAAAAGAATTTCCTGCAATTGCATGTGTGTACGTATGAATCTCATGTGAAACGAACGCCAATTCAGGGCGGGGAAAGAGAAATCCCCGCCAACTGTAATCTATTGGCGGGGATAGAGCGGTTTCACCCTGACTGGCAATAGCCGCTATGGCGAAT
>JAECRO010000048.1:6882-23926 GCA_016000195.1 Burkholderiales bacterium | reverse complement strand
GCGCTTTCGGTGTAGCCAGCAAACAAATCTTGCAAGCCAGGGCGATTTCGCTTTAGCAACGAAATGACGCGATGTACTCCTGGCAAGGACATGTGTGCAGGTATCTTCGAGCCGAGCGGAACGAACGGTTCATGACCGAACCCATCTTCCGGTAATGGGCCGTAGATCGCAGATCCGTCAGTGCGGATGGTTGCACCTGGCACGACGTTTTCCCGCACGAACGGGATCAAGGCGTCGATGGTTGCTGTTGGTCACGCCAGAGCGCACCGGAAAAGCCGAATCAATCAACGAGTTGATCTTGATGGACTTGAGATACTTGCCAACAAATGCCAGACCAGCGTTGCGCCCGCGCAGTCAGTATTTCAGCAGCCTGTTAAAGCGTCAGGCCGCTGTCGGCGCGTTTCTCTCGGACTCGGGGCTTTCGTTGAACTCTTTGACCGTCGCTGATGTCAGGGTGACGTTGCGCTGCAGTTCGGCCAGGAGCTTGAACTCTTTCTGGATGGCTTTTTCCAGGGTTTGCAGTTCAATGACCTGTTTTTCGAGCATTGGCAGTTGCGTGGCTTGCGCTGGCTGGGTGGCGGGGCGCGGTGACGCGGGCGCAGCAGCGGCGGTGCGCTTGAGCGTGGCATTTTCCTGCTCCAGCGCCTGTATGCGGGCTTGGAGCGCCGGCTCATTGCTTGCCGCCAGAGGGGCTTGCGGCGCCTTTTTGGCCTGTTCCAGGGCTTCGCGCAGTTTGGCGGCCTGCAGTTTCAGTTCCTGGTGCTCGGTGGCCGCGAGCTGGTGCTTTTGCTCGATGGAGCGGAAATACTCCTTGGCCTGGGCCTGCTCGGCCTGGGCGTCGGCCCTGGCCTTGGCGGCGTCGGCCCGTGCGGCCTTTTCCTGCTCCTGCAGCGCGGCCAGCCGGGACTGCAGCGCGGCCAGTTGCGGTGCGGTGTCAACAGCCGGTGGCGCCGGTTCTTTTTTGGCCCGCTCGGACGTTTCACGCGACCTGGCGGTCTGCTGCTTCAGGTCTTCGTAGCTTTTGACGGCCGCCTGACGCTCTTGTTCGAGCTGGCGGATGCGCTCCTTGGCCTGGGCCAGCTCGGCCTGCGCTTCGGGCCTTGCCTGCGGAGCGGGGGCCGGGGCAGCGGTGCGGCCCCGCATCAGCAGCCAGCACAGCACAAAGCCTGCGACAAGGCCGGCTGCAGCGATCAAAACGGTAAAAATTTGGGAGTCCATAAGCGTGCTTTGTCTGGTGGGAATCAAAAAACCACAGCAGCATTATTTGCCATAAACCGCTGCCCGGCTTCACGAAGTGTTGCAAAAATCACTGGTATTGTCTTGTAAAGCGACACGGGCTGGGGGGTTTTTAGCAAGTCGGGCCGGACGGGCGCGGCCGTTTTTGGCCGATTCGCCGGAATTTGCCGGCACGTCCGGGCCGGTTTGGGCTTGAAGCGGGGCAGCGCTGCCTGTCTGGGCCATAGCTGACATCTGGTAACGGCCAGACATGCCTTGTCCATAAACCGACATACCTGCATTACCTGCGCCGCATTCAATGGCGGCGGACCGGTCTTGTGTGTTGGCGGGTATAAGGAGGTTTCATGAAAACGCTTTTACTGCTTTTTACCGCTGCCGGCCTGACAGGCTGCGCCGTGTACCCCGCGCCCTCCTATGACCCCTATTACGGCAGTGGCGGCAGTGTGGCGCCGCCGCCTTACGTGGTCGAGCAGCCGGTGTACATCTATGGAGGCGGTGGCGGGGTTTATCGTGATGGCTACCCGCGCGCTTATCCGCCAGGCTACTACCGGCCGCCGCCGCTGCCGCCCTACCCGCCGGTCATCGTCAGGCCGCACCGGCCGCCGCCACCGCCTCCACTTGTCGTCGTGCCGCCGCGCCCGCCCCACCGCGCCCACCCGCCGGGCGTGCAAGTGCCGCCGCATGCGGGCCGTGGCGACCGGGAGCCGGGCGGCATTCCGAATCGCCCGGGTCGCGACCCCCATGCGGGTGGCGCTCCAGCCCGTCCAGACCGCGACCGCGACCGCGATGGGGATGGCATTCCCAACCGCCTGAAGCCCCGGCCCGATTTTTCGAACCGCCGGTAGGGCTGCCGGGCGGCAGACGGCCAGGGCGGTTTCGGGTAAGGTGCGCTGTGACTTTTTGCCCTTCGATTCACCACGGAGCACGCCTTGCCTGACGCCATTCATTTTTACGAGCCCAGAAGCGGCCACGGCCTGCCGCATGATCCGTTCAATGCCATCGTCGGGCCGCGCCCGATTGGCTGGATTTCATCGCGCAGCCAGGCTGGCGGGCTGAACCTGGCGCCCTACAGCTTTTTCAACGCCTTCAACTACACGCCGCCCATCGTCGGCTTTGCCAGCATCGGCTACAAGGACACACTGCGCAACATCGAGGAAACCGGCGAGTTCGTCTGGAACCTGGCCACGCGCGCGCTGGCCGAGGCCATGAACCAGACCTGCGCCGCCGTGCCGCCCGAGGTCAGCGAGTTTGACCTGGCGGGGCTGACGCCGGCGCCATCGCGCCTGGTTTCGGTGCCGCGCGTGCAGGAAAGCCCGGTGTCGTTTGAATGCCGCCGCACCCAGATCGTGCAACTCCAGGGCGCCGATGGCATCCAGGTGCCGACCTGGCTGGTGCTGGGCGAGGTGGTGGCGGTCCATATCGCCCGGCACCTGCTGCGGGACGGAATTTACGACACTGCGGCGGCCGGGCACATTTTGCGCGGCGGCGGGTCGGCCGACTACTTCACCGTTGGCCCGGAGCAGCTGTTTCGCATGCGCCGGCCGGCTTGAAGAAGCGGTGCCGAGGGCGTCGCTGGCGGTGGCCCGTGACTCAGATGAGCTTGTTGTCCTTGAGGTATTTGGACAGCCCGCAATAACCTTCTTTTTGCATGATGCTGTGTTCAATGGACGACGGCAGCTTTTTTTCCCGGAAGGCGGGTTGTCCAGGTCAAGCCTTGCGTTTCGCGCATGAAGTCGATGGCGTGTTCAAACTTGGCGACGGCCTGCTTGCACGCCGCTTCTTCCTTGGCTTTTTGGGCCGCAGCGTCCTCGGCCTGGGCACTGAGGGCCATCCCTGAAAAAGTTGCCAGCAAGGCCAGCGCCAGTGCGTGGAAATGACGTGAAGATGGGGTTGTGCAGCTCATGGCGAAGCTACGCACCGATTTATGCCGGGTTGCATCATGGCGTGCCGCCCCTTTTTTGGTCAATTGATGGCGCCGGGCATTGCGTTTGAGCCTGCTGCGATGTTTCTCCTGTGGCTGGTGCCTGAAAAGTCATGAAAACAGCTGTCTGCGCAATATGCGCGGGCATCAATAGCGATTAAAAACAGAGCAAAAACCGCTTTCCCATGGCGCAGGCATGCCGCCGCCAGCGGCCTGATGCCAGCGCCTAACCCGGCTTGCCGTCCACCCGGACGCGCGTCAGCACCGGCCAGTAGCTCACCGCATACAGCGCAAAGCCGCCCGACCACAGTGCCGCAGAGCAGAGCACGGCATTGACCAGTTGGGCCGGTGCCAGCAGCGGCACCAGCACCCGGACCAGCGCCGCCGCCAGCACCAAGAGGTAGCAGGCCACGTCGGTGCGGCTGGCCTTGAGCAGGCGGCCGGTGTGGCCGAGCGCGGTGCGCGTCATCATGCCGATGATCAGCCCGCCGATGGCGCCCACCGTCAGCGCATGCGTGGCGATGGACGGCGCGACCCAGCCCATTTCCGCCAGGCCGCGCAGCGCCAGATGCGCCGGAATCCAGAAATACGCCCCATGCAGCACCCAGACCAGCGGCGTGCGCAAGGTTTTCCAGGGCTGCCACAGCGTCCAGCGGGCCAGGTGCGCGGCGCCGCACAAGCCGGCCAGCAAGGCCAGCGGCAGGCCGTGCAGTTGCAGCCCGTCGGCCGCCAGCAGCGCCAGCGTGGAGCCGAGCGCGGCTTTTTCCAGCCACGGGCGTTTGGTGGCCCTGACGCCGGCGATGCTGTTGGTGAACATCGGAATCACCCGCCCGCCCATCACCGCCATGATGAACAGCACGCCGTCCAGCGCCAGCTGGATGCCGATCCAGCCGGGCAGCGGCGTCGCGCCCAGCTGCGCCAGGTGAACGCCCAGCGCGGCCACCGCCATCAGCACCAGCAGGCCAATGAAAAAATAGTTGCGCTGGCTGCGCGCGGCAATAAAGGGAATCGCCAGGCCGACGGCGGCGGCCAGCGGAAAAGCCACGTTGGCGATGGCGGCGGCCCAGCCAAAGGGCGTCAGCACCAGCACCCGCCCGGCAATCCAGAGCGCGGCCAGCGCCATCAGCGGCACGCCGGTCGGCGTCGGCCGGCCCGACCAGTTGCGCCCGGCGGTGAACAAAAAGCCCACCACGACGGCCATCGTGAAGCCGAACAGCATTTCATGCGCATGCCACATCGGCCCGGACAGGTAAGGCTGGCCCAGCCAGCCGGCAAACTGCAGCGCCCACAGGCCAATCGACAGGGCGGCAAACACGCTGGCCAGCAGGTAAAACGGGCGAAAACCCAATTGCCAGAGCGCAAAGCCGTGCAGTGGCATGGCTGCCGGGGCGGCGGAAGGGTGATTGATCTGGATGAGCTTTGACATCGGGATTTCTTTCGGGCAGGCGGGCGTCCCGGGGTTCAGGCGCCGCCGCAGCCGCCGCAGCAACCGCCGTTGCCATGGCCGGACTTTAGCCGGGTGATGCCGGTGCGCCAGGCGGCCGGGCCTTGCTCCAGGCAGGCCCAGGAAAACTGGCCCGGCAACCCGGACTGGAATTGGGCCTGCAGGGGCTTGGGGTCGTGGTCGCTGATCAATTCCATGGTTTCGCCCGAGCCGAGCAGATTGAAGGCCGCAAGGATCATGGCATGGCGATCAGGCGGCGCGATCTTGCGGACATCCATCGTGAGGCAGGCGGCGAAAGCGGGCATGGGAACTCCGGTTGAAAAGGCCGGCCAAAAGGGTTTTTAAAAGATGCATTAATAATACACCTATTCGGACGGCTGCAGTCCAGCCCGACCTTGATCAGGCGCAAGCCAGAGGAAAAATGCCCGGTTTCAGCCGGCCCGGGCGTGCCGTTTCAGGGGGCTTTCGCCTTTTGGGCCTGAGCCGGGCCGATCAATGGTGGTGGCCGTGCTCGCCATGCACATGCTGGTGCGCGATTTCTTCCTCGGACGCCAGGCGCACGCCGGTGACTTTCAGCGTGAAGCGCAGGGCCTTGCCGGCCAGCGGATGGTTGGCGTCCAGGATCACGGTGTTGCCCTTGATCTTGGCGACGTTGAAGACCTGCTTGCGGCCATCGCTGCCCTGGCCTTCGAGCTGGCCGCCGACTTTCACGCCGGGCGGAAACTGGCTGCGCGGAATGGTCCGCACCAGGTCTTCGTCGCGCAGGCCGAAGGCGTCTTCAGGCGGCAGCGCCAGCGTGGTCTGGTAGCCGGGCTCCTGGCCTTCGAGCGCCTGCTCGATCCGGGGCAGGGTGTTGCCGTAGCCGCCGTGCAGGTAAACCATCGGCTCCTTGTTTTCCTCGATCAGCTTGCCCTGGGCATCAGCGACTTTGAAGCGCAGGGTGACGGCGGTGTTTTTTTCAATTTTCATGGGGTGGTGCTTTCTGGAAGGCGATGGAAGAGATGGGAACCAATTATTTGGATAAAAAGTGCCTGTAGCGCAATGTCCACCTGCGCATGCAGCTATAAAAACAGGAGCAAATCCGGGCGGGCGGCTACGGGCAGGTCTGCACTGCCTTGCCCGCAAGCTGCGGCTTGAGCGCCTCAAGCCGGGCCTGCATGGGCGCATCGGCCGCCGGCAGCTTGAGCCACAGGCTGGGCAGCTCGGGCCGCTCCAGCATCACCCGGGCGCTGCGCAGGCCGCGTTCATTCATCTGCTCCAGCGCTTTCTCGGCCTCGGCTCTGGAGCCATAGCTGCCCAGCGACAGGCCGGGATTGAGCACCGGGCTGACCGGCGGCTCGAAGGCCAGGTCGAGCTGCCTGAGCATGACGCGCTTGCGGTTCATGGCCTCCTTGCTGATGTACTTGCCCATGTAGATGATCCAGCGCACCGAGTCGCCGCTGCTGTCAAACGACCAGCTGCCGGCGGGCAGGCCGCCCTGCAGGCGCGGGCGCAGGGCGCGGGCCTGCTGTTCGGTGAACACGCCGACCAGCAGGCACTGGGTGCCGGCAGGAGGCTCCGCCGTGATCGCCGCTGCGCGAACGGCGTGAACGGGCGGCTTGTCCACGGGCGGGGCCGTGCGGGGCGTGAGCAACTGCATGGCTTCGGGCCGGATCTGCTGCGCCAGCCGCTCGGGTTCGGCCTGACGGGCTGGCGCCCAGCCATAGGCCGCCAGCAGGCCCTGTCCCCAGGCGAAATAAGCCGCGTTGGCCAGCAGCAGGGCCAGGGCCAGCGCTCTCAGCATGGCGGCGCGCTTGCCACGGGCCGCACGCTGACCTCGGCGCTGGTGACTTCCAGCATGCCGCCCGCCGCATGCACCAGCAGGGCGCCGTTCCTGGCCACGCCGTGGGCCGTGCCCCGGGTGCCGTCCGACAACTGCACTTCGCGGTCGGCCAATACGTCGCGCGCGGCAAACCGCGCCTGGAAAGGCGCAAAACCGAACTGCTCGAAGGCCTGCACCGCCTGCACCAGCGCCGGAACGATGCGCTCAAGCGCGCCAGCCGCGTCGATGCCGCTGTCCAGCTCCTGCAGGCCGCCGGGCGCAACGGCGGCCAGGGGCGTTTCAGCAGAGCCCGCCAGCGCCACTGGCCGGATATTGACGCCCACGCCAATGACCACGTAGCGCAGGCCGTCCCAGCTGGCGGTTTCGACCAGAATGCCGGCCAGCTTGCGCTCGCCCTGCGGCGTTGACAGCCACAGGTCATTCGGCCATTTCAGGCCGATGCGCGGCTTGCCGGCATGGCGCGCCTGGCCGGCCTTGGGCGGCTCCAGGCTCTCGGCCACGCTGATGCCGACGGCCAGCGACAGGCCAGCCCAGTCCACCGGCTGCAGGGGCAGGCCCAGCGAGAACATCAGAGTGTCGCCGCGCCGGCTTTGCCAGCTGCGGCCCAGCCGCCCGCGTCCGGCGCTTTGCTGCTCGGCCACCAGCAGCAGCGGCTCGCGTTGGGGCGGCGTGCCGGGGCCGCCCTTGAAGCGGCGCATCAGCTCGCTGTTGGTCGAGTCGATCTCGGGCAGCACCTCGACCGTGAAGCCGGGCAGCTTGGGCGCGACAGCTTCCCGGATGGCTTCGGCGGGCCAGCGGATGGGGGGCAGCAGGGACGGTGAAGAGGGCATGGGGGTTTCCGGCGAAAACAGGGTTGAAACAGGGGGAAGCCGGCAGGGCGGATTCAGCCCTGCCGGCTTTTTTTCTTCTTGGCCTTGGGCGCCAGCAGTGTGCCCCGGCACTGCGGCGCGCCGCACCAGCAGGGGTAATCGGCCAGCAGCTTCGGGGTGTATCGGGCGTCGATGATGAGGCCGTAGTCGTAGAACAGCTCTTCGCCCGCCGCAATGTTGCGCAGCGCCTTGATGAACACGCGCCCGCCGTCTTCATCCGCCTCGCAGTTGGGCCGGCAGCTGTGGTTGATCCAGCGCGACGAGTTGCCGCCGTGCTTGGCGTCAATCACATGGTCTTCGTCGATGTGAAAGTAAAACGTGTGATTGGGCTGCGCCGGGTCGTGCGGATGGCGGCGCAGCGCCTCCGGCCAGCTGATGACCTCGCCCACGTATTCGATCAGCGTTTCGCCTTCGGCCAGGTCTTGCCGCGCAAACACGCCCTTGCCGTGAACGCCCGAGCGGCGGGTCTGGATGCGGCGCTTGTCGCTGCCGGCAACGGGCCGTTCGGGGGAGGCAGAGACCTGTTTTTTGGACACGCTGGTTTTTTTGGTATGGTTAATTCATGTGTGTGCGTGCGCACCGGCGCGCATGCATGCGCGGGAAAGCGGTATTGTAGTGACGCCCTCGGGGCCTTTGCTGACAGTCGCTTGTCTCGCATCAGGAATAGAAAAAAGCCGCATTGGCGCAAGGCGGGGAACAACTCCCCGGGACAGAAAAAGTCAGAAAAGTATTTATGAAAACACTGGTAATTGCCGAAAAACCTTCGGTGGCGCAAGACATCGTTCGCGCCCTTACGCCCACGGCGGGCAAGTTCGACAAGCACGACGAGTATTTTGAAAGCGAGGACTGGGTCATCACCTCGGCGGTCGGCCACCTGGTCGAGATCCAGGCGCCCGAAGAGTTCGACGTGAAGCGCGGCAAGTGGAGCTTTGCCAATTTGCCGGTGATTCCGCCGTATTTCGACTTGAAGCCGATGGACAAGACCAGGACGCGGCTCAACGCCATCGTCAAGCTGACCAAGCGCAAAGACATCGTCGCGCTGGTCAACGCCTGCGACGCGGGCCGCGAGGGCGAGCTGATCTTCCGGCTGATCCAGCAATACGCCAAGAGCAAACACCCGGTTAAACGGCTGTGGCTGCAGTCGATGACGCCGGCCGCCATCCGCGACGGTTTTGCCGCGCTGCGCACTGACGCGCAGATGCTGCCGCTGGCCGACGCGGCGCGCTGCCGCTCCGAGGCCGACTGGCTGGTCGGCATCAACGGCACGCGCGCCATGACGGCCTTCAACTCGCGCGACGGCGGCTTCTTTCTGACCACCGTGGGCCGGGTGCAGACGCCCACGCTGTCGGTGGTGGTCGAGCGCGAGGAAAAAATCCGCAAGTTCGTCAGCCGCGACTACTGGGAAATCCACGCGCTGTTTTCAGCCGAAGCCGGCGAATACCCGGGCAAGTGGTTTGATCCGAAGTTCAGGCGCGCCGCCGCCAATGCCGCCAACGGCGAAGGCGCCGAGCCCGACCCCGAGCTGAAGGCCGACCGGCTCTGGACCGAGCGCGAGGCCCGCGCGATTGCCGACGCGGTGCGCGGCCAGACCGCCACCGTGACCGAAGAGTCGCGGCCGACCACGCAGGCGCCGGGGCTGCTGTTCGACCTGACCTCCTTGCAGCGCGAAGCCAACGGCAAGTTCGGCTTTTCGGCCAAGACCACGCTGTCGATTGCGCAAAGCCTGTACGAGCGCCACAAGGCGCTGACCTACCCGCGCACCGACTCGCGCGCGCTGCCCGAGGACTATGTGCCGGTGGTGAAGCAGACCTTCGAGATGCTCGCCGCAAGCCCGATGAAGCACCTGGCGCCGCATGCCGCCACGGCCCTCAAGGGCAGCTACATCAAGCCGACCAAGCGCATTTTCGACAATGCCAAGGTCAGCGACCACTTTGCCATCATCCCGACGCTGCAGGCGCCCAGCGGCCTGAGTGAAGCCGAGCAAAAGCTCTACGACCTGGTGGTGCGCCGCTTCATGGCGGTGTTTTTCCCGAACGCCGAATACCTGGTGACGACGCGGATTTCGACGGTGGCCGCAGCGCCGGGCCGCCCCCAGCAAGGCACGGCCCCCTCGGGGGGCAGCGAACCACACGCAGTGGGGCGCGTGGGGGCTGCTGACAGCCACAGCTTCAAGACCGAAGGCAAGGTGCTGGTCAAGCCGGGCTGGCTGGCGATCTACGGCAAGGAAGCTGCTGCCGAAGTGCCCGAGGCGAAAGACGGCGACAAGGGCCAGAGCCTGGTGCCGGTCAAGCCCGGCGAGCGCGTCGGTGTCAAAGCCGCCGATGCCAAGGCCCTGAAGACCCGCCCGCCCGCGCGCTACAGCGAAGCCACGCTGCTCGGCGCCATGGAAGGCGCGGGCAAGACGATTGACGACGACGAGCTGCGCGAAGCCATGCAGGAAAAGGGTCTGGGCACCCCAGCCACCCGCGCCGCGACGATTGAAGGGCTGATCGCCGAGAAATACATGCTGCGCGAAGGCCGCGAGCTGATCCCGACGGCCAAGGCCTTTCAGCTCATGACGCTGCTGCGCGGCCTGGATGTGCAGGAGCTTTCAAAAGCCGAGCTGACCGGCGAGTGGGAATACAAGCTGGCGCAGATGGAGCAGGGCAAGCTGAGCCGCGAGACCTTCATGGCCGAGATTGCCGCCATGACGAAAAACCTGGTCAGCAAAGCCAAAGGCTACAGCCGCGACAGCGTGCCCGGCGACTACGCCACGCTGCAGGCGCGCTGCCCCAACTGCGGCGGCGTGATGAAGGAAAACTACCGCCGCTACGCCTGTACCGGCGCGACCGGCGACGGTGAAGGCTGCGGCTTCAGCTTCGGCAAGACGCCAGCCGGCCGGACCTTCGAGCCCGCCGAGGTCGAGCAGTTTTTGCGCGACCGCAAAATCGGCCCGCTCGAAGGCTTCAGGTCCAAGGCGGGCTGGCCGTTCACCGCCGAGATGGTCATCAAGTTCGACGAGGAAAGCAAAAACTACAAGCTTGAGTTCGATTTTGGCGACGACAAGAAGGAAGAGAGCGGCGAGATCGTCGATTTTGGCGACCAGGAATCCCTGGGCGCCTGCCCGAAATGCGCCAGCGCCGTGTACGAGCTGGGCAAGAACTACGTCTGCGAAAAGTCCGTGCCCACGCTGGAGCAGCCCACGCCCAGCTGCGACTTCAAGACCGGCCAGGTGATTTTGCAGCAGCCCATCGAGCGCGAGCAGATGAGCAAACTGCTGGCCACCGGCAAGACCGACCTGCTCGACAAGTTCGTCTCGATGCGCACACGCCGCGCCTTCAAGGCGCACCTGGCCTGGGACAAGGAAGCGGGCAAGGTGAATTTTGAATTCGCCCCGTCCAAGTTCCCGCCCAAGCCGGGCGCGGCGCCCAGGGCTGGAACGGGCACGGTGAAGACGCCGTTCGGCAAGACCGTGGCGGCCAAGGCGGCGCCGGCCGCAAAGAAAGCCGCCGTCAAGAAAGTGGCGGCCAAGAAATCAGCCGCCGCCAGCGACAAGCCCAAGGCCGTTCGCAAGGCGGCTGCGCCCGGCGCCGGCCTCAAGCCCAGCGACGCGCTGGCCGCCGTGATCGGCACCGAGCCGGTCGCGCGCCCGCAGGTCATCAAGAAGCTGTGGGACTACATCAAGGCGCAAGGCCTGCAGGATGCCGCCAACAAGCGCGCCATCAACGCCGACGCCAAGCTGCTGCCGGTGTTCGGCAAGCCGCAGGTGACGATGTTCGAGCTGGCCGGCATCGTGGGCAAGCATTTGAGCTGAGGTTTGGCCGGAAGCTGGCAGCTATCTTTTTGGTAGCTGTATGCGCAGATGGGGCGTGCGCTGAAGCAGGTTTTGATGCTGAAATAAATTTCAATTGGAATCTGACCCCAATTTCACTTGATGCAACTGGCCATACCCAATTTTTGGCAATCTATCGCGCGTGCTATTCTTTTTTGAATTTTTAAAAGATTCAGCATGCCATTTAAATATCTTGCGGGCATTGATGACCTGCAAAGCATTATTACGCCCATTGATGCATCCATCCGGTTTCCTGAAATTCTGGCCGCATGCAAAACAAAATATGCGGCTGATATCGCCAACTTCAAAACCCTCATAGCGACCGCCGCGACCAGTGCCGATCTATTGAAAGAAATCAGATCAAAAAATTTTACGGCAAATCAACGCATGTCCCTGCTCAAGATGTTTCGACGCGCTGTTTCGCCTGTCCTGGATACAGAAATGGCGAAGAAAATGAGCGTCCCGTCTGAAAGTCTCATCGTTTCGTTGGGCCACACGTTCAAACCCATTGCACTCCTTAAAGAGCAGTTTGCCCGCCTGACACCCGACCAGGAAGCAGCATTGGCCGCCTTGATCGGTGAATACGACACCCGTGGACAACTTGGCTACCTGCTGACAGGTCTATTCTTCGACTGGTTTCAAGAGAAATTCAAAGGCGTATTCACGATTGAGGGCCCAAGAGGCGCAGGCCGTGACGTTGAGCTATCAAGCATCTTTCCGGCGTTCAAAGGAAGCTACCCCTGCGATTTCGTCATTCGCAGCACGGCAGATACCGCTAAGGTGCTGGCCGTGGGCTTTGCCCGCTATGACTCGACCCGCGGTGGTGCGCAATCCGATGACCGCACAGGTGGTAACGCCGACAAGGTAGGGAAGGCCAAGGAGTTTTTCAGAGAAACGGGGGCGAAATTTCGGATTTTATTTCTCAGTGATGGACCCGGCATGGCCCACACAGACACCTGGGCCGAAGCGTGTCAGCTCGATGGCGCCTGGGACGGCAATGTGCGTGTCGTCACACTCAAAACTGCTGACTTGCGCATTACGCCGGAGTGGCTGCTGGGCTAAGCCATCAACAAGGATAAATCAGCGAATTCAGCAGGAAAAGATTCGCTGATTTCGCTATCCACATAAACGTTGAAATCAGCATCCGTGATTTCATGCTTTTCACTGGGACTTGGGAAAAGATTGTCGGTTTCGGTCTTCTTGATGTAATCACCCATTGGCTGACGGCCATCGATCATCCGAGACACAGACGTTTTTGCCGCGACAAACGATTGATCGATGCCAATCCACTTGCGCCCAAGAAGTTCAGCCGCATGGATGGTGGAGCCGGAACCGTTAAATGGATCGACCACAAGACCGCCCGGATTGCTGCTGGCGCCAACAATCATTTTCATCATGTCGAAATTTTTCTCAGTGGGGTAGCCCGTGATCAAAATGCTTTGGTGATGTGCGTCGCGAAAATTCTCCCAGTAATCAGTAAGCGGCAGCATTTTGTCGGCAGACAAATAGACTTTACGTCGCGGATTGCCTGTTTTTGACCAGTGCATTTCACCTCGTTTGTCGAATTCCTCAAGCTTGTCAGGGACGTACTGCCAGTGCTTTCCAGGAGGTGGCATCATTCCCCGCCACTCGCCGCCAGTTTCGCCTCGACGGGTCCCTGGTGCATGAATGGGAACCAGTTTGTGCTGCCCCCGCTCATCAACTTTGTTGTATTCCTTCTCAATCCAGGCTGGCTCTGGTGTCGTTGTCGGTTGATTCCAGATGTACCGATCACTCTTGCTGTAGAAAAGAAGGTAATCAACCAGGTTGGGGTATTGGTATTTAGTGAAATTTTTGCTGCTGCATTTGCGACGGGTGATCAAATTGCGAAAGTTTTTTGGACCGAAAACCTCGTCAAGAACGACCTTCAATTCGGCAACCATCTGGCTTCCAATATGAACATATAAAGAGCCGTTATCGTCCAAAAGCTCACGAATCAAGATGAATCGGCGACGCATGAATTCGATATACGCAGCACCAGTCAATGAATCGTTGTAAGCGTGCTCCTGACTGCGCGACTCAAAATCAAAACCGGTTGCGTATGGCGGATCAATGTAAACCAGCTGCGCTTTGTTGCCAGACTCAATCAACGAGTGAAGGCCGAACCAGTTATCAGCCCAAATGATGCTGTTCGGTCCAATTTTCCCAGCCACTTTGTCTTTGGATTGACCGATTTTTTTGTACGTCGTTTTTACGGTCGCCAACACCTCTGGCTCTGCAAGCTTTCCAGGATAACTGATTGATATCTTGACTCTTGCAGGAGGCAAAGGCGGTGACTGATGATGGGATTTGGTGGCTAAAACGCTGTTTTCGCCCGCGAGTTCTGTCTTGTTGAGTCCTACAGCCATGTTCGTAATTTTGGTAACCAGGAGACCGTTATTGTAGTCCTTATTACCAGACCAGGAAAAACACAAAAAAGCATCAGAAAACATCCGCAATCCATACGACGGAAGTAATCGGGGGTCAGATTCCAATTAAAGCCCAGCGACGCGCTGGCCGCCGTGATCGGCACCGAGCCGGTCGCGCGCCCGCAGGTCATCAAGAAGCTGTGGGACTACATCAAGGCGCAAGGCCTGCAGGATGCCGCCAACAAGCGCGCCATCAACGCCGACGCCAAGCTGCTGCCGGTGTTCGGCAAGCCGCAGGTGACGATGTTCGAGCTGGCCGGCATCGTGGGCAAGCATTTGAGCTGAGGCTGAACCGGGACAAGTTGCTATTTTATGAATAGCTGCTGATGCCCGACCCACCTGCGCAAGGGCCGCTTTTGATGATTTTTATGCAGCGCGGCCGGTCTTGGCGGCGGCCACCGCCCCCAGGAAGTCCTTCAGCACCGCGCCGTCGTCAATCGTGTCGGAGCCGGGCTGGTGGAATTCGGGGTGCCACTGCAGCGCCGCAATGTAGCTTTTGCTGCGGTCCTTGCGGCGTATCGCCTCGACGATGCCGTCGGTCACGCTGAAGGCCTCGGCTTCAAACTCGGGCGACAAGTCTTTGACGGCCTGGTGGTGGATGCTGTTGACGCGCACCCGCTCCACGCCCGGGTACAGGCTTGACAGCCGCGTGCCCGGCACGATGTCAACGCTGTGAAAGTTCAGGTCATAGGTGTCGGCGTCGCGGTGAATGAAGGAGTCGGGCACCTGCGTCGTGATGTCCTGGTAGAGCGTTCCGCCATAGGCCACATTGAGCAGCTGCAGGCCCCGGCAGACGCCGAACACCGGCTTGCCGACGGCCTCGAAGGCGGCGACCAGCGCCTTGTCGTACTCGTCGCGCACCCGGTCGCCCGACCAGCGGTCTTCCAGCGGGGCTTCGCCATAGCTGCCGGGCCAGACATCGGCGCCGCCGTGCAGCACCAGGCCGTCGAGCCACTGGGCGTAATGCGCGTAGGTCACGTCGCCGCGCTGGGTGCTGCCGGTCGGGCAGGGCACCATCACGACCATCGCGCCCGAGGACATCAGCCAGTGCGCAATCGACTGCTCGACATACTGCAGCGTCTTGCCGGAAAAAAGCGAACGGGTCGGGTCAGCGTGGGAGAAACACGCTGAAAGGCCAATCTTCAAACGGCTGGATGCGGGCATGGTTTTTTGGGAGGTTGGTGAGAGGAACGGGAGGGATTAAAAATCAGGACAGGAAAAAGGGCGAACGGCAAGGGCGCCGATGCGCGCTCATGCGGCGGGTGGCAGATGAATAAACAGGTGCTGCTTGCCAAAGGAAACGCCGTCCACGCGGATGCGGCCAGCCGCCGCTCGGTGTCGGCCAGCGGGCGCTGGTTTTCTTCTTCGTGGCCGGAGGTGAAGGCGTCCGGGTGTTCACGCAGGCCGCGCAGGCGAAAGGCCCGGTACACCAGCGCGTCAAGGGTTTGCAGGCGTCGTATGTGCATGTTTTGCATGGCTGGATGATTTCAAAATCACGTTTTAATTCCCCACAGGCGGGCTGGCCTGGGTGTGTGATGCGGGTGTCGCCTTGCGCGGGACGATTGCCGCCAGGCCGGGCCGCTTCAAAGTGTGTGCCCGCAGGCTTTGGTCGGCTATAGGACGATGGCCCGTTGTGCGGTTGCCGCCGTTCCTGGCAGGCCTTTCGCATCGTCCGGGCATTCAAATTCCACATCGAATCAGCCTTCGCAAGAGTGCCTTGTTGCTATCAATATACTAGCTTATTGCGCCCGTGGACATTGCGCAAAAGCCTTGTTTGATACTGTTTTTGAGCCGCGGCGCCCGGCGCTAGACCATTCCGACGAAACGCAGCGTCACGCGGGTGCCCGGCGAATCCGGGTGGCCCGGCAGGTCGGCGTCTTCCAGCGTGATGGCCGCGCCGTGCTGCTGCGCGATTTCCTGCACGATGGCCAGCCCCAGGCCCGAGCCGTCCACATTCGTGCCCAGCGCGCGGTAAAAGGGCTGGAACACCAGTTCATGCTCCGACTCCGGGATGCCCGGCCCCGAGTCCTCGACGATCAGCACCAAAATGCCGCTGAAGCGGTCCACCATCAGCCGCAGCGTGACATGGCCGCCTTGGGGCGTGTAGTTGATGGCGTTGTCCAGCAGGTTGCGCACCAGCTCGCCCAGCAGCGTCGGGTTGCCCTGAAGAAAGGTTGCCTGTTCTCCGGCCTCGGGGCCGTCGTAGCCCAGGTCGATCTTTTTTTCCAGCGCGCGCGGCACCGAGTCGGCCATGATCTCCGAGACGATTTTCACCAGGTCCACGCGCTGCTTGGCCAGCGCGCGGCCGGTGGTTTCGGCGCGTGCCAGCGCCAGCAGCTGGTTGACGGTGTGGGTGGCGCGTATGCTGGCCTGGCCGATGTGGCGCAGTGAATTCTTGAGCTGCCCGGCATCGGTTTCGCGCTGCGCCAGGTCGGCCTGCATGCGCAGACCGGCCAGCGGCGTCTTGAGCTGGTGCGCGGCATCGGCCAGAAAGCGCTTCTGGGTGGACAGCGAGACCTTGAGCCGGCTCAGCAGGTCGTTGACCGAATCGACCAGCGGCACCACTTCCTCGGGCACGCCGGTCTCGTCGAGCGGGCTCATGTCGTCGGGCTTGCGCGCGCGGATGCGCTTTTCAAGCTGCGCCAGCGGCTTGATGCCGCGCACCAGCGCCAGCCACACCAGCAGCACCGCCAGCGGCAGCGTGACGAACTGCGGCACCATCGTGCCCTTGACGATCTCGGTGGCCAGCGTCTTGCGCTTTTCCAGCGTCTCAGCCACCTGCACCAGCACCGGCAGGGTGGCCGGCGTGGCGCCTTCCGCGTCCACCTTGATCCAGGTGTAGGCCACGCGAACCTCCTCGCCGAGGATGAAATCCTCGCGCAGCCGCACTTCGCCGTCGCCGAGCTTTTCTTCATCGGGCGGCGCCGGCAGGTCGTGCTCGCCGCTCAGGTATTCGCCGTGCGTTCCCATCACCTGGTAGTAGAGCAGGTCGGTGTCGTCGGCGCGCAAGATCTCGCGCGCCGGCGCGGTCAGGTTGAACTGGACCTGGTTGTTCCTGACCACCAGCAGCTTGGCCAGCGCCTGCACGTTGTATTCAAGCGCCCGGTCGAAGGGCTTGCCGGCAATGTTTTGCGCCACCAGCCAGGTCAGCACCAGGCTGATCGGCCACAGCAGCAGCAGCGGCGTGAGCATCCAGTCGAGGATTTCGCCAAACAGGCTGCGCCGCTCGCGCTGGAAAAGTCTCAAGAAGGCCCCCACGGTCGCTCACTGCGTGTAGCTCCCTGCCCCCCGAGGGGGCCGCTGCGCCTGCGGCCCGGCAAAGCCGGTTCCGCGGCCCTGGCTGGGCTGGAGCGCACGCCTCCAAGTTTGTCGCTGCGTGGAGTTTGCTGCCCCTCTGAGGGGCCGATCAGCGAACGGTCGGAGCCCGTGTTCGCCAGTTCCGGCAAAGCCGGTTCCGCGGCCCTGGCTGGGCTGGAGCGCACGCCTCCAAGTTT
>JAECRO010000048.1:0-6782 GCA_016000195.1 Burkholderiales bacterium | reverse complement strand
GCTGCCCCTCTGAGGGGCCGATCAGCGAACGGTCGGAGCCCGTGTTCGCCAGTTCAAGCCGCAGGGCCGGCTTTGCCGGACTGCAGGCGGGCGGCCCCCCCGGGGGGCAGCGAACCACACGAAGTGGGGAGCGTGGGGGCACCATCAGCCAGGGATTTTTTCAAGGCAATAGCCCAGCCCGCGCACGGTGGCAATGCGTACCGGCCCTTTTTCGATTTTCTTGCGCAGCCGGTGGATGTACACCTCGATGGCGTTGTTGCTGACTTCCTCGCCCCATTCGCACAGCCGCTCGACCAGCTGGTCCTTGCTGACCAGGCGGCCGACGCGCTGCAGCAGCACTTCGAGCAGGCCCAGCTCGCGCGCCGACAGCTCCACCATGTGGCCGTCGATGGTTGCCACCCGGCCGGCCCGGTCATAGATCAGCGGGCCGTGCCTGATGGTGCTGCTTGCGCCGCCCATGCCGCGCCGCGCCAGCGCGCGCACCCGCGCTTCGAGTTCCTGCAGCGAAAACGGCTTGGCCATGTAGTCGTCGGCACCGTAGTCCAGCCCCTTGACGCGCTCCTCCACGCTGTCGGCGGCGGTCAGGATCAGCACCGGCAGCACCGAGCCGCGCGCGCGCAGGCGCTTGAGCACTTCGAGCCCGTGCATGCGCGGCAGGCCCAGGTCCAGGATCAGCAGGTCGAATTCGGTGTTGGTCAGCAGCGCGGCCTCGGCCTCGGTGCCGCTGGCCACATGGTCGGCTGCGGCGCCGGACGCGCGCAGGGTGCGCAGCAAGCCATCGGCCAGAACCTGGTCGTCTTCGGCAATCAAGATACGCATGGACTTGTCTCCCAGAAATCAGCCGCATCAAGATGTGCGGAATGAACGCTATTTTCCCTTCGGATTTTAGGCTTCGGGACAGGGGTAATCACCGGGTGGCGCGCAGATTTGCGGGGCCGCGCCGCGCCCTGGCTGCGTCAGGCGCGGCCAGCGTTCTCAAGGCCCGGCATAGGCTTCCAGCCCCAGCGCCACCACGGTCGCGACATCGTCGCCCACGGCCTGCCGGAACTCGTCCTCGGCCTGCGCCACGGCGCAACGGAAAGCCTCCAGCCAGGCCAGGCCGGATTCGGTGAACACCACGCGCCGGGCGCGCCGGTCATGCGGGTCGGCTTCGCGCCTGACAATGCCCCAGGCTTCGCACTGATCAACCAGGTCGCCCATGGCCTGCTTGCTCATGCCGGCACTTAGTGCCAGGTCGGTCAGGCGCGAGCCGCCCACGGCCAGGTGGCGCGTGATGTGGATGTGCGCGGCCCCCACCTGGTCGCGCGCCGCCAGGTTCGACAGTGCCAGCGGCACCTCGATGCTGCCGGCCATGAGCGCCAGCACCCGCGCGTCAAAACGGCGCAGGGCCTCGCCCATCAGCCGGCCCAGGTGGGTCAGGCGCCAGGTCGTGTCGTAGCTGGCATGGGCGCTTGAAATAGTGGTTTCCTGCATCTGGTGAATGCTATCCGGTCCAGCGGTTTTCCGTCAGGAAAACTGACTAAAAACAGGGTTTACTTTGACCTATGTTGCCCATAAAGTACTGTCCATGCACCCAGTAGTGCCTGCAGCAGGCCAACTGAACTATCGGTGAAAAGTGAGTGCAAAACTTTTTACCTCATTGATTCTTAAGGATATTGTCATGGACGCACCGATCAAGACCGCACCCGGCCTGAACACCGAAAAAGCCAAGGCGCTGGCCGCCGCGCTGGCCCAGATTGAAAAGCAGTTTGGCAAAGGCACCATCATGAAGCTGGGCGCCGGCGAGGTGATTGAAGACATCCAGGTGGTTTCCACCGGCTCGCTGGGCCTGGACATCGCCCTCGGCGTGGGCGGCCTGCCGCGCGGCCGGGTGGTTGAAATCTACGGCCCCGAGTCGTCGGGCAAAACCACGCTGACGCTTCAGGTGATTGCCGAAATGCAGAAAATCGGCGGCACCTGCGCCTTCGTCGATGCCGAGCACGCGCTGGACATCCAGTACGCGCAAAAGCTCGGCGTCAACCTGCAGGAACTGCTGATCTCGCAGCCCGACACCGGCGAGCAGGCGCTGGAAATCGTCGATTCGCTGACCCGTTCCGGCGCGGTGGACCTGATCGTCATCGACTCGGTCGCAGCGCTCACGCCCAAAGCCGAACTCGAAGGCGAAATGGGCGACTCGCTGCCCGGCCTGCAGGCCCGCCTGATGAGCCAGGCGCTGCGCAAGCTGACGGCCACGATCAAGAAGACCAACTGCATGGTCATCTTCATCAACCAGATCCGCATGAAGATCGGCGTGATGTTCGGCAGCCCCGAAACCACCACCGGCGGCAATGCGCTGAAGTTCTACGCCTCGGTGCGTCTCGACATCCGCCGCATCGGCTCGATCAAGAAGGGCGACGAGGTCATCGGCAACGAAACCCGCGTCAAGGTGGTCAAGAACAAGGTCGCCTCGCCGTTCAAGACCGCCGAGTTCGACATCCTGTATGGCGAAGGCATCAGCCGCCTGGGCGAAGTGCTGGACCTGGGCGTGGCCGGCCACATCGTTGAAAAAGCCGGCGCCTGGTACGCCTACAAGGGCGAGAAAATCGGCCAGGGCCGCGACAATTCGCGCGAATTCCTGAAGGAAAACCCGGCGCTGGCCATCGAGATCGAGAACAAGGTGCGCGAATCGCTGGGCGTGCCGCTGGTGCCGGTCGAGGCAGGCAGCGCCGCGCCCGAAAAGGCCGCCAAGCCGGAAAAAGTCGAGAAGCCCGTGAAAGCGCTTGCCGCACCGTTGGCTCCCGCAGTGCCTTGACACGGGTTTTATATGCTGAATCAGGCTTTTGCGCAGGCTGTGTATGCGCAAGCAGCTATTAAAAGCATAGCGCATTCGGGAGACTGGCCCGGTGAGTGAGGTCAAACCTGCGTCCAGGTCCGGCTTTGGCCTGTCGCTCAAGGGCCGCGCCCTGCGCTATCTGGCCGCCCGCGAGCATTCGCGGGCCGAGCTGGAGCGCAAGCTCAAACCGCATGAAGAAACGCCGGGCCAGCTCGCGCAGGTGCTCGACGAGCTGCAGGCCAGGGATTTCATCAGCGAGGCGCGCGTGGTCGAGTCGGTGATCAACCGGCGCGCCGCGCGCTTCGGCGCTTCGCGCATCAAGTACGAGCTGCTGAACAAGGGGCTGGGCGCCGAGGCCGTCGCCGATGCGGTCAACAGCCTCAAGGGCAGCGAACTCGAACGTGCGCAGGGCATCTGGCGCCGCAAGTTCGACGGGCCGGCGCCGGACGCAGCCGGTCGGGCCAAACAGATGCGGTTTCTGGCCGCGCGGGGTTTTGGCGGCGACGTGATTCGCCGCGTGGTGACGCAGTCCGACGACGAATGACGCGCCTGAAAACCAAGCGAAATCAGGTCATTGCGCAATGGCTGCGGGCGCAAGCTGCTATCAATTTTGAATAAATCAGGCCGGGCCCGTGTCCGCTCAGAGCCCCAGCATCAGCTTCAGGTTCTGCACCGCGGCGCCCGACGCGCCCTTGCCCAGGTTGTCCAGCCGCGCCACCAGCACCGCATGGCGGTAGTGCTCGTTGCCGAACACGCGCAACTCCATCTGGTTGGTGTCCTTGAGCGCCAGCGCATCGAGCTTGCCCGATTCGGGTGCGGCCTCGACCGTCACCCATTCGCTGCCGGCATAGTGGCTGGCCAGCACATCATGCAGATGCGCCGCGCTCGGCTGGCCCGGCAGCAGGTCCAGGTGCAGCGGCAGTTGCACCAGCATGCCCTGGATGAAGTTGCCCACCGACGGAATGAACACCGGGCGGCGCGTCAAGCCGGTGTAGCGCATGATTTCAGGCAGGTGCTTGTGTTCCAGGCCCAGGCCGTACAGCTCGAAGGCGGGCGCGGTGCCGGCTTCGTAAGCCTCAATCATCTGGCGTCCGCCGCCCGAGTAGCCGCTGACGGCCGGCAGGCTCAAGGGGAAGTCAGCCGGCATCAGGCCCGCATCCACCAGCGGACGGATCAGCGCAATCGCGCCGGTGGCGTAACAGCCCGGATTGGCCACGCGGTCGGCCGCCATGATGGCTTGCTGCTGGCCGCGCACCAGCTCGGGGAAACCAAACACCCAGCCCGGCGCGGTGCGGTGCGCGGTCGAGGCGTCGATGATCTTGGGTTTCCTGCCCGGCAGCGAGTCAATCATGGCCACCGATTCGCGCGCCGCGTCGTCATGCAGGCACAAAATCACCAGGTCCACCTGCGCCATCAGGTCACGCTTGGCGGCCGGATCTTTGCGCAGCTCGGGCGCAATGCTGACCAGCCCGATCTGCGGCATGGCCTGCAGCCGTTCACGAATCTGCAGGCCCGTGGTGCCGGCTTCGCCATCGATGAAAATTTTGAACATAAAGGTCTTTCAGGAATCAGGCAGAACCAAAACGTAATTATTTATTTTGGATTCTTGCCGCTGTAAGGTGGACAAAAGGATTGTGCGCCGCAGCATGATACAGTTCTGTCCTGCTGCCCGCAGTAACCGCTAACACGCTGGTTTTGAGCCGATATGGCCTGTTTTTTTTCTCTCCAACAGCCCTGCCCAACTCCCTGTTGCACCCCTCTTTTTACTGAATTCTGAAGGTTTTTCATGAAAATTCACGAGTACCAAGGCAAGGAAATCTTGCGCAATTTTGGTGTCCCAGTGCCGCGCGGCATTCCTGCGTTCACGGTGCAGGAAGCGGTAGAAGCCGCGCAAAAACTCGGCGGCCCGGTGTGGGTGGTCAAGGCGCAAATCCATGCGGGTGGCCGCGGCAAGGGCGGCGGCGTGAAGGTCGCCAAGACCATTGAAGACGTCAAGCGCATCGCTGGCGAAATCCTGGGCATGCAGCTCATCACGCACCAGACCGGCCCCGAAGGCCAGAAGGTCCGCCGCCTGTACATCGAAGACGGCGCCGACATCCAGAAGGAATACTACGTTTCGTTAGTGACCGACCGCGCCACGCAAAAAGTGGCCTTCATCGCTTCAAGCGAAGGCGGCATGGACATCGAGGAAGTGGCCCATTCCACCCCCGAGAAAATCATCACCGAGTTCATCGACCCCCTGACGGGCCTGGGCGAAGAGCAAGCCATCAAGATTGCCAACGGCATCGGCCTGCCGCCCGAGTCCACCGCCCAGGCCGTGGACATTTTCCAGAAGCTCTACAAGTGCTACATGGACACCGACGCGTCTCTGGTCGAGATCAACCCGCTGAACCGCGACAGCAAGAACGCCCTGATGGCGCTGGACGCCAAGTTCAACCTCGACCCCAACGCGCTGTTCCGCCATCCCGAGATCGTCGCCTACCGCGACCTGGACGAAGAAGATCCGGCTGAAGTCGAAGCCAGCAAGTTCGACCTGGCCTACATCTCGCTGGACGGCAACATCGGCTGCCTGGTCAACGGCGCCGGCCTGGCCATGTCGACCATGGACACCATCAAGCTGTTCGGCGGCGAGCCGGCCAACTTCCTGGACGTGGGCGGCGGCGCAACGGCTGAAAAAGTCACCGAAGCCTTCAAGATCATGCTGAAAAACCCTGAAGTCAAGGGCATTTTGGTCAACATCTTTGGCGGCATCATGAAGTGCGACACCATTGCCGACGGCATCATCGCCGCCTGCAAGGCCGTGAACCTGAGCGTGCCGCTGGTCGTGCGCATGAAGGGCACCAACGAAGACCTGGGCAAGAAAATGCTGGCCGACTCCGGTTTGCCGATCATTGCCGCAGACACCATGGCCGACGCCGCGACCAAAATCGTCGCCGCCGTCAAGTAAGCCCGCGCAAACGATCAGGAAACAATCATGTCGATCTACATCAACAAAAACACCAAAGTCATCACGCAAGGCATTACCGGCAAGACCGGCCAATTCCACACCCGCATGTGCCGCGACTACGCGAACGGCAAAGAAGCGTTCGTGGCGGGCGTGAACCCCAAGCGCGCCGGCGAAGACTTCGAAGGCATCCCGATTTTTGCCAACGTGAGCGAAGCCGCCCAGGCGACCGGCGCCACAGTGTCGGTGATCTACGTGCCGCCCGCCGGCGCTGCCGCCGCCATCTGGGAAGCCGTCGAAGCCAACCTCGACCTGGCGATCTGCATCACCGAAGGCATCCCGGTCCGCGACATGCTCGAAGTGCGCAACCGCATGAAAGCCAAGGAAGCCGCTGGCGGCAAGCGCACGCTGCTGCTCGGCCCCAACTGCCCCGGCCTGATCACGCCCGACGAGATCAAGATCGGCATCATGCCCGGTCACATCCATCGCGCCGGCCGCATCGGCGTGGTCAGCCGCTCCGGCACGCTGACCTATGAAGCCGTGGCGCAACTGACCGAAATCGGCCTGGGCCAGTCCACGGCCGTCGGCATTGGCGGCGACCCGATCAATGGCCTGAAGCACATCGACGTGATGCGCGCCTTCAATGACGACCCGGACACCGATGCCGTCATCATGATCGGCGAAATTGGCGGCCCGGATGAAGCCGAAGCCGCTGAGTGGTGCAAGGCCAACATGAAGAAACCCATCGTCGGCTTCATCGCCGGCGTGACGGCTCCGGCCGGCAAGCGCATGGGCCATGCGGGCGCCCTGATCTCTGGCGGCGCCGACACCGCCGATGCCAAGCTGGCCATCATGGAAGCCTGCGGCTTCACCATCACGCGCAATCCGTCCGAGATGGCGAAATTGCTCAAGGCCCTGCTGTAAGCAGAGCGTGAGCCTCCGCACTGTGCTGGCGCAAGCTGACGCGCATTGCGGTTAGAGCGCTTTCATCCAGACCGGCAATGGCGCAAGTAGTGCACTGGGAGC
>JAECRO010000003.1 GCA_016000195.1 Burkholderiales bacterium | reverse complement strand
CAGTCGCCCACGTTGTCGCCCACGTTGTCGGCAATCACGGCGGGGTTGCGCGGGTCGTCCTCGGGAATGCCGGCTTCGACCTTGCCGACCAGATCGGCGCCCACGTCGGCGCCCTTGGTGAAGATGCCGCCGCCCAGCCGCGCAAAAATCGAGATCAGCGACGAGCCAAAGGCAAAGCCGATCAGCGGGTTGAGCAGCTCGGCCAGTTTGGCGGTCGGCGTGTAGTTGCCGTTGCCGACCAGGAACCAGAAGAAAACGCTCACGCCCAGCAAGCCCAGTCCGACCACCAGCATGCCGGTGATGGCGCCGCCGCGAAACGCCACGTCCAGCGCCGGGCCAATGCCGCGCGTGGCCGCCTGCGCGGTGCGCACATTGGCGCGCACCGAGACATTCATGCCGATGAAGCCGCAGGCGCCCGACAGCAGCGCGCCGACCACGAAGCCGACGGCGGTCTTGCCGTCCAGAAAGACGCCGATCAGCACCGCCAGAATGACGCCGACGATGGCAATGGTCTTGTATTGCCGCGCCAGGTAGGCGGCGGCGCCCAGCTGGATGGCGGCCGAGATTTCCTGCATGCGCGCATTGCCCGCGTCCTGGGAAAGAATCCAGCTGCGAGCCCAAAAACCGTATCCCACGGCAATGAGCCCGCACACCAGCGCCAGCATGAGCGCGGCTGAGTGACCAGTCATAAGTACCTCCTACGTTGTTGTTTTGCCTTGATGGGTGCCACGCACGCGGAACCCGCTGCGTTGCTTCCTCGTGGCTCGCGCGCAGGCGACAGGACGATTGGCCAACTTGGGAAATTAAACGCGAAAACAGGCGCCGTTGGCAACCCGTAAGGTCCGCATCAGTAAAATGAGGGCAAATGCCGTCTGTTTGACAGGCTCGCCTGATTGCAGAGCGGGTCATCATCAGGCAAGCCGATGGAAGCACGGCCTGGCAACCCGTTTCTTTTCATCAAAAACAAACTCCGGTTTGAAATCCCCCTTCAGGGAATAGAATTTATTTGGTAGAGGGGTAACCTCTTCCAAATTTCGCTCAAGCTGTGCTTGGGCGTGGATTGAAACATCAACGTCTTTTCATCAACCCAAAGCGACCATGTCCCTAGATAAAGTTACACCCGGAAAAAATGCTCCTGACTCTTTCAACGTGATCATCGAAATCCCGATGAATGCCGACCCGGTGAAATACGAGGTGGACAAAGAGTCCGGCGCGATTTTCGTGGACCGCTTCATGAGCACCGCCATGCATTACCCGTGCAACTACGGTTATGTGCCAAAAACCCTGAGCGGTGACGGCGATCCGGTCGATGTGCTGGTGATCACGCCGGTTCCGCTGATTTCCGGCGTGGTCGTGACCTGCCGCGTCATTGGCATCCTGAAGATGACCGACGAAGCCGGCGAAGACGGCAAGGTGCTGGCCGTGCCCATCGACAAGAAATGCTCGCTCTACACCCACTGGCAAAAACCGGAAGACATGAATCCGCTGCGCCTGAAAACCATTGCCCATTTCTTTGAGCACTATAAAGACCTCGAAGAAGGCAAATGGGTCAAGGTGTCGGGCTGGGAAGGCCCGGATGCTGCCAGGCAGGAAATTGCCGACGGCATCGCCAATTACGCCAAGGCAGCGAAAGCCGAGTGATTTTCAAGGCTTTTAGTGCTTTTGCGCATGCAGGGCGTGCATAGTCAGCTATTAAAAATATAGCATTGGCCGCGCCGGCTTGTATCCGCAAAAAAAAGCGCCTTCAGTTCAGTCTGAAGGCGCTTTTTTCATGGGCGGCGCACCTTGCAAACCTTGCGCTGGCGCATGGACATATTGGCCACCTGATGCGGATAATCGCCAAAACTGTGCGGCATTAATCCGGCTGGCTTTCTGTCAATATCCAACAGTATCATTAAATCTTATCTATATATATCCAGACCGGTTCATCAGCATGCCAGATTCGCCCGAAGTTTTCCTTGATCCCGAGGAACCCGCCCGTTCAATAAAAAGCCTGCTCGATTTTCCCGTGGTAGGCATAGGGGCTTCCGCCGGAGGACTGGAAGCCCTGCTGCAGTTTTTTGAACAGATGCCAGCGGCCAGCGGCATGGCGTTTGTCATCATTCTTCATCTGTCGCCCGCGCATGAAAGCAATGTGGCCGGGATTTTGCAGCGGGTGACGAAAATGCCGGTCGTCCAGGTGAACGAACGCACCGCCATCGAAGCGGACCATGTTTACGTCATACCCCCGACCCATGACCTGTCGATGAACGATGGGCACCTGCAGCTGTCCGAGCCCATCCGGGTCAAGGGCATGCACCTGGCCATAGACCTGTTTTTTCGCACCCTGGCCGAGGTTCACCAGGAAAGGGCCATTGCCATCGTCATGTCCGGCACCGGCATGGACGGCGCTGCCGGCCTGGCCCGGGTCAAGGAGGGCGGCGGCGTGACCCTGGCGCAGGCCCCCGACGATGCCCAATACGATGGCATGCCCAAGGCCGCCATCGCCACCGGCATGGCAGACCTCATCCTGAAGGTGGCCGACATGCCGCCGCGTTTGATGGAGCTGTGGGCCAATGCCCGCCAGATCAGTCTGTCCAGGAATCCCGAACCTTCGGCGAGCGTCATGGCGTCCGAAAGCACGGAGACCGCCAAACGCGCCGAAGAAGCCTTGCAGGACATCATGGCCCTGCTGCGCAACTACTTCAAAAACGATTTCCGGCAGTACAAGCCGGCCACCGTGCTGCGCCGCATCGAGCGCCGGCTGCAGGTCAACAGCGTTCCTGATCTGCCGGCCTACCGCGACTTCCTGCGCGCGCATCCTGAAGAAGCCAAGCCGCTGCTCCAGGACATGCTGATCAGTGTGACCAACTTCTTTCGCGACCCCCAGGCCTTTGAGGCGCTTGAGCGCGATGTGCTGCCCAGCCTGTTGCGCAATCGCCGGCCGGACGAGCCGGTGCGGGTCTGGGTGGCCGGCTGCGCCACGGGCGAAGAGGCTTATTCCGTCATCATGCTGTTCAAGGAGCAAATGGACCTGTATCACTGCACGTCCGAACTCCAGGTGTTTGCGACCGATATTGACGAAAGGGCCATCACCTTCGGCCGCAATGCCCTGTATCCCGCCTCCATCGAGGCCGATGTGTCGCCCGAACGGCTGCGGCAGTTCTTTGTCCGGGAACAGGATCAGTTCAGGTTCATCAAGTCGCTGCGTGAAAAGGTGCTGTTTGCCAATCACAACCTGCTGCGCGACCCGCCATTTTCCAGAATCGACCTGATTTGCTGCCGCAACCTGCTGATTTACCTGAACAAGGCGGCCCAGACCCGCGTCCTTGAAACCTTTCGCTTTGCGCTCAAGCCGGCAGGCTATCTGTTCCTGGGCAGCTCGGAGTCGGCGGATGCCGCACCCAGCCTTTTCACGGTGGTGGATAAAAATCACCGTTTCTACAAGGCCAATCCGAACGCACAGGCCATACGCCACTTGTTGCTGGCAACGGATTTGCCGTTGGAGCGCGCTGTTTCCGCCCCGCTGGGAGCCGAGCGGCGCGCACCCAAGCTCGCTTCGTTTGCAGAAATGCACCGCAAGCTCATTGAACTGGTGGCCTTGCCCAGCGTGCTGATAGATGCGAACCACACTATTTTGCATTTGTCCGAGAACGTCGGAAAATTCTTGATGCCCGGCGGTGGAACGCCGTCGGTGAACCTGCTGGACAACATGCAGCCCGAGTTGCGCACGGAACTGCGCACCGCGCTGTACCAGGCGACGAATGCGGGCAAACCCGTCAAGACCCACGCCATCGCCATCCAGCGCGGCGACAGCCAGATACTGGTCCAGATGAGCGTGCGGGTTTTCGGAGAGGACGGCCCGGAATCGGCGCGCACGCTGGTGATGTTTGAGGAAGTGCCTGAAAAATCCCGCGATCTGGTGCTCGAAGGGTTCGATCAGGCGCACCAGCGCGTGATCAGCCAGCTTGAAGCCGAGATCAAGCAGCTCAAGGAAGACTTGCAGGAAACCATCGAGCAGGCGGAAACCTCGAATGAAGAGCTGAAGGCCTCGAATGAAGAGCTGCAGGCCATCAATGAAGAACTGCGCTCGGCCACCGAGGAGCTTGAAACCAGCAAGGAGGAGCTCCAGTCCATCAATGAAGAGCTGACCACCGTCAACTTTGAACTGAAAGTCAAGGTCGATGAAGCCAACAAGATGAACGACGACCTGCAAAACCTGATCACGTCCTCGGACATCGCCATCGTGTTCGTGGACCGGAGCCTGCACATCAAGCGCTTTACCCCGCAGGCGGCCAGCATCTTCAACCTGATTGAGTCAGACATCGACCGCCCCCTGCTCGACATCACCCACAAGCTCGACTACACGCGAATGCCTGATGATGTCGCCGGAATACTCAAGACCTTGACGCTGGTGGAGCGGCCCGTCAGCAGCAGCGACGGCAAGCACTACCTGGCGCGCCTGCGCCCCTACCGCACGACCGAGGATCGCATTGATGGCGTGGTGCTGACCTTCGTGGATGTGACGGCCTTGCACCAGGCCGAGGAACAGCTGCGCGAGGGTGAGGAACGGCTGCGCATCGCGGCCGAAACCACCAAGGATTACGCCATCATCACGATCAATGAGGAGAGCTTCATCACCAGCTGGAACGTGGGCGCCAGGCGGATTTTTGGCTATGAGCAAAAAGAAATCGTGGGCCAGCCTTTTTCCATCATCTTCACGCCCGAAGACCGGGCCGCCGGAGCGCCGGAAGAGGAGTTGCGCAGCGCCCGCGAGGAGGGGCGCAGCCTGGACGAGCGCTGGCATTTGCGCAAGGACGGCAGCACTTTTTATTGCAGTGGCGTCGTCACCCGTCTGGAAAGCAGAATGGGCGGCTATGCCAAGATTGCGCGCGACATCACGGAGAGCAAAACGCAGCAGGCCAGCTGCGATGAACTGCTGGCCATGGAAAAGCAGGCCAATGAGCTGAAAGACCAGTTCCTGGCCGTCATGTCGCACGAGCTCAAGCATCCGCTGAACCTGATTCAGGTCAATGCCGAGCTGCTGCTCAGCCAGCCCGCGGTGCGCAGCCTGCCCGATGTGGCTCGCGCCGGCGAAACCATCCGCAGCGCAGTGGCCAGCCAGACCAAGATCATTGATGACCTGCTGGACCTGTCACGGGCGCGAACCGGCAAAATGACGCTCAGGCTGGCCCCGGTGGATGTTGATGAACTGGCGGCATTGATTGCGGCGACCGCCCGTGAGGCGGCCAGCAGGAAAGGCCTGACGCTGAAATACAGCTGCGATGACAAGAATGTGATTGCCTTGTGCGACCGCGTGCGGACCGAGCAGATACTCTGGAACCTGATCAACAACGCCATCAAGTTCACGCCTGAAGGCGGGAGCATCACGGTGCAGCTGGCACTCGATGCCGAGTTTGCAAAATTTACCGTGACCGACACCGGCCGGGGCATTGAAGCTGGGTTTTTACCCCGGATTTTTGGCATGTTTGTCCAGGCACCGGATCAGCAGGCTGCCAGCGCCAATACCGGGCTGGGCGTGGGCCTGACGCTGGTGCGCGAGCTGACGGCGGCCCAGGGCGGCAAAGTGCTGGCCGATTCAGCCGGACCGAACAAGGGCGCCACTTTCACCGTCTGGCTGCCTTTGGCCAAAACCAGGCTGCAGGACAAAAAAGCCCTTGCAGCAGCCGGAAATCTAAAGGGACTCCATATTCTGGTGGTGGACGACATGATCGACCTGCTGGAGCCGTTTGCAGCGCTGTTGAGCCTGGAAGGCGCCACCGTGGACATGGCAACCAGCGGCCCGCAGGCACTCGAAATGCTGGAGAAAAGCACTTACGACCTGCTGATCTCGGACATCGGCATGCCTTCCATGGACGGCTATGACCTGATCCGCAATATCCGCAAGCGTCCGGGTTTGCGCAGCCTTAAAGCCATTGCCCTGAGCGGTTATGGCCGGCAGGTCGATACCGTGCGGACCCTGCAGAGCGGCTTCAACGCCCACCTTTCCAAGCCCGCCACGGTGGCGCATATTTGCCAGACCATTGCGCAGCTGGTTCCCAGCGCAGAAGCCTGATGGCTGCCGCTGCTCAAGCAGGCCGCAAGGAGTAGCCGCTGGCTACAAATTCCCTGGCCGGAACTGAGCAATAAGTGTTTCGTTTTGATACAAACGTCTCTACCAGACTTCCTGTGGAATTTCAATCAGCCGCCATTTGCTTTCAGCGTAGGCCCAGGGGTATATTCGACGCCAGAGGCCACGCATCAGAAAGCCAACCTCATTTATAAGGAAGAGCAGGAGACATGAGCCCCCAACTAACCAGCACCTCCCTGAATGGCGCCGCCTTATCCTGCGAAGTGTCCGAGCAGCAGATCGAGGCTGCCCGCTATGCGGTCCTGAGGCGTCTGGCGCCTTGCCTGCGACACCACATGGTGCGGCCCCTGCAGCCCATCGGGCTGATTTATGGCGTCATGCACCACAAGCTTTCTGCTGCGGCACCCGATTTGAAGTCGGTACGCGAAGAGGCCGACAAGATCAATGAGTTTGCCAAGGCGGCGCTTGAGGAATGCGTGGACATGAGCACCTGGCTGGCGCCCGAGCCGGGCGTTCTGGCCGGGGTGGACGAAGGCGTCAGGGAATGCGTGGGCCTGTTGGCCACCATGCTGCATTTTTGCGGCTTTCGTCTGGACAATGAGGTCGAAGAAATGCCGGTTCAGGTGCAGCGCGACGCCATGCGCATGGTTTTGAGCGCCGCACTGCTTGCGCTGACCGACTCAATGACCGAGCCGGCCGCCCTGACGATCAGCGCGGTCGCCAGCCCGGCTGAAGTCACTGTGTCCCTGCGGGTCAGTCCGGTGGGCGAAGGCAGTGTGGACCGGTATGACGACGGCTACCGCAAGCTGGTGTGGCGCGATGTGCAGGCGCTGGCCGCTGCAGAGCATGTGAGGCTGTCACGGCAAGACCGCTTGGTCAGCATGCGCTTTGCTGTCGAGACCGCGCCAGTCCATTAACGCCCGGCCCTGCACCGGGTGCGGCTCAGGCCGGACGGCTCGGGTCAGGGTAGAGCAGGCCATGAACGCGGCCCGGTCTTGCCGCGAAAAGGGCTGCCATTGCCCTTGCGGCTGTGCCAGCCGGTCGGCAATGGCCCACCAGGCGCTGGGGTTGAAGCCCAGGCCGACATGGCTGGCCATGACTTCGATATTTTCAGTCTGCGTTCACCCACGGCTGGCGCTGTACCTGGCTTTTCTGGCGGCCGTGCTTGTTTCCATGGTTGCAGCGGCCACCGTTGCAAGCACAGGATGTGCCCTTGATGTTGGGAGGACTTTGAAATGAGCGGTGCTTTCAGGGACGCCTTTTTTCCCGTAGCCTTCTTCAATATGTTCAGCCTGGCGTTTTTGCTTGCCGGTGTAACCTGATTTATCTCCGCGTGGCATGGCAATCTCCATGGCTGAAATGGAGGAACACCGTTTCAGTAAAGCATGTCCGGGTTTTGCGGGCTGTCAAATTTGTTTGATGATGGGCATAAGCTTTTTCCTATGCCGATGACGAGAACTTCTTACAAAAGGCAAGCGCCGCGCTGCTTAAAGTCTTGTGGTGGCATTGCATTTTCAGCACCCTTTTTCTGCAGTCGCCAGCCGCCGCGCATCTCAAGGAGACATCATGAGCGATTACAAACCCGATAGCGAGCGTGAAGCGAAACCGTCCGGAAACCGGCTTGAGCGGCCGGATAACGGCTCAAGAAGCAGCCGGGGTTTTGGTCCGAGTTCCGGCGCCCACAAGGACAATCCGCACAAACGACAGAAACTCGCCCGCCATGCATGGTTGGGCAATACCTGACTGCTGGCGCCTGGTAGGGTTGCGCCAGGATTTTTCATGCGGGCAAAAAAGAGCCGGGGCGCATCAAGCGCCCCTTTCGCCTTGTCAGAGGTTTTGTCAGCGTTGCTTGCCGCCCTGATGATTGCCGCTGGACTGGCCGCCTTTGCGGCCGGCTGCGCGGGCTTCCTCGGAAGTGAATTCATGCGCATTTCCGCTCAGATGCGCGGCCTTGCCGCCTTCCCTGGCGATTTCCCGTTGACGCTCTGGATCCATGGCGGCAAAACCGCGCTCGGATTTGCCGCGTTGATTGCTGCTGCCCTTGCTGCCCTTGCTGTCTTGAGCTTGAGTGTTGGAAGCCATTTTCACTGTCTCCTTCAGGAAGAACGCGTTGAAGCCCTGGGTTTGAAGGGGCCGCATTCTGTGGGTTGAAAGTGACTGGCCCTATTGCCTGTCACACCATCAATTTAGGCCATAGTTTCTAGCATTTTTGTCAGTATTGGCTGGACAATCGATGTAGGACAAATGGAAACAATACGGCGCATTTGCCTTACCTTGGGCTGTCGTAGCGCCAGGACTGAATGGTGACGCGAAAAATCCTTACATTCCCTTGGGCCTATGTCTCATGCGGCAAACGCTTGGTGCGCAGATAAATTGACAACTGGCGGGCTGACAGTCCGCCATTCCAATTTTTAAAGGGAAAACCGATATGTACGCACCAACACTGAAAACCGGCACCGTCGTGGCGATTGCTCTGGCTGCCGCACTGGCATTGGCGGGATGCAATAAAAAAACTGACACCACCAGCATGCCGGAGTCTTCTCCGAGCAGCCCGTCAACCGGTGCGGCAGGCTCCAGCGGCAGCCCCGCCATGCCGCCCGCAAGCGGTGCCAGCGGCAGCGGCGGATAAAGCTGGCCAGCCTTTGCATTGACCGACGCCTTCCCCCAGAGAAAAGCGCCATCCGCATACGACGGATGGCGCTTTTTTTGCGCACGCAGGCGTTGCGGTGGGTCAGCCTTGCGCTATGGGGCGGCTCGCATCGCTGCACCAGTCGCTCCAGCTGCCGGCATAAAGCGCGGTGCGGCCCAGGCCGGCGACTTCCATGGCAATGAGGTTGGGCAGGGCGCTGACGCCGCTGCCGCAATGGTGGACAACCGTTGCCGGGTCGCGCTGGCCCAGCAGGGCGGCAAACTCGGCCTTCAATTGTTCGGCCGGCTTGAAGCGGCCTTCAGGTGTCAGGTTTTGCCCGAATGGCCGGTTGAGTGCGCCCGGAATATGGCCGGCAACCGGGTCGAGCGGCTCGACCTCGCCTTTGAAGCGGGGCGTGGTCCGCGCATCCAGCAGGGTTTGGGCGGGGCGCCCGAGCTGGCTGGCCACGCGGTCCGCATCCACCAGCGTGGCCCGTTCAGGGCCGAGCAGGAAGTGGGTCTGGAAGTGCGCGGGCTCCTCGCCGCTGCTGGCCGCGCCGCCGGCCGCCTGCCAGGCCTGCAGCCCGCCATCGAGCACGGCGACGTTTTCATGGCCTGCCCATTTGAGCATCCACCACAGGCGGCCGCAATAATTGGCGCCGTTGCGGTCATAGACGACGGCCTGCATCTCGTTGCCCATGCCGACGCTGGACAGCCAGGTGGCGAATTTTTCGCGGTTGGGCAGCGGGTGGCGCCCGCCCGAGGCCGGCGCATCGGCACCCGTGGCCGTGATCACGCCATGCGCGCCGGGCATGCCATGCCGGGCGCTGAGGGCGGTTTCCAGGTCGGCGTAAATCGCGCCGGGAATGTGCGCTGCCTGGTAATGCTGCTCGCCCGCATGCGGCTGCATCAGCTCGAAAGTGCAGTCAAAGATGCGCAGCGGCTGGCCGCTTTTCATCAGCGCCTGCAGTTGTTCGGCTGAAATCAGGGTGGTGTAGTTCATGGGGTGTTCCTTCGGTAGCGGATTCAATGTTCTTCAGCCGGTGCATCGGGCGCTGCGCGGGCCTGCAGCACGGTGGCCGCGAGGGCGCTGACGATGATGAGCGCCATGCCGGCCCAGCCTGTCATGGGAATATTGTCACCAAAAAGAATCAAGCTGTAGAGGGCGGCGAACACTATCCCCGAATATTGCAGGTTGGCGACCATCAGGGTTCCGCCATGATTTTGCGACATCGAATAGGCGCGGGTCATGGCCAGCTGGCCGAGCGACGCCAGAATGCCGATCGGCAGCAGCCACAGGGCCTGCTGCCAGTTCCAGGCTGAAGTGCGCCGACGCGAACTTCACGCAAAACCCCATCGTCGCAAACATGAGCGAGGAAAAAAGCATCCAGCCAGCCTGCATCGCGTCTTTCAGGTTGTTTTATGCGTTAAAACAGGCTCTAGCGCTTGTCTTGTCAGTGTTGATAGCTATTAAATAAATAGCAGCTATTTGCCGGGGTGCAAGCGCCTCAGATCATCTGGGTGGTTTTGCTGGCGCCCATTTCGCGGCGATACCACTCGTGAAAGTGCTGCATGCCGTCTTCCATCGGGCTCTGGTAGGGGCCGAACTCGTTGTCGCCGCGCTGCAATAGCGCCTTGCGGCCGGCGTCCATGCGCAGCGCCAGCTCGTCGTCCTCGACGCAGGTTTCCATGTAGGCGGCCTGCTGCGCTTCAATGAACTCGCGCTCGAAGGCGCAGACTTCCTCGGGGTAGAAGAACTCCACTACGTTGAGGGTCTTGTCCGGCCCCTGCGGATGCAGCGTGCTGACCACCAGCGTGTGCGGATACCACTCGATCATGATGTGCGGGTAGCAGGTGAGCCAGATGGCACCGTACTTGGGCGGCTGCCCCTGCTGGTACTGCAGCACCACGTCGTGCCACTTCTTGTACACATCGGTGCCCGGCTTGCCCAGCTTGTCGGACACGCCCACGGTCTGCACCGAATAGTGTGGCGCGAGTTCCCAGCGCAGGTCGTCGGTGGTCACAAAGCCGCCCAGCCCGGGATGGAAGGGGCCGACGTGGTAGTCCTCCAGGTACACCTCGATGAAGGTTTTCCAGTTGTAGTTGCACTCGTGCAGATGCACCTTGTCGAGCTGGTAGCCTGAAAAGTCCAGGTCGGCCATGTGGCCCAGGGCCGCCATGTCGGCTGCAATGTTGCGGCCGTTGTCTTCAAACACCAGGCCGTTCCAGCTCGTGGTCTTGTAGCGGTTGAGGTTCAGGCACGGGTCAACCTCGAAGTGCGGCGCGCCGATCAGCTCGCCCGAGGTGTTGTAGGTCCAGCGGTGCAGCGGGCAGACGATGTTGCTGCCGGTGTTGCCCCGGCCCTGCAGCATGGTGGACTGGCGGTGCCGGCAGACGTTGGAGATCAGCTCGATGCCCGAGGCGTTGCGCACCAGCGCGCGGCCGTCGCCTTCATGCGGCAGGGTGTAGTAGTCGCCCAGGTTGGGCACGGACAGTTCGTGGCCCAGGTAGCGCGGCCCGCGCGCAAACAGTTTTTGCTGCTCTCGCTGGTAAAGGCCGGTGTCGAAATAGCTGGAAATGGGGAGTTGGCTGGTGGCTTGCAACAGGCGAAGGCTTTTATCGGGCATCAATTTCTCTCAACAGGCCAACGCAGCCAGGCGTGGCAGGCCTATAAAAAAAGCCGGGTGAACAGGCAAACTGCAATGCAACCCAGAAATAAAAAAATGCCGGTATATCCGTTCGCTAAAAACGGTGAAACATGCCGGCATGAGGCATGAGAACTGTTATCAATTCTACCCGTGCCATTTGCTTTCAAGAGTCCGCACGGGGTCACGGGATAATGCAGCCTGACGCTGGCGCAGGCGCGCCAGCGCTCAAAATCTTTGCAACCGCCTAAAATCAGCTCCATTTATCAAATATTCATGGCCAAAAGTTCTGCCTCCTCACTTTCATCGGCAACGCCGGCTGTGGCCAGCGGTGACGCACCGGCGCCTGCCTTGCCCGCCAGCTACGAAGCCGCGCTGCAGGAACTCGAAGGCCTGGTGGGTCGTCTGGAGTCGGGCCAGCTGCCGCTGGACCAGTTGCTGAGCGGCTACCAGCGCGGCGCGCAACTGCTGAAGTTTTGCCGGGACCGGCTCGAAGCGGTTGAAACCCAGATCAAGGTGCTGGAAGGCACCGAGCTCAAGCCCTGGCTGCAAGCGTAATTCCATTTTCAATTCAATGCGATATGCCCTGGCTCCCGCCTTGCCGTGCTGCCCGCGCGGCTTGCGCACGGCGTCTAATGCCGTATTCATTGAATTGGAAACCGAATAATTTTCACCGTCATCAACGGCGTCACCGCCCCAGCGCAAGAGACCACTGATTTGAACGCTCCTGAAAAATCTCCCCTGTTTGACCTGAGCGCCTGGAGCGCCGGGCAGCTCGCCGCCATCGAGCAGGCCTTGTCCCGCTGGGTGGCCGATCCGGTAGAAGCCCCTGCACCGGCCGGCCTGGGCGATGTCATGCGTTATGCCGTGCTTGACGGCGGCAAGCGCCTGCGTCCGCTGCTGGTCATGGCGGCCTGCGCTGCGGTCAATGGCTCTGCGCCGGCCGCCATGCGCCCGGCCTGCGCGGTCGAGCTGATTCACGCCTATTCGCTGGTGCATGACGACATGCCCTGCATGGACAACGACGTGCTGCGCCGGGGCAAGCCCACGGTGCATGTGAGGTTTGGCGAGGCGCAGGCGCTGCTGGCCGGCGACGCGCTGCAGGCGCTGGCCTTCGGGCTTCTCACGCCGGATGACGATTCGGTCAATGCCGCCACCCAGGCGCGCCTGTGCCGCCTGCTGGCGCAGGCCGCGGGCTGTCAAGGCATGGCCGGCGGGCAGGCGATTGACCTGGCCAGCGTCGGCCTGCCCCTGACATCGGCGCAATTGCACGAGATGCATCGCCTTAAAACCGGCGCGCTGCTGCAAGCCAGCGTGATGATGGGGGCGGCCTGCGGCACGGCATCGCCGGTGGCGCTGGCTGCGCTGCGCGACTACGGCGCGGCCATCGGCCTGGCCTTCCAGGTCGTCGATGACATTCTGGACGTGACGGCCGACGCCGCCACGCTGGGCAAGACCGCCGGCAAGGATGCCGCCCAGGACAAGCCGACCTTTGTCTCGCTCATGGGGCTGCAGGCCTCCCATGACTACGCGCAGCAGTTGCTCGCGCAGGCCCTGAGCAGCCTGCAGGCCAGCGGGCTTGAGAACACCGATGCCCTGCAGGCACTGGCCGACATGCTGGTCAACCGCCAGCACTAGGCCCGGCCCGGCCTTGCCATAAAAGAAATACACCACGATGTACGCATTGCTTGAAACCATCAACAGCCCCGCTGACCTGCGACGGCTTCCCCGCACCCAGCTCAAGGCGCTGGCCGACGAACTGCGCGCCTATGTCATCGACAGCGTTTCCAAAACCGGTGGCCATCTGAGCTCCAACCTGGGAACGGTCGAGCTGACCGTGGCCCTGCACTATGTCTTCAACACGCCCGACGACCGGCTGGTCTGGGACGTGGGCCACCAGACCTATCCGCACAAGATACTCACCGGCCGGCGCGAGCGCATGGCCAGCCTGCGCCAGTTTGGCGGCCTGTCGGGCTTCCCGCGCCGCGACGAGAGCGAATACGACACCTTCGGCACGGCGCATTCATCGACCTCGATCTCGGCGGCGCTCGGCATGGCGCTGGCTTCCCAGTTCAAGGGCGAAGACCGCAATTCGGTCGCCATCATCGGCGACGGCTCGATGAGCGCCGGCATGGCGTTCGAGGCCCTGAACAACGCCGGAGTGCATGACGACTGCAAGCTGCTGGTGGTGCTCAATGACAACGACATGAGCATCAGCCCGCCGGTGGGCGCGCTGAATCGCCATCTGGCGCAGCTGATGAGTGGACGTTTCTACGCCTCGGCCCGGCATGTCGGAAAAAAGGTGCTGCAGGTGTCCCCGCCGCTGCTGGAGCTGGCGCGGCGCCTGGAGTCGCACGCCAAGGGCATGGTGGTGCCGGCCACGCTGTTCGAGAATTTCGGCTTCAACTACATCGGGCCCATTGACGGCCACGACCTGGAGTCGCTCATTCCCACGATGGAAAACATCAAGCATTTGATGGCGAGCGGCGCGGGTCCGCAGTTTTTGCATGTCGTGACCAAGAAGGGCCAGGGCTACAAGCTCGCCGAAGCCGACCCGATTGCCTACCATGGCCCCGGCAAGTTCGACCCGTCCATGGGCCTGCAAAAACCCACCGCGCCTGCCAGGCAGACGTTTACCCAGGTATTTGGCCGCTGGCTCTGCGACATGGCCGAGCATGACCCGCGCCTGATCGGCATCACGCCGGCCATGCGCGAAGGCTCGGGCATGGTCGAATTCCACAAGCGCTTCCCCAAGCGCTACCACGATGTCGGCATTGCCGAGCAGCACGCCGTGACCTTTGCCGCCGGCATGGCCTGCGAAGGCCTGAAGCCGGTGGTGGCGATTTACTCGACCTTTTTGCAGCGCGGCTATGACCAGCTGATCCACGACGTGGCGCTGCAAAACCTGCCGGTGGTGTTTGCGCTGGACCGCGCCGGCCTGGTCGGCGCCGATGGCGCGACCCATGCCGGCGCCTACGACATCCCGTTCCTGCGCTGCATTCCCAACATGAGCATTGCCTGCCCGGCCGATGAAAACGAATGCCGCAAGCTGCTGACCACGGCCTTCGAGCAAAACTCGCCGGTCGCCGTGCGTTATCCGCGCGGCGCCGGCGCGGGTGTCGAGCCCGAAGCCGGCCTGAAGTCGCTGCCTTTCGGCAAGGGCGAGGTTCGCCGCGAAGGCAAGGGCATTGCCATCCTCGCCTTCGGCACGCTGCTGTATCCGGCGCTGCAGGCCGCTGAAAAGCTGGGCGCAACCGTGGTCAACATGCGCTGGGCCAAGCCGCTCGATAGCGAACTGCTGCTGAAAATAGCCGCCAGCCATGAAGCCCTGGTCACGGTCGAGGAGGGCGCCATCATGGGCGGCGCCGGCAGCGCGGTGAGTGAAGCGCTGCAGGCTGCGGGCGTGCTCAAGCCGCTGCTGCAACTGGGCCTGAAGGACGAGTTCATCGAGCATGGCGAGGTTGGCCAGCTGCTGGCCCTGCAAGGCCTGGATGCTGCCGGCATCGAGTCGGCCATCCGCGCACGCTTCGATGGCAACAGCCTGCAGCCGAGCGGGCTGCTGCCCAAGGTGGCGCTCAAGTCGGTGGCATGACCCTGTGCGCCTGCCTGGGACAGGGGCTTTTGCGGCGCGCCTCTACGGGTAAGAACGGGTCTGCCTGCGCTGCAGAAACTGACAAAATACAAAAGTGCCGTTACCCACGACCATCGTGACTGCCAGAGTCATCATTGCAAGAGATTCATCATTGCAAGAGATATTGGGTGGTGATGGGCAGGCTGCTGCGAAACAAGCCATCGTTAACCTTCAAAGAGAGCGTATTCATGAATCGTCGATCACTCATTAAAAACGCAGGCATTGCCGGCGTACTGGCTGCCGGCATCGCGCCTGCGGTGCATGCCCAGGCCAGTGTTCGCTGGCGCCTGGCTTCGAGTTTTCCCAAGTCGCTCGACACCATCTTCGGCAGCACCGAAATGTTTGCCAAGACCGTCAAGGCCCTGTCCGGCGGCAAGTTTGAAGTGTCGGTGCATGCCGCCGGCGAGTTGATGCCCGCCTTCGGCGTGGTCGATGCCCTGCAGAACGGCACCGTCGAGATGGCGCAAACCGCGCCTTACTATTTCACCGGCAAGGATTCGATCTTTGCCTTTGGCTGCGCCGTGCCCTTCGGCCTGACCGCCCGCCAGATGGATTCGTGGATGGAGCACGGCAACGGCCGCAAGCTGATGGACGCGTTCTACGCCCAGTACAACATCAAGAGCCGCAGCGCCGGCAACACCGGCACCCAGATGGGCGGCTGGTACCGCAAGGAAATCAAGGGCGTGGCCGACCTGAAGGGCCTGAAGATGCGCCTGGGCGGCGGCCTGTTCGGCGAAGCCATGCAAAAGCTGGGCGTCGTGGCCCAGAACATGCCCGCTGGCGAGGTCTACCAGGCGCTTGAAAAAGGCACGCTGGATGCGGTGGAGTTCGTCGGCCCCTACGACGATGAAAAGCTCGGCTTCAACAAGGTGGCGCCGTTCTACTACTACCCCGGCTGGTGGGAAGGCGGCGCCGAGCTGGAGTTCTTCATCAACACCAAGGCCTATGCCGCGCTGACTCCCGAGTTCAAGGCGATTGTCGATGCGGCCACCGCCGTGGCGGCGCGCGACATGACGGCCAAGTACGACGCCGTGAACCCGATTTCCCTGAAACGCCTGGTGGCGGCCAAGACCCAGCTCAAGCCTTTCCCCAGGGACATCATGGACGCGGGCTTCAAGGCGTCGATGGAAGTGTTTGCCGAACACGAAGCCAAATCGGCCGAATTCAAGAAAATCCACCAGGACATGCGCGCCTTCCAGCGCGACCAGCTGCTGTGGGCGCGCTTTTCGGAATTCCGTTTCGACAGCTACCTGACGGGCGTCAAGCTGTAAATACCGGGCGCCGGTGCCGCCTTCATGGCGGCTCCCGCAGGAAAGAAAAAACCGGCTGCCCGCCGGTTTTTTTGTGGCCGCCAACGGCTAATAAACTATGAAAATGATAGCTGCCTGCGCATATGGGGCGTGCGCAGGAGCTGTTTTTTACTTGAATCAGCCTATTTTTTCACGTCTGAAGCCGCGCCTTCCGAGGGCTTGAACAGGTTCTTGTCATCGACCGCAGGCGCCGCGCTGGGCTCGGGCTCTGGCATGGCGCCTGCCCCGGCGCCGCTGCCCGCATCGGGTGCAGGCATTTCGGCTGATTCCGACTGGTTGATGTCGGTTTCCATCTGCAGGCGGATTTTCTCCATGTCCACCACCTCGGCCTTCTCGACCCCGTTCGACACGATGCCCGGAAACGCGATGATCAGGCCCACCATGATGATCTGGATCACCACGAAAGGCACGGCGCCCCAGTAGATCTGCATGGTCGTGACCGGCTGGATCTGCTTTTTGGTCAGCTTGTCGATGTAGGGCAGGTTGGGTGCCACGCTGCGCAAATAAAACAGCGCAAAGCCGAAGGGCGGATGCATGAAGGAGGTCTGCATGTTCACGGCCAGCAGCACGCCGAACCAGATCAGGTCGATGCCCAGCTTTTGCGCCACCGGCGCCAGCAGCGGCACGATGATGAAGGACAGCTCGAAGAAGTCGAGGAAAAACGCCAGGAAAAAGATCATGATGTTCACCACGATCAAAAAGCCGACCTGGCCGCCCGGCAGGCTGGTCAGCAGGTGCTCGACCCAGCGCGGGCCGTCCACGCCCTGGAACACCAGGCTGAAGATGGTCGAGCCGATCAAAATGAACACCACGAAGCACGACAGCTTGGTGGTGGTGTTGAGCGCCTGCCGGAGCAGCGAAAAGCTCAGCCGGCCGCGCGCCAGCGCCATGACCAGCGCGCCCAGCGCCCCCATCGCGCCGCCTTCGGTCGGCGTGGCGACGCCCAGGAAAATCGTTCCCAGCACCAGAAAGATCAGCAGCAGCGGCGGAATCAGCACAAAGGTCACGCGCTCGGCCATGCGCGACAGCAGGCCAAGGCGCGTGACCTTGTTCACCACGGCGATGACAAAGGCCAGCATGACGCCGGCGCACAGCGACACGACGATGGTTTCGTCTTTTGGCACGCTGGCCACCGGCTCGCCGCTCCACCAGGTATGCACATCGGCCATGTGCTGGCCCAGGAAGATGGCCGCGCCTGCCGACACCCCAGTCAGCAGCAGCAGCGAAGGCGTGCCGCTGGAGCCGCCGGGTTCGCGAAAGATGCGTGCTTCCAGCGGCAGCGCCGGCACCCGCCTGGGCTTGAAGATGGCGAGCAAAATAACGTAGCCGGCGTAAAAACCCGTCAGCAGAAAGCCCGGCAAAAACGCGCCCTTGTACATGTCGCCGACGCTGCGGCCCAGCTGGTCGGCCAGGATGATCAGCACCAGCGAAGGCGGAATGATCTGCGCCAGCGTGCCCGACGCGGCAATCACGCCCGAGGCAATGCGCCGGTCGTAGCCGTAGCGCAGCATGATGGGCAGCGAGATCAGGCCCATCGAGATCACCGACGCCGCCACCACGCCGGTGGTGGCGGCCAGCAGCGCGCCGACGAAGATCACCGCCAGCGCCAGGCCGCCGCGAATCGGGCCGAACAGCTGGCCAATCGTGTCGAGCAAGTCCTCGGCCATGCCGCTGCGCTCCAGAATGAGCCCCATCAGCGTGAAGAAGGGAATCGCCAGCAGCGTGTCGTTCTGCATGATGCCAAAGAGGCGCAGCGGCAGCGCCTGGATCAGCGCCTCGGGCAGCAGGCCCAGCTCGATGCCGACGAAGCCGAAGAACAGGCCGCAGGCGCCCAGGCTGAAGGCCACCGGAAAGCCCATCAGCAAAAATACGATCAGGCCCGCGAACATGATCGGGGCAAAGTTATGCGTCAAAAATTCCACGTGATGCTCCTGCGCTCAGACGGCGCTGGTTTTGGATTCGGCCTGCCGGCGAATCGCTTCGGCCAGTTCTTCTTCGGGGGTCTTTTCAACCCGCTTGAGCGTCGGGTCTTCAATCAGCCCCTGCAGGAAGGCGATGCGCTTGATGAGTTCCGACCAGCCCTGCAGCAGCAGCAGCGAAAAACCCAGCGGAATCATGGCGTACACCGGCCAGCGGATCAGCCCGCCCGCGTTCGGCGACATCTCGCCCGACTGGTAGCCCTGAATGAAAAACGGGATGCCGTACCAGAGAATCGCCGCGCAGATCGGCGTCAGGAAAAAGGTGAAGCCGATGATGTCCACCCAGATCTGCCCGCGCCTGGACAGGTGGCTGGACACCACGTCGATGCGCACATGCTCGTTGTGCAGCAGCGTGTAGCCGGCGGCGAGCAGAAAGGAGGCGGCAAACAGATACCACTGCACTTCGAGGTAGGCGTTCGAGCTCATGTTGAACAGCTTGCGCACCACGGCATTGACGCCGCTGATGACGGTGGAGGCCAGGATCAGCCAGATGGCGTATTTGCCGACCTGGGTGTTCAGCCAGTCCACGGCTTTTGAAAATTTAAGTAAGGCGTGCAATTTTTGTCTCCGGGGTAAAGGATGCGCGCACAAATCCCGTGCGCCGGACCCGATCAGGTCCGGCGCATGATGCCTGGCGTGAGTGGGGGATTGTAAGAACAAGCGCAAAGGCCGCCGCCTGTTTCCGCGAGGGCGTGTTTGCAGTGCGGCGGTGTGCCTGTCCTGCGTGCCTGGCTTCCGTTCAGCAGGCCGGCAAGCGCATCAGCCGACGGTGACGCCGCTGCCTTCGAGCATCTCGCCGATCTGGCGCGCGCCGTCAAAGCCGTGGCTCTTAAAGCAGGCCAGCACCGCATCGGCCGCCTCGGGCGCGCAGGCCACCAGCAGGCCGCCGCTGGTCTGCGGGTCGCTCAGCAGCGCCTGGTGCGCCGGGCTGATGCGGGCGGGCAACGAGACTTGCGCGCCGTAGCTGTCCCAGTTGCGCCCCGAGGCGCCGGTGATCATGCCTTGCGACGCCAGATCCAGCACGCCGGGCAGCAGCGGAATCTGGTCGAGCTGAAGCTGCATCTTGAGATGCGCGCCGCGCGCCAGTTCCAGCCCGTGGCCGAGCAGGCCGAAGCCGGTCACGTCGGTCATGGCATGCACCGCTTTCATTTTGGACAGCTCGATGCCGGGCTTGTTCAGCTGCGTGGTGACGGCAATCATTTGCGCATAGCCTTCGGCGTTCAGCGCTTCCTTTTTCAGTGCGGCCGACAGGATGCCGACGCCCAGCGGCTTGCCCAGGATCAGCACATCGCCGGCCTTGGCGCCCGAGTTCTTCTTGACCCGCGACGGATGAATCAGCCCCAGCACCACCAGGCCGTAAATCGGCTCGACCGAGTCAATCGTGTGGCCGCCCGCAATCGGGATGCCGGCATCGCGGCACACGTCCTGGCCGCCGCGCAAAATCGCGCCTATGGTTTCCAGCGGCAGCACGTTGATCGGCATGCCGACCAGCCCCAGCGCCATGATGGGCGTGCCGCCCATGGCGTACACGTCGCTGATGGCGTTGGTCGCGGCAATGCGGCCAAAGTCATACGGGTCATCGACGATGGGCATGAAAAAGTCGGTGGTGGCGATCAGCGCCTGCTCGTCGTTGAGCTGGTAGACGGCGGCGTCGTCGGCGGTTTCAATGCCGACCAGCAGTTGCGGCGGCAGGTTTAAGCCGGGAAGGTTGCTGGAGTTCTTGAGGATTTCGCTCAGCACGCCGGGCGCGATCTTGCAGCCGCAGCCGCCGCCGTGGGACAGGCTGGTCAGGCGGGGCGTGAGGGTTGGCGCCCTCAAGGGCGTGGAGGAAGGAGTGTCTGGCGCGTTCATGCGGCAAGTTTAGAACACGGTGATTTCGAGACGGGTTTTACAGGGCAAAAAGACGGTTTTTTTGCCGCGCCGCGCCCATGCCTTGCTATGCTTGGATTTTCCCTGCCCGCCAGATACGCCCGTTTTTCAGGCTGCTTTCAGGACACTTGCCGTGGCTACAGAACCCTTTCCCTCTTCATCCTCCTTGCCGGCCGCCGACAGCCCGAAGCTGATCGACTCGCCGCTGATGCGGCGCGCAGGCCCCGAGCTGCTGTCGCTCGCGCTGATGGATGCGCGCAACCACACGCTGCACCTGTTTGGCCAGTACCAGAATGCGCTGGAAGCGGTGGATTTCAAGATACCCCAAACGCCCGAGCTGAACCCGCCGCTGTGGATGATCGGCCATGTCGCCTGGTTCCAGGAACGCTGGATTGGCCGCAACCTGCAGCGGGCGCTGGGCAGCCGCTGCCCGCCTGGCCAGTCCCGGCTGGCGTCGATGGAGCCGAACGCCGACCGCTGGTGGGACCCCGAACAGGCACCGCATGACGCGCGCTGGACGCTGGCGCTGCCGCTGCCGGGCATGGGCCGCTGCCGCACCTATTTGCTCGACACGCTGGAATGCACGCTTGAATTGCTCGAAAAAGCCGGTACCGATGACGATGCCCTCTACTTTTACCGGCTGTGCCTGTTTCACGAAGACCTGCAGGACGAGGCGTTCACCTGCATGGCGCAGACGCTGGGCCTGTCGCTGGAGCGGCCCCTGCAAACCGCTTTCACGCCTGCGCCGATGGCGCTGCGGGAGCCCTTGCTGATTCCGGCCACCACCTGGCAGGTGGGCAGCCCGTCAGGCGCCGGGACGGGGTTTTCTTTTGACAATGAACGGCCGGTACACGCCATCAGCGTGCCCGAGTTTGAAATCGACGCGCAGGCCGTGACCTGGGCGCAGTACGTCGAGTTTGTCGGCGATGGCGGCTATGACCAGCCGGCGTTCTGGCATCCGGACGGCTGGCAATGGCTGCAGGCGCTGGCGGCGGGTGAGGGCGAGGGCCGGCGCGGCCCGCGCTATGTCGAGCAGATCGGCATCGGCAGCGGCGCCGTCATCCAGACCCGTTTTGGTCAGCCCATGCGCATGCAGGGCACGCAGCCGGCCATGCACCTGAGCTGGTGGGAAGCCGACGCCTGGTGCCGCTGGGCCGGGCGCCGCCTGCCGGCCGAGGTGGAGTGGGAGGCGGCTGCGCACACGGCGGCGCGCCGGGGTTTTCGCTGGGGCGACGTGTGGGAGTGGACGGGCACGACCTTCAGGCCGTATCCGGGCTTTGCGCCTGACCCGTGGCGGGCGTATTCGGAGCCTTCGTTTGGCACGCACAAGGTGTTGCGCGGCGCGTCATTCGCCACCCGGGCACGGCTGAAACATCCCAATTTCCGCAACTTCTGCCGGCCGGAGCGGGATGACATCTTTTGTGGTTTCAGGTCTTGTGCGCTATGAAAATAATAGCTGTTGGCGCTTATTGATACTGCGCCAGGGGCTGATTTCGTTTTCGGTCAGTGCGGTGTCAGTGCGTTTTTCAATCCACCGCCCAACCCGCTTGCAGCAAGGCCTCCATGTCTTCAAACAGGCAGTCGCTGCCGCCTGTTTTGGAGCGCGTTACGCCGCTTGTTCAAGCTGCCTTGCCGCCAGCGCCTGCGCGCAGGCAAAGCCGCTGGCCCAGGCCCACTGGAAGTTGTAGCCGCCCAGCCAGCCGGTCACATCGACCACTTCGCCGATGAAGTACAGTCCCGGCTGTTTCGACTCCATGGTTTGCGAGGACAAATCGCGCGTATCGACGCCGCCGACCGTCACTTCGGCTTTTTTATAGCCTTCCGAGCCGCTGGGGGTGAGTTGCCAGTCGCCCAGCCGCTGCGCCAGCCCTTGCAATGCCTTGTCGGTGGCGTCGCAGATGGGGCGCTGCAGCGCGGCATCCTGGCTGACCCAGGCGTCGGCCAGGCGGCCTGGCACCAGGCTGGCGAGTTCGTTGGCGATCAGCTTTTTGGACACGGCCTTGGCGCGCAGCAGCAGGGCGCTCAGGTCCACGCCCGGCGCGAGGTTGATGCGCACCGGCTGGCCTTCGCGCCAGTAGCTTGAAATCTGCAGCACCGCCGGGCCGCTCAGGCCGCGGTGCGTGAACAGCAGGTCTTCGGCGAACACCACGGCTTTTTTGCGCTGTTTGGGCGTGGCGTCCGGCGGGCCGGTTTCGATCAGCACCGGCAGCGCCAGCCCGGCCAATGGGGCGTAAGGCGCCCAGGCGTCGCCGTCGAAGGTCAGCGGCACCAGCGCTGCGCGCGGCTCGACCAGGCGCAGGCCGAACTGTTTGGCCAGCGAATAGCCGAAATCGGTCGCGCCTATCTTCGGAATCGACAGCCCGCCCGTGGCAATCACCACCTGCGCGGCTTCTATCAAGCCGCGGCTGCTCTCTATTTGATAGCTGCTGATGCCCGTCTGGTCTGCGTAAAGTACAGATTTGATGCTGCAAGAGGCCCAGCGCGTGACCTGGCCGGCGTCGCATTCGGCCAGCAGCAGGTTGATGATGTCTTCGGCGGAGCGGTCGCAAAACAGCTGGCCTTTGTGCTTTTCGTGAAAGGGAATCTGGTGGCGTTGCAGCAGTTCAATGAAATCCTGCGGCGTGTAGCGCGACAGGGCGGAGCGGCAAAAGTGCGGGTTTTCGCTCAGGAACTGGGCCGGCGTGGCGCCCAGGTTGGTGAAGTTGCAGCGCCCGCCGCCCGAGATGCGGATTTTCTCGGCCACCTTGTCGCTGTGGTCCAGCAGCAAGACCTTCAGGCCGCGCTGGCCGGCCTGGCCCGCGCAAAACAGTCCGGCGGCGCCGGCGCCCATCACCACTACATCGAATTTATAAGTCAAATCAGCCTCTTGCGCATGCAGGACGGGCGCAGGCAGCTATGGAAAGCATAGCGCTCTGGCCGCTGCCTGTTGCTGCGTTTTTTGAACCCGGGAGTGTAGCCGCGCCGTGGCTGACAGGCCGAAGGCGGCGCTCAGGCCGTGCGGCGCGCCTCGGGATGCTCGGCGGCCTGCGCCAGGCCGCTGATGACGTCGCCGACCACGATGACCGACGGACTGGCCAGGCCGGACAGGTGGATGTCCGTGGCCAGCCTGCCCAGCGTGGTGCGGATGTGGCGCTGGGCGGGCAGGGAGGCGTTCTGGATCACGGCGACTGGCGTGGCGGCGGGCAGGCCGCTCAGCAGCTCATCCTGGATGCGTTTGGCGCCGCTGACGCCCATGTAGATCACCAGCGTCAGCCGGGCGCTGTGGGCGGTGGCAGCCAGCGCCCGCCAGTCGGTGCCGGTGTCGCCGGGCTTGGCATGGCCGGTGACGAAGACCACGCCGTGCGCATGCTGGCGGTGCGTCAGCGGCACGCCCAGCGACGTGACGGCGGCCAGCCCGGCGGTGATGCCGTTGATGACTTCGACCTGGATGCCGGCGGCCTTCAGGTGCTCGACCTCTTCGCCGCCACGGCCAAAGATGAACGGGTCGCCGCCCTTGAGCCGGACGACGGTTTCGCCTTCTTTGGCGGCCATGAGCATGAGTTTTTCGATGAAGGCCTGCGGCGTCGATTTGCAGCCGCCGCGCTTGCCGACATAGACGATGCGCGCCTTGGATGAGGCAAACGCCACGATGTCCGCGCTGACGAGGTCATCGACAAACAGCACCGTGGCCTGCTGGATGGCCTTGAGGGCCTTGAGCGTGAGGAGTTCAGGGTCGCCCGGCCCTGCACCGACGAGGGTGACTTTGCTGTGGTTCATAGTGGTCTGGTCAGTTGCACGATGTGTTCCACCTGCTGCGAAATGGAAGGCGGCACGGGGCTGTTTCCGTCCAGCACCGAGCGGATGTAGGCGGCGGTGCTGGCGGCGTCGATTGCCTTGGGAAGATCGGGCACCGAGGGCAAGGTTCCCCTGACGCCTTCGTCGAACAGCACGCGCTGCCCCTTGATAAACCCCTGCATCTGCGGCGCGCGGCGCGCATCGGCCACGCCTTCGCCTTCGGTGCCGCGCAGCAGCAGCGCATCGGCCTTGACGAGCTCGAAGGTGGCCGCCATGGACAGCGCGTATTCGGGATGCGTGTAGCTGCTGACGACCAGCGCCTTGCCGGCCACCGGATTCATCAGCTTGACCAGGCTGTGCGCCGGATTGCGCAGGCCGACCGCGCGGCGGACATCGAGCAGCCGCTTGAGCGCCGGACTGAGCAACTCGGTGGGTGCAAACACCACTTCGCCGGGTGCTATGGGTTTGATAGCTGTCAGCGCAGGCGTACCCAGCGCTGCAAGCACATCTGATGATGAAACGCGGCTGGATTCGGTGGGCGTTCCATGCACCAGCACGCCCACGCCTTCGCGGGCCAGCAGCAGCGCCAGCAGCGGCGTGAGCACCGGCAGCTTGCGCGCGCCGTTGTAGCTGGGCAGCACGACGACGGGGCCGTTCTGGGCGGGCAGAAGATTCAGGCGCTGATGCAAGGCGTCGAGGAAACCGGCCATTTCCTCGGGGGTTTCGCCCTTGATCCGCATGGCCAGGCAGAAGCCGCCGATTTCCAGGTCGGTCACGTTGCCGTCGAGCACCTGGCCCAGCAGGTCGGCGGCCTGCGCACGCGTCAGGGGACGGGCGCCGTCCTTGCCGCGCCCGATTTCTTTGATGTAGTGGCTGATACTCATGCGGCGATTGTCGGTGAAGGCAAATGGTTTGTTGTCATGAGCTCAAGCGACCTGCTGGATCGGGATGACGCTGCGCGGCGGCGCGGGCGTATCGGTGGCCGTGGCGCGCAGCCGGCGCTTGAGTTCGGGAATGCAGGAGCCGCAGCTGGTGCCGCATTTCAGGGCGCCCTGCAAGGATGCCAGCCGGGCTTCATCGCTGTCCGCGCCCTGGCCGGGAAGCGCCAGATAGTCGTCGATGGCCGTGTCGGTCACGTTCAGGCAACTGCAGACCACCTTGCCGCGCGACTGCACGGCCACCGGCGGCTTGGCGCCGGGCAGCAGCAGCAGCCGGCCATAGGCTTGCGCGGGCAGCTCTTCCTTGAGCAGCGTGGCAATCCAGCTTTCAGCGCGGGTGTCGCCGGCCAGCACGAAGCCGCTCAGCTCGGCCTGATCGCCATGGCGGGCCAGCCGAACGGTGCGGTGCTGGCCTTTTTTCTTGTCGGCATAGCGCAGTGAATAGCTGCCGTCCAGGCCCAGAATGCGCTCCAGATCGGCCAGCAGGGCAGGGGGCGGCGCTTCATGGCCAGCGGCGCGAAACAGCACGCCGGTGCGCTCCTGGCCGCCACCGGCCAGCGGTGTGTTGTTGGAAAACGGCACGCAGCTGGCAAAGGGAAATACCGTCAGCAAGGCCTTGAGCTGTTCGTGGGCGGCCAGCGCATCGCCTTCGTCGAACCAGGCCATGGCCAGCAGCGACCAGGGCAGTTCGGCCTTCAGTATCTTGACGGCCGCATGCTTGAGTTCGGGCTGTTTGGAACTCGGGCAGTAGGCCGAAGTGGTCAGGGCGTTGACGCCTGCCAGGGGCTGGCCGGTGCTGGACTGGCCGCCCAGGTATTCGCTGCCCCAGTGCATCGCCATGAAGGCCTGGCTGAACCCGACTTCCGGCGAAGCCTGCACCGGCACGACGATGGAGCCGCGCCTGGAGGTGACATGCACCAGGTCGCCGTCCTTCAGCAGGCGGCGCGCCATGTCCTGCACGTTCATCTGCACGGAAGGTTCGGCCACATGGCCGAACAGCCGGCCCAGCGTGCCGGTGCGGCTCATGCCGTGCCACTGGTCGCGCAGGCGGCCGGTGGTCAGCGAGAACGGGTAGCGTGATTCGCGCGGCTCGGCGACGGGCTGGTACACGGTGTTGACGAAGCGCGCCTTGCCGTCGGGCGTGGGGAAGATGCCGTCTTCATAGAGCCGCACCTTGCCGGCGGTTTCGCCTTCCTTCATGGGCCATTGCAGCGGCGCCTGCTCCAGCCGGGCGTAGCTCATGCCGGTGATGTCGAGGTCGCGCCCGCGTGTCAGTTCGCGGTGTTCGTTCCAGAGGGCTTCGGCGCTCGGGTAGTCGAACAGGCGGCTTGCAGGCGTTCCGGCCGGGCTTGCTTTCCCCAGCGGGGCCGGGAGCAGCAACTCCAGCCGCCTTGCAAAATCAACCGCAATCGACCAGTCATGGCGCGTCTCGCCAGGCGCTGCCACGGCGGGCCGGACGCGGCTGATGCGGCGTTCGCTGTTGGTCACGGTGCCGGTTTTCTCGCCCCAGGTGGTGGCGGGCAGCAGCAGGTCGGCGTATTCGCAGGTGGCGGTGGTGGCAAAGGCTTCCTGCACGATGACCAGTTCGGCGCGGGCCAGGGCGCGGCGCACCAGGGCCTGGTCGGGCATCGACTGCGCCGGGTTGGTGCAGGCAATCCACAGCGCCTTGATCTCGCCGTCGGCGGCGGCCTGGAACATCTCGACAGCCGTTTTGCCCGGCTTTTCGGGCACGCTCGGCACGCCCCAGAGCGCGGCGACTTCGGCGCGGTGTTCGGCGTTGGACAGGTCGCGGTGGCCGCTGAGCAGATTGGCCATGCCGCCGACTTCGCGCCCGCCCATGGCATTGGGCTGGCCGGTGAGCGAAAACGGTCCGGCGCCGGGCTTGCCGATTTGCGCGGTGGCCAGGTGCAGGTTGATGAGCGCGGCATTCTTGGCCGTGCCGCTGCTGGACTGGTTCAGGCCCTGGCAATACAGGCTGAGCGTGGCGCCGGAGGTGGCGAACAGCCTGGCGGCGGCAAACAGGTCATCCTTCCTGATGCCGCAGGTCTGCGCCACCAGGTCGGGCGTGCAGTCGCGCACCGTGGCTTTCAGCGCCTCGAAGCCGCTGGTGTGGGCGGCGATATAGGCCGGATCAATCCAGCCTTCCCACAGCATGATGTGCAGCATGCCGTTGAACAGCATCACATCGGTGCCGGGCTGCAGCGGCAGAAAGAGGTCGGCGATTTCGGCGGTGTCGGTGCGGCGCGGGTCGCAGTAAATGATTTTCAGCGCCGGGTTGGCGGCTTTGGCGTCTTCAATGCGCCGGAACAAAATCGGATGCGCATAGGCGGTGTTGCTGCCGACGATGAACAGGCACTGCGCATGCTTCACGTCGTCGTAGCAGGCCGGCGGCGCGTCGGCGCCAAGCGTCTGCTTGTAGCCGGCCACGGCGCTGCTCATGCACAGGCGCGAATTGCTGTCGATGTTGTTGGTGCCGATCAGGCCCTTGGCCAGCTTGTTGAAGGCGTAATAGTCTTCGGTCAGCAACTGGCCCGAGATGTAGAAACCCACGGCGTCGGCGCCGTGCTCGCGGATGATGCGCGCGAAGCTTTCGCTGGCAAAGTCGAGCGCGCTGTCCCACGAGGCGCGTTTGGGCGCTTCGCCCCGGCGTTCGCGCCGCATCGGGTAGAGCAGCCGGGTCTGCCGCGTGACCGCGCTAGATGCTGTCAGGTGCAGCGTCGAGCCCTTGGTACACAGCCGCCCGAAGTTCGCCGGATGGTCCGGGTCGCCCCTGACGCCGGTGATGTCGTCGCCAAGCGACTCGATGATCACACCACAGCCGACGCCGCAATAAGGGCAGGTTGATCGCGTTTCAGTCATGTTGGCTCCAGGTCTCCAGTAAACGGGGGGAGGGCGCGTGCTCAGGAGCTGTGAGGCGCCTGTACCGCGAAGGTCTGGTCGCCGACCGCGCCGGTGGATGCGCCCGGCCCGGCCCGTGGCGCCAGCAGATCGACCGCCAGCGTGGCCAGCTCGCCGGCATCCAGGAACACCTCGCCGGCATCGACCTTGCAGGCGAATTTGGGCGTGCAGCCTTCGTCGGGCGCCCGGGCGCAGCCGTCGGCCAGGCCGATGGTCATGTTGTGCAGCGGGCAGGCCACGGTTTCGCCAAAGACAATGCCCTGGCTCAGCGGGCCGCCCTTGTGCGGGCAGCGGTCAAGCAGGGCGAACACCTTGTCCTCGCTGTTGCGAAACACGGCCACATCCATGCCCTGCGGGCGCGATACCCGGCGCGAGCCGAGCACGGGGATGTCGTTGACCAGGCAGATTTTTTTCCATTCACTCATAACGGTTCCTCATTTATCCAAGAATGCGTGCGTACTGGCTGGTCACGCCGTCCATCACCTGCAGCAGGTTTTCGCTGCTGACAAATACATCCGATGCGGTTTTGGCGCTGTTGGCCCGTGTTTTCAGGGCATTGTCAAAAAACACCCACTGGCCATCGGCCAGCGCCAGCGTCTCCCTGATCTCCGGGGTGGCTTCGGGGGCGTTGCGCAGCAGTTCCATGGCCGGAATGAATTCATCCCTGGCCTTGGTGATTTCACGCTGGCTGACCGCACTGTCCACATTCCAGGCGCTGGCCAGGTAAAACTGCGCCATGCGCTGCGACAGCATGCGCTGCCGGCCAGCCACATTGACCAGCCGGGCGCTGGGCTTGCCGGACTGCTGCTCGTAAAGTGCTGTGCCCTTGTGCGCCAGCGCCAGCACCTTGCCGGACTGTTCCAGCAGTGGCTTGCCCTGGGTTTGCGAAGGGGCGGCGCCCACCAGCAAGGTCTTGTAGCCAGACCAGCTGGCCTCCAGTTGCTGATAGGTGTCGCGCGTCTCGCCCGAGGGCGCAAAAGCCTTGAGTTCCGTCAGCTGGCGGTCGAACAAGGCCATCGACTGGTCCAGCACCCGGCGCGCGGCGTCCACCTGAATGCCCATGCCCAGGCTCATCCAGGCTTTGCCCATGCGCTGGGACAGCATGCGCTGGCGGCCCGCCTTGTTGATGGCGTCGCCCAGGCTTTTGACCTGCGCCTGGCCCGGGCTGGCGAGCACCAGCGCCAGGGTGGCGCCGCAGAAGGTCCGGCGGTTGACGGCAGTGTGTGTCATGTTGCGGTTCACTGGGCGGCAATGGCGGTGAACTGGCGTGTGTCCACGGACGCTTCCTTGAAGTCGAACCAGGGGTCGGGCTCGCCGTCGAGCGCGAACTGCAGCTGCTCCCACAGCGCCTTGCGGCCTTCGTGGTCGTCGAGGATTTTTTTCTTCACATAATCCAGGCCGACGCGGCTGACGTAATGCACGGTGCGCTCCAGGTACCAGCCTTCCTGGCGGTACAGCTCGCAGAAGGCGCCGGTGTATTCGAGCACTTCGGCCGCTGTCTTGAGCTTGGTGAAGAAGTGCGCGACTTCGGTCTTGATGCCGCCGTTGCCGGCGATGTACATCTCCCAGCCCGAATCGACGCCGATGATGCCCACGTCCTTGATGCCCGATTCGGCACAGTTGCGCGGGCAGCCGCTGACGGCGAATTTCACCTTGTGCGGTGCATACATGCGCCACATGGCGCGCTCCAGCATCTTGCCCATTTCGGTGCTGTCCTGCGTGCCCATGCGGCACCATTCGCTGCCGACGCAGGTCTTCACGGTGCGCAGCGCCTTGGCGTAGGCGTGGCCCGAGGGCATGCCGATGTCCTTCCAGACGTTGACCAAATCTTCTTTCTTGACGCCCAGCAGGTCGATGCGCTGGCCGCCCGTGACCTTGACGGTTGGAATCTTGTACTTGTCCACCGCGTCGGCAATCTTGCGCAGTTCATGGGCCGTGGTTTCGCCGCCCCACATGCGCGGAATCACGCTGTAGGTGCCGTCCTTCTGGATGTTGGCGTGGCTGCGCTCGTTGATGAAGCGGCTCTGCGGGTCGTCCTTGGCCAGCTTGGGCCAGGTGCTGGTGACGTAGTAATTGACCGCCGGGCGGCAGCTGGCGCAGCCGTTGGGCGTGCGCCAGCCCAGGGACTGGTAAACGTCGCCAATCGTCAGCAGCTTGTTCTTGCGGATGGCGTCGCGCACCGCCTGGTGGCCGGTGTCGGTGCAGCCGCACATGGCCTTGAGCTTGGGCGTGGCCGAATAGTCGCCGCCGGCGGTGAACATCAGGATCTGCTCGACCAGCCCGGTGCACGAGCCGCAGCTGGCGCTGGCCTTGGTGTGCTTGCGCACTTCATCGAGCGTGAACAGGCCTTTTTCCTTGATGGCCTTGCAGATCGCGCCCTTGGTCACGCCGTTGCAGCCGCAGACTTCATCCGTGTCGGCCATGGCGGCGGCCTTGCTGTGGCCTTCGTGGCCGGTGTCGCCGATGTTGGATTCGCCGAACATCAGCTTGTCGCGGATGCCTTCGATGCTGCGGCCGTCGCGCAGCAGCTTGAAGTAGTAGCTGCCGTCCACGGTGTCGCCGTAGAGGCAGGCGCCGATCAGCTTGTCGTCCTTGATGACCAGCTTCTTGTACACGCCGCCGAAGGGGTCGCTCATGATGATCTCCTCGGCGCCGTCGCCGCCCATGAATTCACCGGCGCTGAACAGGTCGATGCCCGTGACCTTGAGCTTGGTCGAGGTCAGCGAGCCGGTGTAGCGGCCAATGCCGTGCTGCGCCAGGTGGTTGGCCAGCACCTTGCCCTGTTCGAACAGCGGCGCCACCAGGCCGTAGGCGATGCCGCGGTGCGCGGCGCATTCGCCGACGGCGTAAATGCGCGCGTCGGTTGTGGTCTGCATCGTGTCGCTCACCACAATGCCCCGGTTGACGTGCAGGCGCATTTTTTCGGCCAGCGCCGTGTTCGGGCGGATGCCGACGGCCATGCAGACCAGGTCGGCGGGGATCTCCAGGCCGTCCTTGAACCTGACAGCCTTGACGCGGCCGTCTTCTCCGCCGACCAGCTCCTGCGTGTTGGCGCCGAGCAGGAATTTCATGCCGCGCTCGGCCAGCGATTTTTGCAGCAGCCGGCCCGCCACGTCGTCGAGCTGGCGCTCCATCAGCCAGCTGCCGACATGCACGACGGTCACTTCCATGCCGCGCTTCATGAGGCCGTTGGCGGCTTCCAGGCCGAGCAGGCCGCCGCCGATGACCACTGCATGCTTGTAGAGAACGGCGGCGTCGATCATGGCCTGGGTGTCGGCGATGTCGCGGTAGGCGAGCACGCCCTTCAAGTCCTTGCCCGGAACCGGCAGGATGAAGGGATTGGAGCCGGTGGCCATGAGCAGCCGGTCGTATCCGGCGCTGATGCTGTCGCCCGCGGCATTGGTGGCATGCACCACGCGGCGCACGCGGTCCACCTCTGGCACGGTCCAGCCGGCATGCAGCGTGATGTTGTTGTCTGTGTACCAGGACCAGTCATTCAGGATGATCTCGTCCAGCGTCTGTTCGCCGGCCAGCACGGGCGAGAGCAGGATGCGGTTGTAGTTGGGGTGCGGCTCGGCGCCGAATACGGTGATGTCGTAGAGGTCGGGTGCAATCTTCAGCAGCTCTTCAAGAGCCCGCACGCCGGCCATGCCGTTACCAATCATTACCAGTCTGGATTTTTTCATCATGACACCCGTAGGCAGTTCGGAAAACAAAAAAGGCGTCCACACGAGACAGCAAAGGCCTGAAAAGCCTGCTCATCCGTGGGGACGCCATCGTCCTGTCTGCCCAATCCGCCATTGCACCGGGCCTACATGCGGCCAGCATTGACCGCGACTTGATTGATGCAAGAGGCGTGCCATCTGGTTTATACGACATTATTTTAATAAAAAAGGCTATATGCGCATGCTGCATAAGCATACTGTGCTATTGAATTTATAGCTTGATGCCGCCGGAGGCAGAACTGCCATGGTGCATTCGCGCCTTGAAGTTGTGCGTTGCACCATGCCGGGCAGCGCCCCCGGCCCGGCCCGGCTTCTGCACGCTGCATTGGGTCAATCGCCCTGCAAGGGGTCTGCAAGTGGTCTGCAAGTTTTCGCGGTGAAAATCCCGTGCCGTGGCTGCAGGCGCTTGCGCTGGCGGTACATATGGCCTGAAACTCGCATGTGCATGTGCATGTGCATCATTTAACAGGGAGCTACCGATGACCGCTGTTGCCGACATTCTCAAATCAAAGGGCGAGGCTACCGTTCACACCATCGGGCCGGACGACTCGGTCTTCGATGCCTTGCAGCGCATGGCTGACAAGCGTATTGGCGCCTTGCTGGTGATGGAAGGCGAGGCCATCGTGGGCATCGTCACCGAACGCGACTATGCGCGCAAAATTGCGCTCAAGGGGCGCAACTCGGCGCTGACCCATGTGCGCGACGTGATGACCACCTCGGTCATGTTTGTCGAGCCGACGCAAAGCAGCCAGGAGTGCATGGCGCTGATGACCGGCAACCGGCTGCGCCATTTGCCCGTCGTCAAGGATGACCGGCTGGTCGGCCTGATTTCCATCGGCGATCTGGTGAAAGACATCATCTCCGAGCAAAAATTCGTCATCGAGCAGCTCGAACACTACATCACCGGCCAGCGCGGCTAAAACGCCCGAATCTTCAGCTTCCGAGGGCTGATTCCGGGCCTGCCATCTTTTGGTGAGTGGTGCACCAAATCTGGGCATGCGATTTGCTTGTCATGGTGCATGACTTTCAACATAGACATTGGTTTCGCCACGCAGGCAGGGCGCAAGCCCGGCAATGAAGACTTTTGCACGGCCATGCTGCCCGATCCGGGGCAGGAAGGCATGGGCTCCATCGTGGCGATTGCCGATGGCGTCAGCAGCGGCGGCATGGGCCGGGAGGCGGCCCAGACAACAGTCACCAGTCTGGTGCGCGACTACTACGCCACGCCCGAAACCTGGGACACCACCGTGGCGCTGGACCGCATCATTGGTGCGCAAAACGCCTGGCTGTCCGGCATCAACCGGCGCCGCCAGCCCGTCATGGGGCTGACCACGCTGACCGCGCTGGTGCTCTGCGGCCAGTCCTACACCCTGGCGCATGTGGGCGATTCGCGGGCTTACCTGCTGCGCGGCGGCGAGCTGCTTCAGCGCACCCACGACCATGTTGTGAACCATCCTGATTTCAGGCACCAGTTGCTGCGCGCGGTGGGCGCCGAGGACCATGTGGTGGTGGACTACCTGCAGGGCGAGCTGCTGGTGGGCGACGTGTTCGTGCTGGTGACTGATGGGGTGCATGGGGTCATTTCTGACAGGGACCTGAAGGCCTTGTGCGATCTCCAGGCCGGGCACAGCGCCCAGCTGGCGAGTCAGCATCTGATTGATGCCGCCCTGGCCGCAGGCAGCCACGACAACGTCACTGCCGTCGTGGTGCGGGTGCTGGGCCTGCTGGACGCAAGCCTGCCCGATGTCAACCGCATGGCGCAGGCCCTGCAGATACCGCCGCGCCTGAAGGTGGACGAGGTGATCGACGGCTTGTGCGTGACCGCCATCGTCGCCGACAGCGGCATCAACCTGCTCTATCAGGTGCGCGATCCTGAAAGCCAGCTTCTTTATGCCCTCAAGACCCTGCACCCCGACCGGGCGCACGACCGGGAAGAGCGCGCCATGCTGGCGCATGAAGCCTGGCTGGCCCTGCGCATGCAGACCGGCCGTGCGGCCGACCATCTGGTTCACCTTCACGAGCGCCTGCCGGCCGGCCGGGAGCGCACGGCGTTTTACCTGCTGTACGACTGGCACGCCGGCGAAACGCTGCAGCAGCAACTCGACCGTGGCCAGAAGTTCGGCGTGCAGCAAGCCGTGGCCGCCGCCACCCAGACCGCCCAGGTGCTGGGCCGGCTGCACCGGCAGTGCGTCATCCACCGCGACATCAAGCCCGCCAACCTGCACCAGGGCACAGACGGCGTGCTGCGCCTGCTCGATCTGGGCGTGGCGCTGAGCGGGCGCGAACCCGAGGCGATGCGCAAGCTGCACGCCGGCACACCCAGCTTCATCAACCCGGAGCAGTGGGGCTACAGCGCGCTGACCGCTGATGGCCCTGAAGAATTGCCCGATGCGCAAAGCGACCTGTTTGCGCTGGGCGTGACGCTGTACCAGCTCCTGACGGCCAAATTGCCCTACGGCGAGGTGCTGCCTTACCAGTCGGGCCGCTACTACCGCGACCCGGTGGCGCCCAGCCGCATCAGCCCCGAAGTGCCAATCTGGCTCGACCACATCGTGCTGAAGGCGGTGGCGCGCGACAAGCGCAAACGCTTTGAAACCGCCGAAGAACTGTTGCTGGCGCTGGAGCGCGGCGCTTCCCGGCCGCTGACGGCGCCACAGGTTTCTCCTTTGTTGCAGCGTGACCCGACGGCGATCTGGAAGCTCGCGCTGGGGGTGTCGCTGCTGTTCAACCTGCTGCTGGTGTACTGGTTGCTGTTCTTGCCGAAATAAGCATGAAAAAAGCTGTTTGCGCACGTCCTGTATGCGCAAGCAGCTATATTTTAGATAGCAAAATGAAGTTCAGGCGGTGCGCGCCCGCCGGCCCTTTTAGCTGCGCAGAAAGGGCCGGCAAAAAGCGCATGGCGCTTTTTACCGCTTCGCGCATCACGCGCTTCGCGCGCGTCCGCCCTTTTCAGCCCAGGTGCGGGTCCAGCGGATCTGCATCACGCGCAGCATCACCAGCATCATCATGGCCAGGCTGGCAAACAGGAAAAAGCCCCAGGCATAACTGCCGCCATATTGCTTGGACAGGCCCATGGCGCTGGGCACCAGGCCGCCGCCCAGGGCGCCGATTTCGCCGATCATCGAGCCGGCCACGGCTGTCGCCAGCGGCCAGCGCAGCGGCACCAGCTGGAACAGCGCGCCGTTGCCCGCGCCCAGCGCCGCAAAGCACAGCATCACCAGCAGCGTGGTCGCCACCAGCGAGCCTCCGGCCATGCCGCACAGCGTCAGCGTGACGGCCACCGTCACCAGCACCACGCTCAGGGTGTTGATGCCGCCCCAGCGGTCGGAGATCCAGCCGCCGAACACACGCAGCGCAGCGCCCATGAAGGCCGCCAGCATCGTCAACTGGCCGGCCTGCACCTTGCTGACCGAGAACTGGTCGTAGTAATAAGTCGGCAAAAATGTCGCCAGGCCGATGAAACCGCCAAACGTCACGGCATAGATCAGGCTGAAGGCCCAGCCGTCCTTTTCATACAGGCAGGCAATGTGCTGCTTGAAGCTGGCGTGCTTGTCGAGGTCGTCGGGCTCTTTGGCGAAGACGATCATCACGAGCATCGGAATGCTGATGGCGGCGGCGGCAATGCCGTACACCGTGACCCAGCCAAAGGCCTGCGCCAGCGGCGGCGCAATCAGCACCGACACCGCCGTGCCGACGTTGCCGGCGCCGACCAGGCCCATTGCCAGGCCCTTGTGCTTTGCTGGAAACGAGCCCGATCCCAGCGACAGCGCCACGCCAAAGCTGGCGCCGGCAATGCCCAGCAGCACGCCCATGGCCAGCAGGTCGTTGAAGCTCTTGACGAAAAAGAAGCCGAACAGCATGGCCACCGCAATCAGGCCCATCTCGACCAGCGTGGCGTTCTTGCGGCCGATGTACTGCGACAGCAGGCCGAGCGGAAAGCGCATCAGCGCGCCGGCGATGATGGGCACCGACAGCATCAGCCCCTTTTGCGCCGGGCTCAGGTTGAAGGTTTCAGAAATGAACGGCGCCATGGCGCCGTTGAGCACCCAGATGCAGCAGGAAAACGAAAAATACAGGAAGGCGGCAAACAGGGTCGGGGAGTGCCCCGACTTGAGGAATTGCTTGAAGAAGTTCACTGGGGTTTACTCGTGAAAAAGTGCGAATTGCCAAACCGGAAAAAACGGTGCCCGCCCACGGGCTGTGCATCCAGTCTTTTCGTCACCCGCCTTTCGGGTGTTTGGCGCGTAAGCCGCAGCGGCTCAGGCCGTCAGTTTTTCCACATGCGCCTGACGCGTGTACAAAAAGTCGATCACCGCCTTGCGGTAGTGCAGGTACTGGGTGCTTTCGGCCAGCTCCACCCGGTTGCGCGGGCGCGGCAGCTCGACGCTCAGCACCTCGCCAATCGTCGCCGACGGCCCGTTGGTCATCATCACGATCTTGTCGCTGAGCAGCACGGCTTCATCGACATCGTGCGTCACCATGACCACCGTGCTTTGCGTGTTGGCGACGATCTGCAGCAGCTCGTCCTGCAGCTTGGCGCGGGTCAGCGCATCCAGCGCACCGAAGGGCTCGTCGAGCAGCAGCACTTTCGGCTCCATCGACAGGGCTCTGGCAATGCCGACGCGCTGCTTCATGCCGCCCGAGATTTCGCCGGGCCGCTTTTGCGCCGCAGCGGTCAAGCCGACCATCGCCAGCACCGCGTCGGTGCGCGCCTTGAGCTGGGCCTTGCTTTCGGTTGCTGAAAACACGCGCTCGACCGCCAGGTAGACGTTTTCAAAGCAGGTCAGCCAGGGCAGCAGCGAATGGTTCTGGAACACCACGGCCCGCTCGGGGCCGGGGCCGGCGATTTCGCGGTTGGCGCACAGCAGCACGCCCTGGGTCGGCATCGTCAGGCCGGCGATCAGGTTGAGCAGCGTCGATTTGCCGCAGCCCGAGTGGCCGATGAGGGCGACGAATTCGCCCTTGGCGACCTTGAGGTTGACGTTTTGCAGCGCGCAGAACGGGCCTTTCCTGGTCTTGAAGGTCTGCTCGACGCCCTGGATGTCGATGTACTGGGGATTGACGGTGGTGTTCATGGTCGTGGTCCTTGGGTAGTCGGTGCTTCAGCTCTTGACTTCTTCAAACGTGAAGGCGGTGGCCAGCTTGATCAGCGCGTATTCCAGCACCAGGCCGACAATGCCGATCACGAAAATCGCGATGATGATGTTCTTGACGTTGAGGTTGTTCCACTCGTCCCAGACCCAGAAGCCGATGCCGACGCCGCCGGTCAGCATCTCGGCCGCGACGATCACCAGCCAGGCCGTGCCCACGGCCAGCCGCACGCCGGTCAGCATGTAGGGCAGCACGGACGGAAACAAAATCTTGGTGACGATCTTCCATTCGGACAGGTTCAGCACCCGCGCCACGTTCATGTAGTCCTGCGGCACGCGCTGCACGCCGACGGCGGTGTTGATGATCATGGGCCAGATCGAGCAGATAAAGATGGTCCAGATGGCGGCCGGGTCGGCGCCCTTGAACACCAGCAGGCCAATCGGCAGCCAGGCCAGCGGCGACACTGGCCGCATCAGGCTGATGAGCGGGTTGAACATGTGGCTCAAAAAGGTGAAGCGGCCAATCATGAAACCGACCGGAATGCCGACGATGGCCGCCAGCCCGAAGCCTGTGGCGACGCGCTTGAGCGACGACAGCACATTCCAGCCCACGCCCTGGTCGTTCGGGCCGTTGCGGTAGAACGGGTCGCTGAACAAAACGACCGCCTGCAAAAACGTGTCCTTGGGCGACGGGATGCTGGCCTTGGTGCCCAGGGACACCAGCTCCCAGATCAGCACCAGCAGCGCCAGGCCAAGCACGGGCGGCAGCACCCGCAGCCATAGCGCCGAAAAATCCCGCTTCGGCCTGGCCGCAGTTTTCAGGTGTTTTACGGCTTTTGCGCCCGTTCCATCTGCGTGTTCAGCTATTGAATATGTAGCGTGTGGCGGCGCGCTGCTGGCGACCGGCGGGACGGTTTCCAGCGGGCTGTGAAATACGGCACTGACCATGGCGTGACCTCTTGAAGTGATGGTTCAATAAATTTTCAGGGCGGCTTCAGGCGTGGACCTTGAAGCTGTCGGCATACTTTTTCGGATCCTTGCCGTCCCAGACCGTGCCGTCCATCAGTTTGCTGGTGCGCATCGCGTCCTTGGGTACATTCACCTTGGCGGCGCTGGCGGCCTGCTTGTAGATGTCGATCTTGTTGATCTGTCTGGCCACGGCCAGGTAGTCCGGGTGCTCCTTCATCAGGCCCCAGCGCTTGTGCTGCGTCAAAAACCACATGCCGTCCGACAGGTAGGGGAAGTTCACCGCGCCGTCGCCCGAGAACTTCATGTAGTTCGGGTCGTCCCAGGTTTTGCCCAGGCCGTTCTGGTAGCGGCCCATGATGCGCTGGTTGATGGCGTCCACGCTGGTGTTGACATAGGCCTTGCCGGCGATGGTTTCGGCCATCTTGTTCTTGTTGGCCAGGCTGGCGTCTATCCATTTGCCGGCCTCCAGGATGGCGGCGGTCACGGCGCGGGCGGTGTTGGGGTATTTCTGCGTGAACTCGGCGGTGGTGCCCAGCACTTTTTCAGGGTGGTCTTTCCAGATGTCCTGCGTGGTGACGGCGGTGATGCCGATGCCGTCCATGATCGCGCGGTGGTTCCACGGCTCGCCGACGCAAAAGCCGTCCATGTTGCCGATGCGCATGTTGGCGACCATTTGCGGCGGCGGCACGGTGATGACCTTGGCGTCGGTCATCGGGTTGATGCCGTTGGCGGCCATCCAGTAGTACAGCCACATCGCATGCGTGCCGGTCGGGAAGGTCTGGGCAAAAGTGTATTCGCGCTTTTCGCTGGCCATCAATTTCGCAAGACCCGCGCCGTCAACCGCGCCCTTGTCGGCCAGCTTTTTGCTCAGCGTGATGGCCTGGCCGTTGTTGTTCAGCGTCATCAGGACGGCCATGTCCTTCTTGGGGCCAGCCGTGCCGAGGTGTACGCCGTAGATCAGGCCGTACAGCACATGGGCAAAGTCGAGTTCGCCGTTGACCAGCTTGTCGCGCACGCCGGCCCAGCTTGCTTCCTTGCTTGGCACGATGGTCACGCCGTATTTCTTGTCGATGCCCAGCACCGACGCCATGACCACCGAAGCGCAGTCGGTCAGCGGAATGAAACCGATCTTGACTTCCTTCTTTTCCGGGGCATCCGATCCTTGGGCATACACGGCGGCGCGCAGGGCCGGGTTGATGCCGATGGCGCCCACGGCGGCGGCTTGCAGCACCGCGCGGCGGCTCAGTGAAGATTTGAGAAGGTCCGTCATGTCAGCGACTCCTGAAAAATGAAAAAACAAATAAAAAAAGGCGTTCGACCCGAGCCGTCACATGAGGATGTGACGACAGGGTTCGAACGCCTTTGTTCTTGGGGAGATTGCGCTTCGCCGTTGAAGCGCAATGTCGGGTGTTTAGTTCATTGCAAAGTCTGTGCCAATCAAAGGTTTTTATTGTGCAAAAGCTAAAAATATTGATCAAATCATGCTTTTGCGCATGATCTGCGTGCGTGTCTAGCTATTAAATAAATAGCAAAATAGCTGCCGGCGAATGTGTCGGGCAATTTTGGATACGCCCTGTAGTTGTGCGCCGCACCATTTCGGCGCCAGTGCATCAGCCCAGCAGGTCAGCCACATCCAGCATGCGCTGCGCCACGTCGCCCAGGCGCAGGCCCTTGTCCATGGCCGCCTTGCGCAGTTTTTCATACGCAGCCTGCTCCGACAGGCCCTGGCGCTGCATCAGCAGGCCCTTGGCCCGGTCGATGACTTTTCTATCCTTCAATTCGGTTTTGACACTCGCCAATTCATGCCGCAGGCTTTGCTCGTGCTCAAAGCGTGCCATCGCCACGTCCAGAATCGGGCGTATGCGGTCAGGTGACAGGCCGGCCACGATATAGGCCGAGACGCCGGCGGCCACGGCATCCTTGACATGCGTAGTGTCGTTGTCGTTGGTAAACAGCACGATGGGCCGGCGCTCGTCGCGCGTGGCCATGACGACATGTTCGAGCGAATCGCGGGCATCGCTTTCGGCATCGACAATGATCATGTCGGGTTGCAGTTGCGCCAGCCGTTCGCGCAAAAAGGTGTCGGCCGGCAGCGTGGCGATCAGGTTGAAGCCGCCTTCGAGCAGGCCGATGCGCAGCTGGCGCGAGCGCTCCACCAGCGCCACGGCTGCCTCATCTGCGTCATCAGCTCCGGACAAATCAGGCGCAATCACGACCAGGCGCAAAGAATGGGGTGATGTCATGCCAAGATTACGCAAGGTTCGAGCCATTGAGTTCATGTAATCTACTAGATGTGAGGGTGGGCGAATCCAGCCTTGCCTTGGAATCGGTATTTGCTTCGGGAATGGAAATTGAATCGGGTGAAATCAACAAGGGAGGCAGTCTGGTCATGTCCTCTATTTTCAGCCAGGGCGCGGGTGCCGGAGATCCGGCTTCAAGGGTTGCGCGCCCAAGGATCCATAGGTGCTTCCCGCTGGGTTTTGTGTGCAAGTTAAAGAAATTCAACCCTCATGACAGAGCCTCGAAACATGAAGTACTTGTTCGCTACGATATTTTGCTGGATGCTGGCCTCCTGCGGTGGAGGCAGTAGTGGCAGTCCGGCTGCGTCCAGCACGCTTCCCGTCAGTTACACCGCGGGCTTGCTGAGTCCAGACTGCACCGGCGCCAGCTGTGGCGCCGTGAATGCCAATACCTACAGCGGCACCGGCATTGGCATTTGGCGTTACGACAATACCTCTGGCGCTGCTTCAACGATTGACATCAGCATTGCAGGCGTCACGGCGGGAAAATCCGCCACGCTGGTGTTTTCCAACGGCTCAGAGGCTGCCGCGACCTTGCCGGTGCCCGGAGTGCTGGCTTCATCCGTGACCTCTTCTCCGGCTCTGGCCGATCTGGCGGGGGTTGCCAGCGCGGTTTCAGCGCATCAGGGCCAGGATGATGCCCATGCCCGGATGCTTGAAAAAAACCGGGTGGTTTCAGCCGGTCTGATGCATGCCCGTTCAACAGCCAAGACCGCTGCCGACCTGATGGGCATGAATCCGGCGGCAACGGCCCGTCTGTCGTTTTCTCCAGCCGTTGGCACGTCCCGGTCATGGATCGACAATTTTCCGGCAACACCCGTGGCCTACACCGCCTCGGTGCAGCTGGTGTGCCCGCTACCCAGCGGCCGCAATGTGGTGTGGTGGGTCGACCCGGCCATCGTCTCTTCGGGGCAATTTACCGCTGCTGCATGGTCGGCGGCACTGGGCCGCATGCAGGCGTCTTATTGCGGCGGTGCTGGCGGCCTGGCCCAGCTCAATACCTTGCTGGGCGATGTCTGGGGTTCGGCCGCTTCAGGCTATGCGAGTCTCATTCAGGACGCGCCTGCCTTGCAGGACGTCAATGTCGTGCTGCTGAATGCACCGGCCAGCAGCCAATGGGCGGGCTATTTCTTTGGGGGTGATACCCAGCTCAAGGCTGCATTCCCCAGTTCCAATCAAGCGCTTGCGTTTTTCATCAATGCCGGCCAGGTTAAATTCGACCTGAATTTCTCCATTTCCACACTCCTGCATGAATCCACCCACATGGTGAATTTCTATCAGCGCGCGGTCGCAAGACACGTTATTCACGACACATGGCTTGAAGAGACCACGGCGATGATGACCGAGGACATCGTCGTGCCGGCCGTCCTTGGCGGCTATAACAAAGTCACAAGCGATCGTCTGCCGGGTTATTTGAATACCGGTGGTAACGTCAGCTACATCGACTGGCCGGCGCTGGCCGATTCGTCGCCCAACTATGCGATAGGTGGCGGGTTTGGCGCTTTCCTTGATCGCCGCTATGGCCTGTCGATTTACCAGCAACTGCTCACCTCTTGCAGCGACGGTATTTCCGCCACGCCAGCGTTGACCAGCTATGGCTGTCTGGATGCCCTGATCAAGGCAAATGGGGGCGCTGGTTTCAGTGATGAATTTGCACGTTTTGGCGCCACCGTATTTGGCCAGCTCCCCGGAGTCGGCACCCCCGCGGGTTACGGCTACCCCGCTACGGCGGCAGGGGCTTACACACTCCAGGCCGCAGACCTGTCCCGCTCAGCCAGGGCGTCCCCCGCACCGCTTGCCGCGGGTTATAGAGCGACTTCCCACACTTTTCAGCGCGACATTCTGGCCACCGGAAAAACCAGCTATGTGCGTAGCGGCGTGGTGGTGCCGGCCAACACAACCCTGATGGTGCTTATTCAATGAGAATGCAAAACGTTCCTTTTATTGGCATGAGCGCCTTGCGTGGTGCGCTGGCCGTGACCTTGCTGGCATTGGGCGCTTGTGTCAACGGTGCGAGCGAGCCTGCGCCGGAAGCCGGACAGATCAGTATTTCAGGCAATTTGACACTGAAAGGTTCGGCTCCCGGCGCCTGGTGGGCGGTGACGGATGATCAGGGGCGTATCTGGAAAATCACCTCGCCCACGCCGGAGCAACTGGCCGTTTTTGAAAAGACTCAAAACCACCGGATATATATCGAGGGACGCCGGCAGGGCAAATATCTGAATTTCGAGCAGTTGCAGCCTTCCCGCATCATTGCGCCGATTCCCTGAAAAAGGCGGATGTTGAGGTTGCGGCAGTGGCCCTGGCGGTGCGGGCTGGCGGTCAAACCTTACACTTGGCCCATGCTTGTACTAGGAATTGAATCGAGTTGCGATGAAACCGGGGTGGCGCTGGTGGATACCGCCGGGCGTGCCGTGCCGCGTTTGCTGTCGCACGCACTGCACAGCCAGATCACCATGCACCAGCCCTACGGCGGCGTGGTGCCCGAGCTGGCCAGCCGCGACCATATCCGGCGCGTGCTGCCGCTGACGCAGGAAGTCATGAACAGCGCACAGCGCACGCTGGCCGATGTCGATGTGATCGCCTACACGCGCGGCCCTGGCCTGGCCGGCGCGCTGCTGGTCGGCGCTGGCGTGGCCTGCTCGCTGGCGGCCGCCCTGGGCAAGCCGGCCATGGGCGTGCATCACCTCGAAGGCCATTTGCTGTCGCCCTTTTTAAGTGCCGACCCGCCGGAATTTCCCTTTGTGGCGCTGCTGGTCTCGGGCGGGCATACGCAACTGATGCGGGTCGATAGCGTCGGCAGCTACGAGCTGCTCGGCGAAACCATCGACGACGCGGCCGGCGAGGCGTTCGACAAGTCGGCCAAGCTGATGGGCCTGCCTTATCCCGGCGGGCCGCATCTGGCCAGGCTGGCGCTGGGTGGCGACGGTGCGGCCTTCAAGCTGCCCCGGCCCCTGCTGCACAGCGGCAACCTCGATTTTTCATTCGCCGGCCTGAAAACCGCCGTGCTGACGCAGGCCAAAAAACTCGGCGCCGAACTGGAAAGCCGCAAGGCCGATCTGGCAGCGTCCACGCAGGCGGCGATTGTCGAGGTGCTGGTGAAGAAAACGCTGGCCGCGCTGTCGCAAACCGCGCTCAAGCGCCTGGTGGTGGCCGGCGGTGTTGGCGCCAACGCCTTGCTGCGCAGCCAGCTCAATGCGGCCTGCCGGCAGCGCGGCATTCGCGTGCATTACCCCGAGCTGGAGTTTTGCACCGACAACGGCGCCATGATTGCCATGGCTGCCGGCATGCGGCTGCAGGCCGGGCTGGTGAACCTGGACGCATTGCGCCGCAGCTACACCTTTGACGTGAAGCCGCGCTGGAACCTGTCTGAATTCCAGTCTGAACCCGCCCTGGCCACGCAGAACGCCTGACTTTTTGCGCTCCTGGGTTGAACCGCTGCCAGGCCGGCGCTTGCCTTGATACTCAAACCAACAAGGACTTTTCCTCTTTTCTTATGCGAACGTTTTTTAAATGCACTGCCGCAGTTCTTGGTCTGGGGTTCTCATTGCTCGCCCAGGCGCAGCCCGCACCCCAGCCGCCCGTGCGTATCGCCCTCATCGAAAGCCTGTCCGGCGCGTTTGCCAACACCGGCGAAGCCGTGTTTCGCAACCTGGTGTGGGCCACAGAACGTGTCAATGCGCGCGGCGGCGTCAGGCTGGCCGACGGCCAGCACAAACTGGTGATTGAACGCTACGACAACAAGGGCCAGAACGAGGCGTCGCTGGCCGCCTTGCGCTCGGCGATTGACGACGGCGTGACCGTGATCGCGCAGGGCAATTCATCGTCGGTCGCGGCGGCGCTGATCGACGCCATCAACAAGCACAACGAACGCGAGCCGGGCAAGCGGGTGCTGTTCCTGAATTATTCGGCGGTCGATCCGATCCTGACGAACGAGAAGTGCAGCTACTGGCATTTCCGCTTCGACGCCCATGCCGACATGCGCATGGCGGCCCTGATGGATGTGCTCAAGGACGATGGCGCCATCAAGAAGGTGTACCTGATCGGCCAGGACTACAGCTTCGGCCAGGCCGTGCTGCGCGAAGGGCGCAAGCAGATCGCTGCGCAGCGCCCCGATATCGAGATCGTCGGCGACGAGCTGCATCCCATCGGGCGGATCAAGGACTTCATTCCCTACGCGGTCAAGATCAAGTCCAGCGGCGCGCAGGCGGTGCTGACCGGCAACTGGGGCAACGACCTGACGCTGCTCATCAAGGCCGCCAAAGAAGTGGGCTATGACGGCAAGTTCTACACTTTCTACGGCAATGCGCTGGGCGTGCCCGCCGCGCTGGGCGATGCCGGTGTCGGCAAGGTGATCGCCGTGGCGGACTGGTTTCCCAACACACCGGGAGCGGCATCGGAGAATTTTTACCAGTCCTTTCGCCAGCGCTTCCCCCGCCCGCAGGACGACTATGTCCACATGCGCATGCAGCTGATGGTTGAAACCCTGGCCCAGAGCCTGGACAAGGCGGGCAGCAGTGATGCCGCCGCCGTGGCCGCGCAGATGGAAAAGGCCGTGGTGAATTTTTCAGGCTTCAAGGGCAGCATGCGCGCTAGCGACCACCAGTTCCAGCAGCCGCTGGAAGTCGCCATGATGGACCGGCAGGGCGCGCCGGGCGTGAAGTTTGATGTCGAGGGATCGGGCTACGGGTTTCGCGTCGTCAAGGCCATTTCGGCGCAGCGTGCCGAGCAGCCGACCAGTTGCAAGATGGTGCGGCCATAAGCCCTCAAGTCAACGCAGAAACATTGAAAGGCATGCATGAGAAAAGCAGTTTTGAATCTTGAAGAGTCGATGATCCGACAGGTCGCCAATGCGGGCATGGGGCGCACCGATGTGCTGAAGTTCTGGTTTGGCGAGAGCGACGAGACGACGCCGGTGTTTATCCGCGACGCCGCCATTGCCTCGCTGCAGCAGGGCGAGACGTTTTACACCCACAACCTCGGCCTGCCGGAATTGCGCGAAGCCATCGCCGGGTATTCGACCCGGCTGCGCTGCCTGGGCGCCGCGCCCATCCTCGCCGACCGCATTGCCGTCACTTCGGGCGGCGTCAATGCCCTGATGCTGGCCGTGCAGGCGCTGGTGGATGCAGGCGACGAAGTCGTGGCGGTCACGCCGGTGTGGCCCAACCTCACGGCGCAGCCGCTGATCATGGGCGCACGGCTGCGCTGCGTCAGCCTCAAGCCGGTGGCCGGGCAATGGCAGCTCGACATGGACGAACTGCTGGCCGCCATCACGCCAAAAACCAGGCTGCTGATCGTCAATGCACCGAACAATCCGACCGGCTGGACGCTGAGCCGCGCCGAGCAGGCTTCGATCCTGGAGCATTGCCGCGCGACCGGCACCTGGATTCTGGCCGACGAGGTCTATGAGCGCCTGTATTTCGAGCCCACGCCGAACGGCTGCGCGCCCAGCTTCCTGGACATTGCAGCGACTGAAGACCGGCTGGTCGTTGTCCACAGTTTTTCCAAGAGCTTTTTGATGACCGGCTGGCGTCTGGGCTGGCTGGTGATGCCGGCTTCCATGACGCCGCACCTGGGCAAGCTGGTGGAGTTCAACACCTCCTGCGCGCCGGTGTTCATCCAGCGGGCCGGACTGGTCGCGCTGCAAAGAACAGACGATGTGACGCCGCAACTGGTGGCGCACCTCAAAACCTGCCGCGACACCTTGGTGCCGCTGCTGCAGGCCGTGCCGGGCGTGGAAGTGGCACCCGCCAAAGGCGGCATGTATGCCTTTTTCAGGCTGGCCGACCAACACCGTTTCGGCGATTCGCTGGAAACCGCCAAGCGGCTGGTGGTCGAGGCCGGGCTGGGGCTGGCGCCGGGCAATGCTTTCATGGTCAATCCCGGACCCGAGGACCAGGGCTGGCTGCGCTGGTGTTTCGCCAGCAAGGATGTGGACAGGCTGGGGCAGGGCGTTGATCGGTTGAAACGTTGGCTCGCTGGGCTATAATCCGAGGCTCTGTGTTTGGAGGCGCTGCCCTGAAAAGCAGAAATTCATTCGCAGGCACCACGACGAAAGCGGTCAAGTCCCAATAGTGGGAACACTGCTTCGCTCGCCAGTCGCAACATCGTTGCAAGAGGAAAAACCATGATCGCAAAATCAATCAAGGCCGAGATTGTCAAGGACAACGCCCGTTCCGCCCTAGATACCGGCAGTCCTGAAGTCCAGGTCGGCCTGCTGACCGGCCGCATCAATGAACTGATGCCCCATTTCAAGACCCATGCCAAGGACCACCACGGCCGTCGCGGCCTGCTGCGCATGGTGAGCCGTCGCCGCAAGCTGCTGGACTACCTGAAGTCCAAGGATGCTTCCCGTTATGTCGCGCTGATTGCCAAGCTTGGCCTGCGTAAATAATCGGTAAATTCAAAGACAAGCGCCTGAGTTAGTTCACTAGCTCAGGCGTTTTGCACTTTAAACCTGCAAAAAACGTATCCACCTTCAGTGCGCCACGTCTGGCGCAGCTGATGACTTCGGAGCAAGGCCCAGCGAGCGCGCGCTGTGTCATTCCACAAGACAAGTCCTGGCATCCAATGGTTTCAGGCGTTTTATGGAATGGCATCGTGTTCAGCCAGCCACCACTCCGGGCTTTTGGCACTGCCTGATGTGCCTGAACAAATGGAGAAAAGAACATGAGCATTTTCAATAAAGTCACCAAATCATTCCAGTGGGGCCAGCACAAGGTCACGATGGAAACCGGCGAAATGGCGCGCCAGGCTGGTGGCGCCGTGCTGCTGGACATGGACGGCACCGTCGTGCTGGCCACCGTGGTTGCCAAGAGCGATGCCAAGCCCGGCCAGGATTTTTTCCCCCTGACAGTCGATTACCTTGAAAAGACCTACGCCGCAGGCCGCATTCCCGGCAGCTTCTTCAAGCGCGAAGGCCGCCCCAGCGAATTTGAAACGCTGACCTCGCGCCTGATCGACCGCCCGATTCGCCCGCTGTTTCCCGAGGGCTTCTTCAATGAAGTGCAGGTCGTGATTCATGTGCTGTCGCTGAACCCTGAAGTCGAGGGCGACATTCCCGCGCTGATCGCTTCGAGCGCCGCCCTGTCAATTTCCGGCATTCCGTTCAACGGCCCGATTGGCGCCGCCCGCGTGGCCTACATCAATGGCGAGTACGTGCTGAATCCCGGCAAGACCCAGCTCAAGGATTCCACCATGGACCTGGTGGTGGCCGGTACCGAAGCCGCCGTGCTGATGGTCGAGTCCGAAGCCAGGCAGCTGTCTGAAGAAATCATGCTCGGCGCCATTGTGTTTGGCCACGAGCAGGGCAACATCGCCATCAATGCCATTCACGAACTGGTTCGCGATGCCGGCAAGCCGGTGTGGGACTGGAAAGCGCCCGCCAAGGACGAGGTGCTGATCGCCAAGGTGGTTGCGCTGGCCGAAGAAAAGCTGGTTGCCGCCTACCAGATACGCAACAAGCAGGCCCGCACGCACGCCACGCGTCAAGTGACCACCTGGACCAAGATGGGCCTGAAAGCCGAAGGCGTTGAATTCGACGGCGTTGCCGTTGAAGGCATGCTGTTCGACATCGAAGCCAAGATCGTCCGCAGCCAGATTCTGGCCGGCGATCCGCGCATCGACGGCCGCGACACGCGCACCGTGCGGCCGATTGAAATCCGCAACAGCGTGCTGCCGCGCACGCACGGTTCAGCCCTGTTCACGCGTGGCGAAACCCAGGCGCTGGTCGTGACCACGCTGGGCACCGAGCGCGATGCCCAGCGCATCGACGCCCTGAGCGGCGACTACGAAGACCGCTTCATGCTGCACTACAACATGCCTCCGTTCGCCACTGGCGAAACCGGCCGCGTGGGCAGCCCGAAACGCCGCGAGATTGGTCATGGGCGGCTTGCGAAGCGCGCGCTGATCGCCGTGCTGCCGAGCAAGGAAGAATTCCCGTACACCATGCGCGTGGTCAGCGAGATCACCGAATCCAACGGTTCCTCGTCGATGGCTTCGGTCTGCGGCGGCTGCCTGTCGATGATGGACGCCGGCGTGCCCATGAAGGCCCATGTGGCCGGTATCGCCATGGGCCTGATCAAGGAAGACAACCGCTTTGCCGTGCTGACCGACATCCTGGGCGATGAAGATCACCTGGGCGACATGGACTTCAAGGTGGCCGGCACGACCTTCGGCATCACCGCGCTGCAGATGGACATCAAGATCCAGGGCATCACCAAGGAAATCATGCAGGTCGCGCTGGCTCAGGCGAAGGAAGCCCGCATGCACATTCTGGGCAAGATGCAGGAAGCCATGGGCGAAGCCAAGACCGAAGTGTCCGACTTCGCGCCGCGCCTGTATGTCATGAAAATCAACCCCGAGAAGATCCGCGACGTGATCGGCAAGGGCGGCGCCGTCATCCGCGCGCTGACCGAAGAAACCGGCACGCAGATCAACATCGAGGAAGACGGCACCATCACCATCGCCTCCAACGACAGCGCCAAGGCTGATGAAGCCAAGCGCCGCATCGCCGAGATCACCGCCGAAGTCGAAATCGGCAAGGTCTATGAAGGCGCCATCACCAAAATCCTCGATTTCGGTGCGCTGGTGAACCTGATGCCCGGCAAGGATGGTCTGCTGCACATCAGCCAGATCGCCCACGAGCGCGTCGAGAAAGTCACCGACTACCTGAGCGAAGGCCAGATCATCAAGGTCAAGGTTCTGGAAACCGACGAAAAAGGCCGCGTCAAGCTGTCGATGAAGGCCTTGCTGGACCGTCCGGTCCACAATCAGGGCTGATCGGCATCTGCTATTGATTTTGTAGCTGCTGGCGCGCACAGAGCATGCGCTAGTGGCACAAATGACCAATAAAAATCATGAGAGTCATTGAAATCACCTCTTTCGGCGCGCCTGACGTGCTGCAACTCGGCGTGCGTCCTGACCCTGAACCCGCTGCTGGCGAAGTGCTGATCCGTGTCGCTGCCTCCGGCGTGAACCGGCCTGACGTGCTGCAGCGCACCGGCAATTACCCGGTGCCGCCCGGTGCATCCGACATTCCCGGGCTGGAAGTTGCCGGTGAAATCATTGCCGGCGATATGCAGGCAATGGCGGCTGCAGGGCTGAAGCTCGGCGACCGGGTTTGCGCGCTGGTGGCGGGTGGTGGGTATGCCGAGTTGTGCGTGGCGCCTGTCGGGCAATGCCTGCTGGTGCCCGAGGGCTTGAGCGATGTGCAGGCGGCGTCGCTGCCCGAGACCTTCTTTACCGTCTGGAGCAACGTCTTCGAGCGGGCGCAGCTGCGAAAAGGCGAGACCCTGCTGGTTCAGGGCGGCTCCAGCGGCATCGGCGTGACCGCCATCCAGATTGCCAAAGCGCTGGGCGCCACGGTGCTGGTGACGGCGGGCAGCGATGAAAAATGTGCTGCCTGCGTGGCTTTGGGTGCCGATCATGCGATCAATTACAAGACTGGCGACTTTGCCGAAGAAGTCAAAAAACTGACGGACGGGCAGGGCGTCGATGTCATTCTCGACATGGTCGGCGGCAGCTATGTCGCGCGTGAAGTCCAGTGCCTGGCCGAGGATGGCCGGCTTGTCATCATTGCGGTGCAGGGCGGGGTCAAGGCCGAGTTCAATGCCGGCCTGGTGCTGCGCCGGCGGCTGACCATCACCGGTTCGACCCTGCGTCCCCGTTCGCTGGAGTTCAAGACGGCCATTGCCAAGGCGCTGAAGAAAAAGGTCTGGCCCCTGATTGCCGGCGGGGCCATCAAGCCCGTGATACACAGTAGCTTTGCCGCCGCCGATGCGGCCGGGGCGCATGCGTTGATGGAGTCGAATCAGCATATCGGAAAAATCGTTTTAACCTGGTAACTGTCAAGCAACCCAAAAGAGCAATATGAAAAAGCTGATTGCAGGAAACTGGAAAATGAACGGCAGCCTGGCTGCCAATGAAGAACTGCTGACCGCGCTTGCTGCCGGGCTGGCGCAAAACCAGCCGTGCGAGATCGCCGTCTGCGTGCCTGCCCCTTACCTGGCGCAGGTTCAATCCTTGAAGTCGGAATGCCCGGCCTTGTCGGCCATTGAAGTCGGCGCGCAGGATGTCTCTGCCCACGCTTCGGGCGCTTACACGGGTGAAGTCAGTGCCGTCATGCTCAAGGAACTGGGTTGCCGCTACGCCATCGTGGGCCATTCGGAGCGCCGCCAGTACCATGCGGAAACCGACGCACTGGTCGCCGAAAAGGCCAAAGCCGCCCTGGCTGCAGGCATCACGCCGATTGTCTGTGTGGGTGAAACGCTGGCCGAACGCGAAGCCGGCTGTACCGAAGAGGTGGTCAAGCGCCAACTGGCAGCCGTGATTCATGCGAACGGACACTGCATCAGCGAAGTGGTGGTGGCCTATGAGCCGGTTTGGGCCATCGGGACCGGCAAGACAGCCTCGCCAGAGGAGGCCCAGGCCGTTCATGCGGTGCTCAGAGCCCAGCTCAAGGCGGCAACTGACCAGTGGGCCCGAATCAAGATACTGTATGGCGGCAGCATGAATGCAGCCAATGCCGCGACTTTGCTGGCTCAGCCTGACATTGATGGCGGGCTGATAGGTGGTGCCTCGCTCAAAGCCCCGGATTTTTTGAAAATTATTGCTGCCGTGCCCGTTTGACGGGCGTGATGCGCTACTAAATTAGGAGTAAGTATGAATATTTTATTGACCGCAGTCCGCGCCGTGCAAATGCTTTCGGCGCTCGGCATGATTGGTCTCATTCTGGTGCAGCATGGCAAGGGGGCCGACATGGGCGCAGCGTTTGGCAGCGGAGGCTCGGGCAGCCTGTTTGGTGCCAGCGGTAGCGCCAACTTCCTGTCACGCACCACCGGCATTCTGGCCGCCCTGTTTTTTGCCTGCACCTTGATGCTGGCTTATTTTGGCAATGCGCAACCACGCACCAGCTCCAGTGTTCTGGAAGGTGTTGCTGCCACCGCGCCCGCAGTTCCTGCCTCGGGAGCCGCACAAATTCCTGGTCGTAGCGCGCCTGCCACGACCAGCGCCGCAGTCCCTGTGCCGCCTGCAACTCCTGCTTCAGGTGCGGCGCAAATCCCTGCGAAATAAGGTGATAAACCCGGCGCTTCAAGGGGAAAGCGTCAGAATTTCAGGGTAAACTCTAAGACTGTCTGGGAAAGCAAAAAACTGCAAAGTTTCCTCAAGCCATCCAGACAAATTAAATACCGCGGACGTGGTGAAATTGGTAGACACGCTATCTTGAGGGGGTAGTGGCGAAAGCTGTGCGAGTTCGAGTCTCGCCGTCCGCACCAGAATGATAAGCATCGGCAGCAGCGCTTAATGCGCTGCTTTCGGCTCAAACGGTAAACTCGCTCAGCTTATACAGGTAGTTCTGTGTGATGAATGGTGCGAGCGGCTTTTCAGAAGTTGGATCCCACGATGAACCTCGATCAATACCTTCCTGTTCTCTTGTTTATTTTGGTTGGGGTAGGCGTCGGTATATTGCCGATGGTGCTGGGTCGTTTGCTGGGTCCGGTACGGCCCGACAGTGAAAAAAATTCCCCTTATGAGTGCGGTTTTGAAGCTTTCGAAGATGCCCGCATGAAATTTGATGTGCGCTATTACCTGGTTGCCATCCTGTTTATTCTTTTTGACCTTGAAATCGCGTTTCTTTTTCCATGGGCAGTCTCGCTCAAGGAAATTGGTCCGCTGGGTTTTTGGTCCGTCATGGTTTTTCTGGGCATTCTGGTCGTGGGCTTTGTCTACGAGTGGAAAAAGGGTGCGCTGGACTGGGAATAAGAAAAGAGAAAAGGCCTTCCTGAAAGGCTTTTCCACAAAGGGTACGGGTATGTCACTTGACGGTGTTTTCAAAGAAGGCTTCGTGACCACGAGCTACGACTCGGTGGTCAACTGGGCCAAGACGGGTTCGCTTTGGCCCATGACTTTTGGCTTGGCTTGCTGCGCAGTCGAAATGATGCATGCCGGTGCCGCGCGTTACGATATCGACCGTTTTGGCATGTTGTTTCGTCCCAGTCCGCGTCAGTCCGACTTGATGATTGTTGCCGGTACGCTTTGCAACAAGATGGGCCCAGCCCTGCGCAAGGTTTATGACCAGATGGCCGAGCCACGCTGGGTAATATCCATGGGATCGTGTGCCAATGGCGGTGGTTATTACCACTACAGTTATTCCGTGGTTCGCGGTTGCGACCGTATTGTGCCTGTGGATGTGTATGTGCCGGGCTGTCCGCCTACCGCTGAAGCGTTGCTGTACGGCATCATCCAGCTGCAGCAAAAAATCCGCCGGACCAACACGATTGCGAGGGCTTGATGGTGTTGTCTTCCTCTCCCGTTTCCGTTCCGCAGCTTGGCGAAACCATCGCCTCTGTTCTTGGTGGAAAAGCTAAAAGCGTCAGGATTGCCTTGGGTGAAATCACCGTGATGGTGGCTGCTGCTGATTACCTGGCGGTGGCAGCATTGCTTCGTGATGCGCCCGGCTGCAAGTTCGAGCAATTGATTGATCTCTGCGGGCTCGACTACTCGGAATATAAAAATGGCCAGTACGATGGGCTGCGCTATTGCGTCTCGTCGCATTTGCTGTCGGTGAGTCTAAACCAGCGTGTTCGTCTCAAGGTATTTTGCCCTGATGATGATTTTCCAGTCGTTGATTCAGTCAATGCCATCTGGAATTCTGCCAACTGGTTTGAGCGTGAAGCTTTTGATCTCTACGGCATTGTCTTTGAAGGACATAACGACCTGCGCCGCATCCTGACGGACTACGGATTCATCGGCCATCCGTTTCGCAAGGATTTTCCGACAACCGGTCACGTTGAAATGCGTTACGACCCAGAACAAAAGCGTGTGATTTACCAGCCCGTCACCATCGAACCGCGTGAAATGATTCCACGAGTGATTCGTGAGGACAAATACGGTGGTCTTTAACAAGCGGTTTCCGCAAGAGATACGACATGGCTGAAATCAAAAATTACACGCTCAATTTTGGACCGCAGCACCCGGCCGCACATGGCGTTTTACGCTTGGTGCTGGAGCTTGATGGCGAGGTCATCCAGCGTGCTGACCCGCATATCGGCTTGCTGCACCGCGCTACTGAAAAACTGGCTGAAAGCAAGACCTATATCCAGTCGCTGCCTTACATGGACCGGCTCGATTATGTGTCGATGATGTCGAACGAGCATGCTTACTGCCTGGCCATTGAGAAACTGCTGGGTGTCGATGTGCCGATTCGGGCGCAGTACATCCGCGTAATGTTTTCCGAGATCACACGTCTTCTGAACCACTTGATGTGGCTGGGTGCGCATGGCCTGGACTGCGGCGCCATGAATATGCTGATTTACTGCTTTCGCGAACGCGAAGTGCTGTTTGACATGTACGAGGCCGTATCGGGCGCCCGCATGCACGCGGCCTATTTCCGTCCGGGCGGTGTGTATCGTGATCTGCCGGAAAGCATGTCGCAATACAAGGTCAACAAGATTCGCAATGCCAAGGCGATTGATGCCTTGAATGAAAATCGCCAGGGTTCATTGCTTGATTTCATCGACGATTTCGTTGCCAAGTTTCCCAGGCTGGTGGATGAATACGAAACTCTTTTGACCGACAACCGCATCTGGAAACAACGTACGGTCGGCGTCGGCGTGGTGTCGCCCGAGCGCGCACTCAATCTTGGGTTTACTGGCCCGATGCTAAGAGGTTCGGGTTTCGCTTGGGATTTGCGCAAACAGCAACCCTATGAGGTCTACGCACAGATGGATTTCGACATTCCAGTGGGTAAAACGGGTGACTGCTATGACCGTTACCTGGTACGTGTCGCGGAAATGCGCCAGTCCAACCGTATCATCAAGCAGTGCGTTGACTGGCTGCGCGTCAACCCCGGTCCGGTCATCACAAACAATCACAAAGTGGCGCCTCCAAATCGGGAATCCATGAAATCAAACATGGAAGAACTGATTCATCACTTCAAGCTTTTCACGGAAGGTTTCCATGTGCCGGAAGGCGAAGCTTATGCGGCCGTTGAGCATCCCAAGGGGGAGTTCGGTATTTACATCGTCAGCGATGGTGCGAACAAGCCTTATCGCTTGAAGATCCGTCCGCCAGGCTTTTCGCATCTGGCCGCCATGGATGAAATGGCGCGCGGACACATGATTGCCGATGCTGTTGCCGTGATTGGCACCATGGACATCGTATTCGGTGAAATTGACCGCTAACTGCATGATTCGCCCATGATTTCTGAACAAACCAAAGCGCTTTTCGAGCGCGAAGTCGCCAAGTATCCCGCCACCCAGAAGCAGTCGGCCGTGATGGCATGTCTGCAGATCGTGCAGCAGGAGCAAGGCTTTGTCAGCGCCGAAAGCGAAAAGCTGGTGGCTGAGTATCTGGGCATGGCTCCGATTGCCGTGCATGAAGTCACCACCTTCTACAACATGTACAACCAGCAGCCAGTGGGCAAGTACAAGCTCAATGTCTGTACCAATCTGCCTTGCCAGTTGCGCGATGGTACCAAGGCGCTAAAGCATCTGGAGCATAAGCTCGGTGTTGTCATGGGTGAAACCACGGCAGACGGGCTGTTTACGCTGCAGCAGTCCGAGTGTTTGGGTGCTTGTGCCGACTCACCCGTGATGCTGGTGAACGACATCCACATGTGCAGCTTCATGAGCAACGAAAAATTAGACCAGCTTATTGATGGTCTCAAATCGGCGGAGGCTTGAGTCTTATGACACTCCAATCACATTCCAGTGACAATCCGGCGGCGCAAGCCGTGCTGTCGCAATTTGCAGCTACCGGCGTGCAGACCTGCTTTCATGGTCGGCATATCAACCCGCAAATCCTTGCAAACCTTGATGGCCGCAACTGGCATCTCGGCGACTATGAGTCGCGTGGCGGCTACCAGGCGCTGCGCAAGATTCTCGGTCAGGACGGCGGCGCCGGATTGACTCCTGACCAGGTCATTGCCGAGGTCAAGGCGGGCGGTTTGCGTGGTCGGGGCGGCGCAGGTTTCCCTACCGGGCTGAAATGGAGTTTCATGCCGCGCCAGTTTCCGGGCCAGAAGTATCTGGTCTGTAATTCTGACGAAGGCGAGCCGGGCACCTGCAAGGACCGCGACATCATGCAGTACAACCCGCACAGCGTGGTTGAAGGCATGGCGATAGCGGCCTATGCGATGGGCATCGGCGTAGGCTACAACTATATCCATGGCGAGATTTTTGCTACCTATCAGCGTTTTGAGGCCGCGCTGGATGAGGCGCGTGCTGCCGGCCTTTTGGGTGATGGGATTTTGGGCAGCAGCTTTAATTTCCAACTCCATGCGGCGCACGGTTTTGGCGCCTATATTTGCGGTGAAGAAACCGGACTGCTGGAGTCGCTGGAAGGTAAAAAGGGCCAGCCGCGCTTCAAACCGCCGTTTCCGGCCAGTTTTGGCCTGTATGGCAAGCCAACCACCATTAACAATACCGAAACGTTTGCTGCCGTGCCGTGGATCATCCGTAACGGTGGTGCTGCCTACCTTGAATGTGGCAAGCCAAACAATGGCGGCACCAAGATTTACTCGGTCTCTGGCGATGTCGAATTGCCCGGAAATTATGAGGTTCCCATGGGTACGCCGTTTGCTAAACTGCTGGAGTTGGCCGGTGGCGTGCGGAAGGGGCGCACGCTGAAGGCTGTCATCCCCGGTGGCTCCTCGTCACCGGTGCTCCCTGCTTCCATCATGATGGAATGTACGATGGACTATGACTCGATTGCCAAAGCCGGCTCCATGCTCGGCTCGGGCGCGGTGATTGTCATGGATGACTCGCGCTGCATGGTCGAGTCCCTGAAGCGACTCTCTTATTTCTATATGCATGAATCCTGTGGCCAATGCACACCCTGCCGTGAAGGTACGGGCTGGCTATGGCGCGTCGTGGATCGCATTCACAATGGATTGGGCCGCCAGAACGATCTGGATTTGCTCAATTCGGTGGCAGACAACATCCAGGGTCGAACAATTTGCGCGCTGGGCGATGCCGCAGCCATGCCGGTGCGAGCCATGATCAAGCATTACCGTCATGAGTTTGAAGCCATGATCAATAAAAATACATCTCAAGCTGCCGCGCCCAAAGGTGCAGTTCAGGCTACAGGTCGCGCCGCAGCGCAGGCTTGAACGGCGGAAAGAAAAAACATGCTTGAAATACAACTTGACGGCCAAAAGGTAGAAGTGCTTGAAGGCAGCACGGTGATGCATGCAGCTGAAAAGGCCGGCACCTATATTCCGCACTTTTGTTATCACAAGAAGCTGAGCATCGCCGCCAACTGCCGCATGTGTCTGGTTGATGTGGAAAAGGCTCCCAAGCCCATGCCTGCCTGTGCCACGCCTGTCACGCAAGGCATGGTCGTGCATACCAAGAATGACAAAGCCATCAAGGCCCAGAAGGGCGTGATGGAGTTCCTGCTGATCAACCACCCACTTGATTGCCCGATCTGCGATCAGGGAGGTGAGTGCCAATTGCAGGATCTGGCTGTGGGCTATGGCGCCGGCGAGTCGCGCTACCAGGAAGAAAAGCGCATGGTGTTCCACAAGGATGTGGGCCCCCTGATATCCATGCAGGAAATGAGCCGCTGCATTCACTGCACCCGCTGCGTTCGTTTTGGTCAGGAAGTGGCTGGTGTGATGGAACTGGGCATGTCGCACCGTGGTGAGCATGCCGAGATCGAAACCTTTGTCGGCATGTCGGTGGATTCTGAGTTGTCGGGCAACATGATCGACCTTTGCCCGGTGGGTGCGCTGACCAGCAAACCTTTTCGCTACAGCGCCCGCACCTGGGAGTTGTCGCGCCGTAAATCGGTCAGCCCGCACGATTCGACCGGCGCCAACCTGATTGTCCAGGTCAAGCACGACAAGGTCATGCGCGTATTGCCGCTTGAAAACGAAGACATCAACGAATGCTGGCTTGCCGACCGCGACCGCTTCTCCTATGAGGCCTTGAATACCGATGACCGCCTGCTAAGCCCCATGCTCAAGCAAGGCGGCGAATGGAAAACGGTGGATTGGCAAACCGCACTCGAATATGTAGCCAATGGGTTGAAGCAGATCAAGTCAGAATACGGTGCGCAGAGCATCGGCACGCTGGTCAGTCCGCACAGCACGCTGGAAGAACTGTACTTGGCTGCCTCGCTGATGCGCGGCCTGGGCAGCGAAAACATCGACTACCGCTTGCGCAACGCCGAGTTCTCGCCTTCACCATCAGTTCGCTGGCTGGGTACTTCCATTGCCTCCCTGTCGCAATTGCAGCGCGTTCTGGTAGTGGGTTCCAACCTGCGCAAGGACCATCCCCTGTTTGCATTGCGTATTCGGCAGTCTGTGCGCAATGGCTGTGCCTTGAGTGCTATTAATTCAGTAGCTGAGCTTGCGTTTGCAGATACATGGGCCATGCCGCTCGTCAATACGATCATGGCATCGCCTGAAAGCTGGGTGCAAGCCCTGGCTGATGTGGCTGCCGCGATTGCAGCAGAAAAGGGTGTTGCTGCTCCGGTTCCTGGCCAGGTCAGCGATGCCGCCAAAGCGATTGCCGTCTCCTTGTTGGGCGGTGAACGCAAAGCCATCTTGCTGGGTAATGCCGCAGCGCATCATGCGAATGCCTCCAGCTTGCTGGCGCTTGCCAGCTGGATTGCCGAACAAACCGGTGCAACCGTGGGCTACCTGACCGAGGCCTCCAATACGGTAGGAGCACAACTGGTCAATGCATTGCCAGGCAGTTCTGGCTTGAATGCGGGCCAGATGCTTGATGGCAAGCTCAAGGCCGTCCTCCTGCTGAATAACGAACCCGAGTTCGACTCGGCAGCCGGGAGCAAAGCCAAAGCATCACTGGATTTGGCTCAAATGGTTGTGACACTCAGTCCTTTCAAGGCCAACATGAGCTTCAGCGATGTATTGCTGCCGATTGCCCCCTTTACCGAAACGCCAGGTACTTTCGTCAACGCGGAAGGCCGCATACAAAGTTTTCATGCCGTGGTCAAACCCAGGGCGGAAACTCGTCCTGCCTGGAAAGTCCTGCGCGTTCTGGCCAATCTGCTTGACTTGCCGGGCTTCAACTTTGAATCGTCACAAGATGTACTCGGGAAAATTCCTGGCGCTGATGCCGATCGGGTGCCGGCCAATCGCTTGGGCAATACGAGCCAGGGCGAGATCGTTGTTTCTGGCGTTGCCGGCCCTGCGCCGGTTGTTGCCAGTATTTATCAGCTCGACGGCTTGGTCAGGCGGGCCACTTCGCTCCAGCTGACGGCAGATGCGCGCAAAGCTGCAGCTTTCGAAGGAACAGGCGCATGATTGACGCAATGTATTCGGCAGGCCAGGGCTTGATGGGTGGCATTTGGCCTGCTACCGTATGGCCTGTGCTCTGGGTTCTCATCAAGATCGTGGTATTGCTGGTTCCGCTGATGGGGTGTGTTGCCTATCTTACTTTGTGGGAGAGAAAAGCCATCGGGTTCACGCAGGTGCGCGTGGGGCCTAACCGCATTGGGCCGTTTGGTCTCTTGCAGCCGATTGCCGATGCACTCAAGCTGCTGACCAAAGAAATCATCATTCCCACCGCAGCAAGCAAGGGGCTGTTCGTACTTGGCCCGATCATGACCATCATGCCGGCGCTGGCTGCCTGGGCTGTCATTCCATTTGGACCCGACGTAGCGCTGGCTAACGTAAATGCCGGCTTGCTGTTCATCATGGCAATTACGTCACTTGAGGTGTATGGCGTCATCATTGCCGGCTGGGGCTCAAACTCCAAGTATGCATTTTTGGGAGCGATGCGGGCTTCCGCCCAGATGGTGAGCTATGAAATTGCCATGGGCTTTTGCCTGGTGGTGGTACTGATGGTCTCGGGCAGCCTGAACATGACGGACATTGTCATGAGCCAGGGTTCGGGCATGGCCGCAAGCCGGGGACTGACCTTCCTGTCATGGAACTGGCTGCCTTTGCTGCCTATTTTTGTGGTGTATTTCATCTCCAGCCTTGCCGAAACCAATCGTCATCCGTTTGACGTGGTTGAAGGCGAGTCAGAGATCGTGGCAGGCCACATGGTCGAATATTCAGGCATGTCGTTCGCCATGTTCTTCCTGGCTGAATACGCCAATATGATTCTGGTTTCCATGCTGTGCGTGCTGCTGTTTTTGGGTGGCTGGCTGTCGCCGATTGATAGCGCGTTGTTCAACTGGATTCCAGGCTGGATCTGGCTCGGTCTGAAAACATTCGTGGTTGTCACCATTTTCCTGTGGGTGCGTTCCACCTTTCCGCGTTTCCGTTATGACCAGATCATGCGTCTGGGCTGGAAAATCTTCATTCCTGTGACCCTGGTCTGGCTGGTGGTCGTCGGGGCCTGGATGCAGACCCCTTACAACATCTGGAAATAGGCGAAAAAGTCATGTCTGCTGTTGCATCCGTCAAGGATTTCGTTTCAAGCTTCATGCTGACCGAGCTGCTCAAGGGTATGGCCCTGACCGGCAAGTACATGTTCAGCCGAAAAATCACGATTCAGTTTCCCGAAGAAAAAACGCCGTTGAGTCCGCGATTTCGGGGGCTGCATGCGCTACGCCGGTATGAAAACGGTGAAGAGCGCTGTATTGCCTGCAAGCTTTGCGAGGCGGTTTGCCCGGCGCTGGCCATCACCATTGAGTCCGATGTTCGCGAAGATGGTAGCCGGCGCACTTCGCGCTATGACATTGACCTGACCAAATGCATTTTTTGCGGCTTTTGTGAAGAAAGCTGTCCGGTTGATTCAATCGTCGAGACGCACATTTTCGAATACCACGGTGAAAAACGGGGCGATCTCTACTTCACCAAAGAGATGCTGCTGGCAGTGGGCGACCGCTATGAAAACGAAATTGCTGCCAATAGGGCGGCAGATGCCAAATACCGTTGAATTTTTCGCCCAATAGCTCGCTCAAGAAAGAATCCACCCCAACATGGACGCTAAAACAGGTCTTTTTTATGTTTTTGCCGCGGTGCTGCTGTTTGCAGCTTTCCGTGTCATTACGGCCCGCAATCCGGTGCATGCAGCGCTTTTCCTGGTACTTGCATTTTTTCAGGCGGCTGCCGTCTGGATTTTGCTCAAGGCAGAATTTTTGGCGATTACGCTGGTGCTGGTTTATGTTGGCGCTGTGATGGTGCTTTTCCTGTTTGTGGTCATGATGCTGGACATCAACCTGGACAGTGCGCGCAAGGGTTTCTGGAAACACTTCCCGCTGGCCGGTGGCCTGGGGGCGGTTATTGCACTGGAAATGTCCTACGTGCTGATGGGAGGATTTCGAGAACCGCCGCAAGGCGCTTCCGTGCCTGTGTCGGGAGTGCTTGCCACGCAGGTTTCCAATACCAGGGAACTCGGCAAGGTGATGTATTCGCAATACATCTACCCGCTTGAAATTGCCGCCGTGATTTTGCTGGTCGCCATTATTGCAGCGATTGCGCTGACCTTGCGCGAGCGCAAGGATTCCAAGCGTACCAATCCTGCTGACCAGGTTCGCGTCAAGTCACAAGACCGTATCAAGCTGGTCAAGATGAAATCAGTGGTGACTGCGCCCGCCATGGCGTCTGTCTCCGCTCCGGCATCCGTCGAGGAAAAAAAATCATGACTCTCACGCTGGGACATTTTCTTTCATTGGGCGCCATGCTTTTTGCGCTGTCCGTCATTGGCATTTTCCTGAATCGCAAAAACCTGATTGTGTTGCTCATGGCTATCGAGCTCATGCTGCTGGCGGTCAACATGAATTTTGTGGCTTTTTCCTACTATCTGAACGATATGGCCGGTCAGGTTTTTGTGTTTTTCATACTGACCGTCGCTGCGGCCGAGTCTGCCATCGGACTGGCTATTTTGGTGCTGCTGTTCCGCAACAAGTCCAGCATCAACGTCGAAGATCTCAACACGCTTCAGGGTTAATAAAAAAGATGAGCCAAACCCTTTCCGCATCAACGCTGCTGGCCGTTCCGCTGGCACCTTTGGCAGGCGCACTGCTGGCCGGTATTCTGGGGACTACCTTTGGTGGCAACTGGATAGGCCGTCGTCTGGCGCACACTCTGACCATTCTGGGTGTGTTCGTGGCATTCATTCTCTCGGCCATGACGCTGCAAAGCGTCGCCATTGATGGTGCGCGCTTCAACGAAACGCTTTATACCTGGATGACGCTGGGCAGCCTGAAAATGGAAGTCGGCTTCCTGGTTGATGGCCTGACGGCCATGATGATGTGCGTGGTGACTTTTGTCTCGCTCATGGTGCATATTTACACGATTGGCTATATGGAAGAAGACGCGGGCTACAACCGGTTCTTTGCCTATATTTCGCTGTTTACCTTCGCCATGCTGATGCTGGTGATGAGCAACAACATGCTTCAGCTGTTCTTTGGCTGGGAAGCCGTGGGCCTGGTGTCTTATTTGCTGATCGGCTTCTGGTTCAACAAGCCGAGCGCAGTATTTGCCAACATGAAGGCTTTTCTGGTCAATCGTGTGGGTGACTTCGGTTTTATTCTTGGCATTGCACTCATTGCCGCTTATGCAGGAACGCTCAACTATGGCGAGGCCTTTGCCAAGGCCGAGGAGCTTTCCAGGCTGACATTGCCCGGCACCGGCTGGATGCTGATCACTGTCATCTGCATCTGTCTGTTTATTGGCGCGATGGGCAAATCAGCCCAGTTTCCGCTGCATGTATGGTTGCCGGACTCGATGGAAGGCCCAACCCCGATTTCGGCGCTGATTCATGCGGCTACCATGGTGACTGCTGGAATTTTCATGGTGGCGCGCATGTCGCCGCTGTTTGAACTGAGTGACACAGCGCTCAGCTTCATCATGGTGATTGGTGCCATCACCGCACTGTTCATGGGCTTTCTTGGCATCATCCAGAATGACATCAAGCGAGTGATTGCCTACTCCACCTTGTCGCAGCTGGGTTACATGACAGTGGCGCTGGGTGCTTCGACTTATTCAGTGGCTGTGTTTCACCTGATGACGCATGCGTTCTTCAAGGCCCTGCTGTTTCTGGCGGCAGGCTCGGTCATCATCGGCATGCATCACAACCAGGATATTCGCTGGATGGGCGGCGTGCGCAAGTACATGCCAATCACCTGGATTACCTTCCTGCTGGGTTCGCTGGCATTGATTGGTACGCCGTTGTTCTCAGGGTTTTATTCAAAGGACAGCATTATTGAAGCGGTAGGGGAAAGCCATCTCTGGGGCAGCGGATTTGCGTACTTCGCTGTGCTGGCAGGCGTTTTTGTCACAGCCTTCTATTCATTTCGCCTGTATTTCCTGGTGTTTCACGGCAAAGAGCGGTATGACCAAAATCCTGAGGCGCATCATGATGCGCATGACGATCACGGCCATCACAACGAGCACCATGAGCCGCATGAATCTCCCTGGGTTGTCACGCTGCCTCTGGTTTTGCTGGCCATCCCTTCGGTCATCATCGGTTTTATGACCATCGAACCGATGTTGTTCGGTGATTTCTTCAAGGATGCAATTTTCGTCAACCTGGAGCGGCATCCTGCCATGGAGGAATTGGCCAAGCTGTTCCACGGTCCAGTCCAGATGGCCACGCATGGCTTTACCGCACCTCCTTTCTGGCTTGCCCTGTCGGGCGTTGTGCTGGCTTATTACATGTATATGGTTAACCCAGCCTTGCCGGCGGCCATCAAACGCAATGTGAGTCCAGTTTACAAACTGCTTGAAAACAAGTACTACCTCGACTGGTTCAATGAAAACGTGCTGGCGCGTGGCATGCGCGGACTGGGAACGGTGCTCTGGAAAGTAGGTGACCAAAAACTCATCGACGGCGTTCTTGTAAATGGGTCGTGGAAACTGGTGGGCTGGATTTCCGGTAGGGTCAGGCGCTTGCAGTCAGGTTATATCTACCACTATGCCTTTGGCATGATTATTGGCATCTTTGTGTTAATGACGTATTTCGTCTGGCTCAATCGATAAAAACAATCTAGAAGAAGAAGGAAGAGAAAAATGGGATTGTTGAGCCTTGCCATCTGGGTGCCGATTTTTTTCGGTGTCGGTTTACTGGCCCTGGGACGGGAAAGCCAGGCGCGCACCGTGCGCTGGATCGCGTTGGTCGGCGCCATCGTCAGTTTTTTGGTCACCCTGCCTTTGTACGACGGCTTCAAGCTGGGTACCTCGGCCATGCAGTTCGTCGAGAAGAGTAGCTGGATAACGCGCTTCAACATGAACTACCACCTGGGCGTGGACGGCATCTCGCTGTGGTTCGTGCTGCTGACCGCCTTCATCAACGTGGTCGTCATTATTGCCAGCTGGGAGTCCATCACGACGCGTGTGAACCAGTACATGGCATCGTTCCTGATCCTTAGCGGCCTCATGATTGGCGTGTTCGCCGCGCTGGATGGCATGCTGTTCTATGTCTTCTTCGAAGCTACCCTGATTCCGATGTACCTGATCATCGGCATCTGGGGCGGACCGAACAAGATTTATGCGGCGTTCAAGTTTTTCCTTTATACGCTGCTTGGCTCGCTGCTCATGCTGGTCGCGCTGATCTTCTTGTACAACAAGTCGGGTGGCAGTTTTGACATCCTGGCGTGGCATCAGTTGCCTTTGTCGGGCACTGCCCAGACGCTGCTTTTCTTTTCGTTTTTTGCGGCCTTTGCAGTCAAGGTGCCCATGTGGCCGGTTCATACGTGGTTGCCCGACGTTCACGTCGAAGCCCCGACAGGCGGCTCCGCAGTGCTGGCGGCTATCATGCTCAAGCTTGGCGCTTATGGTTTCCTTCGGTTCTCGATGCCGATTGCGCCTGATGCCTCCCATGAGTGGGCTTGGCTGATGGTTGCCCTGTCCCTGATTGCCGTGATTTATGTGGGTCTGGTGGCGCTGGTCCAGCGGGACATGAAGAAGCTGGTGGCCTATTCGTCCGTGGCGCACATGGGTTTTGTGACGCTGGGTTTCTTTCTGTTTAACGATCTCACCGTGTCCGGCGGCATTGTGCAGATGGTTGCCCACGGCTTTGTCTCGGCGGCCATGTTCCTGTGCATCGGTGTGCTGTACGACCGCATGCATTCGCGCGAAATTGCAAGCTACGGCGGCGTGGTCAACACCATGCCCAAGTTTGCGGCTTTTGCCCTGCTGTTTTCCATGGCCAATTGCGGCTTGCCTGCCACAGCCGGTTTTGTGGGTGAGTGGATGGTGATTCTGGGTGCCGTCAAGTCCAACTTCTGGATTGGCGCGGCAGCGGCAACGGCCCTGATTTCCGGCGCGGCTTACACGCTCTGGATGTACAAGCGCGTTTATCTGGGTCCTGTTACCAACGAAAACGTCAAGGCAATGCTGGACATCAACAGCCGCGAGTTCCTGATGCTTGGCCTTTTGGCCATTGCAACGCTTTATATGGGCATTTACCCGAAGCCCTTTACCGATGTGATGAATACCTCGGTGGCTGATCTGCTCAAGCATGTCGCGCTTTCGAAACTGAACTAAGCAAACTCAAAGAATTCAGATGATTGACAAACTCAGTTGGATCGCGGTCTATCCCGAACTCGTTCTTTTGGTCATGGCGTGCCTGATTGCGCTGGTGGATCTGGGCGTCAAAACGTCGCGCCGCACCCTCACTTATGCGCTGACGCTGCTGACGCTTGGCGCTGTGGCCGTCATGGAAGCCTCCTATGCCTTGGGCGGCCAGACTTTCTATGGCTTTGGCAATATGGTGGTTGTCGATCCGATGGGGAGCTGGTTGAAATGCTTTTCGAGCATTGCCCTGATGATCACGGTGGTCTATGGCCGGCCTTATGCCGCTGATCGCGACATGCTGCGCGGCGGTGAGTTTTTCACGCTCAGCCTGTTTGCCTTGCTGGGCATGTTCGTGATGATTTCCGGCCATAATTTCCTGGTGCTCTACATGGGCCTGGAGTTGATGACGCTGTGCAGCTACGCACTGGTTGCCCTGCGCCGTGACGATGCGCAAGCCACCGAAGCGGCGATGAAGTATTTCGTGCTGGGTGCGCTGGCTTCAGGTTTCCTGCTGTACGGCTTGTCAATGCTTTATGGCGCTACCGGCTCGCTGAATATCAATGAAGTATTCAACGCCATTGCCAGCCGCCAGGTCAAGCACCAGGTTCTTGTATTTGGTCTCGTTTTCATCGTGGCGGGTCTGGCTTTCAAATTGGGTGCCGTGCCGTTTCACATGTGGCTGCCTGACGTCTACCATGGCGCGCCCACGGCCGTCACGCTGATTATTGGTGGTGCCCCGCAACTCGCTGCATTTGCCATGACCATTCGCCTGCTGGTCGAAGGCCTGTTGCCATTGGCGATTGACTGGCAGCAGATGCTGGCATTGATGGCGATTGGTTCTCTGCTGATTGGTAATCTGGCAGCTGTCGCCCAGACCAACCTCAAGCGCATGCTGGCGTTTTCAACGATTTCGCAAATGGGCTTTTTGCTGCTCGGCTTGCTGGCAGGTGTGGTCAACGGCAACCAGCTCCATACCGAGTCCGCGTATGGCGCGGCCATGTTCTATGTCCTGACCTATGTGCTGACCACGCTCGCGGCATTCGGCATCATCCTGCTGCTGGCCCGTGCCGGTCATGAGTCTGAAGAAATCACTGATCTGTCAGGGTTGAATCAGCGCAGCCCCCTGTATGCCGGCGTTATGGCGATGAGCATGTTTTCGCTCGCCGGCTTGCCGCCGCTGGTGGGTTTCTATGCCAAGCTGGGCGTCTTGCAAGCCCTGATTTCGTCGGGCAAGACAAGTTACCTGGTGCTGGCTGTTTTCGCTGTCTTCATGTCGTTGATTGGTGCTTTTTATTACCTGCGTGTGATCAAGGTGATGTACTTTGATGCGCCTCACAGCCACAATGCGCAGCCGATTTCAGCGCCGGCTGACGCACGCATCGTGCTGGCCATCAATGGCGCCCTGCTCTTGGTCCTGGGTATTGCACCCGGTAGCCTGATGACCTTGTGCGCCCAGTCGATCGGCAGCATTGTGAATTCACTCGGGGTCTGAGCTTGAGCCAGACTGCATCCGTATGGCTGGTTGTCCTGCTGGCCTTGGTGATGGCCAATATGCCATTCATCAGCAACCGCCTTTTTGCGATCATTACGCTCAAGTCGTCCAAGAACCTGGCCGTGCGGGTGGCAGAAATGCTGGTCTGGTATCTGCTGGTGGGTGGTTTGGGAATGTACCTTGAGCAGCGCAATGGGCAGATTGCCCCGCAAGGCTGGGAGTTCTATGCCATTACCGGCACGCTCTTCTTGACGTTTGCATTTCCCGGCTTTACCTACCGCTATCTTTTTAAGCACCGCTCATGACTTCAGCGCGCGGTCTTGGTGCTGGAAACGGCAATAGAGACGCTCACCTGATGGAAGTGCCAGTCAGCTCGGAAAAAATCCTGACGGGTCATTTTCTTCAGGTCTGCCGCGATACGGTCAGCCTGCCCGATGGCAAGCACACCACGCGTGAGTATGTCATTCACCCTGGCGCCGTGATGATCGTGGCGCTGCTTGACGATGGCCGGGTGGTGCTGGAGCGTCAGTACCGTTATCCGGTGCATGCCGTCATGATTGAATTTCCTGCGGGCAAACTGGACGCTGGCGAGTCGTCGCTGGCCTGCGCGCAGCGTGAACTCCAGGAGGAAACCGGCTACACCGCACGCGAATGGGCCAGGGCCGGCGTGCTGCATCCGGTCATTTCCTATTCGACCGAATTCATTGATATCTGGTTTGCGCGTGGCTTGACGCCGGGTGAGCGCAGGCTTGATGCCGGCGAATTCCTGGATGTCTTTACCGCCACGCCGGCCGAACTGCTGGGCTGGTGCGGCAGCGGGCAGGTGACTGATGCCAAGACCCTGACGGGCATGCTGTGGCTGCAAAACATGCTGTCAGGTGCATGGACATTGGCCTGGCAGCCTGCACGGCTGTAAGGGTCTTGCCATACTCGGCCCATGAAAGTCCTGAATCTTCGATGCTCTCGCCTGCATTCCTTTGAGGGCTGGTTTGCTTCCGAGGACGATTTCCAGCAGCAGTTAGCGCGCGGACTGATTGAATGCCCGATGTGCGCCGACAGTGGCATTCAAAAAATGCCCAGTGCGCCCCGGCTCAATTTTGGTGGGCACCAGGCCGGTGATTCCAAGGCGTCATCGGCTGAACCAGGCGGCGTTGCGCCGCTGAAAAACGATGCAGCGCATGGCGGCCAGGTGGAAATCAGCAGGCCGGATGCGACAAACCCAGCCGTGCAGGCGGCATTCCTGAGCGCTTTGCGCCAGGTCGTGACAAATACCGAAGATGTTGGCCAGCGATTCGCCGACGAGGCACGCCGCATCCATTATGGCGAGGCCGAAGCCCGCAGCATTCGCGGCCAGGCCAGTGTGCGGCAGGCGGTGGATCTGCTGGAGGAGGGGATTGAAGTCATGCCGCTGCCCATGCTGCCGGCCCTCAAGGAAACCCTGCAGTAAAAAGGAGGCGGGCAGATCGGTACTGCTGACGCCTTTCTCTTTCCTTGCTACCCGAAGCCCGCCCCCTGCTCAGGGATACAGGCCGCGCAATTCGCGCGTATGCAGAATCCGCTGGCAGGCCACGATAAATGTGGCGGTGCGCAGGCTGACCTTTTTTTCCTGTGCCACTTGCCAGACACCGGCAAAGGCCATTTTCATGATTTTCACCAGGCGGGCGTTGATTTCGTCCTCGTCCCAGAAAAAGCTGGAAAAATCCTGCACCCACTCGAAGTAGCTGACGGTCACGCCGCCGGCGTTGGCAATCACGTCGGGCAGCACCAGCACATTGCGCTCCTGCAGGATGTCGTCGGCTGCCGGCGTCGTCGGTCCATTGGCGCCTTCAATGATCATGCGCGCCTTGATGCGGCCCGCATTCTGGGTGGTGATCTGCTGCTCCAGCGCGGCCGGAATCAGGATGTCGCAATCCACCTCCCAGAACTTTTCATCGGCAAGTACTTCCGCACCGGCAAAGCCGGCCACGCTGCCAGTGTCAGCAACGTGTTGCAGGAGGGCTGGCACATCCAGGCCGGCTTCACACAAAATCGTGCCGCCATGGTCTTGCACCGCGATGATCCGCGCGCCGGCTTCGGAAAACAGTTTTCCCGCCACGCCGCCCACGTTGCCGAAGCCCTGCACGGCCACCCGGGCGGTGGCAATGTCCAGCCCGATATGCCGGGCTGCTTCGGTGCCCACGGTAAACACGCCGCGCCCGGTGGCTTCGCGCCGGCCCAGCGAGCCACCCAGGTCAACCGGCTTGCCCGTCACCACGCCGGTCGCGGTGGAGCCGGTGTTCATGGAATAGGTGTCCATCATCCAGGCCATGATCTGCTCGTTGGTGTTCACGTCGGGCGCCGGAATATCCTTGTTGGGGCCGATGATGATGCCGATTTCACTGGTGTAGCGGCGCGTCATGCGCTCCAGCTCGCCGCGCGAGAGCTTTTTCGGGTCCACGCGAATGCCGCCTTTGGCGCCGCCGTAAGGCACGTTGACGGCTGCGTTCTTCACCGACATCCAGGCCGACAGGGCCATGACTTCCGACAGCGTCACATCCTGGTGAAAACGCACGCCGCCCTTGCCGGGACCGCGCGAAACATTGTGCTGGACGCGGTAGCCCTCAAAGTGCGCGACCGTGCCGTCGTCCATGTGAATCGGCACATCGACAATCAGGATGCGCTTGGGGCGCTTGAGGGTTTCAGCCCAGCGTGCCAGCTTGCCCAGGTGCGGAATGACGCGGTCCACCTGCTGCAGGTAGTTGCCCCAAGGCCCGAGGTTGTCGGCCTGAAGGTAGGACGGGATGGCCGAGGCCGGTGCGATGGCGCTTTCGCCTTCGGCGGTTGCTTGTGACATGGATAGTTCCTGGTAAAAAACAGAGGGATTGTGCCGCTTGGTTCAAGCGGCTCCAAGTACCCAAGGCCTTGTTGTCCTCTAACTAACTGATGTTGGCACTCTCCAATGAAGAAAAGAATTCACCAAAGCAGTCCTGCATTGGAGGATGGTGCTTCTTCTGTGTAACTTCAGTTAAGCCTGAATCCGTGAGTTCAAGTTAATAAAATAAATAATTTCTTTTTAAAATCAAGAACTTAGAGAAGTTGAAAGGTTCACCTTCTGGGTGAGGATGAGATGTTCTACAAGCTGTTGATTTCTAAAGAAAAAATATGAAAGTAACCATCCCCCGGCAAAGCCGGGGGCTTTCAAATTGTGAGCCGCTCAAAGCGGCTAAACGGGGACGCTAACGCGGCCCCAACTCTTTGCGCCACCGCAACGGTGGCATCTCACCTCCACAGACCGAGCTGCTCCAGTCGAGCATCCTCCTCTTCCTGGTGCCGGATGTAGTCCTGGATCATCTGCGCATCTCGCCCCACCGTGGAGACAAAGTAGCCTCGCGCCCAGAAGCTCTGCCCGGTAAAGTTCCTCTTGTTCTCCCCATACACCCGAGCCAGGTGCATCGCGCTTTTCCCCTTGATATACCTCACGACTTGCGACACAGCGTATTTCGGCGGTATCGCAATGAGCATATGCACATGATCGCGCATCACATGGCCCTCTTCTATGCGGCTCTCCTTGTGCTGCGCTAGCGTATGAAACACCTCCCCCAGGTGCTTTCTTAACTGACCGTACAACACTGTTCTGCGATTCTTCGGTATGAACACGACGTGGTACTTGCAGTCCCATTTCGTGTGGTTTAGGCTTTCAATCCTGTCCATCCAGTCTTTTCCTTTCGTTTGCTTGGCGGCTCACGATTGGAAGTTTCTGCGATGGGCACCCCACACCTACGCAAACGTAAAACTTCTACTGTCTCCCCGGCAAAGCCGGGGGATTACCCATTAGATTTACGGTTTGAACTCACGGATTCAGGTTAAGATTAGGCTGTCGTTGCCAGTTTATTCTGCAACTCTTGCGGAACTTATTTTGTTGGGCTCCAACGGCGTGGGGAAAACCCAAGATGCTGAGCTACTACTTCACAGGAAAGAGGTGAAACAATGAGTAAACAGATAGACAGTACCGCCGCCCAACGAAAAGCACAACTTTGCGCCATGGGTGAGCGTATTGACAGGCGCAATTTTGTCAAAAAAGCCGTTTTTATGGGAGTTGGCTTGCAACTAATACTTGCAGGTTGTGGTTCTGGTTCTGAAGAATACTCCCCAAGTATCGCCGAGGGAAGCATAAAAGGCGGAGCATTGGACGGGGCAGCACTTGCTATCACCACCCTCCCATCTGGCAATGACGCTAAATCACCGCTATTGGGACGGCTAACGCTGGGTGGAATAACTACCGGGCTCACTTTCACAGGGGACGGCCAAATAGCGCAAGCGCTGGAATTAATCGACCAAACAGCGGATACAAATCGCTATCGCATCACGCTCCTGAGCCCCGATGATCAGGTAATGACCGCGGAGGCGGCGGTCACGCAATTGCTGGACAAGTATCACATTATCGTCAATGCCAATGGCAGTCAAATCGCGTTTGACATCCCGCAGTCCGTAGTAAATGCACGCGTTGCCGAGAGTGCTTCGTCCGAGATTCGGCCTTCTCCACTGGGAGGGGTATTGATATTCGCGCTCGTGGTTTTAATTATATGTGTGGCTGCTCTCCTATATCTTGCCGGACAAATAGCCTTATGCCATTATGCGGGCGGTATAGCGAGCTTCACAACGAGCACGGTATTGATCTTCGGTACGCCGTGGACGAAAATCAGCTTCGAATGTCGTCGACCAACAGGGGCAACGCAATAATTTGCGCCGATCACCCGCACGAAAGGCAAGAGTGGGAGGCGTGCCACAGGATGAAACTGGGGTCAGAGTTGAAGGATGCATCCTGACATTGGCCTGCAGCCGAAGCCTCCTAGTGTTCGCTCCGTTAACCATGCAAATAAGGCATGGTTATGATTTTGGGAGGATTTCCGCACTCAGACGTTGAACTGCAGTGCCGCCAGCCGTGCATAAATGCCGCCCTGGCGCACCAGTTGCGCATGCGTGCCTTGTTCCACCAGCCGGCCATGGTCGAGCACCAGGATGTGGCTGGCCTGCTGCACCGTGGCCAGGCGGTGGGCAATCACCAGCGTGGTGCGCCCCTTCATGGCGGATTCGAGCGCGGCCTGCACCATGCGTTCGCTTTCGGCGTCGAGGGCGCTGGTGGCTTCGTCGAGCAGCAGCAGCGGTGAGTTTTTCAGCATGGCGCGCGCAATGGCGATACGCTGGCGTTGCCCGCCGGAAAGCCGCACACCGCGTTCGCCCAGAAAGGTGTCGTAGCCTTCGGGCAGCGCGGTGATGAACTCGTGCGCAAACGCGGCCTGCGCCGCCGCCCTGACTTCATCATCGCTCGCCTCGGGCTTGCCGTAGCGGATGTTTTCCAGCGCGCTGGTCGAGAAAATCACCGCATCCTGTGGAACCAGCCCGATGCGTCCGCGCAGGTCCTGCAGCGCCATGTCCGATGTTCGCACGCCATCCAGTTCAATCCGTCCCGAGTCGGGATCGTAAAACCGCAGCAGCAGCTGGAACACCGTGCTTTTGCCGGCGCCGCTCGGTCCGACGATGGCAACGGTTTCGCCGGGCGCCACGCTCAAGGTGAAATCAAGCAGGGCGGGCTGCGTCGGGCGGGACGGATAGTGAAACGTCACTGCTTCGAATTTGATAGCGCTACCCGCCCGTACTACCTGCGCAGGAACCGGATTTGATGGTGAAGTCACGGGTGAGCGGGTTTCCAGCAGTTCCATCAGCCGCTCGGTGGCGCCAGCCGCGCGCAGCAGGTCGCCATAGACTTCGCCCAGCACCGCCGCCGCGCTGGCCAGGATGATGACATACACCACCGTCTGGCCCAGGTGGCCGGCGGAAATGTCGCCGCGCATGACGGCCTGCGTGCCCTGGTACAGGCCCCACAGCAACGCCGCCGAGGTGGCGATGATGATGAAGGCCACCAGCACCGAGCGCGCCTTGGTGCGGCGGATGGCGGTGATGAATGCGTCTGTCGTTGACTGGTCGAAGCGCGCCGCTTCACGGGCTTCGGCGGTGTAGCTTTGCACCACCGGAATCGCATTCAGCACTTCGGCGGCAATCGCGCTGGAGTCGGCCACGCGGTCCTGGCTGGCGCGCGAGAGCTTGCGCACGCGCCGGCCGAACCACACCGACGGCGCGACGATCAGCAGCAGCACACCCAGCACCTGCACCATCAGGTACGGGTTGGTGACGACCAGCATGCCGAGCGCACCCACGCCCATGACGGCATTGCGCAGGCCCATGCTGAGCGACGAGCCCACCACCGTCTGCACCAGCGTGGTGTCGCCGGTGAGGCGCGACAGCACCTCGCCGGTTTGCGTGGTCTCAAAAAACTCCGGGCTTTGCCGCACCACATGCGAATACACCGCATTGCGGATGTCGGCCGTGACCCGCTCGCCCAGCCAGCTGACGGTGTAGAACCGTCCGGCGGAAAAAAGGCCCAGTGCGGCCGCCACGCCGAACAGCTCGAAAAAGTGGTTGCGCAGCGCCATCAGCTGTTCGCCCTTGCCGGCGGCGCCCATGCCGCCGTCGATCAGGCTGCGCAGCGCCAGCGGAAACACCAGCGTGGCCACGGCCGCCATCACCAGGAAAAAAACCGCCAGCCCAATGCGCCCCCGGTAAGGACGCAGAAACGGCATCAAGCCCGACAGGGAACGGGGCGAGGCTTTGGCGGGCGCTGAACTGGAAGCGCTGGAGATCAGTGAGGATGAAGCAGATGAGGTGGCCATGAAGGCGAGTTTAGCGCTAAAGCTTGCCAATGCAAAGACAGGCTTGACAATGATTGCTCAAGCAAGTATTGTTTGGGCCATGGATTCAAAGCACAACTCTAACCCCGATATCGACGCGCAGCCTGTTCCTCCGGCCGATTTTTACCGCGTCGAGGGCTACACGTCTGACGACAGCGTCGGCTACATGATGCGGCGCATCATTTCGCTGCTGGCGCAAGGCGTGGAACGAGAACTCGAACCTTCCGGCCTGACCAATGCGCAATGGGTGCCGATGCTCAAGCTGCACATGGGCTGCGCTTCAACGGCGGCCGAACTGGCGCGCCAGTGCGAACTCGATGCCGGCTCCATGACGCGTTTGCTGGACCGGCTCGAAGCCAAGCAGCTGTGCCAGCGCACCCGTTCCAGCGATGACCGCCGCGTCGTCAACCTGGATCTGACCGACGCCGGGCGCGCCGCCGCCAAAGAGATTCCGGGCATTCTTTGCGGCGTTCAAAACGCGCTGCTGGCCGGCTTCTCGGCGGAAGAGTGGAGCACCCTCAAAAGTTATCTGCGCCGCATGCTCGATACGGCGCAAACCCTGCAAGCATCGATAGAAAAAAATGACAAATAAAACCAATGCTCCTTTTCCTGAAAGCGTGGCGCTGGGCGTCAATGAACTGGCGCTTGTGCCGGGGCAGGCGACCATGCCGGTGTGGCGCGCCTCGTTTCGCATGGCACTGGTTTCAGTGGCCGGGCTGGTGGCGGCTGGCCTGATGGCCACCGGCATCACCGGGTGCGCGGACATGTCGGGCATTGCGCCGCAGGCCAGCTTGCGCGATGCGCCGTCGCTCGGCCTGACTGCGGTCGCTGGGCAGGCGCCGGTAGCCGCCGAATGGTGGCGCGATTTTGGCGACGAAACGCTCAATGGCCTGGTCGCCAAGGCGCTGCAAACCAGCCCGAGCCTGAAACTCGCGCAGGCACGGCTGGCGCGTGCGCAAGCCGTGGGCGAAGTGGCGAAGGCCGCCACCTTGCCGCAGGTCAATGGCCAGATCGACCTGACGCACCAGCGCTACACCGCCAATGGACTCTACCCCGCGCCCTTGGCCGGCTCCATCGGCGACAGCGGAACGGCCCAGCTGGCTGCCAGCTGGGAGCTGGACTTTTTTGGCAAGAACCGTGCGGCCCTGGACGCCGCGCTGGGCAGCGTGAACGCCGCCCAGGCCGATGCCCAGGCGGCCCGCGTGCTGCTGGCCAGCCAGGTGGCGCGGACTTACTTTCAGCTGGTGCGGCTGAATGAGCAGTCTGCCGTGGCAAGCCGCACGCTGGTCCAGCGGAACGAGACGCTCAAGCTGGTCCGGGACCGTGTGAATGCCGGTCTGGACAGCCGGCTGGAATTGCGCCAGAGCGAAGGCGGGCTGCCCGAGGCGCGTCTGCAGTTAGAGACCGTGCAGGAGCAGATGGCCCTGACGCGCAATGCGATCAACGCCCTGATTGGAGAGCCAAACAGTGCTGTCGCGCTTGTTCCATCGGCACAAGTAGCTATAAAAAATATAGCGTTAACGCCGCTTATTCCCGCCGACCTGCTGGGACGCCGTGCCGATATTGCGGCGGCGCGCTGGCGTGTCGAAGCCTCGTCCAAAGACGTGGTGAATGCCAAGACCCAGTTCTACCCCAACATCAACCTGGTCGCCTTTGCCGGCTTTTCCAGCCTCGGGCTGGGCCGTCTGCTGGACTCGGGCAGCCAGCAGTGGGGCGTCGGCCCGGCCCTGCGCCTGCCGGTTTTTGATGCCGGCCGGCTGCGCGCCAATCTGCGCGGCAAAACGGCGGACCTGGACGCGGCGGTTGAAAGCTACAACGCCGCCGTGATTGACGCGGTGCGCGATGTGGCCGACCAGGTTGCCTCGTCGCAGGCCATAGGCCGCCAGCAGGCCGAACAGCGGGCGGCTCAGGACGCGGCAGAAAGCGCTTACGACATCGCCGTGCAGCGCTACAAGGCCGGGCTGGGCAATTACCTGAATGTGCTGACGGCCGAAACCAGCGTGCTGGCGCAGCGCCGGCTGGCCGTCGATCTGGCGGGCCGCGCACTGGACACGCAGGTGGCGCTGGTTCGCGCGCTGGGTGGCGGCTATACCCCGGAGGCGCTGGCGGTCACGCAAGGCACTACAAAAACAATAGCTGTCAGTGCCCGTCCAGCAAGCGCAAGAAGCACATTTGATCAATAAAAGACGCACAGAAACCCGTCAGCAATGCCTGCAAAAGCCGGGTATGCAAGCGCTCCCAACACATCAAACATTGAATTCAAGATCATGAACGCACCTCAATCTTCCGCTTTCCCAGCTTCCGCCAGCCCGGCCGCCCCGGCGGGCAATCCCAAACGCAAGACGGCACTGACCGCGCTGGCCAGCGTGGTGGTGGTGGCCGGCCTGGGCTGGGCCGCCTACGAATACCTGGTGGCCAGCCATTACGAATCGACCGACAACGCCTATGTGCAGGGCAACGTGATCCAGATCACGCCGCAAATCGGCGGCACCGTCATGGCCCTGATGGCGGACGACACCGACTTTGTGAAAGCCGGCCAGACACTGGTGCAACTGGACCCGGCCGATGCCAGGGTGGCGCTGGACCAGGCCGAGGCCGCGCTGGCCCAGGCCGTGCGCCAGGCGCGCACGCTGTACGCCAACAATGGCTCGCTGGCCGCGCAAATCGCGCTGCACGATGCCGATGTGAGCAAGGCCAACAGCGACATTGCGCGCGCCGCCGATGACCTGAACCGCCGCCAGTCGCTGACCGGCAACGGCGCGGTCTCCAGGGAAGAACTCAGTCATGCGCAAACGCAGCTGGACAACGCCAAAAGCGCACTGGCCGCAGCCAGGGCGGGCGTGGTCGCCGCGCGCGAGCAGCTCAGCAGCAACCAGGCGCTGACCGAAGGCACCAGCATCGAGCAGCACCCCAGCGTGCAGGTGGCGGCGGCCAGGGTGCGCGAGGCTTTCCTGGCCTCGCAGCGCACGGCCTTGGTGGCGCCGGTCGATGGCTATGTCGCCAAGCGCACCGTGCAGCTCGGCCAGCGCGTGGCCGCCGGTACGCCGCTGATGTCGGTGATTCCGCTGAATCAGGTCTGGGTCGATGCCAACTTCAAGGAAGTGCAGCTGCGCCATATCCGCATCGGCCAGCCGGTGACGCTGGTGGCCGACCTGTATGGCAAGAAGGTGGATTACAAGGGCACCGTTGCCGGCCTGGGCGTGGGCACCGGTGCGGCCTTCTCGCTGCTGCCGGCGCAAAACGCCACCGGCAACTGGATCAAGGTGGTGCAGCGCGTGCCGGTGCGCATTGCGCTGGACCCCACGCAGCTCGGCGAGCACCCGCTGCGGGTCGGCCTGTCGATGGATGCCGAAGTCGATGTGAGCAAAAAGGATGGCAAGACCCTGGCCGATGCGCCGCGCGATGCCGCGCAGGCGCACACGCAGGCGTTTGCCTCGCAAAATGACGCTGACGCCGCCAGCGAGGAAGTCAGGCGCGTGATTGCCGCCAATGCCGGCAAGGGCGCAAAGCCGGCCCGCATCAGCACGGCGGCCAAAACGGATGCCGTGGCGCTGGTTCAGCTGCCGCAGCACTGAGCGTTTTCCTTGCCGAGTCGGCCCGCACCAGGTTTTTAAGGTTTCCATGGCTTCCGCACCCCCTTCCGCCCCCGCCTTTCTTCCCCCGCCGCCGCTGAGCGGCTCGGCCCGCCTGTGGGGCACGCTGGCGCTGTCGACCGCCACCTTCATGAATGTGCTCGACACCTCGATTGCCAACGTGTCGCTGCCGGCCATTGCGGGCGACCTGGGCGTCAGTCCGAACCAGGGCACCTGGGTCATCACCAGTTTCGGCGTGGCCAACGCGATTGCCGTTCCGCTGACCGGCTGGCTGTCGCAGCGCTTCGGCCAGGTCAGGCTGTTCACCGCCAGCGTCCTGCTGTTCGTGCTGACTTCCTGGCTGTGCGGTCTGGCGCCCAATATGTCCACCCTGATTTTTTTCCGCATCCTGCAAGGGCTGGTGGCCGGGCCGATGATTCCGCTGTCGCAGGCCTTGCTGCTGTCGAGCTACCCGAAAGCGCTGGCCGGGCTGGCGATGGCGCTGTGGTCCATGACCACGCTGGTCGCGCCCGTCATGGGGCCGCTGCTGGGCGGCTGGATCACCGACAACATTTCGTGGCCCTGGATTTTCTACATCAACATTCCGGTCGGCTTTGGCGCCGCTTTCATCACCTGGAGCATCTTTCGCAAGCGCGAAAGCCAGACCCGCAAGCTGCCGATTGACTCGATTGGCCTGGCGCTGCTCGTCATCTGGGTCGGCGCGCTGCAGATCATGCTCGACAAGGGCAAGGAGCTGGACTGGTTTCATTCCGGCGAAGTGATTGCGCTGGGCATCGTGGCGCTGGTCGGGCTGATCGCCTTCGTGATCTGGGAGCTGACCGAAGAGCATCCGGTGGTGGACCTGACCTTGTTTAAAAAGCGCAATTTCTGGGCTGGCGTGCTGGCCCTGTCCGTCGGGTATGGCCTGTTTTTCGGCAATGTGGTGTTGCTGCCGCTGTGGCTGCAGCAGTACATGGGTTACACGGCGACGCAGGCCGGCATGGTGCTGGCGCCCGTCGGCCTCATGGCCTTGCTGCTGTCGCCGCTGGTGGGCAAGAACATCGGCAGGACCGATCCGCGTCGCTTTGCCGCTTTTGCCTTCGCCGTGTTTGCGCTGGTGCTGTGGATGCGCTCGAACTTCAACACCCAGGCCGACATGGGCACCATATTGATCCCGACGCTGATCCAGGGCGTGGCCATGGCCTGCTTTTTCATCCCGCTGATGACCATCACGCTGTCCGGCCTGCCCTATGACAAGATTCCGGCCGCCTCGGGCCTGTCGAATTTCGTGCGCATCACGGCCGGCTCATTCGGCACGTCGATTGCCACCACCATCTGGCAGGATCGTGCCGCGATGCACCATGCGCAACTTAGCGAATTCGTCAATTCTGGAAGTCAGGCCACCCAGGGCGCCTTGTCCGGCCTGGCCAGTGCCGGGCTGACGCCCGACCAGGCGCTGGGAACCATCAACCGCCTGGTGGACCAGCAGGCCTACATGCTGGCGGCAAACGACGTGTTTTATGCCTCTGCCCTGATTTTTCTGCTGCTGATTCCACTGGTGTACCTGACGCGGCCCACGCACTCGGGGGCGGGCAGTGCGGATGCAGCGGCAGGCGCGCATTGACAAGGCCTTCAGAGCGCATTCGTTTTAACCCGTAAACAAACTTTTCAGCATCAAATAGGCCTATGGCGCACGCGCAGTCTGCGCTAGCAGCTATGAATTGAGTAGCATGGCCGCGTCAGGCGGTGCATGCCGCTGCGGCGATGTCCAGCGAACGCAGCCGCAGGGCCGGGTCGTAAATGTCGCAGACCAGCATGAATTCGTCGGCATCCGTGGCCTGCGCCAGGGCGCTCAGGCCGTTGCGCACGGTTTCCGGTCCGCCAATCACGGCGGCCGCCAGAAAGTCGTCAATGGCGGCCCGCTCCTGCGGATGGCGCTGGGCCAGGAAATTTTCCACCGGCGGCTGCAGGCCGCGCCGGTCGCCGGTCAGGATGCCCAGCACGCGCTGGTAGGTGCTGCTGGCCAGGTATTCAGCTTCCTCGTCGGTGGGCGCGGCAATCAAGGGCACGCCAATCGTCACATACGGTTTGGCCAGCGTGGCCGATGGCCGGAAATTCTGGCGGTACAGGCCAATCGCCTGCAGCAAAAGGCGTGGTGCGAAATGCGAGGCGAAGGCATAGGGCAGGCCGCGCTCGGCCGCCAGCTGCGCTGAAAACAGGCTGGAGCCGAGCAGCCAGATCGGCACATTGGTGCCCGCGCCCGGCATGGCGATCAGGCGCTGGCCGGGCTGCGCCGGCCCCAGGAGGCGTTGCAGCTCGGCCACGTCCTGCGGAAAGTCATCCGCCGTCTCGGTGCGCTCGCGGCGCAGCGCGCGCATGGTGGCCTGGTCGGTGCCGGGCGCGCGGCCCAGGCCCAGGTCGATGCGGCCCGGGTACAGCTCGGCCAGCGTGCCAAAGGCCTCGGCCACCACCAGCGGCGCATGGTTGGGCAGCATCACGCCGCCCGAACCGACCCGCATCGTGGAGGTGCCGCCAGCGATATAGCCGACCAGCACGGCGGTGGCCGAACTGGCGATGCTGGCCATGTTGTGGTGCTCGGCCAGCCAGTAGCGGACAAACCCCAGGCGCTCGGCATGCTGGGCGGTGCGCAGCGAAATCGCCAGCGCGTCGGCGACCGTGCCGCCTTCGCGTACAGAGACCAGATCGAGCATGGACAGGGCAATGGTGTTGAGTGCTTTCATGGCTGCCATTGTCCTGCGTTGGGCTTGAACTTGCTGGAGCCCGTGTTTTATCTGGGTACCCAAAAAGTGCCGTCCTCCAGAACCTCTGCGGCCGGGCCGTTGCTCGCCAACTGCCTGACTTCAAAAGGCCGAGCATGAGGTGCCGCTGATTGGATTGAAGACGATGTGTATGGCGAGATGTACTTCGGCCTGCGCCGCCCGCCACCGGCCAAGGCCTATGACCGCAAGGGCCTCGTGATGCACTGAGAGTGCGTGTGAGCGGTTCTGCCAGTAAAGTCTTGAACGCCGGCCGTTTATGAGCAGGTAAAGCCTGGCTGGCACCGGCTGCCATTCATCGCTACAGCCGCAACGCCTGTCCATAGCCTGTCATTTCCAGATAACCCGTTCCCACGCGGCGCTCCTGGCTGTCCCGCAGTTCGCTCAGGCCTTCCCAGTAGATCGAGCCGGTGGAGTTGCGGCTGTCGAGCTCCTGGTTGTCAATCACGGCCTTGACGGCATAAGTCTCGGCAGGCGTGCGAACTACCCATTCCACCGGATAAGTGATTTGCGTGAGCGGGCTTTTCCAGCTTCGCCCGGATTTGAACAAGGTATCGCCGGGATTGAAGATGCGCAATGCGCCCTGGGCTGACCTGAAGGAGCCGCCGGTCCAGACCGTGCGGCCGTCCTTATCGCGCAGCCTGAATGCGGTCAGGGCGCTGCCGTCGTCCAGGTTCATGCCGATCCAGTCCCAGCCGACGGCACTCGGGTGCAGCAGTTCGTCGCTCCACTCATGGTCCAGCCAGGCTTTTCCGGTGACGGCAAAGGTTTTTCCCTTGATCTGCAGGTTGCCTTGCGTGGCCAGTTGGGGCTGGCTGTAGTAATAACTGGCCTGCTTTTCTTCGGGGCCTTTGCGTGACAAACCCTGATGGCCCTGAAGCAGCACACTTTGTGTTTCCTCAAACTGCAGGCTGAGCGCAAAGCCGGTGGCTGGCAGCTCTGCGGTGTAGCGCCCGCCGTCGGCCCTGAGCGACCAGTCGCGCAGCTTGAGGTTCATGTCCTGCACGCTGGCAGATGCCACGCCAAATCCATCGCGCGCAATGCGCTGGTCATGCCACAGTTTTTGACTCTGTACATCGGTAATGGCTGCATGGGCAAAAATCAATTGCCCGGCGGCAAATTTCGACGCCATGCCTTGCGTGCCATCGACGCGCGAGCGAAAGAAAGTCAGCTGAAAACCGAAGGTGCGCTGGCTGGCCTCGCGGGAGGTGGCTTGTCCGGTGATGTACCACCATTCGGTGCGAAAGTCGGGATGCGAACCCCTGTCGCGCGGAAAGACCAGCGTCCTGGCGGGCAGGGCGTGCGCTTCGCCTGTCCATCCCGTCATGCCCGACAAGCCGGCGAGACCGCCGAGCAGCAGATGTCGTCGGTGCAGGTTGTTGAGCAAGGCCATGGGGCTGATTTTTCTGCAAGAGCGGCTGACCGTTCAGCGGACAGGGGTTTTCATTGGCTGATTTTTTTAGCCTCTTCCACCTGGTATTCAAAGTACCGCTGGAAGCTGAACACAATGCTCGACATCAGGGAAATGGTGCCAAACAGCAGGGCAAACACGATGGCGCCCATCGTCAGCCAGTTGGTATTGCCGGCTGGCGCATCAGGCGTGGCGGGGTTGTGGGCGGCATTCCATTTTTCAGGTGCCATCAGGCCGTAATAAATCCCCGTCAGCGCCGTGCCCGCCAGCGTGAAGCCCAGCAAGGGAATCAGCACCCAGGCCAGGTGGTCGTCCTGGCCGTACATCCGCACACGCTCGACGCCCCACCAGCCCAGTGCGGCAACAATGGGATGCGCCCAGGCCAAAGCGTCGCTCCATCCGTACAGGTACAGGCGGTGCAGCCCAAGCTGGCCCCCGATGAAAGCCAGCCAGGCGGCGATTGTTTTATTTTTTTGAGCGGGTGTATGCATGCGGTGGATTATGGGGCGGGCTATTCCAGCGGCGGCTCCGTGCTGCCGGACCCGAGAGTCTTTTGCATGATGACGATGTCGCGCCATGCACCGAATTTCCAGCCGCAGGCCTCGACGACGCCGACTTGCGTGAACCCCAGTGCCAGGTGAACCCCCACAGACCCCGCATTGGCCGAGTCGCCCACGATGGCCATGACCTTGCGAATGCCCGCTGCCTCGCAGCGCGCCAGCAGTTCAGCCAGCAGGGCGCGGCCCAGTCCCTTGCGCTGCAGGCCGGGCGCAAGGTAAATCGAGTCCTCCACCGAATACCGGTAAGCCGGACGGGGCTTGAACCAGTTGCCGCAGGCAAAGCCCAGAATCTTTCCATCCTGCTCGGCCACCAGATACGGCAGTCCCTTGGACAGCACATCGGCGCGTCTTGTGGCCATGTCCTGGTTTGCGGGCGGCTCAGTTTCAAAGGTGCCCGTGCCGTGAAGCACATGGTGGGCGTAAATGGCCGTGATGGCGGGAATGTCTTCGTCGCGACTGGGGCGTATGAGGGTCATGCTGGATAAACGCTTGAAAATTTTCGGGCTTGTCCTGGAGGATTTAATAACTGCGGCGATTTTCCACTCAAAACGGCGCAGTGCTGACCCGCGGGATATAATCGCAGGCTTTGCAGCATTTCGCTGGCCGGGTGGCCATGTCGTGTGTCTCAAGCGCTGCAGGAATATTTGGGGTACTTTTACCCCGCCACCCAAGGATAAATCATGGTCGTCATCCGGCTTTCACGCGGCGGTTCCAAACACCGTCCATTTTTCAATATCGTTGTGGCTGACAAACGCGTTCGCCGCGATGGTCGCTTCATCGAGCGCATCGGTTTTTACAACCCGATTGCCAAAGGCGGCGAAGAAGGCCTGCGCATTGTGCAGGACCGTTTGACCTACTGGATCGGTGTCGGTGCCCAGGCATCCCCAACCGTTCTGCGCCTGATCAAACAGGGCGGCGCCTCGGTGGTTGCGCCTGCTGCTGCTGCTGCTGCTGAAGTCGCAACTGCCTGATTTTCAGGGTTTTCGATGCTGCCTGGCCTGCAACCGTCCCCGGGCTTGATTTCTTCAAGCCTGCCTGAAGACGCGCTTGAGGTTGGGCGCATTCTGGATGCGTGGGGTGTCAAGGGCTGGGTCAAAATCCTGCCGCACAGCACGGATCCAGAAGCAATTTTTTCAGCTAAAACCTGGTACTTGCAGGCGCCTGACGCCAAGTTCCGGCCGGGTTTCAGCCTTTTTTCCGGGACGGTCTCGCTGAAAGTGGACGAGGCCAAAATCCATTCCGGCGCGGTGGTTGCCAAATTTTCCGGTCTTGACGACCGCGATGCGGCTGAAGCCTTGCGCGGCGCCCGGATTTTTCTCTCGCGAAGCAGCTTTCCGGCTGCCTCCGCCGATGAATATTATTGGGTCGATCTGATCGGCCTGAACGTGGTCAACCGTGAAGGCCTCACCCTGGGCTGCGTACGCGACCTGATGGCGACCGGCCCTCATTCGGTGCTGTGTGTTGAGTACGCCAGCACCCAGGAAGACGGCGCTGCCATCACTGCCGAACGCATGATTCCTTTTGTCGCAGCTTATGTCGATAAAGTTGACATTGCCGGCAAATGCATCACCGTTGACTGGCAACCCGACTATTGAGGCTTGATGCGGCATCAGGGCATCATGCCTTGGCGTATCGAGTTTTCTGTCTGGTACTCAAAGTAGTTTTTTCATGCGCTTTGATGTCATCACGCTTTTTCCCGAAATCTTTGCACCGTTCCTGAGCAGTGGCGTGACGCGTCGTGCCTATGAATCCGGCCTGGTCGAGGTCAGGCTCTGGAATCCGCGCGATTTTGCCGATGGCAACTACCGCCGTGTCGATGACCGTCCTTTTGGCGGCGGCCCTGGCATGGTGATGCTGGCCGAGCCGCTCACTCTGTGCCTTGAAAGCCTGCGCGCCGACCGCATGGCCTGCGGCGCGCCTGATGCGCCCACGGTTCTTTTTTCCCCGGTAGGCGAAGTGCTGAGCCATGCCGGCGTCGAGCGCTGGTCCGCCGGCGGGAGTGGCGCCGTGCTGATTTGTGGTCGCTACGAAGGTTTGGACCAGCGCTTCATTGACGCCCATGTCGATCACCAGATCAGCCTGGGCGACTTCGTGCTGTCCGGCGGCGAAATAGCCGCCATGGCCTTGCTGGACGCTGTGGCGCGTCTGCAGCCCGGGGTGCTGAACGACGAGGGCAGCCACCAGATGGACAGTTTCAATCCGGCGCTTGACGGCTTGCTGGACTGCCCGCATTACACGCGTCCCGAAACCTGGCGCGGCCAGTCGGTGCCTGCCATCCTGATGTCCGGCAACCATGCGCATATTGAGCGCTGGCGGCGTGAACAGCGGCTGGCCCTGACCCAGCGCCAGCGCCCGGAACTGGTTCGGGTAGCCCGCAGGGCGGGGAATTTGAGCAAAAGCGACGAGGCCTTCCTGGCTGATTTGCCCAAAAATCCTGACCTCGATTCCTGAATTGCTATAATCAAAGGCTTTTCGATCCTCTGGCGGCCACTGCAACCACTTGACCATTCTTTTGAATGAATCCATGGATTTGCGGTCTTTAGCGTAGCGCGTGTATGAACGAAATTAGTTAGATGGAAATATCATGAATCTGATCCAGACTCTTGAGCAGGAAGAAATTGCCCGCTTGAACAAAACCATTCCTGTTTATGCTCCTGGCGACACCGTCATCGTGAGCGTGAATGTGGTTGAAGGCACGCGCAAGCGCTTGCAGGCTTTTGAAGGTGTTGTGATTGCCAAGCGCAATCGCGGCCTCAACTCCAGCTTCATCGTTCGCAAAATCTCCAACGGCGAAGGCGTCGAGCGCACTTTCCAGGTGTACAGCCCGCTGATCGCCAAGATTGAAGTCAAGCGCAAGGGTGACGTGCGTCGTGCCAAGCTGTACTACCTGCGTAGCCGCAGCGGCAAGTCTGCACGTATCAAGGAAAAACTGGGCGTCAAGGCTGTCAAGGCCGTGCAGCCCGTACAGGCTGCGTAAAAGCACCTGTTGCCTTGAAAAGCCGCTCCAACGAGCGGCTTTTTTTTATGCTTGCTATGCTGTTTGCCCATGAACCCCGCCAAGCCCACGCCCTTGTCCTTGCCTCTGTTTGATCCCCGCTCCATCCCGATCATGGGAATTGACGGTCATCTGGCCGGCGTCGGGCTGGATCGGCTTACGCCGCAAGCCCTGCGTGATCGTTTTCGGCATCCACCCATGTGGACACCGGAGCACAGCGTCGAAAAGAAATTCTCCGACCGTCCCCCCGCGCTTGCCGCAGTGTTGCTGCCTTTGGTGATGCGCGACGAACTCATGCTGCTGCTGACCGAACGTTCCACGAATTTGTCCAATCATTCCGGCCAGATCGCTTTTCCGGGCGGCCGCACCGACGAGGCCGACCGCGATGCCGTCGATACCGCCCTGCGCGAAGCGCAGGAAGAGATCGCCTTGCCGCGCGACCATGTAGAGGTGCTGGGCACCTTGCCCACCTATGTCACCGGCTCGGCCTTCATCATCACGCCCGTGGTGGCGCTGGTCAAACCGGGCTTTCAGCTGCAACCCAATCCGGGTGAAGTGGCTGATGTGTTTGAAGTGCCGCTCGGTTTTCTGATGAATCCTGCGCATCATCGGCGCCACGAAACCGAGTTCGACGGGGTTGTTCGCCAGTGGCTTTCCATGCCTTACACCGAACCCGTGGAGGCTGCTGCGGGCAGCGAATCCAGGGAGCGCTACATCTGGGGCGCGACCGCCGGCATGCTGCGAAACTTCTACCGCTTTCTCAGCGCCTGAGCGCCTGAGCGGCGGCCTGACCAGCGCGTCTCAGGCTACAAAGCTTGCCGGTCGGGTCCGGGAGGCCGTTATGATTTGGCATGAGCTTTTTTGCCGTTTTGTTTGCACTCATCCTGGAGCAGGCCCGTCCTCTGGCCCGTGGCAACTGGGTTCATTCCGGTTTTTTGGGCTGGGCACGCTGGGCCCATCGCAGCCTGGATGCCGGCAAGCCCCATCACGGATGGATCACCTGGCTATTCGCCGTCGTGATTCCAACCTTGCTCACGGTGCTGGTGCATTGGCTGCTGTGGCAGATCAATGTGCTGCTGGCGTTTGCCTGGAGCGTGGCGGTCTTGTATGTCACGCTGGGTTTTCGGCAGTTCAGCCACTACTTCACCGACATTCGCGATGCGCTGGACGACGGCGACGAAGACACGGCCCGCGAGCTGCTGGCCGACTGGCGCCAGGTCGATGCCAGTGAACTGCCGCGCAGCGAAATCGTTCGCCACGTCATCGAGTATTCGGTGCTGGCTGCCCATCGCCATGTGTTTGGCGTGCTGGGCTGGTTTTCGGTGCTCGCCGCACTGGGGCTGGGGCCGGCCGGGGCGGTGCTGTACCGCATGAGCGAATTCGTGGCGCGCTACTGGTCCTACAAAAACCGCACGCCAGGGGAGGGTGCCAGCCCGGCCCTGCAGCAAGTCGCCAACAGCGCCTGGGGCATCATCGATTTCGTGCCTTGCCGCGTCACTTCGCTCGGGTTTGCGGTGGTGGGCAGTTTTGAAGATGCCATCGATGCCTGGCGAAACTACAGCCAGCGCTTCCCGGCCGGCGCCGCAGTCGCCACCGCCAGCCGCAACGACGGGCTGATCCTTGCCGCCACCTCCGGCGCGGTCAATGTCCGGCTGGGCGGGGAAGCGCTCAAGGCGGTATTGACGCGCCCTGTTTCCCAGGAGTTCGAAGCCGGCGGGCTGGACGCAGAGGATATGACCGCAACCCCTTCAATGCCCGGCCGCGAGCCCGAAGTGGCGCACCTGCGCAGCGTCGTGGGCCTGGTCTGGCGTTCGGTGGTGCTGTGGATGGTGCTGCTGGCGCTGCTCACGCTGGCGCGGCTGCTGGGCTGAAAAGCCCGGTCAGCCGCTGGCGTATTTTCAGTACCGCGACTGCGACAGCTCGGCAAACAATTCGCTATATAAACGATAGCGGTTAGCGCTGATGCTGCTTGCGCCAGAGGCCAATTTGACCTCTGAAATAACGCCGCAGCCCGGTTCATGCAGGTGCGTGCAGTTGTAGAACTTGCAGTCCTGCGCATGGGCCTTGAAGTCGGGCATGTAATTGGCCAGCTGCATTGGGTCGATGTGGTGCAGGCCGAACTCCTGAAAACCCGGCGAGTCGATCAGCGCGGTGGTCCTGGCCTCATCGACCCAGTACAGCGTGGTGCTGGTGGTGGTGTGCTTGCCCGAATTCAGCGCCTGCGAAATCTCCGCCGTCAGCACCCGCGCATCAGGCACCAGCAGGTTGGTCAGGCTGCTTTTCCCGGCGCCTGACGGGCCCAGTACCAGCGTTTTCTTGCCGCGCATCAGCTCCATCAGCTCTGCGGTCTGCGCATCGTCCGCCGGCGCCGTTGCGGCCTTGGGCTTGATCGCCAGCGGCAGTACCTGGTAGCCCATGGCCCGGTAGGGCGCCAGTTTTAACCAGGCGCGGCCGAACGGCTCGACCAGATCGCTTTTGTTCAGCGCAATGATGGGCTTGATGCGCTCGGCTTCCGCCGCGATCAGGGCGCGCGTCAGCTGGCTTTCCGAGAATTCGGGCTCTGCGGCAATCAGGATCAGGATTTGGTCCAGGTTGGCGGCAAACGACTTGGTGCGCATCTCGTCCTGCCGGTAAAACAGGTTGCTGCGCTCCTCGATTTTCTCGATCGTGCCTTCGTCCTGCGACGGCAGCCAGCGGATGCGGTCGCCGACGACGACCTTGCTTTTCTTGCCGCGCGGGTGGCAGATCACGCGCTGGCCGGATTCGGTTTCGACCAGCACATGGCGGCCGAAGCCGGCCACCACCAGACCTGATTGCGTGCCTGCCAGCGGCGCGGCTCCGGCACGCGCCGGACGTGACGGCTTGCTCAAACCAGCAAGGCGTCAACCTTCGACGCGCAGAAAAAATCACTGACGGAAATGCCGTTGACATCGTGCGTGCTGAAGCGCACCTTGCACTGGCCGTAACTTGCCTCCAGGTCGGGATGATGGTCTTCTGCATTGGCAATGAAGGCCACTGCATTTACAAAACCGATGGTTTCGTAGAAGTTTTTGAACCTGAAGGTTTTCTCCAGCGCCCCATCGATCAGCCGCCAGCCCAGCGCCTGCTCGCCGTTGAGTTTGCTCAACTGGGTAACGACTTCGGTAGCGCTCAGGGCACGTCGGTCTTGATGAATCGGGTGGCTCATGCGGCTGCGCTTCCAGGGGAAGGGTTCATGCGTCCCAGCCGCTCGGAAGCGGGTGGATGCGAATAGTAGAACTTCACGTACACCGGGTCGGGCGTGAGGGTGCTGGCATTGTCCTTGTAAAGCTTGAGCAAGGCGCTCTGCAAATCCCGGCCATCGGTTTGCGAGATAGCGTAGGCGTCGGCCTCGAACTCATGCTGGCGCGAAAACTGCGCCAGCACCGGCGATACAAAGAAGCTGAACAGCGGCACCACCATCAAAAACAGCAGCAGCGCCAGCGCATCGTTGGCACCCGTCAGGTTGGGCCGCACACCCAGGCCGGTGTAAAACCAGACCTGCGTTGACAGCCAGCCCAGCAGCGCAAAACCGACCAGGCTCATGGCAAACATCACCGCAATGCGCTTGATGATGTGCTTGTGCTTGAAATGGCCCAGCTCATGCGCCAGCACGGCATCGACTTCGGCGGGGTTGAGCTGCTTGAGCAGGGTGTCGTAAAACACCACCCGCTTGGCAGCGCCAAAGCCGGTGAAATAAGCGTTGGCATGGGCCGAGCGCTTGCTGCCATCCATCACGAACAGGCCCTTGGCGGCAAAGCCGCAGCGCTGCATCAGGGCCGTGACGCGCGCCTTCAGCGCCTCGTCGTCCAGCGGCTTGAATTTGTTGAACAGCGGCGCAATCACTGTCGGAAAAAGCACCAGCACCAGCAGGTTAAACCCCATCCAGACCGCCCAGGTCCACAGCCACCACCCCTCGCCGGCACTGCCCATCAGCCACAAAACCAGCGCCATGACCGGCAGGCCGACAACGGCTCCGACCAGCGTGGACTTGACAAGGTCAGCCAGCCAGAGCTTGAACGTCATCTTGTTGAAGCCGAAACGCTCCTCAAGCCGGAAGGTTTTGTACAGGGCGAAAGGCAGGTCGAGCAGGCCGCTGACCAAGCCAAACGCCGCCAGCAGCGCCAGTTGCGGCACCAGCGCGCCATAAGCCGCCAGGCCGGAATGAGCGATGGTCCGGTTCAGCGTATCGATGCCGCCCAGCAGCGTCCAGGCCAGCAGCACGGTGGCGGCGAAGGCCATTTCCAGCATGCCGAAACGCGCCTTTGCGAGGGTGTAGTCGGCCGCTTTCTGGTGCGATGCCAGCGTGATGGTCGATGCAAACGCGGCGGGCACCTGGCCACGGTGCTGCGCCACATGGCGGATTTGCCGCGTGGCCAGGTAGAACTTCGTCAGCAGTCCCAGCACCAGCATGGCGGAAAACAGCAGGGTAAATACGAGAGAGGTGTCGGTCATGGCGGGAAGTTTAGGCTATCGGCGAGAATCGCAAGATGCTGGATACTGAACCTTTGCTCAAAAAATCCGACCAGAACCTGGTCTGGCTGGACTGCGAAATGACCGGGCTTGATCCCGAAAAGGAACGCATCATTGAAATTGCCGTAGTCGTGACCGGCCCGCAACTCACGCCGCGCATCGAAGGCCCGGTGCTGGCCATTCACCAGTCCGACGAGTTGCTGGGCCAGATGGACAAATGGAACAAGGGCACCCACGGCCGCAGCGGCCTGATCGACAAGGTCAAGGCCAGCACCGTGACCGAGGAAGATGCGCAGGCGCAGTTGCTGGCTTTTCTGGCCAAATATGTGCCCAAGGGCACGACGCCAATGTGCGGCAACACCATTGGCCAGGACCGGCGCTTTCTGGTCAAGTACATGCCCAAGCTGGAAACGTTTTTTCATTACCGCAACGTCGATGTCAGCACCTTCAAGGAGCTGGCCAAACGCTGGCGGCCCGAGGTGTACAACGCATTCAAGAAACGCCAGAGTCATACGGCCTTGGCCGATGTGCATGAGTCGATTGACGAACTCCAGCATTACCGGGAACATTTTTTGAAGTGAGCTTCAAAGCATTTTTAGACTTTTCCGCGCATGGGGTGGTCATGAGAAGCTATTGAAATGATAGTGAAGGCATGAATCGAAACTTGACCTTGCGCCGGGTAGTGCAGACCAATAACCTTGGTTTGGAAAGGTTAACTGGTAGAAACCCGTAAGCCGTGCCATAATCACGGGCTTGCAGTTGCACACCGTGCTAACTGCATTTGTACATCTACCTCACACTTTTGGACTCTATTTTCAGAGTCACCGCATCAAGGCAGTTCCGCTCTTGGTCCGTATATTCGTTTGATGGTTGATGTTTTATTAACCATGAACGAAGCCTTCCGCATCGCGGGGGGTGGAGTTTCCTGTCCATTCGTCACAAACGAAGCGGGCAGGGGATTAGTGAGAAAAAACATGACTGACTCTTTTGAGAATCGCGGCGACTTTGCGCCCGAAACCCTTGACACCATTTCCGACCTGGAAATCCACGTAATTCCTGACTTCTCTTCCGACGAGCCTGTTGCCGTGGCAACCTCGCTGGAAGCCGTTGTCGCCGAGCCTAACGGCTTTGTGAAGCTGGGCCTTGCCAAGGAACTGCTGCAAGCCGTCGCCGACATGGGTTTCACCCAGCCAACCTCGGTGCAGATGGCCACCATCCCCAAGGCCATGCAAGCCCTGGACGCCGACCCGAAAGCGCCAAAATTCACCGATTTGCTGGTTTCCAGCCAGACCGGCAGCGGCAAGACCGCCGCCTTCCTGCTGCCCGTGCTGCACACCCTGCTCAAGCAGCAGGAAGAAGCCGAACGCAATGAACGCGCCGAATTTGAACGCCTGAGCGCCGAGGCCGTCGCCCGTGGCGAAGCGCCCTTGAAAAAGCCCAAGCGCAAAGACCCGACCAACATGCGCAACTTCAAGGCCGCCACCCCCGGCGCCCTGATCCTGTGCCCGACCCGCGAACTGGCCCAGCAAGTCTGCGCCGATGCCATCGACCTGGTTCGCCATTGCCGTGGCCTGCGCGTTGCCAACGTCGTGGGCGGCATTCCTTACCAGCTGCAAATTGCCAAGCTGCAAAACGCCGACCTCGTCGTGGCCACGCCCGGCCGTCTGCTCGATTTGCAGCGCAGCATGCAGATCAAGCTCGACCAGGTGCAATTCCTGGTGGTTGACGAAGCCGACCGCATGCTGGACCTCGGTTTTGCCGACGACCTGACCGAAGTCAACCAGCTCACCATCGAGCGCAAGCAGACCATGATGTTCAGCGCCACCTTCGCGCCGCGCATCATGCAACTGGCGACCCGCGTGATGCGTCAGCCGCAGCGCGTTGAAATCGACTCGCCGCATGAAAAACATGCGTCGATCACCCAGTCGCTGCTGTGGGCTGACAACATGACCCACAAGCGCAAGCTGCTGGACCACTGGCTGCGCGACACCACCATCAACCAGGCGATTGTGTTTGCCTGCACGCAGGTGGAATGCGACGGCCTGGCCAATGACCTGGTGCAAGAAGGCTTCAGCGCCGTGGCGCTGCATGGCGCCTTGGGCCAGGGCCTGCGCAACCGCCGCCTGATGGCGTTCCGTGATGGCCGCGTGCAGATACTGGTGGCCACCGATGTGGCCGCCCGTGGTCTGGATGTTCCGACCATCACCCACGTCATCAACTACGGCCTGCCGATGAAAGCCGAGGATTACGTTCACCGCATTGGCCGCACCGGCCGTGCCGGCCGCGAAGGCCAGGCGATCACGATTGCCGAATTCCGCGACCGCCGCAAGATCCAGGACATCGAGCACTACACGCAGCAAAACCTCAAGGCCAGTGTGATTGCCGGTCTGGAGCCTCAACAGCGTTTTGCACCGACCTCCGAGCGCCCACGCGGCAATTTCGGTGGCGGCCGCGATGACCGTGGTGGCCCGCGCAGCTTCGGCGGCGGTGGTGGCGACCGTGGCGGCTTCGGCGGGCGCAAGCCAGCCGGTGGCGGCTTCGGCGGTGGCAATGCCGGCAGCTTCGGTGGCAACCGAGACGACCGTGGTGGTTTCGGCGGCAACCGTGACGCCGGCGCCTTCCAGGGCCGTCCTCCAGCGCCTCAAGGCAACAATTACGCTGACCGTTCCGGTTTCAATGATCGCAATGCCCGCCGCCCGGATGACCGTGGTTTCGGCAACAACAGCAACGCCGCGTTTGCACCGCGTGAAGACCGCAACTTTGGCGGCGGCAACGAAGGCTTTGCGCCCCGTGGCGATTTTGCAGACCGCAAGCCCGCTTTCGCCCGGCCAGCCGGCAAGGTGTTTGTGCCCCGCGATGCGGCCAAAAAGCCGGGTGGCAAGTTCACCAAGTCTTTCCGCGACTAAAGACCGATCCGGCGTGGCTGATCAGCAATGATCAGCCAGCAAGCCGCCAGGCCGCTGCCAACCTTTGGGTGGGCAGCGGCCTTTTTCGCTACATCATCAGGTCTTCGTTCGAGTTCTTGCCGCCCAGAACCACGTAGTTGACCTTGCGGATGTCCATCAGCCGGGTGCCGCCCGCGTAGCTGATGGCGCTTTGCACGTCTTCTTCCATCTCGCGCAGCGTATCGACCAGCTTGCCCTTGATCGGCTCCAGGATGCGTTTGCCCTCGACATGCTTGTATTCACCCTTGTTGAAGTCCGAGGCGCTGCCGTAGTATTCCTTGAACAGCTTGCCATCGACCTCGACCGTCTGGCCCGGGCTTTCTTCGAGGCCGGCGAGCATCGAGCCGATCATCACCATGGTCGCGCCAAAGCGGATGGACTTGGCGATGTCGCCATGCTCGCGGATGCCGCCGTCGGCAATGATGGGTTTGGTCGCCACGCGCGCGCACCACTTGAGCGCCGACAGCTGCCAGCCGCCGGTGCCAAAGCCGGTCTTCATCTTGGTGATGCAGACCTTGCCCGGGCCGATGCCGACCTTGGTGGCGTCGGCGCCCCAGTTCTCCAGGTCGATCACCGCTTCGGGCGTGGCCACGTTGCCGGCAATCACGAACGATTCCGGCAATTTTTTCTTCAGGTAGCCGATCATGTTTTTCACGCTGTCGGCATGGCCGTGGGCAATGTCAATCGTGATGTATTCAGGCACCAGGCCTTCGGCGAGCAGCTGGTCCACGGTGTCGTAGTCGGGCTGCTTCACGCCCAGCGAGATCGAGGCATAGACGCCCCGCGCCTTCATGTCGCGAACGAGCTGGAGATTGTCCAGGTCAAAGCGGTGCATGACGTAGAAGTAGCCGTTTTGCGCCATCCAGACGCAGATGTCTTCATTGACCACCGTTTTCATGTTGGCCGGTACCACCGGGATGCGAAAACTGCGCTGGCCCAGCGTCACGCTGGCATTGCATTCGGCGCGGCTTTCCACGCGGCATTTGCGCGGCAGCAGCAGGATGTTGTCGTAGTCGAAAATTTCCATGATTTTTTCCTCAAGCTTCCGAAAAGAAACGGTTGATGAACAGGCTGCGCTTTCAGGAGCTGGTCGCAGTATCCCCGCGCTTGCCGTTTCAAGGCGCGGCGCAGCGCGATTTTGCTCATCTTTTGATAGCTGCTTACGCAAGTCCCATGTGCTTTGGAGCACGTTTCTGACCAGATTTCGTTCCACCGGAGAGCCTTCAAGGCCCGCCGGCAGGGTTTCGACCAGCGCCAGCCACGCCGGAATGACCCAGTCCAGCGTGACGGCATTTTTGCCCGCAACGGGCGTGGCCGGGTCGCTCCAGCAGTTGGCGCAGTCGGCGCTGATGAAGCGCTCCATGAGCTGGGCGGGCCGGGGCTGGCCGTCGCTGGCGCAGAACGACTGGGCGCGCACGCAGCAGGGTTGACTTCAGGGGCGCGAAAAATGGCATCGGGGGCTTTCTACAATAAGGGATGTTCTCAGACGCTGATTCTTCATCCCCCCTCCTGCAAAATCTTAATCCAGAGCAACTGGCTGCGGTGACGCTGCCGGCCACGCACGCGCTGATTCTTGCGGGCGCCGGATCGGGCAAGACCCGCGTGCTGACCACCCGCATCGCCTGGCTGCTGCAAACCGGCCGGGCATCGCCCGGCGGCATCCTGGCCGTCACCTTCACCAACAAGGCGGCCAAGGAAATGCTGACTCGCCTCTCGGCCATGCTGCCCATCAATGTGCGCGGCATGTGGATAGGCACCTTCCATGGCCTGTGCAACCGTTTTTTGCGCGCCCATTACAAGCTGGCCAATCTGCCCTCGACCTTCCAGATTCTGGACACGCAGGACCAGCTATCGGCCATCAAGCGATTGAGCAAGCAGTTCGGCATTGATGACGAGCGTTTTCCGCCCAAGGATTTGATGCGTTTCATTGCCGGCTGCAAGGAAGACGGCCTGCGCGCAAAAGACGTGCCTGCGCACGATGAAAACAGCCGCAAGAAAGTCGAAATCTACGACCTCTACGAGCAGCAATGCCAGCGCGAAGGCGTGGTCGATTTCGGCGAGCTGATGCTGCGCAGCTACGAGGTGCTGCGTGACAACGCCCCGATACGCGAGCATTACCAGCGGCGGTTTCGCCACATCCTGATCGACGAGTTCCAGGACACCAACAAGCTGCAGTACGCCTGGATCAAGATGCTGGCCGGGCAGGGCGACGAGGCCACGCACGGCGTGCAGGGCATGCCGGGCGGCTCGGTGATTGCGGTGGGCGACGATGACCAGAGCATTTACGCCTTTCGCGGCGCGCGCGTCGGCAACATGGCCGATTTCGTGCGCGAGTTCAATGTGACGCACCAGATCAAGCTGGAGCGCAACTACCGCAGCTTCGGCAACATCCTGGATTCAGCCAATGCGCTGATCAGCCACAACACCCAGCGCCTTGGCAAGAACCTGACGACCGAGGCCGGTCCCGGCGAGCCGGTGCGGGTGTATGAATCGACCAGCGATTTTGCCGAGGCGCAATGGTTTGTGGATGAAGTGAAGCAACTGGTGCGTGACGGCACCCCCGCCAGGGAAATCGCGCTGCTGTACCGCAGCAATGCGCAAAGCCGGGTCATGGAGAGCGCGCTGTTCAACGCCAGCATTCCCTACCGCGTGTATGGCGGCCTGCGGTTTTTCGAGCGCGCCGAGATCAAGCACGCGCTGGCTTATCTGCGCCTGCTGGAGAACCCGCACGACGACACCAGCTTCATGCGCGTGGTGAACTTTCCGCCGCGCGGCATCGGCGCGCGCAGCCTTGAGCAGTTGCAGGATATTTCAAAGGCTTCGGGCTGTTCGCTGCACGACGGCGTCAGCGCGGTGCCGGGCAAGGCGGGCGCCAACCTGGGCGCTTTTGTCGCGAAGCTCGATGTGATGCGCGAGCAGACCGCCGGCTGCACGCTGCGCGAAATCATCGAACTGGTGCTGCAGCACAGCGGGCTTGAAGAACACTATAAAACCGACAAGGACGGCCAGGACCGGCTGGAAAATCTGGCCGAACTGGTGAATGCGGCCGAGGCCTTTGTCAGCCAGGAAGGCTTTGGCCGCGATGCCGTGGCGCTGCCGGTCGATGAGCTGGGCGCCGGCTTGAGCCAGTCGCCCGCCAGCCAGGGGCTGGACCCGTCGGCGCCCTTGCTCGACCAGCCTTCGCCTGAACTGCTGGCGCCCGACCTTGAGACCGGCGAAACGCTGTCGCCGCTGGCAGCCTTTTTGACGCATGCGGCGCTGGAGTCGGGCGACAACCAGGCGCAGGCCGGCCAGGACGCGGTGCAGCTCATGACGGTGCATTCGTCCAAGGGACTGGAGTTCGACTGCGTGTTCATCACCGGGCTGGAAGACGGCATCTTTCCCCATGAAAACGCCTTGAGCGACGCCGGCGGCATCGAGGAAGAGCGCCGCCTGATGTATGTCGCCATCACCCGGGCGAGGAAGCGGCTGTACCTGAGCCATTCGCAGACCCGCATGCTGCACGGCCAGACGCGCTACAACCTCAAAAGCCGGTTTTTTGACGAGCTGCCCGAGTCGGCGCTCAAGTGGATCACGCCGAAGCGCCAGGGCCAGGGTTCGGGAGGCTGGGGAAGTGCTACCAATTCAGGAGCTGGTGGTGGCCGTGGGGATTGGGCCAGCGGCGTATTTTCTTCAAAATCAGGCAGCGCGGAACGTTTTGCCAGCCCAGCGGTAGCGCAAAAGAGCGCGCCTTCGCATGGGCTTAAAAGCGGGATGAATGTGTTTCACGCCAAGTTCGGCGAAGGCCAGGTGACGATGCTCGAAGGCAGCGGCGACGATGCGCGCGCGCAGATCAATTTCACCCGGCACGGCGTGAAATGGCTGGCGCTGAGCGTGGCCAAGCTGACGGTGATCCAGGGCGTCAAAGCCCCTCAGTCATGAAAGTTCGTCGGGCACCGGCTCATCCATTTCGGAAAAGCTGTCCCGAAACGTAAAGTAGATCGAGGTGAAGAACATCGCCACGATCACCAACGCCACCGGAAACATGGCGACCGTGGCCAGCGTCGGGCTGTCCAGCAGCGTGGCCACCAGCGACACCACGAGGGCGGCCAGCACGAAAACGCCAGCCCAGGCCAGACCGAACACGGTGAAGGCGCCAAAGTTTTTATAGCAGGCGATGAAGCTGAAGAACAGGCTCTTGACCGGCGACACGCCGTGCCAGTGGACCAGCGCGGGCGCATGCCAGAACAGCAGCGACAGCGGCAGGTACAGCGCCATGGCAACCCACATCGCCATCTGGAAACTGTCCTGCAGCACCAGCTCTTCGGTGATCTTGCCGCCGACCAGGTAGAGCTTGGCAAACTGCCCGCCATCGACCAGGGCCGACACGCCCATCAGCGCCAGGAAGCCTGCGGCATACAGCGCGCCCAGCACCATCATGGCCCGCATGCGCTGCTGGCCGGCGCGAAAGGCGCTGATCAGGATCGAGGGCATCGGAAACTTGCCCTTGGTGGCTTCCAGCGTGGCGGCCATCAGGCCGAGCGTGGCGGCGGGCAGCAGGGCGAGGGCCAGCGCCGCGCCGATAAAAGGCACCAGCGTGGCAACCGACAGCAGCGCCATGAACATGAAGAACAGGCCCGACATGGCCAGCGGCTGCCTGATGAAGGTCGTGATGCCCAGCTTGACCCAGGTCAGGCCCGTGCGGGCGGGAACAATGTTCAATTTCATGGCATGGGGCCGGATGCATGATCCGGACTTCCGGGTGGGTTACAGGAGATAGGGATGCGCCAGCCGTTCGCGCAGCACGCGCTCGAAATGGCCGGGGTCGTGCGCCTGGAGCATGGCGGCATCGCGCGGCAGGTGAAAATCCCACAGCCGGGACACCCAGAAGCGCAAGGCGCCGGCGCGCTGCATGGCGGGCAGCAGGGTGCGTTCCTGCGCCGTCAGCGGCCGCACCGTCTGATAGGCCGCCATGAAGGCATCGGCGCGCGTGGCGTCGAGCTTGCCGCTTTCCGGGGCTATGCACCAGTCATTCAGGCAAATGCCGATGTCGAACAAAAACGTGTCGCAGGCGGCAAAGTAAAAGTCAAAAAAGCCGGTCAGCCGGCCCTTGTCGAACATCACGTTGTCGCGAAACAGGTCGGCGTGAATGGCGCCGCGCGGCAGGCTGCGGTAGCCGGGCGAGGCGGCAATGTGGTTCTGATAAGCCAGCTCGCCCAGGATCAGGCTGCGCTGATCTTCGGTCAGGAAAGGCAGCACCACCGGCACGGTTTCGTTCCACCAGGCAAGGCCGCGCAGGTTGGGTTGCTGGCGTGGATAGTCCAGCCCGGCCAGGTGGAGGCGGGCCAGCATCTCGCCGACGCCGGCGCAGTGAAGCGGTGTCGGCGCGAGTTCGCTGTGGCCGCGCAGCTTGTTGACCACGGCGGCCGGCTTGGACTTCAGGCGGTGCAGGATATTGCCTTTGGCATCGGCCACCGGATCCGGCACGGGGATGCCGTGCGCCGCCAGGTGTTTCATCAGGTGCAGGTAAAACGGCAACTGCTCGAACGTCAGGCGTTCAAACAGCGTCAGCACATACTGGCCCTGATCGGTGTCAACAAAGTAGTTGGTGTTTTCGATGCCGCCTGCAGCGCCCTTGATGTTCTGCAGTTGCCCCAAATTCAAAAAGCGCAAGAACGCTGCAGCCTCGTCAAACGAGACTTCGGTAAATACGGCCATGCGTGAAACTGAACCCTGGAAAAAAAGGAAAGATTAGAACTTCAGCACGTTCCAGACGCGTGAACCGTTGGTGTCGTTGTTGGTGGCGGCGGGTGGCGCGCCCCGGGCGCCTTCGGCGGGCTTGACCTCGTAGGCCGCGCCGCCGGTTTTGGGCTGCACCGTGATTTGCTGCGTTTCACCGCCGACCCGCAACTCGTCGATGCGGGTGCCCGCGTCCTCGGTGCGAATGCGCTCGATCTTCTTGTCCGGCCGGGCTGGCTTCACCTTTGGCGCCGACGCCGCGCTGGTGGCGGGCGCCGGTGTTTGAGCCATGGCCGCAGCCAGCGGCAGCGCTGCCAGGGCAGCGGCAAGGAGAAGGCGAGAGGCGGTTTTCATGTCTGCATTGTAGGCGCGCGCAAGCACGCTGACCAATGAATAAAAGGGCATTTCCAGTGATCAAAAGGCGCTCAAGGCGACGCCATAAATCCTGCCGGAGCGTGCCGGCAAGGGCTGGATGCGCGGCACGCAGCGCCGGGCCGATATCCCCGACAATCTGGCCTTATGAGCCTTGAGAAAAAAACCCTGCTGCTGGTCGATGGTTCCAGCTACCTGTACCGCGCCTTTCATGCCATGCCTGATTTGCGCGTCAACCCCGGCGACCCGCACAGCCCGGCCACCGGCGCGATTCGCGGCATGGTCAACATGATGCAAAAGCTGCGCAAGGACGTGCGGGCCGACTATGCGGTCTGCGTGTTTGACGCCAAGGGTCCGACCTTTCGCGATGCGCTGTACCCCGAGTACAAGGCCCAGCGCTCGGCCATGCCCGACGACCTGCGCAGCCAGGTCGAGCCCATCCATGAAGTGGTGCAGCTGCTCGGCTGGAAAGTGCTGGCCGTGCCTGGCGTGGAGGCCGACGACGTGATCGGCACGCTGGCCTGCATGGCCTCGGCGCAGCAGATCGAGGTCATTATCTCCAGCGGCGACAAGGACTTGAGCCAGCTGGTCGATGAACACATCACCGTCATCGACACCATGAACGACCGCCGCCGCGACCTGGCCGGCGTCCAGGCCGAGTTCGGCGTGCCGCCGCGCCTGATGGTGGACTACCAGGCGCTGGTCGGCGACGCGGTCGATAACGTGCCCGGCGTGCCCAAGGTCGGCCCGAAAACCGCCGTCAAGTGGCTGCTGGAATACGGCTCGCTCGATGCGCTGGTGGCCAAAGCGGATGAGATCAAGGGCGTGGTCGGCGAGAACCTGCGCAAGTCGCTGGACTGGCTGCCCAAGGGGCGCGAATTGCTGACCATCAAGAAGGACTGCGAACTGGCTGCTTACATTGACGGCCTGCCTGCTATGGATTCCATAGCTATGGGCGCACAGAATACAAGCGCATTGAGGGTTTTTTATCTGAAATATGGCTTCAAGGGGCTGGTCAGCCAGATTGACATTGAAAGCACGCCGCCCGAGCTGATTGGCCATGCCGAACGCCGCAAGCCGCACAAGTCCGCCAGCAACCCGGATGCGCCCGGCCTGTTCGACGAGCCGGCGCACGCGCCTTCGCTGCTGGACACGCCGCTGGCGGCCCGGGCCACCAACCTGCTGTACGAAACGATTTTGACGTGGGCGTCGTTTGACCGCTGGCTCGCCAAGATCGAAGCCGCCGAGCTGGTGGCGGTCGATACCGAAACCACCTCGCTCGATGAAATGAAGGCGCAGATCGTCGGCGTGAGTTTCAGCGTCACGCCCGGCGAAGCCGCCTACATTCCGCTGACGCATGACTACCCCGACGCGCCGGCGCAACTGCCGCTGGACGAAGTGCTGGCCCGCCTCAAGCCCTGGCTCGAAAACCCGGCCAGGGCCAAGCTCGGCCAGCATGTCAAGTACGACCGCCATGTGTTCGCCAACCACGGCATTGAAGTGCAGGGCTACGCGCACGACACCATGCTGCAAAGCTATGTGCTCGAAGTGCACAAGCCGCACGGGCTGGCCAGCCTGGCCGAGCGCCATGTGGGGCGCAGCGGCATCAATTACGAAGACCTGTGCGGCAAGGGGGCTAACCAGATCAGTTTCAGGCAGGTCGATATTGCCAAGGCGGCCGAATACTCGTGCGAAGACTCCGACCAGACGCTGGACGTGCATCGCGTGCTGTGGCCGCAACTGCAGGCCAGCGACAAGCTGCTGTTCATCTACCAGCTGGAAGTGCAGAGCAGCGAAACACTCTTTCGCATCGAGCGCAACGGTGTGCTGATTGATGCGCCCATGCTGGCCAGGCAAAGCGGCGAACTGGGCGCGCGCATGCTGCAGCTTGAAACCGAAGCCTACGAGATGGCCGGCCAGCCCTTCAATCTGGGCAGTCCCAAGCAGCTGGCCGAGATATTCTTTGACAAGCTGGGCATGAAGGTGGTCAAGAAAACCCCCAGCGGCGCGCGCAGCACCGACGAGGAAGTGCTTGAAAAGCTCGCCGAAGACTACCCGCTGCCCGCCAGGATACTGGAGCACCGGAGCCTGTCCAAGCTCAAGGGAACCTACACCGACAAGCTCGCCCAGCTGGCCAACCCGCGAACCGGCAGGGTTCACACCCACTACGCGCAGGCCGTCGCCGTGACCGGCCGGCTGTCGAGCAACGACCCCAACCTGCAGAACATTCCGGTCAAGACCGCCGAAGGCCGGCGCGTGCGCGAGGCCTTCGTGGCCCCCGCCGGCAGCGTGATTGCCAGCGCCGACTACTCGCAGATCGAGCTGCGCATCATGGCGCACATCAGCGGCGACGAGGCCTTGCTCAATGCCTTCACCGCCGGGCTGGATGTCCACCGGGCCACCGCCGCCGAGGTGTTCGGCGTGCCGCTGGAGCAGGTCAGCAGCGAGCAGCGCCGCTATGCCAAGGTCATCAACTTCGGCCTGATCTACGGCATGAGCAGTTTTGGCCTGGCGAAAAACCTGGGGATTGAAAAAAAAGCCGCAGCCGCCTACATCGACCGCTATTTCCAGCGCTACCCCGGCGTGAAGCATTACATGGATGAAACCTGCCTGCTGGCCAAAAGCCAGGGCTACGTCGAGACGGTCTTCGGCCGGCGTCTGTACCTGCCCGAAATCAACTCGCCCAACGGCCCGCGCCGCGCCGGCGCCGAGCGCGCCGCCATCAACGCGCCCATGCAGGGCACCGCCGCCGACCTCATCAAGCTCAGCATGAACAAGGTGCAGCACGTGCTGGATGCCGAAAAGCGCGGCACCAAGATGATCATGCAGGTGCATGACGAACTGGTGTTCGAGGTGTCCGAGGCCGAAGTCGAATGGGTCAGGCTTGAGATTCCGCGCCTCATGGCCGGCGTGGCCGATTTGAAGGTGCCGCTGCTGGCCGAAATCGGCTTTGGCCCGAACTGGGAACAGGCGCACTGAGCGCCGGCGAACTTTTCCGGCCATCGTGAAGTGTCTTGCGCACAGCCCCGGAAGCCGAAAAACGGCTTCAACGCCTTGCTGTCTGGTGATTCCACCGAAGCCGGCGGCTGTTCAGCCCCGGCTTGGCGCGCCGGACAATAGAAGGAGCCCTGGTCTTCGGTCATCATGCCGAAACCGGGTTTTTTGGCACTTCATCCTAGAAAAAGCAGTTGACGACGATCCGGGTCGTCAAGGCTGATCTTGTAGATCACGCGGTGGGGAGCTGCTTTTGAATCACCATGAAACCGGTTCCATTGAATTACAAAAGCAGGCGTACCGGCCTTGTAACCCGGTGACAACCCTGGGTCGCCAGCTTGTCAGGCTTGCGGTGGCGCGGCTGGAATCGAGGAGCCGCGCGGCATCAGCCGGCCCGACAGCAAGATCTGGCGCGGCGGCAGGTTCAGGCCCTTGAGCCTCTCGATCAGGCAGCCGGCGGCCAGCCGGCCCAGCTCTTCGGTGGGCTGGGCGATGCTGGTCAGGCCCGGACCGATGTAGGGCGACCATTCGGTGTCGTCGAAACCGACCAGCCCCAGGTCGCTGCCAAAGCGCCAGCCCAGCCGCGCCATGGCGGCCACCACCCGCAGCGTGACCACGGCATTGCTTGAAATCACGGCGGGCAAACGCCCCTGGGCACGCTGGCGCAGGCTGCGCAGCGCCTGGTCCAGGCCTTCGCTGTCATCTTGCGTGCTTTCAAAGGTGCTGCCGTGCAGGCCGGCCGTGTCTGCCGCAGCGTCGTTGATAAAGCTGCGGAACGCGGCGTCGCGCTCCATGCGTGAGCTGACGTTCTTGATCGGCTCCGAGATGAACAGCAGCTCCCGGTAGCCGGCCTGCGTCAGGTGGCGCGCGCCCAGCCGCACGGCGCCGGCATTGTCGAGCGATACAAAGTCGGCCTGCATGTCGTGGTGTCGCCTGTCCACCAGCACCACCGGCTTGCCATGGCGGGCGGCGTCGGCTGCCGCGCCGTCATCCCGGCCCAGCGTGTTCAAGATGAAGCCTTCCACCTGGTAGGCGGCCAGTGCCTGGATGGCTTCGCCTTCGCGCTGGCTGTCGTTTCCGAGGCTGAACAGCATCAGCAGGTAGCCGGCTTCCTGGCAGGCTTTTTCGGCGCCGCGCAGCACCGCCACCGAAAACGGGTTGCCCACGTCGGCCACGACCAGGCCGATCAGCCGCGAGTGGCCGCGCTTGAGCGCCTGCGCCATCGGGCTGGGGCTGTAGGCCAGCGCGGCTATCGCCACCTCGACGCGTGTGGCAATGTCCGGTGTGAGCAGGGTTTCGCGGTGGTTCAGGAAGCGCGACACCGTGGCCTTGGAAACGCCTGCTTCGCGCGCCACATCCGCAATCGTGGCGCGCGCATGGGACGGGGCAGGAGAGGGTTTGGTTTTTGGGGTGGGCATGGGCAAGGCCAGGGTAAAAACAGGCAGTTTCTGGCTGTTTGTTGAAACCAGTTTCAGGAATGGTAGCACCAATTCCGGGTGCTGGAAGCTTCACTGTTTACTATAATTTTGATAGCTGCATGTGCATGCTCTGCTTGCGCTAGAGGCTGATTTGACCCGTATTTTGGAGCTGCTCAACGCCCGGGCAGCCTGTTCAGGCTTTTTCTGATGGCGCGCATTGCGCTGGAGCAGGCCATGCCGGCGGCCTGGATCGACGAGGTGTTCGGAGCTAACCGCCAGCGCCAGTACCCGCACCATCCTGCAGTGCTGCCACGAGGTCGGGGCCGGGGCCGGTTTCATCGTGCGCCAGCACAGCAAACACCCGGTGAGCGTGCAGGAAAGCCCCTGGCGGGACGCGGGCCGCTGCGAGACGGGCCAACTGCGCGAGCAAACGCTGCACATCGACGAAGAACAGGCACCCTGGCGGCGCATTGAGATCGGGGCTGAACAGGGAGTTCATGGTCAAACAAGCCTTTTGCGCAGTCAGCGCGGGCATAAGCAGCTATCAATAAAGAAGCAGATCAAGCGGATGCTCAGGCGCCGATCTCGAACCGTGCTTCGCCCATGTCGCGGTTCAGCGGCTTCAGCGCGAACAGGATGGCCTTGTCTTCGGCATTTTCCCAGAGGGCGATCACTTCGCGTTCGGCATCGTGGTCGGCATGGGCCAGTTCTTCCGGCGAAAGCTGGCTGGTCAGCGAGCGTGCCAGCATGCAGGCCTGCAGCGTGGGAACGACAAATTCGCGGCCACCGACGCCAGATTCCAGCGCCATGCGAAAGCGCAATTCGGCGGCGCTGCGTTCGGCGGCGCTCAGGCCGATGGCGTTGGCCAGCTTGAGGGTGTAGGGCTGGGTTGTTTCGCTCATGGGGGGCTTGCCGGGTCAGGTTGATGGGGAAGGGGGTGGCGACTTGAAGGGGCTACGCCGCTCCAACTCGTCCATGTAATGGTCGATGCCCGCGCCTTCGCGCTCCAGAAAGCGCTCGATGGCATCGGCAAACGACGGGTGTGCCAGCCAGTGCGCGCTGGTGGTCTTGATTGGCAGCAGCGCGCGCGCCATCTTGTGCTCGCCCTGGGCGCCGCCTTCAAAGCGCTGAAAGCCGTGCTCGATGCACCACTGCAGCGGCTGGTAATAGCAGGCCTCGAAATGCAGGCAGTCCACCCGGGCCAGCGCGCCCCAGTAGCGGCCGTAGGCGGTCAGGCCCGGCATCGGCTGGCTGGCGGCTTGTTCTGGCTGATTTTCAGGGTAATTTTGGCTTCTAGCGCAGTCAGGACGTGCGCTGACAGCTATCAAACTGCTAGCAACCGGAATTTCGCCGCGCTCCGCCACGAACAGCAGCCAGTTCTCCGGCATGGTGCTCTCCATGCGCCTGAAAAAATCGCGGCTCAGGTAAGGTGCATTGCCATGCTCCAGGTAGGTGCGTTCGTAGCAGCGGTAGAAAAAATCCCAGTCGGCGCGGCTGATGTCCTGGCCCCGCGACCAGCGAAAGGTGATGCCGGCCTCCAGCACCTTGCGCCGTTCCTGGCGGATTTTCTTGCGCTTTTCCTGGTTCAGGGACATCAGGAAGTCGTCGAAGTCGCGGTAGCCGGCAGGCGGGGCTGTCCAGTGGAACTGCACGGTGTGGCGCAGCATCAGTCCGGCTTCCTCGCAAGCCTTCACGTCGTCATCGGCGACAAACAACAGGTGCAGCGAGGACAGCTTTTCCGTTTCGCACCAGCCCACCAGCGCCTTGACCAGCAGCGTGCGCTCCGCCGCATTGCGCGCCAGCAGGCGCGCGCCGGGCACGGGCGTGAAGGGCACGGCGACCACAGCCTTGGGGTAGTAATCCAGGCCGTGCTGCTGGTAGGCATTGGCCCAGGCCCAGTCAAACACGTATTCGCCGTAGGAATGCGCCTTGAGGTACAGCGCGCAGGCGCCGGCCAGCGCCCCGCCTTGCCAGAGCGTGACAAAGCACGGCGTCCAGCCGGTCTTTGGCGTGGCGCTGCCGCTGGCGTGTAGCGCCGCCAGGTATTCGTGGCGCATGAAGGGGTTCAGCATGCCGTCCGGGCTTTGCGCGGCCAGCAGCGCGTTCCACTCGCCGCTATTCACCGCCAGCGGCGAATCCAGGATGCGGATGACATAATCGTTTGCGTTGTTTTTCACTTGTTTCCTGGTGTTTTTCGAGGTTCAATTTTCCACATGTCACTCAAAATCTGCGTCGCCCAATTGAACTACTGCGTCGGCGACATGCCCGGCAATGCGCAAAAAATCATAGCCGCAGCCCGCACCGCCTACCAGGACGGCGCCCGGCTGGTGCTGACGCCCGAAATGGCGATTTGCGGCTATGCGGCGGAAGACCTGTTTTTGCGGCCGGCATTCATCCAGGCCTGTGATGATGCCGTGAATCGGGTGGCCCGCGAGCTGGCCGGGTTAAAGGGCCTGACCGTGGTGGTCGGCACGCCCACGCACGGCGACACGGGCAAGGCGGTGCGCACCAAAAGCGTGGAAGTCCAGCAGCGCCACAACTCGGCCCGGGTGCTGCGCGAAGGCCGCGTGATCGCGTCTTACGCCAAGCGCGAACTGCCCAATTACCAGGTGTTTGACGAGCGCCGCTACTTCACGCCGGGGCAGGGGACTTGCGTGTTCCAGGCCGGTGAGGGTCCGGACGCCGTCAATATCGGCCTGCTGATCTGCGAAGACGCCTGGTTCGAGGAACCCGCGCGGCTCGCCAGGCAGGCCGGCGCCGAGTTGCTGGCGGTGATCAACGCCTCGCCTTTTCATGTCGGCAAGGGTGGCGAGCGCGAGCTGAAGATGCGCGAGCGCTGCCTGGCGACCGGCTTGCCGCTGGTCTATGCGCATCTGGTCGGCGGCCAGGACGAGATCGTCTTTGAAGGCCATTCGTTTGCCTTGCAGGCCGACGGCGGGCTGGCCGGCCGGGCCGAGAGTTTCAAGGAAAATCTGTTCTTTGCGCAGGCGGGACGTGCGCAAGATGCTATCGAATTAATAGCCGACACGGTGCCGCTGCGCAGCCCCGAGGCCGACTTGTGGGATGCGCTGGTGCTGGGCGTGCGCGACTACCTGGGCAAAAACGGCTTCCCCGGCGCGATTCTGGGGCTGTCGGGCGGCATCGACTCGGCCCTGGTGCTGGCCATTGCGGTCGATGCGCTGGGCGCTGGCAAGGTCCGCACGGTGATGATGCCGTCGCCCTACACGGCCGATATTTCATGGATTGACGCGCGCGCGATGGCCGAGCGCATGAAGGTGCGCTACGACGAGATTTCCATCATTCCCGAATTCGAAGCCTTCAAGGCCTCGCTGGCGGGCGAGTTCAAGGGCAGGGCGGAAGACACCACCGAGGAAAACATCCAGGCGCGGATTCGCGGGGTGTTCCTGATGGCGCTGTCGAACAAGTTCGGCTCGATTGTCCTGACCACCGGCAACAAGAGCGAAATGGCCACCGGCTACTGCACGCTGTACGGCGACATGGCGGGCGGCTTTGCCGTCATCAAGGACCTGCTGAAAACCACCGTGTTCCGGCTGGCCCGCTGGCGCAATGAAAACGACCCCTACGGCACCGGCAGCAGCCCGATTCCAGAGCGCATCATCACGCGCCCGCCCAGCGCCGAGCTGCGCCCCGACCAGACTGACCAGGACAGCCTGCCGCCCTACGAGGTGCTCGACGCCATTTTGAAGCGCTACATGGAAAACGACCAGAGCGTCGAGGCCATCGTCGCCGAGGGCTTCGAGCGCGCCGTGGTCGAGCGCGTGGCCCGCCTTATCCGCATCAACGAATACAAGCGCCGCCAGGCGCCGGTCGGCATTCGTGTAAGCCACAGAAGCTTCGGCAAGGATTGGCGTTATCCTATAACCAGCAGATTTGGCGCCTAGCTGCCGGATGGCGGTTGCAAAACCGTTACATGGCAGACCGCAGTCACCCTTTACTATTCAATTTCCAGACTCAGAGAGAGAGATTTCCGTGAAACAAATTACCGCCATCCTCAAACCCTTCAAACTCGAAGAAGTCCGTGAAGCCCTGGCTGAATGTGGCGTGACCGGCCTGACCGTGACGGAAGTCAAGGGTTTCGGCCGCCAGAAGGGCCATACCGAGCTGTACCGTGGCGCCGAATATGTGGTTGATTTCCTGCCCAAGGTCAAGATCGAGGTGGTCGTCAAAACCGCCGATGTCGAGCGCTGTGTCGATGCCATCGTGCGCGCGGCCCGCACCGGCAAGATTGGCGATGGCAAGATTTTCGTCACCAGCGTCGAGCGCGTGTTGCGCATCCGCACCGGCGAGGAAGACGAAGCGGCGATTTAATCCGGCTTAAATCTGGTCAAGCTGGAGGGTCTGCGCCGTGGCGCCTGCCTCTTGCACCAGTTGCTCCATCAGCGGCTGCGCATTGCTGCCAGTGCGAATCAGGCCCATCTGCCATTCATTCATGAAACCGGTGGAGACCGCCGAGTTCAGGAAAGTCAGCAGGCTGTCGTAAAAACCGTCCATGTTGAGCAGGCCCACCGGCTTGTCGTGATAGCCGAGCTGGCGCCAGGTCCAGACCTCAAAGAATTCTTCGAGCGTGCCGATGCCGCCTGGCAAGGCCAGAAAGGCATCGGCATGCTCTGCCATGATGCGCTTGCGCTCGTGCATGTTCTCCACGATGTGCAGATCGGTGCAGCCGGTATGCGCCCACTCCTTCTCGACCAGCGCCTTCGGAATCACGCCGATGACCCGGGCGCCCGCCGCCAGCGCCGCATCGGCCAGGATGCCCATCAAGCCATTGTGGCCGCCGCCGTACACCAGCTGGCCGCCGCGCTCGCCTATCCAGGTGCCGACTTCGCGCGCCACCGCTGCAAATCCGGCATTGCTGCCGGGTCGCGAGCCGCAGTACACGCACAGGGAAAAAGAAGGTTTATTCATGTGGGTTGTTTCAAAATTCATGCGCCAAACCGGTGAGCCAGCGCCAGTGTCCAGGTTCCCGCGCAGAGCAGCAGGCTGAGCAGCACCGCCGCGCTGCCCATGTCCTTGGCGCGTTTTGAAAGATCATGCCATTCAGGCCCGATGCGGTCGATGGCCGCCTCGATGCCGGTGTTGAGCAGCTCGACAATCAGCACCAGCATGACGACGCCAGCCAGCAAGGCGATTTCAGTCCAGCTGCCGCCCAGCCAGAAGGCCGCCGGAAGCAGCACCACCGAAGCCAGCGCCTCCTGCCGAAAAGCCGTTTCCTTCCAGCCCGCGCGCAGGCCGGCCAGGGAATAGCCGGCGGCATGCCAGACGCGGCTCACGCCACGGCGATTTTTTTGGGGATTGGCGGCTACGGAAAACGGAACTTGTTCAGGCATGAGGCGGATTGTCTCGCAGCCTTGTGACCGCTGGCTTTCAGGATGGCCCGGACACCAGGGTTTTGTCAGGTGCCGGGCGTTTTGTTTTGGCCGGAGTGATCCAGGTAATCAGGCGGGTGCCCGCCCAGGCGTCGTGCCAGAACTGCCGCTGCGGATGAAAGCGCGCCAGAATGGCCCAGACGGCAATCCAGCCCAGCGTCAGCACGGCACCTTTGAGGGCGGGCAGGTCCATCAGCCAGCTCACGCCGAGCGGCGGTAAAAACCACATCCAGCTGAGCGCATAGCGCAGCAGGGCACGCTGCTGGGTAATCGGGGCGCCCTGCACGTCAACGACGCGAATGTGCCAGGTTTTCATCGCCAGCGTCTGCCCTTTGGCCCAGAACCAGACAAAGTAAATGCCAAAAACGACAAATACAAAAGCCTGCAGGGCATGGCGGTTGTCCAGCGCATTGCGCGTCTGGCTCAGGGTGCTGAACAGGTAGCCGGCAATGAAGACCACGCCAAACATCAGCATGCCTTCGTACATCCAGCAGGCCATGCGCCTCGGGATGGATGGTATTTGAATATCGTTTACTATCAATTGAATAGCTTATGGTGTAGGCCCGCAGCGGGCTGCAGCAATAATTTGGCAAAAAACCAGGCGCAATGCAGCGCCGGTTCTATCGCTGAGGCACTGCGCCGGTTCCGGCCGCAGGCGGTGTTGAGGGCGCGGGCATTGCCGCAGGGGACAACGGCATGATTTTAGGCGCAGGCCTGACCGCCGGCTTGCTGGCAGCCGATGCGGGAATGGTGGCCAGCTTTTGCGGTGCCACGGGTTTGACCGCCGTGGCCGCACCGCTCGGCCTGGGGCTGGCTTTGGCGGCAAGCTTCTGTTTTTCCTCGGGGCTCAGGGCCTGGTAGGCCTCCCACTTGGCCTTTTTTTCTTCGGGTGTCAATTGCCTGGACAGCTCTTTGGTTTTGCCAAAGTTCAGTCGTGCCTGCGCGCGCTGTTGCGGGCTGAGGGCCACCCATTCGTTCATGCGGCTGTTCAGCGTGGCCTGACCCTTGGGCGAGAGTTTGCTGTAATTTTTGGAGATTTCCAGCCACTTGAGCTTTTGCGCGTCACTCATGCCGGTGTTCCAGCTCGGCGCCAGCGGTGCAAGGGCTTGCTGCTGCGAAGGCGTCAGTTGAGACCAGTCCGGGCCTGACGCTGCCACAGGCTTGCCCGGAACCGCTGCGCTGGCAGAAAGCGCCGGTGGTTTCCGGGCCTGTGCAAAACCGGCCGGAGACCAGGCCAGAAGGCTGGCCAGCACCAGTCCCAGGGACAGTACGCTGGAAGTCAATCTGTCCCGTGTCTGGGGCGTCAAGCCGAGGTGCCGCGCAGCCGGAGGTGATTCTGCCTGTAGGGTCATTGGACGGTTGCCGTTTGACGTGTGGTTTTCAGGAACTGGACAAAACCGGGATCTGCAAATGCAGCCGGAGGCAACTCATCGGTCAGCAGCGCAGAGTCCACTTCGGCAAGTTCCTGCATGCGGTTGTCGTTTTGAAAGGAGTTGATGGCCAGCAGGCCCACCACCAGGGCAATCAGCGGCAGTACCGAACCAATCCAGCCCCACCAGCTCAAGCCTTCATCGGAACCCCAGTTAAGCGCTGCGCTACTGCCCGTGTTGACCACGCTGCCAGCAGTTTGGGTCTTTGCAATCTTGCGCCGGGCAACGGCTTGCGCGCGCGCAGCCCGCAAGCGCTCGGAGATGTCGTGTGGCAGTTCTGTCGTACCCGCAGACAGGTAGGATGCGGTTTTCAGACCGAAGCGGTCTTGCAGAATATCGGCTCTTTTTTGCGGTGGATTCTTCATGGTTTTATCCCTTTGGCGCTCAGCGCTTTACTGAGGGCGTGAACTGCACGGGAACAGTGTGTTTTGACGCTGCCTTCCGAGCAACCCATGGCGGCGGCCGTTTCAGCCACATCCATTTCCTCCCAATAACGCATCAGAAACGCTTCCCGTTGACGATCTGGAAGCTCCTTTATCTCAAGTTCGATCTCATGCAATATTTGCGCCCGTTCGGTGGCGTCCTGGGCGCTTTCCGTACCTTCAGAGTTGGTCAGACTCTCCAGAGTTTCCAGAAGATCAAAATCACCATCTTCTCCAGACGAAGCGAACTCGCTCATGTTGGAAAAAAGGGCGTTGCGGGTCTTGCGGCGCCGGAACCAGTCTAGTGTGGTGTTCGACAAAATCCGCTGGAACAGCATGGGTAGCTCCGCAGCCGGCTTGTCGCCGTAGTGCTGCGCCAGTTTCATCATGCTGTCCTGGACGATATCAAGCGCGGCTTCTTCGTCCCGGACGTGATAAATGCTGCGTTTGAAGGCCCGTTTTTCAACGCTTTTCAGGAAGTCGGAAAGTTCTTGTTCAGTTGCCAACGGTGTGATTCCGGGTTGTCCAGCGGTTTTATTGTGCTCAGGTCTGAATATCTCGTTGCACGGCCTTCAAGCCAATGTTCCGCCTGAAAATTATCGCATTACGTTGCCGAGTGCCTGATGTCTGCTGTTTTCAGGGATTGGCAGGCTCTTCGCGGTCAGCAAGTACCCTGCGGTGTCATAATGCTGCCTGCAAATCAAAAGGCAAACGGGTCATGGCTCGGCGGATTATGTTTCTGCTTATGGTTTTGGCCTCAAGTCTCGACGCAGCTTCACAAGAGCGGGCCAAGAGGCACCCTAGGTATTTCGTCAGAGAAATTCACAAAGGTTCATCATGGAAATCACAAAGGCGGAAATCGCTTCCGCAACGGCAGCATCTGCCCAAACCAGCCCTCAGGATCTTCGGGGCGCTGAAATCCTCGTCAAGGCGCTTCAGGCTGAAGGTGTCAAGTACATCTGGGGCTATCCAGGCGGCGCGGTGCTGCATATTTACGACGCTTTTTACAAGCAGGACTCGATCCAGCATGTTCTGGTGCGCCATGAACAGGCTGCCGTGCATGCAGCCGATGGCTACGCCCGCGCCACCGGCGATGTCGGCGTTGCGCTGGTCACTTCCGGCCCTGGCCTGACCAATGCCGTGACAGGGATCGCCACGGCTTACATGGACAGCATTCCCATGGTCATCATCAGCGGCCAGGTGCCGACGGCCGCCATTGGCCTTGATGCCTTCCAGGAATGCGATACCGTCGGCATCACGCGCCCCATCGTCAAGCACAACTTCCTGGTCAAGGACGTGCGGGACATGGCCGAGACGATGAAAAAGGCTTTCCATATCGCCCGTACCGGCCGGCCCGGTCCTGTGGTGGTCGATGTGCCCAAGGACGTCTCGTTCAACAAGACTCTGTATACCGGCTATCCCAAGAGCATTGAAATGCGCTCCTACAACCCGGTCCGCAAAGGCCATGCCGGCCAGATCCGCAAAGCCCTGCATCTGCTGATGACGGCCAAGCGGCCCTATATTTACACCGGCGGCGGCGTGCTGCTCAGCAACGCCTCGCAGGAGTTGCGCACACTGGTGGACATGCTGGGCTACCCCTGCACCAGCACGCTGATGGGCCTGGGCGCCTATCCGGCCAGCGACAGGAAGTTCCTCGGCATGCTGGGCATGCATGGCACGCTGGAAGCCAACAATACCATGCAGAATTGCGATGTGCTGCTGGCCGTCGGCGCGCGTTTCGATGACCGCGTGATCGGCAATCCCAAGCACTTCGCCCAGAACGAACGCAAGATCATTCACATCGATATCGACCCGTCAAGCATTTCCAAGCGGGTCAAGGTTGATATTCCCATCGTCGGCGATGTCAAGGATGTGCTGACCGAATTGATCGCGATGATCCGCGAGTCGGCCCTGAAGCCGGACGCCGATGCGCTGGGCGGCTGGTGGAGCACGATTGACGAATGGCGCAAGCGGGACTGCATGAAGTACAGCCTGGGCAGCGGCGACGTGATCAAGCCGCAGTATGTGGTCGAGACACTGTGGAACATGACCAAGGACGCCGACACCTACATCACGTCCGACGTGGGCCAGCACCAGATGTGGGCCGCGCAGTACTACAAGTTCGACGAGCCGCGCCGCTGGATCAATTCAGGCGGTCTGGGCACCATGGGCGTCGGAATTCCCTATGCCATGGGCATCAAGCTGGCCAAGCCGGACTCGGAAGTGTTCTGCATTACGGGCGAAGGCTCGGTGCAGATGTGCATCCAGGAGCTTTCAACCTGCCTGCAGTACAACACGCCGATCAAGATCGTCTCGCTCAACAACCGCTACCTCGGCATGGTGCGCCAGTGGCAGGAAATCGAATATGCCGGCCGCTACAGCAGCAGCTACATGGATGCGCTGCCCAATTTCGTGAAGCTCGCCGAGGCTTATGGCCACGTCGGCATGCTGATCGAAAAGCCGCAGGATGTGGAGCCGGCGCTGCGCGAAGCGCGCAAGCTCAAGGACCGCACGGTGTTCATGGATTTCCGCACCGACCCGACGGAGAACGTGTTTCCGATGGTGAAGGCCGGCAAGGGCATCACGGAGATGCTGCTGGGGTCAGAAGACCTCTGAGCGCGCTGCTTTTTTACTTTTCCAAGTTCGCTCAAGCTGTGCTTGGGCGCGGATTGAAACACCCCGTCAACTGACGAATCTATTGACTGCCGAGCCTGCGCGTTACCGTGCGCAGGGGAGGGCAGCGAAAAGAGGAATCTATCTATATGAAACACATCATTGCAGTTTTGCTGGAGAACGAGCCGGGCGCTCTTTCCCGCGTCGTCGGCCTGTTTTCGGCCCGCGGCTACAACATCGAGAGCCTGACCGTCGCGCCGACCGAAGACCCGACGCTGTCGCGCATGACGATCCAGACCTCGGGCTCGGACGACGTGATCGAGCAGATCACCAAGCACCTGAACCGCCTGATCGAGGTGGTCAAGGTGGTGGACCTGACCGAAGGCTCCTACACCGAGCGCGAGCTCATGATGGTCAAGGTGCGCGCGGTCGGCAAGGAGCGCGAAGAGATGAAGCGCATGGCTGATATATTTCGCGGTCGAATTATCGATGTGACCGAGAAAAGTTACACGATTGAACTGACGGGCGACCAGACCAAGAACGATGCATTTCTGGAAGCCATTGACCGCAGCGCCATTTTAGAGACGGTGCGAACCGGTTCAAGCGGCATTGGCCGGGGCGAGCGGATTCTGAGGGTTTGAGATTGCCTCAATCCGGCTAGCGGATTGGGCAGGTTTTTTTATTTTTATTGCTGATTTATTTAGGAGCGACAGATGAAAGTTTTTTACGACAAGGATTGTGATTTGAGCCTGATCAAGGGCAAGACAGTGGCCATCATCGGCTACGGTAGCCAAGGCCATGCACATGCCCAGAACTTGAATGACAGCGGCGTCAAGGTTGTCGTAGGACTGCGCAAAGGCGGCGCTTCGTGGCCCAAGGTTGAAAAAGCCGGCTTGCCGGTTGCCGAAGTGGCCGATGCCGTCAAAGCCGCTGATGTGGTCATGATCCTGTTGCCTGATGAGCAAATCGGCGCTGTTTACAAGAACGATGTGGCCCCCAACATCAAGCAGGGCGCTTCCCTGGTGTTTGCCCACGGTTTCAACGTGCATTACGGTGCTGTGATTCCGCGCGAAGACCTGGATGTCTGGATGGTTGCTCCCAAGGCCCCGGGCCACACGGTGCGCAACACCTACACCCAGGGCGGCGGCGTGCCCCATCTGGTGGCCGTGCATCAGGACAAGTCGGGCAAGGCCCGTGACCTGGCCCTGAGCTACGCGATGGCCAATGGCGGCGGCAAGGCCGGCATCATCGAAACCAACTTCCGCGAAGAAACCGAAACCGACCTGTTCGGCGAACAGGCCGTGCTGTGCGGTGGTGCGGTCGAACTCATCAAGGCTGGCTTTGAAACGCTGGTGGAAGCCGGCTACGCACCAGAAATGGCCTACTTCGAGTGCTTGCATGAGCTCAAGCTGATCGTGGACCTGATCTACGAAGGCGGCATTGCCAACATGAACTACTCGATCTCGAACAACGCCGAGTACGGCGAGTACGTGACCGGCCCGCGCATCGTGACCGAAGACACCAAGAACGCCATGCGCGCCGTGCTGAAGGACATCCAGACCGGCGAATACGCCAAGAGCTTCCTGCTGGAAAACATTGCCGGCGCGCCTACCCTTATCAGCCGCCGCCGCCTGAACGCCGAGCACCAGATTGAGCAGGTGGGCGGGAAACTTCGCGCCATGATGCCGTGGATTGCCAAGAACAAGCTGGTTGACCAGACGCGTAACTGATCGTCCTGATCGTCACGGACCTTGTCCTGCAAAAAAGCCGCGCAAAGTTCTTGCGCGGCTTTTTCAATGGTGCTGGCAGAATCGGCGCTTCCCGATGCGCAATTGCCGAGTACGGCCAACCTGCCATGCCAGCGCTTGTGGTGTCATCAGGTGGTTTGGCGCAGGGAGGCAGTTCTTTTATATGCTATTAATTTGATAGCTATTGGCGCGCACCAGTCGTGCGTGAGGAGTATATTTTATGCATGATGGCGAGGATAATCTGGCAACAGGCGCAGAGCGCGTGCCGCGCAAGCGGCGCAAAGGCATTTACATCTTGCCTAACCTGTTCACGCTGGCCGCTTTGTTTGGCGGGTTTTATGCCATCGTGATGGCCATGAATGGACGGTTTGACCAAGCGGCAATCGGCGTTTTTTGCGCCATGGTGCTCGACAGCCTGGATGGCCGGGTTGCCCGCCTGACCAATACCCAGAGCGCTTTTGGCGAGCAGATGGATTCACTGTCCGACATGGTGTCGTTTGGCGCAGCGCCTGCCTTGATTGCCTATGTCTGGGCTTTGACCAGCCTGGGCCGCTGGGGCTGGATTGGCGCGTTTGTCTATTGTGCTTGCGCTGCATTGCGTCTGGCGCGTTTCAATGTCAATACCGCCGTGGTTGACAAGCGCTTTTTCCAGGGTTTGCCTTCGCCTGCCGCAGCTGCTTTGGTGGCTGGCTTTATCTGGTTGATGAACGACCTGGGCTTTGAGGGGCTGGAAGTGCGCTGGATGACTTTTGGCCTGATGCTATATGCCGGGCTGACGATGGTTACCAACGTGCCTTTTTACAGCTTCAAGGATGTCCAGATGAAGCGCAGTGTTCCGTTTGTTGTCATCGTATTGATTGCACTCGGCATTGCTGTCATCAATATCGATCCGCCTACCGTTATCTTTGGCCTGTTTGTGGTTTATGGACTTTCGGGCTATGTGCTGTATGGCTGGCGCAAGGCCAAGGGCCAGCAGACCAGCGTTATTTCGACCTCTACCGATGAGCCGGATGAGCGTGGGTTGCACAAATAAATTGTGGTACATTGATTCGATGAAAAAAATATCGCTAGCGCTACTGCTATCTGCCAACGGGCCGAGACGGTAGCGCACGCGTACACCTCATTCAACGGCCCGTTTGCACCAGCAACGGGCCGTTTTTTTTGGTTGCCGGTTTTTATTTTTGGAAAACTATATGAAATTGAAATTTGCCTGAGCCTGCGTCCTGATATTCGTCTTTCCTCTGCTGCGCTTTTGCAGCGCTGAGCCAACCTCTTCAAAACCGAGAAATTTCCCATGACCGACAAACTCATTATTTTCGACACCACCTTGCGCGATGGCGAGCAGTCACCTGGTGCGTCCATGACCCGCGACGAAAAACTTCGCATTGCCCGCCAGCTGGAGCGTCTGAGGGTCGATGTTATTGAGGCCGGTTTTGCAGCCAGCTCGAACGGCGATTTTGAATGTGTCAAGGCCATTGCCGAGATCATCAAGGAGTCCACCATCTGTTCGCTGGCGCGCGCCAACGACCGCGATATTTCGCGTGCCGCAGAAGCATTGAAGCCGGCCAACTCGGGGCGTTTGCACCTCTTTCTGGCCACCAGTGCGCTGCACATGGAGAAAAAACTCCGCATGACGCCCGACCAGGTATTTGAGCAGGCCAGGCTTTCAGTGCGCTTCGCGCGCAACCTGATGTCTGATATCGAATTCAGCCCCGAAGACGGTTATCGCTCCGACCCGGATTTTTTGTGCCGTGTCATCGAGGCGGTCATTAATGAAGGCGCCACCACCATCAATGTTCCCGACACCGTGGGTTATGCGATTCCCGAGCTCTACGGCAACTTCATCAAAAACCTGCGCGAGCGCATTCCCAACAGCGACAAGGCGGTCTGGTCGGTTCATTGCCATAACGACCTGGGCATGGCGGTTGCCAATTCGCTCGCTGGCGTGAAGATCGGCGGTGCCCGGCAGGTGGAATGCACCATCAACGGCCTGGGTGAACGCGCAGGCAATTGCTCGCTGGAGGAGGTGGTCATGGCCGTGAAAACGCGCAAGGATTATTTCGGACTCGACATGGGCATCGACACCCGGCAGATACTGGCCGCGAGTCGCCTGGTGAGCCAGACGACAGGTTTTGTGGTGCAGCCCAACAAGGCCGTGGTGGGCGCCAACGCCTTTGCCCATGCCTCGGGCATTCACCAGGACGGCGTCCTGAAGGCGCGTGATACCTACGAGATCATGCGGGCCGAAGATGTGGGCTGGTCGGCCAATAAAATTGTGCTCGGCAAGCTGAGCGGCCGCAATGCCTTCAAGCAGCGCCTGCAGGAGCTGGGCGTGGCGATGGAAAGTGAAACCGACATCAACAACGCCTTCATCAAGTTCAAAGACCTTGCGGACCGCAAAAGCGACATTTTCGACGAGGACATTCTTGCTCTGGTCAGCGATGAGAGCGTCACCCATAGCAACGAGCAATATGGCTTTGTCTCCCTGTCGCAGCACAGCGAAACCGGAGAGCGTCCCCAGGCATGCGTGATTTTCACGGTGGCGGGCACAGAGGTTAAAGGCGAGTCAGACGGCAATGGCCCGGTGGATGCGTCGCTCAAGGCGATTGAGACCCACGTCAAGAGTGGTGCGGAAATGGTGCTTTATTCAGTCAATGCCATCAGCGGCTCGACTGAAAGCCAGGGCGAAGTGACGGTGCGCCTGCAAAACAGCGGACGTGTGGTCAATGGCGTAGGGTCTGATCCCGATATTGTGGTCGCCTCGGCCAAGGCCTACCTGAGTGCGCTGAATAAACTGCAAAGTAAAGCTGACCGGGTTGCCGCGCAGGGGTAATACCCTGGATAATTGAACAATACCGTTCATATTCAAAGGCTTGGCATCCCATTTTGCTGGTGGGCCAAGGCTTGCAGCCAGACATCCGGTACTTATTTAAGAAAGTCACGCAAGCTCCTGATATTGCGTGACTTTTTCTATTTCTATACACTTCAGCCTTCCTTTCACCGCAACCAAAACAGGCAATATTCACCATGTCTAATCAGCTTTTGAGTCGCGCACTAAAAATCGTCGGATGCCTTGCTTTGTCGTTTGCCCTGGCCGTACCCGCAGCCAACGCGGCACCGGCGAAATCATCGTCCAAGCGCGCGATTGTCAAGAAGCCCCATGTCGCTAAATCGACAGCTTCCAGAAAAGTGGTTTCAACGCGCAAGAGCGTTCGTTTTGAAGCCAGCGCCAAGGTCGCCAGAACCCGTCGCCCCTCCATTATTCAGGCTCTGGTTCCGGCCATTCCTTCGTTTGGACAAATTGCCGGCCTGCACAGCGCCATCGATCCGCTGGACTTGAAGTCCAGCGTAGCCTTGGTGATTGACCAGGACACGCGTGAAGTGCTGTTCAGCAAAAACGACCATGCCGTCTTGCCCATTGCATCCCTGACGAAATTGATGACCGGCGTCATCATCAGCGGTGCCAGGCTGCCCATGGATGAAATGATCACGGTCACGCAGGATGACGTTGATACCGAAAAGCACAGCCGTTCCCGGCTTGGCGTAGGCACTACGCTGTCGCGCGGCGAAATGCTGCACCTGGCGCTGATGTCCAGTGAAAACCGGGCGGCCCATGCCCTGGGACGCACTTACCCTGGCGGCATGGCCACCTTTGTCAGCCTGATGAATGCCAAGGCAAAAATGCTGGGCATGCATGACACCAGCTATGCAGAGCCTACCGGCCTTTCCAGCCGCAACCAGTCCAGCGCACAAGATCTGGCCGCGCTGGTCAATGCAGCGCATGGCGACCCGGTGCTTCGTGAGTTGACAACCTCTCCGAGCTATCAGGTGGCTATTGGTAGCCGGACTTTGCAGTTCAACAATACCAATCGTCTCGTGAAGAATCCGGATTGGGATATTGGCCTGCAGAAAACCGGCTATATCAATGAAGCTGGCCAGTGCCTGGTCATGCAGACCAAAATTGCCGGCCGTAAATTGATCATGGTGTTTCTGGATTCCGCAGGCAAGCTGAGCCGGCTGGGTGATGCGGAGCGTGTGCGCCGCTGGGTGGAAACCAACCCGATCACTGAGCAAAAAATGAAGGTCAGCGCTTCAGCCAAGCAGATCAGCGGCTAACCGCAGCAGATCAACTATTCACATATTCAGCTATCGTATTGATAGCTGAATATGCCCGCACCATATGCGGGAAGTTCATTTTTTACCTTAACGTGTAGCCAAGCGCCGCCGATATTTCGTTGGCGGTTGCCTGCAGCTTGGGTAGCCAGCTTTCGTCCAGGCGGTCAGCGGGCGCTGAAATCGACAGGCCCGCCACCAGCTTGTTCTGGTCGTCATAAATGCCGGCGGCCATGCAGCGAACGCCCAATTCCAGTTCTTCGTTGTCGCGTGCAATGCCGTACTGGCGCGCCTTTGACAGTTCACGCTCCAGAACCGGCAACTCGGTGATGCTGTTGCGGGTCTGGCCAGGCAGGCCGGTGCGTGTCGCATAGGCACGCAGGCGCTGCGGGTCGTCGGAAGCCAGGAACAGCTTGCCGACTGACGTCAGGTGCAGCGGCGCCCGTCCGCCAATGGCCCGCACCACCTGCATGCCGGAGCGTTCGCTGTAGGTGCGTTCGACGTACAGGATTTCGTCGCCCTGGCGCATGCTCAAATTGACCGGCTGCTGCGTCAGCTTGTGCAGTTCCCGCATCGGGATCAGCGCCGCATCACGGACATTCAGGCGTGCCTTGACCAGGTTTCCGAGTTCGAGCAGACGCATGCCCAGCCGGTAGTTGCCTGCGGTTGGCCGGTCCACGAAACGGCCCGTGGCGAGGTCGTTCAGGATGCGGTGCGCTGTCGAAGGGTGAAGGCCTGATTTTTCGCTGATCTCCTTGAGGGAAACGGCCTCTTCCCGGGCTGCCAGAATTTCAAGCAGGGTGAACATGCGTTCAATCACCTGAACGGTCGGTTTGACGGGAAGGTCGCTGTCGGGTTTTATCATGTGCAGACTTTCTGCATCAGATTTTACCTTGTGAAATAAGGCTGTGTAACTTGAACCTGCGTCAGGCGGCACACGCGGTTTGACCGGCTGATCATTCGTGATTCGGGGCCTCTGCCGCGCTGGAAGTGACCCATTGGCCGTTCAACAGTATCTCGTTGGGCCTGAACCCGAGCTTGTAATTCATTTTCGGGCTTTGCGCGATCCAGTAACCCAGATAGACAAAAGGCAGGCCAAGATGCCGCGCCTGCTCAATCTGCCAAAGCACGCTGTAGTTGCCATAGCCGGCCCGATCTTCCGGCTCGTAAAAGGTATACACCGCCGAGATGCCGTCTTCCAGCACGTCGAGGATGGAGATCATCTTGAGGGCGCCGGCCTCGCCATTGGGCAAACACTCGCGAAACTCCACCAGGCGCGAGTTGACCCGGCTTTGCAGCAGAAACTGGGTGTACTGGTCAATGCTGTCGTGGTCCATGCCGCCGCCGGCATGGCGGCTGTTCTGGTAGCGCAGGTAGAGCTGGTAATGCTCGGGCAAAAAACACAGCTTGAGACTGCTGACCTGCAATGTCTGGTGCCGCTTCCAGGCACGGCGCTGGCTGCGGTCAGGCTGGAAGGTGTTGACCGGCACACGCAGCGGCACGCAGGCCTGGCAGCCGTCGCAGTAGGGTCGGTAGGTGAACATCCCGCTGCGCCGGAAGCCCTGCGTGACCAGTTCCGAATAGGCGTTATTGTGGATAAGGTGGCTGGGCGTTGCGACCTGCGAGCGGGCCTGCCTGCCCGGCAAATAACTGCAGGGGTAGGGCGCCGTTGCGTAAAACTGCAGGGTGTGCAGAGGCAGGTCTTTGAGGTGCGTCACGGTGTTGCGGGAATTGTGGGCCTGGCGGGGGCTGTGGCCGTCAAAATCTGCTGCCAGTATAGAGAATCGAAATGCCATGCGGGAGCGGTTTTATCCACGTTCCGGCTGAGGTGAATGGCGAACTCGGCGCGGCTGATTTCAGCGGCGCCCAGTGACGCGAGATGGCCGGTATTTTGCTGGCAGTCGATCATCTCGATGTCCTCGGCACGGCAAAAGGCCACCAGTGCCGCCAGGGCGATCTTGGAGGCGTCCGTCTGATGCGCAAACATGGATTCGCCAAAGACCATCCGGCCCAGATTGACGCAGTACAGGCCGCCGGCCAGTTCGCCATTGATCCAGGTTTCCACGCTGTGGGCCTGTCCCGCGCGGTGCAATTCACCGTAAGCCTGCGCCACTTCCGAAACAATCCAGGTGCCGGACTGCCCGGCCCTGGATTTGCCGGCGCAGGCGCTGATGACACGCTCAAAAGCGCTGTCAAACCTGATTTCGCATCGGGCATCATGCATGAAATGCACGATGCTTTTGCGCAGGGAACGGTGCAGCCTGAAGTCGCAGGTCCGCAGCACCATGCGCGGATCGGGACTCCACCAGAGTACCGGCTGTCCCAGGCTGAACCAGGGAAAAATCCCGCGCGAGTAGGCCCGAAGCAATGTGGGTACATCCAGTGTCTCGCCGGCTGCGAGCAGGCCTGGCGCTGGATCTTTGCTGCCCCAGGCGGTTTCCAGCGGCGGGAACTCCTGCCCGGCCACCAGCCACGGCAGGGGCCGCGTTGATGCCGGGCCTTGCTCAGCCAGCGGCATGAAAGGGTTCCGGCTGGCGTGTCATCGGCTGCAGGTATTCATTGATTTGCTACACATTTGATAGCTGGTTGTGCCCGTCATGCTTGCGCAAGAGCCTTATTTTGTTCCAAAAATACGATCCCCGGCATCGCCCAGGCCCGGCAGGATGTAGCCGTGCTCGTTGAGCTGGCGGTCAATCGCTGCGGTGTAGATCGCCACGTCGGGGTGGGCCTTTTGCAGGGCGGCAACGCCTTCCGGGCAGGTCAGCAGACAGACGAACTTGATGGACTTCGGTTTGAGTTGTTTGAGCCGGTTGACCGCCGCGATGGCGGAATTGCCGGTGGCCAGCATGGGATCGACGATGACGATGTCGCGCGCCTCCATCTCCTGCGGCATCTTGAAGTAATACTCGACTGGCTCCAGCGTTTGCGGGTCGCGGTACAGGCCGATGTGGCCGACGCGGGCGCCTGGCACCACGTTGAGGAAACCATCCAGAAAGCCGTTGCCGGCGCGCAGGATGGAAACCAGAACGAGCTTTTTGCCGTCGATGATCTTGCCGGTCATGGTTTCCAGCGGTGTTTCGACCTCGATGTCCTGAAGCGGCATGTCGCGGGTGACTTCATAGGCCATCAGGTTGCTCAGTTCATTGAGCAGGGTGCGAAAGGTGCTGGTCGAAGCATTCTTGCGGCGCATCAGCGTCAGCTTGTGCTGCACCAGCGGGTGGTCGATGAGGTGGACGTTGCTCATGGATAAGAGGCTTTCTGGTTGTGCTTGGTTCGGATTTTCAGCGTTTTTTGCCGCCAAACAGGCTGCCCAGTACGCCTCGGATGATTTCCCGGCCTACCGTAGAGCCCATGGTGCGAACGGCGGACCTGGCCATGTTTTGCGCCAGACCGTCGTGCTTGGCGCCGCGCGGCCCGGTGCTGCCAAACAGCACGTCATTGAGCCCGCCCAGCATGCCGCCAAATGCCGACTCGCCCGCCGCGCCGCCGTTGGGCGCCGAGCTGGCCTGGCCAGCCGCTGCGCCAGCGCGTTCCTGAAGCATTTCGTGCGCCGACACGCGGTCCACTTCTTTTTCATACACGCCTGCGACCAGAGAGTCTTGCATCAGTTGCTGGCGCTGCTGGAGCGAGATGGGGCCGACCTGGCTTGCGGGCGGCAGCACGTAAGCCCGCTCGGTCACGCTGGGCCGGCCTTTGGTGTCCAGAAAGCTGATCAGCGCTTCGCCCACGGCGAGTTCGGTGATGGCGGTTTCAATGTCCAGCCCGGGCTTTTGCCGCATGGTCTGGGCCGTGGCCTTGACCGCTTTCTGGTCGCGCGGGGTGTAGGCGCGCAGGGCGTGCTGAACCCGGTTGCCCAGTTGCGCCAGCACCGAATCGGGAATATCCAGCGGGTTTTGCGTCACAAAGTAAACGCCCACGCCCTTGGAGCGAACCAGCCGCACCACCAGTTCGATGCGTTCGACCAGTGCTTTGGGTGCGTCGGTGAACAGCAAATGGGCTTCGTCAAAAAAGAACACCAGCTTGGGCTTGTCGGGGTCGCCGATTTCGGGCAATTGCTCGAACAGCTCGGACAGCATCCAGAGCAGGAAAGTGGCATACAGGCGCGGCGAATGCATCAGCTTGTCCGCCGCCAGGATGTTGACGACGCCATGCCCGGCGCTGTCGGTCTGCATGAAGTCGCTGATGTTGAGCATCGGTTCGCCGAAGAATTTGTCGCCGCCCTGGGTTTCGATCCGCATCAATCCGCGCTGGATGGCGCCCACGCTGGCAGCGCTGACGTTGCCGTATTTCGTCGTGAAGTCCTTGGCGTTTTCGCCGACATACTGCAGCATGGCGCGCAAGTCCTTCAGGTCCAGCAGCAACAAGCCGTTGTCGTCGGCAATCTTGAAAACCAGGTTGAGCACGCCTTCTTGCGTTTCATTCAGGTTGAGCATGCGGCCGAGCAGCAGCGGCCCCATGTCGGACACGGTGGCGCGCACCGGATGGCCCTGTTCGCCAAACACGTCCCAGAGCGTGGTCGGGCAGGCCAGCGGTTCGGGTGCGGCAATGCCACGCTCTTTCAGGATGCCGGCCATTTTTTCGCCCAGCGTGCCCGCCTGGCTGATGCCGGTCAGGTCGCCCTTCACATCGGCCATGAAGACCGGCACGCCGATTCTGGAAAAGTTTTCGGCCAGGGTCTGCAAGGTGACTGTCTTGCCCGTTCCGGTGGCTCCGGTGATCAGCCCATGCCGGTTGGCCAGCGCGGGCAGAAGCTCGCATTGAGTCGAGGCATTTTTGGCAATGAGGAGCGGATCGGCCATGATGAGGGAGAGTCCTGATGAAACTTGCCCGGGGCAAGACAAGCGAAAAGTAAAATGAGTGCTGTAGATTAAATCAATTGCAAAAGGATTTTCCGTGGCTGGTCATAGTAAATGGGCGAATATTCAACACCGCAAGGGTCGCCAGGACGACAAACGCGGCAAGATCTGGACACGGGTGATCCGTGAAATCATGGTGGCTGCGCGTCTGGGCGGCGGTGACTTGGCGACCAATCCACGCCTGCGCCTGGCCGTCGAGAAGGCGAAGGCGGCCAATCTGGCGGCCGAGACGGTCAAGCGCAACATCGACAAGGCCACGGGCAACCTGGAAGGCGTTCACTACGAGGAAGTTCGTTATGAAGGCTACGGCATTGGCGGCGCGGCGATTCTGGTCGATTGCATGACCGACAACAAGGTTCGCACGGTGGCCGAGGTTCGCCATGCGTTTTCCAAGCACGGCGGCAACATGGGCACCGAAGGCTCGGTGGTGTTCCAGTTCAGGCACTGCGGCCAGCTGATTTTCGCGCCCGGCACGAGCGAAGACAAGGTCATGGAAGTGGCCCTGGAGGCCGGCGCCGACGATGTGATCGCGCATGAAGACGGCGCGATTGAAGTGCTCACGCCTTACACCGAGCTTGAAACCGTCAAGAACGCCCTGGAAGCGGCCGGTTTGATCCCTGAACTGGCCGAAGTCACCATGCGCGCCGACAACACGATTGAGCTGACCGGCGAAGAGGCCCAGAAGATGCAAAAGCTGCTGGATGTGCTGGAAGACCTGGACGACACGCAGGAAGTCTTCCACAACGCCGAGCTTTCCGAATAAGCCACTCTTGCAAACACAACAACAATGAAAGCTGCAGCATGAAAGTTCTAGTGGTGGGCGGCGGCGGCCGTGAGCATGCGCTGGCCTGGAAACTGGCCCAGTCGCCCAAGGTCCAGGCGGTTTATGTCGCGCCGGGCAATGGCGGAACAGCCCTTGATTCCAGGCTTGAGAACATAAATATCACCGATGTGCAGGCGCTGCGGGCGTGGGCAGCTACTGAAAAGATAGCGCTGACGGTCGTTGGCCCCGAGCAGCCGCTGGCCGCCGGCATTGTCGATGAGTTCCGCAATCATGGCTTGCGGGTGTTTGGCCCGACCCGGGCGGCGGCCCAGCTGGAAAGCTCGAAGGCCTTTTCCAAGGCGTTCATGAAGCGCCACCACATTCCGACGGCCGACTACGAAACCTTTAGCGATGCGGCGGCGGCACACGCCTATGTTGATGAAAAGGGGGCGCCGATTGTGGTCAAGGCCGATGGCCTGGCGGCGGGCAAGGGTGTGGTGGTTGCCATGACGCTGCACGAGGCGCACGAGGCCATCGAGTTCATGCTGGCGCCTGACCCTGAGTTCAATCCGCTGGGCGTCACGCACAATGAAGGCGGCGCGCGCGTCGTCATCGAGGAATTCCTGCAGGGCGAGGAAGCCAGCTTCATCGTCATGTGCGACGGCAAGAACGTGGCGGCCATGGCCACCAGCCAGGACCACAAGCGCCTGCTCGACGGCGACCTGGGGCCGAACACGGGCGGCATGGGCGCGTATTCGCCCGCCCCGGTGGTCACGCCCGATGTCCACGCACGCGCCATGCGCGAAATCATCCTGCCCACGATCAAGGGCATGGAGAAAGACGGCATTCCGTTCACCGGATTCCTGTACGCTGGCCTGATGATTGATGCCCACGGCAAGCCCAAGACGCTGGAGTTCAACTGCCGCATGGGCGACCCGGAAACCCAGCCCATCATGATGCGGCTGAAAACCGATCTGTTCGACGTGATGATGGCCGCCACCTCGGGCACCCTCGACAAGGTGGAACTGGAATGGGACCGTCGGCCGGCTCTGGGCGTGGTCATGGCCGCGCACGGCTATCCGCTGCATCCGCGCAAGGGCGATGTCATCCACGGCCTGCCCCCGGCGACTGAAGATTCAATGGTGTTTCATGCCGGCACGCAACGGCAGAACGGCGCCACCATCACTTCGGGCGGCCGCGTTCTGTGCGTGACGGCACTCGGCAGCACGGTCAAGGCCGCGCAGCAGCGCGCCTACGAAGTCGCGCGCGGGATTGATTTTGAGGGCGCGCAATACCGCAAGGACATTGGCTACCGGGCTATCAAGTCCTGATTGCCGATCATGTCCAGCATCGACCTTTCAACCGTTCGCACCTTTCTATTGGGTTTGCAGGAGCGCATCACCCAGGCAATTGCCGAGGTGGACGGCCAGCCATTTATGACCGACCGCTGGCAAAAAGAGCCCGGCGAGGCACTGCAAGGCAATGGCATTACCAAAATCCTGGAACAGGGCAAGGTCTTCGAGCGCGCCGGCTGCGGTTTTTCGCATGTGCGCGGTCCGAGGCTGCCGCCTTCTGCCACCCAGCACCGGCCCGAACTGGCAGGCGCTCCGTTTGAAGCCATGGGCGTGTCGCTGGTGTTTCATCCCCGCAACCCGTATGTGCCGACTGTTCACATGAATGTCCGGATGCTGGCTGCAACACCTGTTGGCGAAAATTGCGAGCCGGTTTGCTGGTTTGGCGGCGGCATGGACCTGACGCCTTTTTACGGCTTTGATGAAGACGCCGTGCATTTTCACCAGGTCTGCAAGGATGCGCTGGCGCCGTTTGGCGATGACAAATATCCGCGCTTCAAGCAGTGGTGCGATGAGTATTTCTACCTCAAGCACCGGCAGGAGCAGCGCGGTATCGGCGGGGTGTTTTTCGACGATTTCCAGGAGCTTGGCCTGGCGCAGAGTTTTGCCATGATGCAAAGCGTCGGCGATTCGTTTTTGCAGGCTTATCTACCCATTGCCCTGCGTCGCAAGGACAGCGTTTTCGGCGAACGGGAGCGCGATTTTCAGTTGTACCGCCGGGGACGCTATGTGGAATTCAACCTGGTATGGGACCGGGGAACCCATTTTGGCCTGCAGTCGGGCGGGCGCACCGAATCGATCCTGATGTCGATGCCACCGCTGGCAAGCTGGTCTTACCAGCGGTCGAATGAAGCCGCTTCGCCCGAAGAACGTCTTTACAAAGAGTTTCTTGTCAGGCGGGACTGGGTTTGAGCGCTGAAGCCACGCACGAACCCCGGCGCATAGGCGTGTTTGGCGGGGCCTTTGATCCCCCGCACAATGCCCATGTGGCATTGGTCAGGGCTGCACTGGCACAGTTCGACCTGGATGCACTGCATATCATTCCAACCGGCCATGCGTGGCACAAGGCCAGGGCGCTCAGCGCGCCCGAACACCGGCTGGCCATGACACGGCTGGCTTTTGCCAATGTCCCGGGCGTGGTGGTGGATGACCGTGAGTTGCAGCGCATGGGACCGACCTTTACGATAGATACCCTGAAGACACTGCAAGCCGAGAATCCTGAATGCCAGCTCTACCTTTTCATCGGTGCTGACCAGTTTGCAGCTTTCAGGCAATGGCACAAATGGCAGGAGATTCTTGAAATCGCTATAATTTGTATAGCTGATCGCGCAGAATCCATGCTGGCTCAAACCCAATTTGATGCTTACGCGCCGCATAATCACCGCTTTTTCACTCTCAAACTGCCCTTGATGTCGGTCAGCGCCACTCAGGTCCGTCGGTTGATGGCTTCAGGCGTTGCCACTGCCGAAGCAGTCGCCAAATGGGTTCCCGAACCGGTTGCACGTTATATTTCGCTTCATCAGCTGTACGGCCCCGGTTAATTTTTATCTTATATTGAAGCAAAGCATTGCATGACCTCTACGATTGTCAAAACCCCAAGCACTGAGGGCAAAAAAGATGTCCAAAAACTGCAGCGCGCCATTGTTGACGGGCTGGAAGATGTCAAGGCGCAAAACATCCAGGTGTTTGATACCGAGCACATCACTTCTCTTTTTGAGCGCGTGATCGTTGCCTCGGGAACATCCAATCGTCAGACCAAGGCCCTTGCCGCCAGCGTGCGCGATGCTGTGCGTGATGCTGGTTTTGCCAAGCCGCGCATCGAAGGCGAGGAAAACGGCGAGTGGATCATTGTTGACTGCGGTGCGGCTGTTGCGCACATCATGCAGCCCACGATTCGCCAGTATTACAACCTGGAAGAACTTTGGGGCGACAAGCCCATCAAGCTCAAGCTCGGTGCGCCCGCGCCCTTGCCCAAGGCCGCGAAAGTCGAACCGAAGGTAGAGGCCAAGCCGACCCGATCGCGTGCTGGCGCTGGCAGCAAGCCCAGGCCTGCCGCCAAGCCGTTCAAGGCCGAAAAAGATGCCTCGGACGAAAATCAGCCCGATGCCAAAAAAATGGCGCGTACCGATGACGGAACTTATGTGGGCCGGGTTGGCAAGACCAACGACTGGACCGCCAAGCGCAATGCCACCGCACCTGCCGTCGAGCCCGAGGCAAAAACCATCAAGGCTCGCAAACCAGCGAGGGTAGCCGAGCCAGAGGTGAAGCCCGCAGTGAAAAAGGCAGCGGTTAAAAAAGCACCAGCCAAGACGCCGATTGTCAAAATTCCTGCCGCTAAAAAATTGGCACCCAAGAAAACCGTTACCAAGACGACTGCCAAAAAGCCTGCCGTCAAGAAAACCACGCCCCGGAGCGAATGAGGCTGACCATCGTAGCCGTCGGCCAGAAAGTGCCCGACTGGGCCCAGACGGCTTATGACGACTACGCCAAACGCTTTCCGCCTGAGCTGAAGGTTGAGCTCAAGGCAGTCAAAACCGAGCCGCGCGGCTCCAAAACCCTGGAAAACCTGCTGTCAGCGGAGCGCACCCGCATTGAAGGCGCCATTGCCCGGGGCTGCCGGATCGTTGCGCTGGATGAGCGTGGCTTGGCCGTCACCACCATGGCGCTGGCCGAGCATCTCAAAAGCTGGCAACTGTCCGGTGACGATGTTGCCATCGTGATTGGTGGGCCGGATGGTCTGGATGCCGGTTTCAAGCAGTCAGCCCATCAGCGCATTCGTCTCTCGGACCTGACCCTGCCACATGCCATGGTGCGCGTGCTGCTGATTGAGCAGCTTTACCGGGCGTGGAGTATCACCATCAATCACCCGTATCATCGCGAGTAGTTTTTGCAGGTATTTTGAGTATGGTGAATTTTGTTTATCTGGCTTCTCAAAGTCCGAGGCGTCGTCAGCTGCTGGAACAGTTGGGTATTCGTTATGAGTTGCTGTTGCCAGATGCCGCCGAAGATGCGGAAGCGCTGGAGATTGCACTGCCCAATGAGGCGCCTGCGGCCTACGTCAAGCGGGTTACAGGGCTGAAGCTTGATGCGGCCTCGGTGCGTTTAGCTCAGCGCAAACTGCTGCCTGCGCCTATTTTGTGCTCTGACACCACCGTGGCACTGGGGCGCATCATTTACGGCAAGCCGGACGACTCCCAGGATGCAGCACGCATGTTGTCTGAACTGGCTGGCAAGACCCATCGTGTTCTGACTGCGGTTGCTGTCCAGCAGGGGCTGCAGCGATTTGAAGCACTCAGTACCTCACGCGTAAGTTTTGAGTCCATGACCGCCAGGCAGATCGGGACTTACGTGGCCACTGGTGAACCCATGGGTAAAGCGGGAGCTTACGCCATCCAGGGCAGGGTGGCGATGCACATCACCCGTATCAACGGCAGCTACAGCGGCATCATGGGGCTGCCTCTATGGGAAACAGCCTCGTTGCTTCAGGCGGCCGGTCTTGAAATTTAGCCTTATATCGTCTGACAACCATGCAACAAGAAATCCTGATTAACTGGTCGCCGCAGGAAACGCGAGTTGCTGTGGTGGAGCATGCAGCCGTGCAGGAGTTGCAGGTCGAGCGCACGCTTGAACGTGGCTTGGTCGGTAATGTGTACCTTGGCAAGGTGGTGCGGGTGCTGCCGGGAATGCAGTCTGCATTCATCGACATAGGCCTGGACCGCGCCGCATTTCTGCATGTTGCCGACTTGATGAGCAGCATCAACAGCCGTCATGCAGAACCCGAGCCGCAGGCTGGCAATTCATCGACAGCGCCGCCGGGTTCAGCCCTTCAGCCAATTGAAAAGCAGCTGTTCGAAGGGCAGACCGTGATGGTGCAGGTGTTGAAAGATCCGATGGGTACCAAAGGCGCCCGACTGACGGCGCAAATCAGCATCGCTGGCCGTTTGCTGGTCTTTTTGCCCCAGGACAACCATATCGGTGTGTCGCAAAAAATTCCGCCCCGGCAGCGCGAAGACTTGCGTCAGCGTGTTCAGGCGCTGGTCGGTGATCTCGGAGGCGGGTTTATCCTTCGCACGAACGGGGAAGATGCTACCGAAACAGAACTGTCCGAGGACATCGCTTATTTACGGAAAACCTGGGTACGTATCAAGGAAGCCTCATTGCGTTTGCCTGCTGCGTCGGTTTTGCATCAGGATCTGAGTCTGGTGCAGCGTGTATTGCGCGATATGGTGTTGGAAAATACGCAAACCATTCGCATTGACTCCCGTGAGCAGTTTGAAAAACTGAAAGCGTTCGCGGTAGAGTTCATGCCTTCAACGGTGTCAAAACTTCAGCTTTACAGCGGCGAACGGCCTATTTTTGACCTGTTCAATATTGACGAGGAAATCGCCAAAGCGCTTGGCCGCAGAGTGGATCTCAAATCCGGTGGGTATCTGGTCATTGACCAAACCGAAGCCTTGACAACCATTGACGTGAATACCGGCGGGTTTGTCGGAGCCCGTAATTTCGAAGAAACTATTTATAAAACCAATCTTGAGGCCGCTCAGGCAATTGCCCGGCAACTTCGTCTGCGCAATCTGGGCGGGATCGTAATTGTCGATTACATCGACATGAGCAAGGAACACCACCGTGGTGCGGTGCTGGCCGAGTTCAAAAGGCAGCTGGCCCGGGATCGCATCAAGACAGCGGTGAACGGCTTTTCGGCGCTGGGATTGCTCGAAATGACGCGCAAGCGGACCCGTGAGTCGCTGGCGCATCAGCTCTGCGAACCTTGCAGTGCCTGTACCGGAAAAGGCATTGTCAAAACGGCCCGCAGCGTGACCTATGACATTCTGCGTGAAATTTTGCGCGAGGCGCGGCAGTTCAATCCAAGGGAATTCAGGGTAGTGGCTTCACCCAAAGTGATTGAACTATTTCTGGATGAAGAAAGCCAGCATCTGGCGAGCTTGAGCGACTTTATTGGAAAACCCATTTCCCTGCAGGCTGAAGCAGTCATGGCGCAAGAACAATACGATATCGTGCTGTTGTGACCGAGGTCGATTTGCACGCATGTCAAATCAGGAAAACCCGGCATTGTCCGCCGGGCTTCTTGAGCAGCCTTTCGATGCATGGAACTGCACGGGTTTTCTGAGCCGCTTTTGCCCATAGGCTGATGCGCCAACAGATGCATAGCATGCAAAAGTCAGCTCGACGCTGACAACTTCCCACGCTTGAAGCATCAATTGCTGAAAAACTGTCTTCAATCATGCAGGCTTTAAAAACATATGAAAATTTGAAAGTGTGATTCAAAAAGATAGCAAGGGTCTTTGTGTTTCAGCCGTAAGGTGGCACAATCCCAGCTGTTTCTGAAGGTCCTTCCTTGCCACAGTCGCATCCGCTAATCGGTTCAGCCGTGTTGCGGAAGGTTAATTAACCAGCTTTAACCAGCTAATGTTTCCCCAAGGGAAACGGAGGTCAGCGGATATGAGTTCAAACTTGCAGTCACCTGCGTCTGTATATACAGCCTATCAGGGCAATAGCTATCTTTTCGGCGGCAATGCGCCTTATGTCGAAGAGATGTACGAAAATTACCTCGCCAATCCTGGCAGCGTCACCGATAACTGGCGTGAATATTTCGACGCACTCCAGCACGTCCCCGCAACGGATGGCAGTAGCGCCAAGGATGTTCCCCACTTGCCGGTTGTCAACGCTTTTGCCGAGCGTGCCAAGCAGGGCCAGACAAGAGTCGTGCTTGCCAGCGGCGCCGACTCCGAAATGGGGCGCAAGCGCACAGCTGTCCAACAGTTGATTGCGGCTTACCGCAACGTTGGTGCCCGCTGGGCTGATCTGGATCCACTCAAACGCGCCGAACGCGACAATATTCCTGAACTGGCTCCATCTTTTTACGGCTTCACCGATGCCGATCAGGAGATTGTGTTCAATACCAGCAACACCTTCTTCGGCAAAGAAACCATGAGTTTGCGCGAGTTGCTCAATGCGCTGCGCGAAACCTATTGCGGCACGATTGGCGCCGAATACATGTACGCCACCGACCAGAACCAGAAACGCTGGTGGCAACAAAAGCTCGAAAGCATTCGCAGCAAGCCTAATTTATCCAGGGAAAAGAAGCTTCATCTTCTGGACCGCCTCACCGCTGCTGAAGGCCTTGAGCGCTTTTTGCATACTAAATATGTGGGCCAAAAGCGTTTCTCCCTGGAAGGCGGCGAAAGCTTCATTGCCAGCATGGATGAGTTGATCCAGCGCGGCGGCGAAATCGGCGTGCAGGAAATCGTGATTGGCATGGCACACCGCGGCCGGCTGAATGTGCTGGTCAATTCGCTGGGCAAAGTGCCTGCTGATCTGTTCGCTGAATTTGACCATACGGCACCTGAAGATCTGCCTAGCGGTGATGTCAAATATCACCAGGGTTTCAGCTCCGACGTGACGACGCCAGGCGGTCCGGTTCACCTGTCGCTGGCCTTTAATCCTTCTCACCTTGAAATTGTGAACCCGGTCGTGGAGGGTTCGGTTCGTGCCCGCATGGACCGCCGTGCCGACCCCAAAGGTCTGCAGGTGTTGCCTGTGCTGGTGCATGGCGATGCGGCATTTGCCGGGCAGGGCGTGGTCATGGAAACGCTGGCCCTGGCCGAAACCCGGGGTTACTCCACGGGCGGCACGGTCCACCTCGTGATCAATAACCAGATCGGCTTTACCACCAGCGATCCGCGCGACAGCCGTTCCACGCTGTATTGCACCGACGTCGTCAAGATGATTGAGGCGCCTGTGCTGCACGTCAACGGTGACGATCCGGAAGCCGTGGTGCTGGCTACCCAGCTGGCGCTTGAATTCCGCATGGAGTTCCAGAAAGATGTCGTGGTTGACATCATCTGCTTTCGCAAGCTCGGCCACAACGAGCAGGATACACCGGCGCTGACCCAGCCGCTGATGTACAAGAAGATTGCACAGCATCCCGGCACACGCCGCCTTTATGCCGACAAGCTGACGGCGCAAGGCATGGGCGATACCCTGGGTGATGACATGGTCAAGGCGACGCGTGCTGCGCTTGACGCAGGAAAGAGCACTTTTGATCCGGTATTGACCAATTTCAAAAGCAAATACGCAGTGGACTGGAGTCCCTACGTGGGCAAGAAGTGGACCGATGCAGGTGACACCGCCATTCCCATGGCCGAGTGGAAGCGACTGGCCGACAAGATCACGAATATTCCCTCGACCGTGACGCCGCACAATCTGGTCAAGAAGGTTTATGACGACCGCGCCGCCATGGGGCGTGGCGATATTCCGGTGGACTGGGGCATGGGCGAGCACATGGCATTTGCCTCCCTTGTGGCCAGCGGCTATCCGGTGCGTTTGTCGGGTGAGGATTGCGGACGCGGAACTTTCACGCACCGCCATGCTGTCATTCATGATCAGAGCCGCGAAAAGTGGGACACAGGCACTTATGTCCCGCTCCAAAACGTGGCTGAAAGCCAGGCGCCGTTTGTCGTCATCGACTCGATCCTTTCCGAAGAGGCCGTGCTGGCTTTTGAGTACGGTTACGCGTCCAATGATCCAAGCACCATGGTGATCTGGGAAGCCCAGTTCGGCGATTTTGCCAATGGCGCACAGGTTGTGATTGACCAGTTCATTGCATCTGGCGAAGTCAAGTGGGGCCGTGTCAATGGCATCACGCTGATGCTGCCGCACGGTTATGAGGGCCAGGGGCCGGAGCATAGTTCTGCACGCCTCGAACGTTTCATGCAACTGTCGGCCGATGCCAACATGCAGGTGGTTCAGCCTACGACTGCCAGCCAGATTTTCCATGTGCTGCGTCGCCAGATGGTGCGTAACCTTCGCAAGCCGCTGATCATCATGACGCCCAAGTCGCTATTGCGTAACAAGGATGCGACCTCGCCGCTGTCCGAGTTCACGAAGGGTGCTTTTCAGACGGTTATCCCTGAGAACAAGGAAGAGGTCATCAAAAGAGCGGACAAGGTCAAACGGATCATTGCCTGCTCGGGCAAGGTGTATTACGACCTGGTCAAGAAGCGTCAGGAAAAAGGCATTGATGATGCCGTGATCCTTCGTGTTGAGCAGCTTTACCCTTTCCCGCACAAGGCGTTTGCCGCAGAGTTGAAAAAATACCCCAATGCAACCGACATCGTGTGGTGCCAGGATGAGCCGCAAAACCAGGGTGCCTGGTTCTTTGTGCAGCACTACATTCACGAGAACATGTTTGATGGCCAAAAACTGGGCTATTCAGGACGTGCTGCATCGGCTTCTCCTGCCGTCGGTTATTCGCACTTGCATCAGGAACAGCAAAAAGCGCTGGTGGATGGCGCATTTTCCAAATTAAAAGGTTTTGTGCTGACCAAATAAGCGTCCTGCCACTTCCTGGAAATACAAGAAAACAAACGAAAGAATCAAAATGGCTATCGTAGAAGTTAAAGTTCCCCAATTGTCCGAATCAGTGGCCGAGGCCACCATGCTTCAGTGGAAGAAGAAGGTCGGCGACGCAATTGCCGTTGACGAAATTTTGATCGAAATCGAAACCGACAAAGTTGTTCTTGAAGTACCCGCGCCTTCAGCCGGTGTGCTGATTGAGCTGGTGGTGGCCGATGGCGGTACGGTGGTGTCGGACCAGGTGATTGCAAGAATCGACACCGAAGGCAAGGCTGGCGCGATTGCATCCGCAGCAGCGCCTGCTGCGTCTGCCACATCGGTCGCCGCAGCCGCACCAGTTGCATCAACGGGTGGCTCAATGGCTGGCGTTCCCATGCCTTCCGCTGCCAAGTTGATGGCGGACAACAATCTGGCTGCAGGCACGGTTCCTGGAACAGGCAAGGATGGCCGTGTCACCAAGGGTGATGTTCTGGGTGCGACAGCTGCAGGTGCTATTAAATCAATAGCTGCAAGCGCAATCCCGACGGGCACACCGACCACTTTCTTGCCAAAAGTGGCAGCGCCGGTGAACGCGGTTGACTTGGGCGACCGCCCTGAACAGCGCGTTCCCATGAGCCGCCTGCGTGCGCGCATTGCCGAGCGTCTCTTGCAGTCGCAGTCGACCAATGCCATCTTGACGACTTTCAACGAAGTCAACATGGCTCCGGTCATGGAGATGCGCAAGAAGTTCCAGGATGCCTTCAGCAAGGAACATGGCGTCAAGATCGGTTTCATGAGTTTCTTCGTCAAGGCTGCTGTGCATGCGCTCAAGAAGTTCCCGATGATCAACGCATCGGTGGACGGCAACGACATCGTCTATCACGGCTACTTTGACATTGGCATTGCCGTCGGTTCGCCGCGCGGTCTGGTCGTGCCTATCCTGCGCAATGCTGATCAGATGAGCTTTGCCGACATCGAGAAAAAAATTGCTGAATTTGGCCAAAAAGCGAAGGACGGCAAACTGGGCATCGAAGAGATGACTGGCGGCACGTTCTCGATTTCCAATGGTGGCACGTTCGGCTCGATGCTTTCAACGCCGATCATTAACCCGCCGCAATCCGCGATTCTGGGTGTGCATGCCACCAAGGACCGTGCGGTTGTCGAAAACGGCCAGATCGTGGTTCGTCCGATGAATTACCTGGCGATGAGCTATGACCACCGCATCATTGATGGCCGTGAGGCCGTGCTGGGCCTGGTCACCATGAAAGAGGCGCTGGAAGACCCCGCCCGCCTGCTGTTCGATATTTAAACCCTATTGGGGCAGAGGGCAAGTGCCGTCTGGCCGTGTGCCCCTGCCTCTCATTTACTGGAAAAGAACATGTCCAAACAATTTGACGTGATCGTCATCGGTGGCGGTCCTGGTGGCTACATTGCGGCCATTCGTGCAGCCCAGCTCGGGTTCAACGTTGCCTGTATCGACGAATGGAAGAATGCCAAAGGCGCTCCTGCCTTGGGTGGAACCTGTACCAATATCGGCTGCATTCCTTCCAAAGCACTGCTGCAGTCCTCTGAGTACTATGAGCATGCCGGGCACCACTTTGCCGATCATGGCATCGAGGTCAAGGGCTTGGGGCTGGATGTGGCAAAGATGGTCGGCCGCAAGGATACGGTTGTCAAGCAAAACAACGACGGCATCATTTACCTGTTCAAAAAGAACAAGGTGGCTTTTTTTCATGGCCGAGGCTCGTTTTCTGCTGCCAAGGAGGGTGCCTACGACATCAAGGTCGCAGGCATTGCCGAGGAAACCATCTCTGGCAAGCACATCATTGTGGCTACCGGCTCCAATGCCAGGGCTTTGCCCGGCACGCCTTTCGATGAAGTCAATATCCTGTCGAATGACGGAGCCCTGCGCATTGGCGCTGTCCCGAAGAAGCTTGGCGTGATCGGTTCTGGCGTGATCGGCCTTGAAATGGGGTCTGTCTGGCGCAGGCTGGGTGCAGAGGTCACGATCCTCGAAGGACTGCCCACCTTTTTGGGTGCGGTCGATCAGCAAATCGCCAAGGAAGCGCACAAGGCATTTACCAAACAGGGCCTGAAAATTGAGCTGGGCGTCAATGTCGGCGAGATCAGGAACGACGAGAAGGGCGTGTCTATCGCTTATGCCAATGCCAAGGGTGAAGCGCAGATGCTGGAGGTGGACAAACTCATCATCTCTATTGGCCGGACGGCCAATACCATCGGCTTGAATCCGGAAGCCGTGGGCCTGAGCCTGGACGAGCGTGGTGCGATTGTGGTCGATGGCGATTGCAAAACCAACTTGCCCAATGTGTGGGCCGTGGGTGACGTGGTGCGCGGCCCGATGCTGGCGCACAAGGCAGAAGAAGAGGGCGTGGCAGTGGCTGAGCGCATCGCCGGTCAGCACGGCCATGTCAACTTCAACACCATTCCCTGGGTCATTTACACCAGCCCCGAGATAGCGTGGGTAGGCCAGACCGAAGAACAGCTGAAAGCTGAAGGACGTGCTTATAAAACGGGCATATTCCCCTTCATGGCCAATGGCAGGGCGAGGGCGCTGGGCGACACCACGGGCATGGTCAAGATGCTGGCAGATGCTGCAAGCGATGAAATCCTTGGTGTTCATATCGTCGGACCCATGGCCAGCGAATTGATTGCTGAATGCGTAGTGGCGATGGAATTTCGTGCCAGCAGCGAAGATATCGCCCGGATTTGTCATGCCCATCCATCACTCAGCGAGGCCACCAAGGAGGCCGCGCTGGCGGTGGAAAAGCGCACACTGAACTTCTGATTTTCTCGGAGTTTAGATTCAGTGGTGAACCTTGTACGCTCAGCCTACGAAACCGAACTTGCTGCGCGGGGCTACGCAAGTGACCCGGCGCAGTTGCGTGCGATTGACGCGCTGGAACGCTGTGCCACGGAATGGGCTGCGTACAAGGGCCAGCGGTCGAACGCTTTCAAGAAGCTGATCAATCGGCCACCCATTCCGCGTGGCGTGTACATGCATGGTGGTGTGGGGCGTGGGAAAAGCTTTTTGATGGACTGCTTTTTTAATGCGGTGCCACTCAGGCGAAAAGTCCGGCTGCATTTTCATGAGTTCATGCGTGAAGTGCATCGGGAATTGCTGGACCTGCAGGGCACAGCCAACCCGCTTGATGAGTTGGGCAAGCGTATTGCCAAGCGCTTCCGGCTGATCTGTTTTGACGAGTTTCATGTGGCGGACATTACCGATGCCATGATTCTTCATCGCATGCTGGTCGCCTTGTTTGACAATGGCGTTGGATTCGTCACCACATCCAACTTTCATCCTGACGAGCTTTATCCGAACGGACTGCATCGAGACCGCATCCTTCCTGCCATTGAGTTGCTGAAGACGCATATGCAAGTCATCAATGTTGACAATGGGACGGACTACCGCAGACGTACCCTGGAGCAGGCCAGGCTTTACCATTCACCGCTAGGCCCCCAGGCCGATGCCGAAATGACGGAAACTTTCAACCGTTTGGCTACATCGCACGATGAAAATCCAGTGCTGCAAATTGAGTCCAGGCAGATTCAGGCCAGACGTAAAGCGGGTGGCGTGGTTTGGTTTGACTTTAAAGCCCTGTGCGGAGGGCCGCGCTCCCAAAACGACTATCTGGAAATTGCAACCCAGTTCCATACCCTGCTGCTCAGTGATGTGCCTTATATGCCTGTCCGCATGGCTTCCGAAGCGCGGCGGTTTACCTGGCTGGTGGATGTGCTGTATGACCGCAGGGTCAAGCTGATCATGTCCGCTGCTGTGCCGCCGGAAGCGTTGTACACCGAAGGCCCTTTGGTGCATGAGTTTCCGCGGACCGTCTCACGACTCAATGAAATGCAGTCCATGGAGTTCCTGGCCCTGAAGCACAGAACAGTGGATACCACCCTGACATGAAACCTATTATTTTTGCTTTCTTGTTGCTCTGGTTGAGCAGTTTTGCAAGTGCGCAAACCAGTGGCGTGAATGGAGAAATAGGCAACATTGATGCACGGCGCACAGCCATCTCTGCGGAGCGCAGCAGGCTGGAGGCCGGTTTTTTGACAGAAGATGCTGCTTGCTACAAAAAATTTGCTGTTAATAGTTGTCTCGACAAGGTCAATTCCCGGCGAAGGGAGGCCATGGCAGATCTAAGGCAGCAAGAAATTTTGCTCAACGATGAAGAGCGAAAAATCAAGGGCGCGCAGCAGATACGTAAAACCGAGGAAAAATCATCGCCTGAGAAGCTGCAGGCGGAGGCCAATCGCCGTACCAAGGCAGTTGAAGATTATCAAGGTCGCCTTGAGGTTGAAAAAGACAAGAAACAGAAGCGGAGTGCCGCAGTCTCGAATGAAACGGCTGCCCGCGAGGCCAGTGCTGCAAGGCTTTTGGCGCACCAGAAAAAAATGCAGGCGCGTACCGGACAGCAGGCTGAGGGTGTTGAAGAAGCAAAAAAATTTAATGCGCGCCAGAAGGAAGCCCGGGAACGTCGAGCTAAGCATGATGCTGACCAATTGCAGCGCGTCAAGCCTTCTGCAAAGCCCCTACCTTCGCCTCAATAACGGGGATGCTAGCAGCCTGTCGGGCTTGAACTCTCACTGGAC
>JAECRO010000047.1 GCA_016000195.1 Burkholderiales bacterium | reverse complement strand
GACGTGGGCGTCCGCGCTCCCAGGGCACAGCGGCGCGATCAGCCTTTCGGGCGTTTTTGTCTAGCGCAGCCTTAACTGCGCCTGTTTGGCCACGCGGATGCAGTCCTTCATGTGTTCCTCGCCAAAGTAGCGGATGGCGGCATAGCCCACGGTGGCCGCCACGATCTGCCCGGCCAGCGGCACATATTTGGCGAGCTGTTTGGTCGCCATGCGCGTGCCGATTCTGGTGCTGGCCTTGATGATCAGGTCGCGGCTGATGAATTTGCCGATCAGCACCGAACCGACCAGCGCCACGGCTTTCTGGACCTGCTCGCGCTTTTTCGGGTCAAGCTGGTCGATCTGCTCGGGCGCCAGGCCGAATTCCCTGTTGATGGCGGGAATCAGCTTTGAAAGCAGGGCGGCGTCCACCGCCCAGTCCAGGCCGGGCACCGGCACCGCGCTGGCGACGGCGGCTATCAGCGCCCGTTTGTTGAGCAGCTTGCGGCTGCGCTTGACAGCCGCTTCAAGGGCCGCATCGTCAGCGGCCAGGTGCAGGGCAGTGGGCATGGGTCAAAACCTTTCATTCGATGTCGGCTGGCGTGTGGATGGCTTGTCGCACACGGCAGAGATGGCCCCGAACAGGCCAAAGTCAATGAAGGGCTGACCCCAAGCCCTTTTTTTATGCCGCGACGGCTTCGATTTTCTCCGTCACTTCCAGCCAGCGTTCTTCGAGCTTGGCCAGGTCGGCTTCAATCGTCTTGAGGCGTTTTCCAGCCTGGGCGATTTCAGCGGGTGCCTTGGCGGTGGTCAGCAAAACTTCCAGGTTGGCCTTTTCGCTGTTCATGCTTTGCAGCTGGCGGTCAATTTTTTCGAGTTCCTTGCGCAGCGGCCTGGCGGCGTCAAGCTGCTGCTGGCGGCGCTGGGCATCTTCTTTCTTGTCGGACGAGTTTTTTACGTCAGATATGCCTTTTGCGCTGGCTGTGTCTGCGCTTGCAGCTATTATTTTTGTAGCGGCAGGGGCGGGCGCGGCGTTGTTGGATTTCCTGGCTTCCTCGCGCAGGCGCTTGGCCTCGTCGAGCAAATAGCGCTGGTAGTCGTCCAGGTCGCCGTCGAACGGCGCGACGCCGCCGCGCGAGACCATCCAGAACTCGTCGCACACGGCGCGCAGCAAGGCGCGGTCATGGCTGACCAGCATCACGGTGCCTTCAAACTCGTTCAGCGCCATCGACAGCGCCTCGCGCGTGGCCAGGTCCAGGTGATTGGTCGGCTCATCGAGCAGCAAGAGGTTGGGCCGCTGCCAGACGATCATGCACAGCACCAGGCGGGCTTTTTCGCCGCCGCTCATGCTGCCCACGGCCTGCTTGACCATGTCGCCGCCAAAGTTGAAGTTGCCCAGGAAGCTGCGCAAATCCTGCTCGCGCGTGGGCTGGCTGCCCATCTTGCCGGCGGCGGTGACTTCCTTGACCAGGCGGATCATGTGATCCAGCGGATTGTCTGCCGGGCGCAGCACGTCGAGTTCCTGTTGGGCGAAGTAGCCGATGTTCAGGCCCTTGCCTTCGGTCATCTCGCCTGAAATAGGCGCCAGCGCGCGCGCAATGGTTTTGACCACGGTCGATTTGCCCTGTCCGTTGGCGCCCAGGATGCCGATGCGCTGGCCGGCCAGCACCGACTTGCTGACGTTCTGCACGATGACCGTGGGTTTTGTTCCTTCCGGTGCGTCTTCAGGCGGCGGGTAGCCGAAATAGACGTTCTGCATCGACAGCATGGGGTTGGGCAGATTGGCCGGTTCCTTGAACTCGAAGGTGAAGTCGGCCTCGGCCAGCAGCGGCGCGATTTTCTCCATGCGGTCCAGCGCCTTGACGCGGCTTTGCGCCTGCTTGGCCTTGCTGGCCTTGGCCTTGAAGCGGGCGATGAATTTTTGCAGGTGGGCAATCTTGTCCTGCTGCTTGGCGTAAGCGCCTTGCTGCAGCGCCATCTGCTCGGCACGCAGGTCCTCGAACTTGCTGTAGTTGCCGCCGTAGCGCGTCAGCTTGGCGCTTTCGATGTGTACCGTCACGTCGGTCACGGCGTCGAGGAATTCCCGGTCATGGCTGATGACCAGCATGGTGCCCTGGTAGCGCTTGAGCCAGGCTTCGAGCCAGACCAGTGCATCCAGGTCCAGGTGATTGGTCGGCTCGTCAAGCAGCAGCAAGTCCGACGGGCACATCAGCGCGCGCGCCAGCTGCAGGCGCATGCGCCAGCCGCCGGAAAAGCTGTTGACCGGGTTGTCGAGTTCGCTGAGCTTGAAACCCAGGCCCAGGATCAGCGCCTGCGCGCGCGCCTGCGCGTCGTGCGCCCCGGAGTCGTACAAGTCCATGTAGGCGTGCGCCATGCGGTCGCCGTCGCCGCTGGCTTCGGCCGCATCGACCTCGGTCTGCGCGGCCAGCAGCACCACGTCGCCCTCGATCACGTAGCTGGTGGCGCTTTGTTCGGTTTCGGGCATGTCCTGCGCGACCTGCGCCATTTTCCACTGCGCGGGAATGTAGTATTCGCCGCCGTCTTCGTGCAGCGTGCCGTTGAGCATGGCGAACAGCGAGGACTTGCCCGCGCCGTTGCGGCCCACCAGGCCGATTTTTTCGCCCGGATTGAGGGTGACAGAGGCACTGTCGAGAATCACTTTGGCGCCGCGCCGCAGCACCACATTTTTAAGGGTAATCATTTAAACCAACAGACTGAAGAAATAGGGTCGGGTCGCAGGGCGCCCGGCAAGACGCTTGAGACTCGAAATACTGAAAGCCAAGGTTCAGGCCAGCTGTTCCCGTGTCAGTAACAGTACCTGGTCACTGCCAGCGCTGGTTTCAAACCAGAGCGGCTCCAGGTGCGGAAAAGCGCGTTCGAAATTTGCGCGCTCGTTGCCGATTTCCAGCACCAACACCGCATTTTCGTTCATTTGCGCGGCAATGTTCAGAAAAAGGCTGCGAATGAAGTCCATGCCGTCGCTGCCGCCGGCCAGCGCCAGGCCGGGTTCGGCCCGGAATTCAGCCGGCAGGGCGGCCATGCTGGCGGCGTTGACATAGGGCGGGTTGCACAAAATCAGGTCGTAGCCGCCGGGGCAGTTGGCCAGGCCGTCCGATTCGATCAGCGTGATGCGGCTGGCCAGCTGGTGCCGGTCCACGTTGATGCGCGCCACGGCCAGCGCGTCCGGGCTGATGTCGGCGGCATCGACCACCACTTCCGGATAAGTCATGGCGGCCAGCACGGCCAGGCTGCCGTTGCCGGTGCACAGGTCGAGCACGCGATGCGTCGCGTCGCTCAGCCAGTCGTCAATGCTGCCGTCGTCAAGCAGCTCGGCGATCAACGAGCGCGGAATGATGACGCGCTCATCGACGTAAAACGGCACGCCCATCAGCCAGGCCTCGTTCGTCAGGTAGGCGGCGGGCTTGCGCGTGTTGATGCGCTGGTCCACCAGCAGGGCGACCTGCGCCTGATCCTCGGGCGACACCGGCCGGTTTTCGACGGATTCCAGGTCGTCAAGCTCCAGGCCCAGTTTCCACAGCACCAGCCAGGCGGCTTCGTCAAAAGCATTGGTCGTGCCGTGGCCGTAGCCGTCGGCAAAGCTCAAGCCGGCGGCGTCCAGCCGGTCGGCCATCTGCTCGATCACCTCTAACACGGTCACGGTGGGGATGGGAGTTGTCGTCATGCCAGTCCTGCCAGGCGTTCGAGAACGCCTTTGTAGATGTTCTTGAGCGGGTCGAGCGACGACACCAGTACATGTTCGTTGATCTGGTGAATCGAGGCGTTGATCGGTCCGAACTCGATGATTTCCGGGCAGATCTTGGCGATGAAGCGGCCGTCGCTGGTGCCGCCGGTCGTGGACAGTTCGGTCTGCACGCCGGTCTCGGCCAAAATCGCGCCGCGCACCGCATCGACCAGCGTGCCGGGCGTGGTCAAAAAGGGCAGGCCGCCCAGCGTCCATTTCAGCTCGTATTCGAACTGGTGCCGGCTCAAAATGGCCAGCAGGCGCTGCTGCAGGCTTTCGGGCGTGGATTCGGTGGAGAAGCGGAAATTGAAATCGACCACCAGTTCGCCCGGAATGATGTTGCTGGCGCCGGTGCCGGCATGGAGGTTGGACACCTGCCAGCTGGTGGCCGGAAAGAACTCATTGCCCGCATCCCACTTTGTCGCCACCAGTTCGGCCAGCGCGGGCGCAAACAGGTGAATCGGGTTTTTGGCCAGATGCGGATAGGCGATATGGCCCTGCACGCCCTTGACGCTGAGCTTGCCGCTCAGCGTGCCGCGCCGGCCGTTCTTGATCATGTCGCCCAGCTGCCTGACCGAGGTGGGCTCGCCGACGATGCAGTAATCGGGCACTTCGCCGCGCGCCAAAAGCTGCTCGCAGACCACGACCGTGCCGTCGATGCCGGGGCCTTCCTCGTCGCTGGTGATCAGGAAGGCCATCGACAGCGCCGGTTCAGGATGCGCCGCCAGGAATTCCTCGACCGCCACGACCATGGCGGCAATCGAGGTTTTCATGTCGGCCGCGCCGCGCCCGTACAGCTTGCCCGCGCGGTGGCTGGGCGTGAACGGATGGCTGTGCCATTGCTCCAGCGGGCCGGTCGGCACCACATCGGTATGGCCGGCAAACACCAGCGTCTTGAGCCGGGCTTCGGCGATGGCCGTGTTTGCTATGGATTCAATAGCTTCTTGCGCAGGCGCTGCGTGCGCAAAAGGGCTAAAACCTTCAAATTTAGCCCATAAATTCGTCACCCGGAAATGCTCGGGTCCGCTGACGATGGTTTCACACTTGAAACCCAGCGGCGCCAGCCGCGCGATCAGCATGGCCTGGCAGTCGGCATCGTCGGGCGTGACGGAAGGTCGGGAAATCAGCTGCTCGGCAAGGTGGAGTGTTCGGGACATGTTGAATTCAGTGCCTGACGTCCAAAGTGATTTCAGTGAACGACGGCTGGTCATCCGGGTCGACGTGGACTTCATTTGCCTTGGCCTGGGCCGATGAAAAATCATTTTCCAGCCGCCACATCAGGTTGGTCGGCGAGTCGGCATGCGCCAGGCCTTCCTTGCGCGTCACGGCGCCTTCGGTGATCAGCCTGGCAATGTGCTGCTCGAAGGTCTGCGAACCCTCGGCCATGGACTTTTCCATCGCTTCCTTGACGCCCGAAAAATCACCGCGTTCGATCAGCTCGGAAATCAGCTTGGTGTTGAGCATGACTTCAACCGCCGGCACGCGGGTGTTGTTCTGGGTGCGCAGCAGGCGCTGCGAGATGACGGCCTTCAGCGCCGCCGCCAGGTCGCCCAGCATGGTCGGCCGCACTTCGACCGGGTAAAAGCTCAGGATGCGGTTGAGCGCCTGATAGCTGTTGTTGGCATGCATGGTGGCCAGGCACAGGTGGCCCGACTGGGCATAGGCAATCGCCGCCGACATGGTTTCCCGGTCGCGGATCTCGCCGATCAGGATCACGTCGGGCGCCTGGCGCAGCGCATTTTTCAGCGCCACCTGCAGCGACTGCGTGTCGCTGCCGATCTCGCGCTGGTTGATGACCGATTTCTTGTTGGTGAAGAAATACTCGATGGGGTCTTCAATCGTCAGGATGTGGCCGGTCACGGTTTCATTGCGCTTGTCGATCATCGACGCCAGCGTGGTGGTCTTGCCGGCGCCGGTGGCGCCCACCATGAGCAGCAGGCCGCGCTTTTCCATGATCAGCTCGCCCAGCAGCGGCGGCAGGTTCAGGCTGGCCAGTGCCGGAATCTTGTTCGGAATGTAGCGAATCACCGCTGCAAAGGTATTGCGCTGGCGAAAGCCGCTGATGCGAAAGTTGCCCAGGCCCTCGATGACCAGCCCCATGTTCAGCTCGCCGATCTCATCCAGTTCTTCGATCCGCTTGGGCGGCAGCACTTCGGCCAGCAGGCTGCGCGGGGCGTCGGCCGGCAGGATCTGCGCATTGATGGGAATGGCCTGCCCGTTGATCTTGATGATGGCGGGTGAGTGGGCGGACAGGTAAACGTCAGACGCTTTCTTGTCCACCATCAAACGCAGAATTCTTTCCATCGTGCTCATGGTCACCCTTTGGTCATTGTTGAGGACCTGGCAAATAATAAATTCCCGTCCGTCATTCCCGTGAAGGCGGGAATCCAGCAACACGGGCTGAAACGCTCAAACGAGTCTGGATACCCGCCTTCGCGGGTATGACGCAGGGAAGTTATTGCTGACAGCATCCTGATTTATGCGCAAGCCGCTGTCTGGATTAGTCCCGCAGCAGGTCGTTCAGGCTGGTCGTGGCGCGGGTCTTGGCATCGACGCGCTTGACGATTACGGCGCAGTACAGGCTGTACTTGCCGCCGGCCTTGGGCAGGTTGCCCGACACCACGACGGAGCCGGCCGGAATGCGGCCATAGCTCACGGTGTCCGCCTCGCGGTCGTAAATCGGTGTGCTCTGGCCGATGTACACGCCCATCGAGATCACCGAGTTTTCCTCGACGATCACGCCTTCGACGATTTCGGAGCGCGCGCCGATGAAGCAGTTGTCCTCGATGATGGTCGGGTTCGCCTGCATCGGCTCCAGCACGCCGCCAATGCCGACGCCGCCGGACAGATGCACGTTCTTGCCGATCTGCGCGCACGAGCCGACGGCGGCCCAGGTATCGACCATCGTGCCTTCATCGACGTAAGCGCCGATGTTGACGTAGCTGGGCATCAAAATCGCGCCCTTGGCAATGAAGCTGCCGCGCCGGGCGACGGCGGGCGGCACCACGCGCACGCCGGTGGCGCGCATTTCCTGCTCGCTCAGGCGGGCGAACTTGGTGGGCACCTTGTCGTAAAAACCGAGGTCGCCGGCGCGCATGAGTTCGTTGTCTTTCAGGCGAAAGCTCAGCAGCACGGCTTTTTTGATCCACTGGTGAACCGTCCACTGGCCCACGCCTTCGCGGCTGGCCACGCGCAGCTTGCCGCTGTCGAGCTTGGCAATGGTGTGTTCCACCGCATCCAGCACTTCCTGCGGGGCAGAAGTGGCGGAAAGGCTGGCGCGGTTTTCCCAGGCGGCGTCGAGGGTGGCTTGCAGCTTGTCTTGAGTCATTGGTTTGTTTTTTCAGTGAACTTTGGATTGGATGAAGTGAACAATGCGCCGGGCGGCCTCGACGCATTCGGCGGTTTGCGCCACCAGCGCCATGCGGATCCGGCCGGCGCCGGGGTTGCATCCCTGCGCATCGCGCGCCAGGTAACTGCCCGGCAGCACGACGACATTGTAAAAGCCAAGCAGTTCGCGCGAGAACGCGGTGTCCGAACCCTTGAACGCATCAGGGACGGCCGCCCACAGGTAAAAACCGGCGTCGGGCAAGGCCACGTCCATCACTTCGGCCAGCATGGGCGTGACCTGCGCGAACTTTTCGCGGTACTGGGCGCGGTTGTCAATCACATGCGCCTCGTCGGCCCAGGCGGCAATGCTGGCGGCCTGCACGATGGGGCTCATGGCGCTGCCATGGTAGGTGCGGTAGAGCAGGAACGACTTGATGAGGGCTGCGTCGCCGGCCACAAAGCCGCTGCGCAGGCCGGGCACGTTGCTGCGCTTGGACAGGCTGGTCAGCGCAATCAGGTTCCTGAAGTCATGCCGGCCCAGTTGCGCCGCTGCCTGCAATCCGCCCAAAGGCGGCTCGTCACGGAAATAAATCTCGCTATAGCACTCGTCCGAGGCAATCACGAAGCCGTACTGGTCGCTCAAGCGGAACAGCAGTTCCCATTCATCGAGTCCCATCACCGCGCCGGTCGGGTTGCCCGGCGAGCAGACAAACAGCAACTGGGTTTTCGCCCACACGGCTGCGGGCACGGCGGCCCAGTCGATGCCGAAGTTGCGCGCCGGGTCGCTGGGCGCAAACCACGGCTGCGCGCCGGCCAGCAGCGCCGCGCCTTCGTAGATTTGGTAAAACGGGTTCGGGCACACCACCGTCGCGCCGGGCTGGCTCGGGTCAATCACCGTCTGCGCCAGCGCGAACAGCGCCTCGCGCGAGCCGTTGACCGGCAGGATTTGCGTGCTTGGCTCGACTGTCAAGCCGCAGTAGCGCCGCGCCAGCCAGTCGCTCATGGTTTGGCGCAATTTCGGCTCGCCCAGCGTGCCGGGGTAGCTGGCCAGGCCGGCCAGGCTGCCGACGAGCGCATCCTTGATCAGCTGCGGCGTCGCATGGCGTGGCTCGCCAATGCCCAGGCTGATGGGCGAATAGGCCGGATTGGGGACAACATCGGCATGCAACTGGCGCAGCCGCTCGAAGGGGTAAGGCTGAAGGCGGGAAAGCAGGGGATTCATGGCGGGCGATTATCCCCCGGCGGCCCTTTTCAAATTGACCTATTTGGGCGCGTGCGCGGCCAATAACTCGGCGGCACGCGTTTGCCAGCCCTTGCCCGAAGAGCGCCAGCGCGCCAGCACGCTTTCTTCCAGGCGCAGGGTCGTGGGCCGCTTCACCGACGCCTGGGTGCTGCCCACCGGCCGGCCCCGGCGCACCAGTTTGTTGCCTTTGAACAAGTCGGCTTCGACCACCCACTGTTCGGTAATTTCCGGCGCGTCGTCGGGGTCAGTCCAGGCGGGCGCCGATGGCTTGAGTTTCGCGTTCATTGATCTTCCTCATTGAAATAATGCGGCGGGCCGCGCCGCGCGGAGTCCAGACCATCATCACCAGCCGGCCATCGAGCCATCCAACCGTCTGGTAGCGCGTCTCGGCATACGCTTGGCGCTCATCCTGCCGCGTCAGGTGATTGCCGGCAAACACTTCGGCAGCCCGCGCAAAGTCAAGCCCGCGCGCGCTCAAAGTGTTTTGCTGCTTGGCAGGGTCAAACTCAATCTGCATGAATTAATTGTACATCTAATTAATTTGATTTTCAGCGAGGGAAGAACTCGATCATCAATGCCTTGCCGTTACCCTGTATGTGCCGCAGCTTGTGGCACAAACGCCAGCATGCATCTGCCCGATTTCCCAATACAGGCGAATCAGCTCCGCATTCACCGCCAGCACCGCCCGCGTCTGGGCCTGCCGGATGCGCTGCTTGATGTCAGCCAGCAGGACGGTGTAGTGCGTGGGGACGGCAGGTGGTTTCATAAAAGCGGCCAAGCGAATGATTTACTATGAATTTAATAGCTGCTTGCGCAAGCAGCGCGTGCGCTAGAGGCTGATCAGGTGGCAAACAAGTCCACCAGGACATTGAGCACTGGCACGGTTGCATCGTCAAAACCCACTTCGACCTTGACGCTCCCTACACCCAGTGCTGAAAACGAGTTGCGCAAATCCACCAGGTCGGCGGGCTTGTCCGGCGAGAAAAAACCGCGCAATGCATGAAAAAGTGAACTCTTGCCGCTGCCGTTTTCGCCATACAGCAGCAGGTTCTTGCCGTCCAGCTCAAAGGTGGCGGGCGCCGGGCCGGGGAAGGCGCGAAAGTCGGTGAGGCTGAGGGTTTTGATTTTCACGGGCAGGGCGGTTTTAAGGCTCTTTTACTATTTATTTGATAGCTGTTTACGCACGTCCAGCATGCGCAAGAGGCTGATTTGGCTTGAAAATGGGGCTGAGTCCGGTTTTTAGTCGCTGCCTTCGATCAGGCGCACGACGGCGAGGGTTTGCAGGCGGGCCAACTGGGCGGCAACCGGATGGCCGGGGGCGAAGAGGGCGGCGGCCACGGTTTTCGCATTCATGCCCGCGCGGATGCCGGCGGCGGCGCAGGCGTCGAACAGGCGGATGTTGTGGGCGTGCAGGTCTTCGGAGAAGAAGAGTTCATAGACCAGGCCGTTGAGGAGGCGTTCGTAGTCGGGGCGGCTGATGCCAGCTGTAATGGCTTTTACGATGCGTTCAACTACAGCGATTTGCTCGTTGCTGGCATCTGGAATAGGAAATGACTCCAACATGTCCGGCTGAACTTCGTAATAACCGCCCTGCTTGCCTGCAAAAACGTTTTGAGCAATGAAATCTGAAATAACTGAATTCAATATGCCCAGAACAAAAAGAGGGCTTCGCTGTGCTGCCAGAAAATAAGAGGTATTGCCTAAATAGCTGCCGCTGGTATCAAGGCAGAACGTCGGAGTAAGGGATACCTTGGTTGAAAGTATTTTTGGCTCAAGAAAATCATCCCAATATTTGCAGGCACGAAGTTCCCAGAAATAAGTGCCTTGGTCATACCTTTCAATCAGCGCCTGTTTATGCGGAAGCATGAACGCATAAACGGCTGGATAAGAGTTCCGGAAAAGTTTTTCGGCTTTGGCTGGAGACAGTCCCGACCAAGGATGAGTCTTGTTTTCTGATGACTCGATACGAATCAAAAACTGTGTGGATTTGGGTGCAGTCCAGCGAGAAACATCCTTGCCTCGAAGATACGGTCTGACAATTTCCTTTGATTTGGGGTCGCAGGCAATAAGGCGCTCGTATTCTTCAAAATCCATCACAAAGGCTTCATTGAAGCCCGTCGTTATTCCGCGACAAATGCGCTTGCCGACAAATTGGCGCAATGGCGTACCTTTCTTGCGGAGTCCTTCCAGCAACTTGCGCTTGCGCGGCGGCTCCAGTTGCCAGCCGCCGGGCTTGAGTTCGCATTGCGGCACGGCAAAGCGTTCGGCGGCAAACACGTCGGGAAAGTCGCTGACGCGGTAGTCGGGGTTCTGGCTGTCCCAGTTCAGCAGCAAAACGTTATTTTTCGCTTGGTCCGCCGCCACGGGCTGGCCGCGCTTGGTGGCAATCACGATGGTCGGGTAGGCCAGCGCGTCAAACACGGCCTCGTCGCCAAAGTCGATGATCTGGCGCAGCTCGGTATGCGTGGCCATGTACTGGCGCAGGTCGGCGCCGTATTTGGCGCGAAACCATTTGTTGCTGGTGATGAAGCTCAAGGCACCGCCGGGGTTGAGCAGCTGAAACGAGCGCTCGTAAAAATACACATACAAATCGGCCGTGCCGCTGTAGGTGGCGTAGTGCGGCTTGAGCTGGGGCTTGTCGTCCTTGAAGGCTTCCTGCCGCACATAGGGCGGGTTGCCGATCACGATGTCAAAACCGCTTTGAAAACCAAACATCCATTCGGGGTCGAAGAAACCGGCATGGCGGTTCTGGTCGAACGGGTCCCAGGCGGTCATGCGTTCGGCGTCGCCGGGTTTGAGCGTCAGCTCGGCCTGCAGCAGGGCGGCCAGCTCGTCGCGCAGGCGCAGGATTTTTTCCTTGCGCTTGCGTTTGTCGGCAAAGCGCTTGGCGGCAAAGTGGCTGGCGTTGGCGTCGCGCAGTTCGGCCTCTTTTTCGGCCACCTCGGGATTGGCCAGCAAATCCTGCTGCCCGCCAGCGCCGCGCGGGATGGGCAGCAGCGTGTTGGCGGCGACGATCTTGGTTTCCAGGTTGGGCAGCGGCGTGAGCTGGCGGTTGCCCAGCTTTTGCTCGACCACCAGGCTGATGAAAAAGCGCAGCTTGGCAATCTGCACGGCAATCGGCTGAATGTCCACGCCGTAGAGGCATTTTTCAATCAGGTAGAGCTTGCGGGCGTAGTCGGCGTAGTCGGGGTCGGCAAAGTCGGCGTCAAACTTTTGCAGCGTGGCTATCGCCGTGGTGGTTTGCTCGTCGCGCAGGGTCGGGTCTTTGAGCTTTTTGGCGCTGGCAAGCTGCTCGGCCAGCGGGGTGCGGTTTTGCGCTTTCCACAGTACGTTATCAGGGTCAAGCTTGCGCAGCACGGCGACCAGCTTTTGCAGCATGCCCATGGGGAAGGCGCCCGATCCGCAGGCCGGGTCGAGCACGCGCAGGCGTTCGATGGCGGTCATCAGCGTGTGGGTTTCGGTAGGCGAAAAGTCGTGGCTGGTTTGGCGGTAGCTGAGCAGGCGACGCAGGCGGGCTTGCGGGCTGGTGGGGTCTGGTGGGGCGGGGGCGGATTCGGATTCGGATTCGGGGAGGGCGGCGAGGTTTAGGTCGCCGGGGCCATCGTCCAGGTCGAGTAATCCGTTTGCTATGAATTGAGTAGCTGGTTGCGCCCGTGCTGCTTGCGCAAAAGGCCTTTCCAGGTAACAAACCAGGGCTTCATCGACCATGTAGTCCACGACTTCGCGCGGGGTGTAGAAGGAGCCGCTTTTCTTGCGGGCGGTGGTCTTGGTGTCGGGGTTGTAGCTGGCGAGCAGGTTTTCAAACACCTTGCCCAGCAGTTCCGGGTCCAGCGCCACTTCTTCTTCGACGGGCGTGTTTTCTTCGATGGTGAATTTGTAGCTGTCGAAAATCTTCAGCAGGCCGCGTGGCTTGTACTTGCGGTTTTTGGTGCCGAATACCTCGTTCAGGTCCACCTCGCCGCTGCCTTCGCCAAAGAACAGCTCGTTGGGGATGTGCATGGGGTTGTCGGTGCGTTCCGAAAAGCCATCGACGCGCAGCACGGTTTGCTTGCCTTCGGTGACGACGAGATCAGCCAGTTTCGCATCGCGTTTCAAATCTTCGGGCGTGACCAGCTTGTCCAGGCACTCGAACAGGCCGCCGTTCAGAAACGGCACCTTGCGGAACAGGGCCAGCGCACGGTCGGCGTCCTTGAATTCGCTTTTGTAGCGGTAAACCGTGTGGATCAGGTATTTGTCCATGTGCTTGAAGCCGGCGGCTTCGCGCCAGACGCGCTGCTTGTGGCCGTTTTCGTCCTGCTCCGTCATTTCGGTGTTGAGGGTGGCGAAGAACAGGTTTTGCAAAATGGCCCGGTAGTAGTTGCCCTGCGCGCCGTGCTGGTGCGGCGGCGCCTTGAGCAGCTTGCCAAGCTCGGCCTCGTCAAACAGCTCGGCGGGCACCAGGCGTTTTTCCTTCAGGAACCAGACAAAGATCAGCCGGGTCAGCAGGCGAATCAGGGCGACCGTGGGACGGCCGCTGGTGGCCGGGTCGTCTGAATCGTCCAGCGGCTGGCCTTTGGGAAACTCGACGCCGGTGCTTTTGCGGATGGCCCAGTAATACCACTCGGCCAGGTCTTTGTAGAAGCGGTCATTGAGCGCCTTGACATTGAGCACATTGAGCCAGGCTTCGTACAGCTTTTCAAAGCTGGAGGGAATGTACTTGCTGTCCACTTCTGTCAGCGCCATGCTTTCCAGAATGCGCAGGTGGGCGGCGTGGGGCTGTTGGAGGTCAATGTCCTTGATGATGGACACCTTGCCTTCAATCACGTCGAGCGCGCTGTCGCGTTTGCTGGCGCGGCGGTGAATCACGGACATGGACAGCAGCGGCGCACCGTCTTCGCGCGGATGGCGAAACAGCAAAATCGCTGGCATGGGGAACAGGCGGTTGATCTCGCGTGTCAGCGCGGCCAGCCGGGTGCGGCTCCAGGTGCCGGGTTTTAAATCCAGCGCCAGAAAGACGAAGCTTTCGACCTGCCAGGCCTGCATGCTGCCGCCGTCAAGCAGGCTGGCTTGCCCGGCGGCCAGCGATGGCAGCTCGTCGTTGGTGAGCTGGAACAGGAAGGCAGCGCTTTTCCAGTCGGCCAGGCTGGCGTGGAGGGGGTTCAGTTGTTTGCTGCCGCCCAGAAGGTTTTCCACTTCGCGGGCAAAAGCCTGGGGCTGGGTGGGCAGCTCCAGCGTCTTGGGGCTGGCGTAGCCCAGCGTGGCCAGCAGGGCGGTGGCGCTGGCGTGCAGGTTGCCGGTGGCCAGGCTGTGCAGTGTGGCTTGCAAGGCGGTGCGAAGGGGTGGGTTGCTCATGCAGCGCTGTTCGTTGTTGTTGCCATCGTCAAATCATCCAGTCTTCGAGTTTCAAGCCTGGCACTTTTTCAAAATGGCGGGTGTTGTGCGTGACCAAAATCAGGTCTTCGGCCAGCGCGTGGGCTGCAATCAAGGTGTCCATGTCGCCAATGGGCGTGCCCTGGCGCTTGAGTATGTCTTTGAGGCTGCCATAGTCATCGGCGGCTTGCGTGCTCCACGCGATGTTGGGCAGCCGCAAAAGAAAACTGTCAATCAAACCCCGCCGCCGATCTTCAGGTGTCATGCCCGCTTGGCCAAAGCGCAGTTCAGCGCGGGTGATGACCGAGATGGCGATACTGTGGCGCTTTAACGCCTCGCCAACCCGTTCTTCCAGCAAGGGCGTGGTGCGCCGCAAGTAGTAGCTGACGATGTTGGTATCAAGCAGATAGCGCATCAGGCGGTCCAGCCTTCAAAGGGACTGGGGCGGGGCGCATCGTCACGGGGCGGGATGAACTCCTCGGTCGTTGGCATGGACCTCAGTTCCGAAAAGAAAGCCTCCAGGTCGTCGGCTGTCGGTTTGGGTTGAATGGACAGTTGACCCGTAATGTCATTTTTGCTGATCCAGACTTCGCGGGTGTTCAATCGAAATGCCTTGGGCAAGCGAATGGCCTGGCTGTTGCCCGTTTCAAAAACCTTGGCGGTTGCAATCATGGCGGCTCCTTTGAATAATATATACAAAAACGTATCTATTTTATCACCAGCCAGGTAATCAGCTCAAAGTCGCCATTGCTTTTCACGGCCTGGGTGGCGTCCATGAGCTTGCCGCTCCGGCCGGTGAATAAATTGGCGGCGTTCTTGCGGCTGAACTGGGCGACGATGGCAGTCACGGTCTTGTCCAGCAGAGTTGAATAGACGCTCATGTCTTGCCCGTGCTGGGTCTCCAGATCGAACAGTTTGCACAAATCGGCATAGGGTTCAGTCTTGCCCTGGCACAGCGCGCGGAAGATGTCGAGCACTTGCTTGGGTGCGGTGAAGTTGTAGCGCACCGACCCGTCAGCCTGGATATAGACCAGAAAGTAGGGGCTGAGCGGATTCACGGCTTCATGCCCCTGGGCGGGCGGGTGCTGTTGGCGCAGGCAGTAAATGACGCCGGGCTTGATGCCTGCCTGCTCCGCGCTGGCGGGCACCACGCCATACAGGCCGTAGGGCGCTTCTTCGAGCCTGGTGTGGTTGGCTTGCAGGTAGTTGCTCAGGTCCATGCGGAAATCATCCAGCGTGAACTCGTTCAGGGCCACGGATTCGTTGAAGTCTTCCAGGTCGAGCACCTCGTCTTTCAGGCGCATGAGCTGCTTGTCGCGGTATTTCAGGTCCTGGTGAATCAGCTCTTCGAGTTCGCTGTTGGTCAGCACGTTGTCTTCGTTGGTGGCGGAAATATCGACCAGCGCCATGCGGGCTTCAACGCGGTTTTTAAGGTTGAGGTATTTGTTCAGGTCGGGTGTGGGCCAGAAGTTGACGAGCTGAATGCTGTCGTTCAGGCTGCCGATGCGGTCAATCCGGCCAAAGCGCTGGATGATGCGCACCGGGTTCCAGTGAATGTCGTAGTTGACGAGCAAGGCGCAGTCCTGCAGGTTCTGGCCTTCGCTGATGCAGTCGGTGGCGATCAGGATGTCAATTTCGCCGTCCTGCGGCATCTTCGGCATTTTGTGGCGCTGCTTGGCGCGCGGGGCAAAGTTGGTCAGTATCTGGTTGAAGTCGGCGGCGCCAAAGGTGCTGCGGTTGGGGCGTGCGCCGCCCGAAACCAGCGCGATATTGACCTTGAGCGTCTGCGTGGCCCAGCTTTCAAGCTGTTCATACAGATAGGCCGCAGTGTCGGCAAAGGCGCAAAAAACGATGATCTTCCGGTTGGCTTCGCCGCGCTGGTTGGTGCCGGGCTGGGTGACTTTGGCCCCGATGATGTTTTTAAGCGCTTCGAGCTTGGCGTCGCGCTCGGGGCTGACGCCGCCCGCACTTTCGGCCAGCATGGACAACTGCCGCTTGTCGGCGGCCAGGTCTGCCAGCCAGCGGTCCACGTCCATGTGCTCCATGCGGTATTTGAGCGTGCCGACCTCGAAGGCCTCGCGCAGCTCTTCGTCTTCTTCGGCTTCCATCAGGAAGAGGGTGGCTTGCAGGTCTTCGGCTTTGCCGTCGCGCAGCTTTTTGTAGCCGTTCAGGCGCTCTTCCAAGTCTTCAATCTTGCCCACGGTGCGTTCCATGGTGATGGCAAACGATTTGACCGAGCTTTCGAGCCGCTTGAGAAAGTTGACCTTCATCATGCCAATCAAGAACTGCTCGCGCTTTTCCTGGCTGAAGTTGCGCACATTGGCTTCGCCCTGATACTGGTTCTTGAACTGATCCCGCACATAGGTGGATGGCTTGAACAAGGACAGCTGGTATTTGTTGATCTCCTCGTTCAGCTTGTCGTAGGTGGGGAAACGGTGCTTTTTGTCGATGTCCGAGTACACCGATACCGGCTTGGCCCGTTTGGGGAACTGGCCGATTTCTGCCATGGATGCGCGGTAATGCTTTTGAATGTGCTTGCGCGAACGGGCAATGGTCAGCTCGTCGAGCAGGGTGAAAAAGCCTGCCGGCAGGCGGTCCATCAGGTCTTTGGGGTTGCGCTCGCCCGTGTGCCTGGCCCATTCGCCAAAGATTTTTTGCGCGGTATTGAGGGTTTGCTTGATGCTGGCAATGCCGGTGCTTTGCACGAAAGCATGGTCTTGCCCTTCTGACACCAGGTAAAGCTGGTTGCGCAGGTCTTTCAGGTCGTTGTTGACCGGCGTGGCCGAGAGCAGCATGACCTTGGTTTTAACGCCCTTCTGGATGATGTCTTGCAGCAAGCGCTCGTAGCGGCTTCTTCTGATGACCTTGCCTTCTTCGTCGCGTTTGCCTTTGACGTTGTTGCGGAAGTTGTGCGATTCGTCGATGACCACCAGGTCGTAATTGCCCCAATTGAGCTGGCCTAGGTCCAGGTCGCCAACCTTGCCGCTTTCACGCGAAAGGTCGGTATGTGACAGCACATGGTAAGAAAACTTGTCGCCCCAGAAGGGATTCAGTTCGCTGTTGCTCAGGTAAACCGTCCAGTTGTCGCGCAGCTTTTTGGGGCACAGCACCAGCACGCGGTGGTTGCGCAGCTCGTGGTATTTGATGACCGCCAGGGCGGAATAGGTTTTGCCCAGGCCCACGCTGTCGGCCAGGATGCAGCCGTTGTGGGTGTTGATTTTTTGAATCGCGCCTTTTGCGCCGTCTTTCTGAAATTCAAACAAGGCTTTCCAGATGCCGGTGCTGGTAATGGCGGTGTTTTCAAAAAACTGTTCCTGCTCCTGCTGGCCCGAGAGGTGTTTTTCAAAAACATGAAACAGGGTCTTGAAGTAAATGAACTCGGGTGAATGGTCCACGTAGAGCTGGGCCAGATAGTCCAGCACCTGGGCTTTTACGTCTTCCACCAGCGCGGTGTCTTGCCATAGCTCGTCAAACCAGGCCTTCAGGTCGGTGCGGTCACGGTCGCTGTCCACCACCATATTGAGTTCAATGTTGGGCGTGGCGGACAAGCCCAGACCGCGCCGGGTAAAGTTGGAACTGCCCATCAGCGCGTGTTCGCGCCGCCCGTCGTCAATGTGATAGAGCTTGCCATGCAGCAGGTTGGCTTCCCGGATGGAGCGGATTTCGGCCTTGCTGCTGATCCATTCGGCACAGCGGCGGGCAACTTCCTTTTGCTGCAGGCGGTTGGCCAGGCTCAAGCCTTCGTCTTCTATCTTGAAGGCTTTTTTGTCGGTTCTTTCAGGGTCCAGGGACTGAATGAAGCGCGGTTCACCAAACAGGAACTGCAGTGATTCAATACCGTCCAGTTCCTTGCTCAAGGCTTCATAGGCGTAAATGGTGAAATAAGCCGAAACTACGGAAAAGCGGCTCCCGTCTACCAGCTTGTTGCCTAGAAAGTCGGCAACGTTGCCCCGGCTGTGGTTGTCTTTGATGCCGTGCGGTGAGAAGAGGGATTTTTCAGTCATTGGTACGGATTCAAGGGTATCGCCAGATTATGCGGGCCGAACAGGCGGCACAAAGGCGCTTGCGGCGGGTAAAAAAACAGCACTTCGCTCGGGTAACATGGCAAGCCGTGCGCGGCTCGCCAGAGGCTGTGCGGGTTCACAAGCGTCAAAAGAATCAACGAGTTAGCTTCAGGCTCAACAACACAGGCCAGCCGTGCGTCTCAATTCGATCAAGTTAGCAGGTTTCAAGTCATTCGCCGATCCGACCAACTTCATGCTGCCGGGGCAACTGGTCGGCGTGGTCGGCCCGAACGGCTGCGGCAAATCCAACATCATGGATGCCGTGCGCTGGGTGCTGGGCGAGAGCAAGGCGTCGGAGCTGCGCGGCGAGTCGATGCAGGACGTGATCTTCAGCGGCACCACCACCCGCAAGTCGGCCAGCCGCGCCAGCGTGGAGCTGGTGTTCGACAATGCCGACCACCGCGCCGGTGGCCAGTGGGGGCAGTTTGCTGAAATTGCCGTCAAGCGGGTCTTGAGCCGCGACGGCACGTCGAGCTACTACCTGAACAACCAGCCGGTGCGCCGCCGCGACGTGCAGGACGTGTTTCTGGGCACCGGGCTGGGGCCGCGCGCCTACGCCATCATCGGCCAGGGCACGATCAGCCGCATCATCGAATCCAGGCCCGAGGAGCTGCGCCTGTTCCTCGAAGAAGCCGCCGGCGTCTCCAAATACAAGGAGCGCCGCCGCGAAACCGCCAGCCGATTGAGCGACACGCGGGAAAACCTGACCCGCGTCGATGACATCCTGCGCGAACTCAATGCCAACCTGGAACGGCTGGAAAAGCAGGCCGAAGTTGCCCTGCGCTACAACGCGCTGCAGGCTGCGGGCACTTTAAAACAGCACCAGCTGTGGTTTTTGAAACGCGCCGAGAGCGAAGCCGATCAGGCCAGGGTCAGGGCGGACGCCGAAAAATCGGTCAACGACCTGGAAAGCCGTATTGCCGACCTGCGCCATATCGAAGCCGACCTCGAAACCATCCGCCAGGCGCACTATGCGGCGGGCGATCAGGTCAACCAGGCGCAGGGCCGGCTGTATGAGGCCAGTGCCGAGGTGGGGCGGCTGGAAGCCGAAATCCGCTTCGTGGTCGATGGCCGCAAGCGCGTCGAGCAGCGCCTGGTCCAGCTGACAGAGCAAACCGCCCAGTGGGCGGCGCGCCGCGAGGAGGCCGGCATCGAATCCGAAAGCCTGGCCGAAAAAGCCTTTGAGGCCGAAGAAAAAGCCGAACTGCTGGCCGCGCAGCTTGAGGAGCAGCAGGACCAGCTGCCAGCGCTTGAAGAAGCGCTGCGCCAGGCGCAGGCCAAGGCCAATGAGCAGCGCGCCGGCGTGGTGCAGGTCCAGCAGCAACTCCAGGTGCTGGCCGCCGAGCAGCGCCATATCGAAGAGCAGTTGCGCGCGCTGGGCTTGCGCCACGAGCGCCTGTCGGCCGACCGCAAGGCGCTCAATGCCCCCGATGAAGCGCGGCTGGCCAGCCTGGCCGCGCAACTGGAACATGCCCAGGAAGCGCAGGCCGTGGCCCAGGCTGGATTGCAGGAGCTGACCGAAACCGTGCCGCAGCTCGACGAGGCGCGGCGCTCATTGCAGCAAGCTGCCAACGCCGAATCGGCCCGGCGCGCCGATTTGTCGGCGCGGCTCGAAGCGCTCCGGGCGCTGCAGGAAAAAGTCCGCACCGACGGCAAGCTCAAGCCCTGGCTGGCCCGGCATGGACTTGAGAGTTTGCAAGGCCTGTGGAGCCGCCTGCACATCGAACCCGGCTGGGAAAACGCGCTCGAAGCCGCCTTGCGCGAGCGCCTGGGCGCGCTGGAAGTCAGCCGCCTGGACATCGTGCGCGGCTTTGCCGGGCTTGATGCGCGCGGCAAGCCGGAAGGGCCACCGGCCAGGCTGGCGTTTTACTCGCCGCCGAATGCAGCTGCGCCCGGCTATTGCAACCCGGTGCTGAAGCTCAAGCCGCTGGCCGACTGGCTGCGCCTGAACGATGCCGGACTGTCCGCATTGCTGTCTGACTGGCTGCACGGCAGCTACACCGCGCCGACGCTGGACGACGCCCTGGCCGCGCGCGAGCGCCTGCAGCCGGGCGAGACGATTTACGTCTCGGGCGGCCATGCCGTCACCGCGCACAGCGTGAGCTTTTATGCGCCCGATTCAGAGCAGGCCGGTTTGCTGGCCCGGGCGCAGGAGATTGAAAACCTGGAGAAAAGCGTCAGGGCGCAACTGCTGATCAGCGACGAAGCCAAATCCGCGCTGACCCGCGCCGAGGCCGCCTACGCAGATGCCAGCCAGCGCCTGGCCGCCGCCCGCCGCGAAGCCGCCGAAGGCCAGAACCAGAGCCACGCGCTGCAGGTCGAAGTGCTGCGCCTGACGCAGCTGGCCGAGCAGGCGCGCGCCCGCAGCCAGCAGATTCAGGCCGACATGGCTGAAATCGAAGCCCAGCTTGAGGCATTGCAGGAGCGAAAAATCACCGCCGAAGCGCGGTTTGAAGCGCTGGACATGCAACTGGCCGACAGCCAGGAACGCCATGCCCAGTTTGACGACCGGGTGATTGCCACCGAGCGCCGCCGCGCTGAATCGCGCGAGCAGCAGCGCACACTGGAGCGGCAACTGCAGGAGGCGCAGTTTGCGCTGCGCAGCCTGGCCGCGCGCCGCGAAGAGCTGGCGCGCTCGCTGGCAATTGCCGCGCAACAGGCTGCGTCGATTGCCGGCGAGGAAGCGCGTGCCCGTGATGAGCTGGCCCGCCTGAACGACGCCGCCGCCCAGGGCGGGCTGCAGGATGCATTGAATGCCAAGCTGGAGCGCGAAGCCGACCTGAGCGCCCGGCGCAGCCAGTACGACGGCCTGACGCACCAGCTGCGCACCAGCGACGAGCGGCGCCTGCAGCTGGAGCGCGAGCTGGACCCCTTGCGCCAGCGCATCACCGAATTCCAGCTCAAGGAGCAGGCTGCGCGGCTGGGCTTCGAGCAATATGCGCAACTGCTGACGGACGCCCAGGCGGATTTGCCGGCGGTGGCGGCGTCGATCCAGGCCGGCAACGTGCGCATGGCCGGCCTGCAGGGCGAAATCGACCGCATCCAGCGCGATATCCACGCGCTGGGCGCGGTGAACCTGGCCGCGCTCGACGAGCTGGGCAGCGCCCACGAACGCAAGCAGTTCCTCGATGCGCAGTCGGCCGATCTGAACGAGGCGATGGCGACGCTGGAAGACGCCATTCGCAAAATCGACATGGAAACGCGCGATTTGCTGTCCAGCACCTTCGAGGCCGTCAACGGGCATTTCGGCCGCATGTTCCCCGAGCTGTTTGGCGGCGGCAATGCCCGGCTGGTCATGACCGGCGAGGAAATCCTGGACGCCGGCGTGCAGGTCATGGCGCAGCCGCCGGGCAAGAAAAACCAGACCATTCACCTGCTCTCGGGCGGTGAAAAGGCCTTGACCGCGATTGCGCTGGTGTTCGCGATTTTCCAGCTCAATCCGGCGCCGTTCTGCCTGCTCGACGAGGTCGATGCGCCGCTGGACGATGCCAACACCGAGCGTTATGCCAAACTCGTGTCCAGCATGAGCAAGGAGACGCAATTTTTATTCATCAGCCACAACAAGATTGCCATGGAAATGGCCGAGCAGCTGATCGGCGTGACCATGCAGGAGCAGGGCGTGTCCCGCATCGTTGCCGTCGATATGCAAGCCGCCCTGAGTCTTGCCGAAGCAGCCTGAACCCATCAAAATCATGAGCACATTACAAATAAGCCTGGCAGTCGGTGGTAGTTTGGTTCTGGTGGGCATCATTGCCCACAGCGCTTGGTCCGCGCGCAAAAACCTGCCCAAGCAGGCCACGCCCAAAGCGGCCGTGGAGACTGAAGCCGCGCCAGCGCAAGGACTGGGGGATGATTCCCTGTTCAATGAGTCCGACGGGCTGCCGGAGCGGCATGAACCCAGCTTTGACGCCGACTCCGGCATGGCGACGTTGACCCAGCTGACCCAGCTGACCACGCCCGAAAGAAAAGCGGTGCTCGACATCCTGATCGATGCGATAGCGCCTATCGCGCTGGAGTCGCCGGTCTTGGGCGAGGCCGCGCTGGCCGCCATGCCCGGCACGCGCCGGGTCGGCAGCAAGCCTTTTGCCATCGAAGGCCTGCGCGAAGACAGCCGCGAGTGGGAGATTCCCGCCGCCGGCTACCGCTACAGCACCTTTCAGTGCGGCGTGCAGCTGGCCAACCGCACCGGCGCCCTGAACGCGATTGAATACTCGGAATTTGTCATGAAGACGCAGGCTTTTACGGATGCCATCGGCGGCGAAGTGGAGTTTGCGGAAATGCAGGGCGAAGTCGCCCGGGCCCGGGAACTCGACCAGTTCGCCAGTGCGCACGACGCCCAGCTGAGCTTCAAGCTGCGCGCCGTCAAGACCGCATGGAGCCCCGGTTATGTGCAGCAAAGCGCGGCCAGCCAGGGTTTTGTTTCTTCTTCAATTCCAGGCCGAATGTTGCTGCCCGCCAGCCAGCCGGGCCATCATGGCCCGATTCTCTGGTTGAGCTTTGATTCGCAGGCCGCCATGGCCGAAGACCCCGAACAGACCGCAGTGTATGAACTCACGCTGTCGCTCGACGTGCCGCAGGTGCTGCGTTCCGAAACGCCTTTTGCCCGCATGTGCGAAGTGGCCATCGCGCTGGCGGGCAGCATGGACGGCGTGATCATCGACGACAACGCCATTTTGGTCCGGCCCGAAGCCATGGAGGCGATCCATGCCGATCTGGAGGCGCTTTACGACCGCATGGATGCGCGCGAGCTGTCGGCCGGCTCGGTGCTGGGCCGGCGTTTGTTTTCGTGATGCCATGAGGCTTTAAGGATTCCCGGCGGCCTCAAGGGGCCGCTTTTTTTTGATTTGTGATTGAGCTTTTTCATGTCCACCCCTGATCTGTTTGCGTCGCCAACACCCGCGCCCGTGCCGCCTGCCTCCGTGATTGAGCGCATTGCCGCCCTGCGCGCCGAGCTGGACCTGCATGCCCATCGCTATTACGTGCTCGACGAGCCCAGCATTCCCGATGCTGAATACGACCGGCTGTTCAAGGAGTTGCAGGCACTCGAAGCGGCGTATCCCGAACTGCTCACGCCCGATTCGCCGACGCAGCGCGTCGGCGGCAAGCCCCTGGCCCAGTTCGCCAGCGTGCGCCACCGCATTCCGATGCTCAGCATCCGCACCGAAACCGACACCGAAGCCACGGGCGCGCAGAATTTCGACCTCCGGGTGCGCAAGGAGCTGGCCTTGAGCGATTCCAGCCCGCCGGTCGAATACGTGGCCGAACTCAAGTTTGACGGCCTGGCCATGAGCCTGCGCTATGAAAACGGCATTCTGGTGCAGGCCGCCACGCGCGGCGACGGCGAGGTCGGCGAGGACGTGACGCAGAACATCCGCACCATCCGGCAGATTCCCCTGCGCTTGCCTGCCGATGCACCTCCAGTGCTGGAAGTGCGCGGCGAGGTCTATATGCGCCGCGACGAATTCGAGGCGCTCAATGAGCGGCAGCGCGAAAAGATCGCGCAAGGCGCCAAGGGCGAGAAAACCTTTGTCAACCCGCGCAATGCGGCAGCCGGCGGCGTGCGCCAGCTCGACCCGGCGATTGCGGCGCAGCGGCGGCTGAGCTTTTTTGCCTACGGCGTGGGCGAGATCACGCCGCCCGGGGAGGGCGGCCCGGCGTTCGACACCCATTTTGAACTGCTGATGACCCTGAAAAAATGGGGTTTTCCGGTCGCGGCGCAGACCCGGCTTGCGCAAGGCGCTACAGAACTGATAGCGTTTCACCAGACCATCGGCCAGCAGCGCGACCAGCTGCCCTACGACATTGACGGCGTGGTCTACAAGGTCAACAGCCTGGCGCTGCAACGCAGGATGGGCTTTGTCAGCCGCGAGCCGCGCTGGGCGGTGGCGCACAAATACCCGGCGCAGGAGCAGCTCACTACCGTGCAGGCCATCGACATCCAGGTCGGGCGCACCGGCAAGCTGACGCCGGTGGCCAAGCTGGCGCCGGTGTTCGTCGGCGGTGTTACCGTCACCAACGCCACCCTGCACAACGAGGACGAAGCGCGCCGCAAGGATGTGCGCGTGGGCGACACGGTGATCGTGCGCCGCGCGGGCGATGTGATTCCCGAAGTGGTCAGCGTGCGGCTGGACAAGCGCGTTCCCGGTGCGCCGCAGTTCAGCATGCCGCGCCAGTGCCCGGTGTGCGGCAGTGCGGCGGTGCGTGAGGAGGGCGAAGCCGATTACCGCTGCACGGGCGGCCTGTTTTGCGCGGCCCAGCGCAAGGAAGCCATCCTGCATTACGCGCACAAGCGCGCCGTGGAAGTTGAGGGCCTGGGCGACAAACTGGTCGAGCAACTGGTAGATACCGGCGTCATCCGCACCTTGCCCGACCTGTACCGACTGGGCTTCACGGCACTCGCCAGCCTGGACCGCATGGCTGAAAAATCGGCCAACAACCTGATTGAGGCGCTGGAAAAGTCCAGGCACACCACCTTGCCGCGTTTCGTGTTCGGGCTGGGCATCCGGCATGTTGGCGAGGCGACCGCCAAGGCGCTGGCCCGCCATTTCGGCCAGCTCGATGCGATCATGGATGCGACCGAGGAACAGTTGCTCGAAGTGGCCGATGTCGGCCCCATCGTCGCCAAAAGCATACGCACCTTTTTTGACCAGCCGCACAACCGGGAAGTGGTCGAGCAGTTGCGTGCCTGCGGCGTGACCTGGGAAGAGGGCGCGCCGGCCGTCGTGGCGCCCAGGCCGCTGTCGGGCAAGACCTTCGTGATTACCGGAACCCTGCCCGGCCTGAGCCGCGACGAGGCCAAGGACCGGATTGAAGCCGCAGGCGGCAAGGTGGCCGGCTCGGTCAGCAAGAAAACCGATTACGTGGTGGCGGGTGCGGAAGCCGGCAGCAAGCTGGTGAAGGCCGAGGCGCTGGGCGTGGCGGTGATTGACGAGGCGGCCTTGCTGGCGCTTCTGGCTGCTGCGCCGGGCTGATGGCCGGCGCTGGCCGGATTGTGCAAGAGATCAGGATGCTACAAAATACATAGCTGCTCATGCCCGTCAGTATTGCGCTGGGCCATTGTTTCTTTTAAAAACAGTGCGAAAAAGACGGGCGCCGCGATAATGGATGCATGACTATTCGTGAAATCCTCAAAATGGGCGATGCGCGGCTCCTGCGCACCGCCAGGCCCGTGACCGAATTCGACACCGACGAGCTGCATGTCCTGATCTCGGACATGTTCTACACCATGCAGTCGGTCGATGGCGCCGGCCTGGCGGCGCCGCAGATCGGCGTTGACCTGCAGGTGGTGATTTTTGGCAACGACCAGCTCAATCCGCGCTACCCCGATGCGCCCGTGGTGCCGCGCACCGTGCTGCTGAACCCGGTCATCATGCCCTTGAGCGCGGAGGAAGAAAGCGACTGGGAAGGCTGCCTGTCGGTGCCCGGCCTGCGCGGCATGGTGCCGCGTTTCTCGCGCATCCGCTACACCGGGTTCGATCAGTACGGCGACCCGATTGACCGCACGGTGGATGGCTTTCATGCCCGCGTGGTGCAGCACGAGTGCGACCACCTGATCGGCAAGCTCTACCCGATGCGGATTCGGGACCTGAGCCAGTTCGGCTATACCGAGGTGCTGTTCCCGGGACTCGATCCCGCAGCGGACGACTGAACGAGCGGGAAATCGCCCAACTCAGGTCGTGGCTCTTTCCCTTCCCCGACTGCGCAAGCGGACGCGAGCGAGATGGCTTTGCCGGGCGCCAGGCGTCGCCCCTCCTGCAAGGGGGAAAGGAGCTACGCGTAGCAAAGCGCAGTGAGGACGATGGGGGTTTTGTACCCATCCCTAGAGCGCTTTCATCCAGACCGGCAATGGCGCAAGTAGTGCACTGGGAGCG
>JAECRO010000046.1 GCA_016000195.1 Burkholderiales bacterium | reverse complement strand
AATGGCGCTGTTTTTAAGTAATTCTGACCAACTTTTACCCTAACTTCGACAGTCTCCCAGGGCCATCTCTGACTTTTATGCTGGCAGCGCTGCAACGGCTCATCATCTTGTCGATCAGCGCTGCGGCCCTGGGCTGGCTGCTGTACTTCGGCCGTACCTCGCCGGTGCTGGCTTTTTCGGGTTTCATGGCGATTGCGCTGGGCTACTCTGCCTTTCTTGCTATCGAATTCATACTGGTCAGGCAACTCAACAAAGGCGATCCGGTACCCCAGCCCACTTGGCGGGAGCTGTTCTCGGCCTGGCTGGGGGAGACCGTGACCGCGCCCAGGGTTTTCTGCTGGCGACAGCCCTTCCGAGCGAATGCCGTGCCGGATCAGCTCGGGCCGCCAGCGCAGGTGCAGGGGCGCCGGGGCGTGGTGTTTGTGCATGGATTTTTCTGCAACCGGGGCATCTGGACGCCCTGGCTCAAGCAACTGCAAGGCCGGGGCCATGCCTTTGTCGCCATCAACCTGGAGCCGCTGCTGGGCTCGATTGACGAGTACGCGCCGCAGATCGAACAGGCGGTCCGGCGCGTGACGCAGGCGACCGGGCAGCCGCCGCTGCTGGTCTGCCACAGCATGGGCGGGCTGGCCGCGCGGGCCTGGCTCAAGCTGATGAAGGCCGACTTGCGCGTGTGCCATGTGGTGACGATTGGCACGCCGCACCGGGGCACCTGGCTGGCGCGTTTTGGCCACGGCCTCAATGGGCGCCAGATGCGCCTGCTGTCAGACTGGCATGCCCAGCTCGACCACGGCATGCCTGCTGGCCGCCATGCGCGGTTCACCTGCTGGTATTCGAATTGCGACAACATCGTGTTTCCGGCGTCCACCGCGACGCTGCCCGGCGCCTGCAACCGGCTGGTTCGCGGCGCGGCGCATGTGCAGCTGGCGTTTGTGCCGCAGGTCATGCAGACGACGCTGGCCTTGCTGGACGGCGACCAGCCCTGAGTTGCCGCAGCCGGCCGAAGTGTGCGGTTTACGCATCAGTCCTGCCCGGCAAGGCGCCGATTGAGCCCATGACCAACCCATAAATCTGCAACAAGCTGCAAAAAGCTATTTTTTTGTGACAATCGGAATTGTCATGGTGGCGTGGTTCGATCTGTCAATCTGTCGAAAATCGACAAAAGACGCGGTTTCTCAAATCAGCAGAGCCGCAGGCGCCGGAGGTTTGCCTGCAGTCCCGGCAAACGGTTGAAGCGGCTGTTTTCGATAGCCGCCGCCCAGGGTTAACTTTGGAAGTAGCGAGTGTTGTTATGGCTTTGATCGTGGTGATTGATGATGATGCGGGCACCCGCCTGCTGGTCGGCCAGGTGTTGAAAAAAGAAGGCCACCAGATACTGGCCGCGGAAGATGGTGCCAAGGGCCTGGCCCTGATTCGCGAGCACAAGCCCGACCTGGTCGTCAGCGATGTCCAGATGCCGCTGATGGACGGGTTTGAGGTGCTGGACCAAATCCGCAATGACGCGCTGCTGGCGGCCACGGCGGTGATTTTGCTGACTTCGCTGCAGGACCGCAGCTACATGCGCCTGGGCATGACCACCGGCGCCGACGACTACCTGACCAAGCCGTTTGCGCCGCAGGAGTTGCGCGAAGCCGTCAGTGCGCAGCTGAACAAGCGCGACCGGGCGGACGCCATGCGCACGCAGGTGGTGGACAAGGCCGTGCAGCTTGCGCTGGACGAGCAGCGCCACAAGATTGGCGCGCTGTACGAAACCCGCATGGTCCAGGCGCTCAGCGAGCAGTGGCCCGACAGCAGCGCGGTGCAGAGCAATGAAAAATTTGCCAGCGCCACGGTGCTGTATGCCGACATGCGCGACTATGGCGTGTGGACGCAGGCGCTGAGCAGCAGCGAGCTCAGCGAGATCATTCAGCAGCTTTACAGCAGCGTGGGCGACACCGTTTACCTGTTTGGCGCGCATTACATGCAGTTTGTCGGCGACGGCATGCTGTGCGTTTTCGTCGATGCGGCCGACACCAATTCCGTGAACCACGGCCTGCGGGCGGTGCGCGCCGCGCTGGGGCTGGCCAACGCAACCCGGCGCATTGATGCCTATGTGCAGAAAAACCTGGCCGGCCGCGGCTTGCCGAAGTTTTCGCTGGGCGTGGCGCTGCACAGCGGCCCGGTGGCCTTTGCCAGCCTGGACGGCCTGATCAGCCGGACCGGCCAGACCACGCCGGTGGGCGACACCGTGGCGGCGGCGCTCAAGCTGTTCCAGGGCGAGCCGCGCCTGGGCTGGGCGGTGGCCGCCAGCGTGCAGGCGGTGCGCCTGGTCACGGGAGCGGTCCGCACCGGCCAGCGCGCCCTGGTCCAGGTGCCGGGGCGCACCCAACCCATGGACACGCTGGAAATCCTGGGCCTGGCATGACGGCCGGCCTGCAAGTGCCACCGCGTACCTTCCCGCTGCGCACGGTGCTGATTGCCAGCCTGCTGCTGTTTTCCCTGCTTCCGGCGCTCACCGTGGGCTGGTTTTTGTACCGCAGCAATCTGCAAAGCGTGCAATTGCTGTCCGGGAAAATCATCGCGGACATGACGCAACGCATCAAGACCGATGTGGAGGTCCATCTGGCGCAAGCCCATGTCGTGCTGAACGGCCTGATTCATGAGCAGCCGGATGCATCGGCCGTGCTGCGTGCGCGCCAGCTGATCCAGTCGCCGGAACTGTTCGAGCAAACCGCATTTGCCATGACGCGCATGACGCCCGATGTTCCCAGGATGTACCTGGGAAGCTATCGCGGAGAGTTCCTGGGCGTGGAAACCTTCACTCAGGACGCCAGCACCCGGGTGCGCGTGAGCGAGCGCAAGGCGGGCGGCGAAGGCCGCAGCCTTTTTCTGGCCGAGTCTCCTGGCGACCGCCAGCATGACCTGCCTGTGGAAAAGGGCAACTACGAACCCCGCAACCGGCCCTGGTACCAGGTTGCGATGGAAAACAAGGGGCGGGCTTTCACGCCGATATCGGTTGCTCCCAGTGACCGGCAACTGCGCCTCACGCTGGCGCAGCCCGTCTATGGAACCGACGGCGGCGCGCTGGGCGTGTTTGCCGTTGACCTGCCGCTGAAAAGCTTGAACCAGATGCTGCAAAGCATGCGGATCAGCGCCCGTGGCACGGTTTTTCTGGTGGACGAGCAGGGTTTGCTGGTGGCCAGCTCGACCGGCGATGCGCTTTTTGCCGGCGCCGGCGACGCCCTGCAACGCTACAAGCCACTGCAAAGCCGCAACGCCATCATCCGCAGCGCCTACGGCGAAGCCGCCCCCAGCCTGGGGAAAATGCGCGAATCCAGCGTGCAGCGCGAGTCTTTCCTGCGCCGCATCCCCATGGGCGACGACACGCTGATGGTGGCCCTGCAACCCTTTGGCGAAAACATGGGCGTGCGCTGGAGCCTGGTGGTGGCCGCGCCCGAGAGCGACTTCACCGCCAGCGCGCAGGCGGCCCTGAGGAAAACGCTGCTGGTGACCGGGCTGATCCTGCTGCTGGGCGCCTTGCTGGCCATTACCCTGGCGTGGCGGCTGGGCCTGCACTTCAAGCGCCTGAGCGAAGCGGCCGCGCAACTGGCGCTGGCCAGGGTGCCGCTGCTGCAGCAAAGCCGGATTGCCGAAGTGCAGCAGCTCTCGCAAACCCTGCACCACAGTGCCAGGGAACTGCAGCGCAACCGGGCCGCCATCGAGGCGCAGACCCTGGCCCTGCACGAGGCCAACGAAACCCTTGAGGACCGGGTGGCCAGCCGCACCGCCGAGCTGTATGCCTCACGCGAGGAAGCGCTGGGCGCGGCCCGCGCCAAGGCGGCGTTTCTGGCCGCCATGAGCCATGAAATCCGCACCCCGCTCAATGGCGTGGTGGGCATGACCACCTTGCTGGCCGACACCGCGCTGGACCTGGAGCAGCGCGATTATGTCCACACCATGCGGATTTCCAGCGACCAGTTGCTGGGCGTCATCAACGACATTCTTGATTTCTCAAAGATCGAATCGGGCAAGCTGGAGCTGGAAAACGAGCCGCTCAACCTGCTCGGCACCATTGAGGAAGCGTGCGACATCGGCGCGCCGCGCGCCCGCGAAAAAGGCCTGGAGCTGCTGGTGGACATGGGCGACGAGCTGCCCGGCTGGGTGCGCGGCGACGTCACCCGGCTGCGCCAGATACTGCTCAACCTGGTCAACAATGCCGTCAAATTTACCGAGAAGGGCCAGGTGATTGTTTCGGCCCACGTGCTTGAAGACTTCAAGCCGAACCACGGAGCGCTGGTCGAGTTCCGCATCAAGGACAGCGGCATCGGCATTCCGCCGGACCGGCAGGCCGCCCTGTTCCAGTCTTTTGTCCAGGTCGATGCCAGCACCACCCGCAAATACGGCGGCACCGGGCTGGGCCTGGCGATCTGCAAGCGGCTGGTCAAGCTGATGGGCGGGCGCGTGGGACTGGAGTCGGTGCCCGGTGAAGGCTCCACCTTCTGGTTCACCGCCCGGCTGGACCATGCGGACACCCCCGAAGTCGCCATGCTGACGTCGCTGCACCTGGTCAGCCTGGCCGGCAAGCGCGCCGTCGTGGTCGATGACACGCAGGTCAATCTGCGCATTCTGGACAAGCAGCTCAGGCGCTGGGGCATGGAGCCCATGCTCTTCGAGCGCGCCGCCGAGGCCCTGGCCTGGCTGGCCGATCATCCGGCCGATGTGGTGATCAGCGACATGCACATGCCTGAGATGGACGGCTTGAGCTTCGCCCGGCTGCTGCGCGAGCGCATCCCCGACACGCCCATCGTGCTGCTGACCTCGGGCACCATGCCGAGCGGCGAGCAGGCCCGGGTGTTTGATGCACGGCTGCTCAAGCCGTATCGCCAGTCACAGCTTTTTGATGCGCTTGCGCGCGTCACATCTGGTCCTGCAGCTATACAAACCATAGCAAAAACGCAACCCGCCGCAGCCCGTGACCAGTTCATTCTGGTGGCCGACGACAACGCCATCAACCTCAAGGTCGCGCTGGCCATGCTGGCCAAGCTGGGCTACGAGGCCGCCACCGCCGTCAATGGCCGCGAAGCCGTGGACCGGGTTGCCGCCTCGCTGCGCACCGGCACCGGCGAGACGCCGCGCCAGTACGCCGCCATTTTGATGGATGCCAACATGCCGGTGATGGACGGCTTTGTCGCCTCGCGCCTCATCATCAGCACCCACGGCGCGGCAGCGCCGCCCATCATTGCGCTGACGGCTTCGGTGCTTGAAGAAGACCGCCAGCGCTGCAAACAGGCCGGCATGATCGGGTTTTTGCCCAAGCCGCTGCGCATTGATGAATTGTCCGAAGCACTGGCCTGCCATGCCCGGCAGCCCGGGCATGAGGGTGCTATAAAAATAGTAGCTACTGACGCCGTGGCGACTGCGCAAGAGGGGCAATTTAACGTTAAGCCGGCGCCAGTGCTGATCGACTGGAGCCGGCTCGACCAGTTCAAGGAATTCGACGACGAAGAACTCAGCATGACGCGCGAGGTGGTGATGCTGTTCACCACGGAGATGCCCCAGCGCATCGACGACATCCGGGCGGCGCTGTCGGCCTGCGACAGCGCCGCCCTATCGCGCACCGCCCATGCGCTCAAGGGCGCCGCCTCCAATGTCGGCGCACAGGCACTGAGCGATGCCTGCAGCACACTGGAGCACTCCTGTCTGCAGGGCCAGTGGCCCGAGGATGCGGCCGCGCAGGTTGCGGGCGTGGTGGAGTTTGCCGGAACGACCTGCGAGGCGCTCAAGGGCTGGGCCGCAGCGCAGGCCGCCTAGCGCAGCGCCTGGACGGCCTGCCTGCTTGACGGCGCCGGCCCGCATTCCAGCGTGCAGGACTGCAAAACCAGTTTCGTGCTGGACCGGGTGAAGGCCCCCCACGGCCCTTCCCCTGTGGCGCCCGGTACCGGGTGATTGGGGTGGCGGCCAGGAAATATCCATTTTTGGGCGCGTATCAGGCTTAAAACAGCGTTGCTGCACTGCAACATTTTTAAATCGCGCATGAAATTTATTTGCTATCGTTTAAATAGCTAACTGTGCAGTTGTGCATTGCGGAAAAGCCATTTTTTATACAGTTTTTCAGGGGCTTCACGGTTGCAGGTGTTTGCCGCAATCGCGGTATTTATACAGGGAAAACCCTTATATTCTGACCATGATTCATCCTGGCACACTTTTAAAAGCATCCTTTCAGGCGAGCAAGGAGTTTTTCCGCTCGCCTGCGCAGGGTAGCGGGTCTCGCCTTGCCCAGGCTTCTGGTGCGCCGTCGGTGATTGTGCCGATCCGTTCCATCGGCCCCAGCCACATCGAGCGCATCGCCACGCATTTGCTGGCGCTCAGCCCGCAAGACCGCTACCTGCGCTTTGGCTATTCGGCCAACGACGAGCAGATCCAGCGCTATGTGACCGGGCTCAATTTTGAGCGTGACGAGATCTTCGGCATCTACAACCGCAAGCTCGAACTGATTGCCATGGCGCATCTGGCCTTTTCAACCGACCCCGAACTCAAGAACTGCGCCGAGTTTGGCGTCTCGGTGCTGGCGCAGGCGCGCGGCCGGGGTTACGGCGCGCGCCTGTTCGACCGCGCCGCGATGCATGCGCGCAATGAAGGCGTGGCGATGATGTTCATCCATGCGCTGAGCGAAAACACCGCCATGCTCAATATCGCCCACAAGGCCGGCGCCACGGTGGAGCGCGACGGCTCCGAAACCGAAGCCTACCTCAAGCTGCAGCCGGCGAACCTGGATTCGCGCATGACCGAAATGCTTGACGAGCAGATTGCGCAGACCGACTATCGGCTGAAGGTGCAGGCCCGGCAGTTCTGGCGCTTCCTGGCGACGCTGCAGGAAATCAGGCGCGGCGTGCAGGACAGCCGCGACCGCATGAGGCTGTAATAAAAGCCCCCACGCATTTCACTTCGTGAAATGCGCTACCCCCGGGGGCGCTGGCCTTGCCTGGTGCGGCCCGGCGCTGCGGCCGCTGGCTATCCGCTCTGCGCTTTGTTGGCCGGTTCGCCTGCTGCGCTGCTTCTGCCCGCAAGATCAAAGGCATTCGGGTGAGCCCAATCTGGCACGTGGTCAAAAATTTAGGCTATCCTAGGCCGCTTCTCCACTACCGACCGCCCTCACGTGTCCGATGTTCCTCCCAGTCGGTCTTCCAAACCGGAAGACAAGCGCGGCTTTTTGCAAAAGCTCGCTGAAATGCTCCATCCCGGCCCAGACTCCAAGGACGAGTTGATCGAAACCCTGGTGGAGGCCCAGGACAATGACGTCATCGGCCAGCAAAGCCGCGAAATGCTCGAAGGCGTGATCCGCATGGCCGACATGACGGCAGGCGATGTCATGGTGGCCGCGCCGCGCATGGACCTGATCAACATTGACGCGCCCTTCGATGAGCTCCTGCACCTCATCATCGACACCGCCCATTCGCGGTTTCCGGTGTATGAGGATGAAAAGGAAAACATCATCGGCATCCTGATGGCCAAGGATTTGCTCAAGCTGCAGCGCGCCCCCGAGCTCAACATCCGGGCGCTGCTGCGTCCGGCGGTATTCGTGCCTGAAAGCAAGGGCCTGAACGAGTTGCTGCGCGAGTTCCGGGGCAACCACAACCACCTGGCCGTGGTGATTGACGAGTTTGGCCGCATCGCCGGCCTCGTCACAATTGAAGACGTGCTGGAGCAGATCGTCGGCGAGATCGAGGACGAATTCGACATTGCCGAGGACGCGGGCGATATTTTTGCCCTGACCGACCACACCTACCGCGTGAGCGGCGACACCTCGGTCGAGCGGGTCAATGAATCGTTTGGCGTGCTGCTGCCCGAAACCGACTTTGAAACCATTGGCGGCCTGGTCGCGCACGAAATGGGCCATGTGCCCAAGCGTGGCGAGCATTACGCGCTGGCCGGCCTGCAGTTCACCGTGCTGCACACCAAGGGCGGCGCCGTGCGCTGGTTCAAGGTGTCGCCGGCGGCGGCTGTCATCCAGGCGACCGAGGCCCTGTGACGCCGGTGACTTTCTGCATGTCCTGCCCATGGGACGCATGAGGCCGTCATCGTCCGCCCGATTCGGTTCATCAGGCTTGAAACGGGAAACCCGCCCACCCGGCAATCGGCTGGCCTGGCTCCAATTCGCTATTGTTTTAATAGCTGGATGCGCCCATGCAGCCAGCATGGCATGGCCTTTTCCCTTTGGCGCCGTGACTGGAATCGTTCCAGGCCAGCCGGCGGGCTGGCTGCAACTGCTGGCGCTGGCGCTGCTGGCCGGGCAACTCGATGGCGCACGCTCCTGGCGGCGCGGCGCCTGGCTGGGCGGCCTGTTTGCCGTTTCCATGCAGTGCGCGACCTTCTGGTGGCTGTTTATTTCCCTGCATGTGTATGGCGGACTGGCGGCGCCGCTGACGGTGCTGGCGATTGTTTTGCTGGCCGTTTTTCTTGGGCTGTATTACGCTGCCGCTGCAGGGCTGTTTGTGGCTCTGGCACCTGTCCGGCCTGTGCTGCGTGCTATTGTTTTTGCAGCGGTTTGGTTGTTGGCCGAGCTGGCGCGCGTCAAATTTTTCACCGGCTTTCCGTGGGGCGAGGGCGGTTATGCCCATGTGGACGGCTGGGCCAGGCCGCTGGCCGCCTGGATCGGCGTGCATGGCTTGACCTTTGTGGCCGCGCTGGTCGCTGCGTGGCTGGCTTTTGCCTTGCTGGCGCCCAGGACGCGCTGGCTGGCGGCGCTGTCAGGCATTGCTCTGAGCGTAGCGCTGGCCTGGTTCCCGGTTTTTAACGTCGGCGATGTCGAGCCCGATCCGGCGCTGGTCCGGCCGATGTCGGTCACGCTGCTGCAGGGTAATATTCCCCAGGACGAGAAATTCGTGGGCGGCACCGGCGTCATTACCGCGCTGCGCTGGTACGGCGAGCAGCTGCAGGCTGCCAAAGGCGCGCTGGTGGTGGCGCCTGAAACCGCGCTTCCGCTGCTGCCGCAGCAACTGCCCGAGGGCTACTGGCAGGGGCTGCAAGGCCGGTTTTCGACCGGCCAGCAGGCCGCGCTGATCGGCTTGCCGCTGGGGGACTACGACACCGGCTATTCGAATTCGGTGATCGGCCTGAAGCCTGGCTTGCCCGGCCAGACCGGCCAGCCCGCTGCGCTGCCCGCGCCTTACCGCTATGACAAGCACCACCTGGTGCCTTTTGGCGAGGTGATTCCGCCCGGCTTTCACTGGTTCATCAACCTGATGAACATCCCGCTGGGTGACTTCAACCGCGGCGCGGTCGGCCAGTCCTCGTTTGGCTGGCAGGGCCAGCGGCTGGCGCCCAATATCTGCTACGAGGATTTGTTTGGCGAGGAGCTGGGCGCGCGCTTTGTCGATGGCCCCCAGGCGCCGACGATGTTCGTCAACCTCAGCAATATCGGCTGGTTCGGCAACACGGTGGCGATTGACCAGCATTTGCAGATCTCGCGCATGCGCTCGCTGGAGTTTGGCCGGCCGATGATTCGCGCCACCAACACCGGCGCCACCGTCATCATCAACCGCCTGGGCGAGGTCACGCATTCGCTGCCGCGCCACACCCGGGGCGTGCTGACCGGCGAGGTGCAGGGCCGCAGCGGCATCACGCCCTACGCCTGGTGGGTCGGGCGCTTCGGGCTGTGGCCGCTGTGGGCGCTGGGCCTGGCGGTGACGGGGCTGGCCTTCCTGGGCCGGCGCCGCTGAACTGTTCATTCCCGGCGCGCCGTTGGGCGGTTCTCCATCATCTGGTGCAGCAAGCCGGGCATGCGCAGGGCGTCCTGACTGGGGGGCGTGCTGGTGGCCACATACCTCTGCAGCGAAATTGACGCAAAGCCATGCAGCGGCATGGCCGCGAGCGATGAGTCGAGGTTGCTGGCCGCCGTGGCATTGATCCAAACCACCGACAGCAAGGAGCTGCAGCGGATTTTCTGGCAGTACTGATGCGCGCTGGCCAAGGCCGCCGCAAGGGCTTCAAGCGCCCCTGGCATGTAAAACCCCTGGTGCGGCCTGTATCGGGGGGTCTTCATGGGCGGTGACGATAATAGGCAGCTACACGTTTTTTTGCCACGGCCCATTTTTATGCTCACTTTCCAGCAAATCATCCTGAAACTGCAGTCCTACTGGGCCGACCAGGGCTGCGCGCTTTTGCAACCCTATGATATGGAAGTCGGCGCCGGGACTTCGCACACTGCTACGTTTTTAAGAGCGCTTGGCCCCGAACCGTGGAAGGCGGCCTATGTGCAGCCGAGCCGTCGCCCGAAAGACGGCCGCTACGGCGAGAACCCCAACCGCCTGCAGCACTACTACCAGTACCAGGTGGTGCTCAAGCCCGCGCCCGGCAACATCCTGGAGCTGTACCTCGGCAGCCTGGAGTCGCTGGGCTTCGACCTGAAGAAGAACGACATCCGCTTCGTCGAGGACGACTGGGAAAACCCGACGCTGGGCGCCTGGGGCCTGGGCTGGGAAGTCTGGCTCAACGGCATGGAAGTGACGCAGTTCACCTACTTCCAGCAGGTCGGCGGCATTGACTGCAAGCCGGCTACCGGCGAGATCACCTACGGACTGGAGCGCCTGGCAATGTATCTGCAGGGCGTGGACAACGTCTACAACCTGACCTGGACCGAAGGCTTGACGTATGGCGACGTGTACAAGCAGAACGAGGTCGAGCAATCGACCTATAACTTCGAGTATTCCGACGCCGACTTTTTGTTCACCGCCTTCACCGCGCATGAAAAGCAGGCGAAGCACCTGATCGAGCAGCAGCTCGCCTTGCCCGCCTACGAGCAGGTATTGAAGGCCGCGCACAGCTTCAACCTGCTGGACGCGCGCGGCGCCATCAGCGTGACCGAGCGCGCCGCCTACATGGGCCGCATCCGCAACGTGTCGCGCCTGGTGGCGCAGAGCTATCTGGAAAGCCGCGAGCGCCTGGGTTTCCCCATGGCGCCGCGCGAATGGGTTGAGCAAATGACAAAGACAAGCAAGACAACGACAACGACGAAGAAGGGCGCCTGAACCATGACCACCAAAAACCTTCTGGTCGAACTGTTCGTGGAAGAGCTGCCGCCCAAGGCGCTCCAGAAACTCGGCGATGCCTTCGCCGGCGTGCTGGCCGAGCAGCTCAGGGCGCTGGGCCTGGCCACGGCTGAATCAGCGGTGACGGCGTATGCCTCGCCGCGCCGCCTGGCCGCGCACATCAGCCATGTCTGGCTCAAGGCTGACGACAAGGCCGCGCAGCAAAAGCTCATGCCGGTATCGGTCGGGCTGGATGCAGCGGGCAAGGCCACGCCCGCGCTCATCAAGAAACTGCAGGCGCTGGGCGCCGACGTGTCCGACCCGGCAGCCGCTGTCGCCGCGCTCAAACGAGCGCCCGACGGCAAGGCCGAAGCGCTGTTCTACGACAGCCTGGTGACTGGCGCCACACTCGACACCGGCCTGCAAAAGGCGCTCGAAGAAGCGATTGCCAGGCTGCCGATTCCGAAGGTCATGAGCTACCAGCTGGAAACCGACTGCGAACTCCCCGGCTGGAGCAGCGTGAATTTCGTGCGCCCGGCGCATGGCCTGGTCGCGCTGCACGGCAGCACCGTGGTGCCGGTCAAGGTGCTGGGCCTGACCGCCGGCAACAGCACGCACGGCCACCGTTTTGAAGCTGCCGTTGACCCGGTGCTGCTGGCGGATGCCGACAGCTACGCCGTCACGCTGGAAATCGACGGCGCGGTGATCGCCAGCTTTGCCCAGCGCAAGGCCGAGATTGCGCGCCAGCTGGCCGAGGCGGCTGCAGAGGTCGGCGGCGGCGTCCAGCCGATTAAAGACGACGCCCTGCTCGATGAAGTGACCGCGCTGGTCGAGCGGCCCAATGTGCTGGTCTGTGAATTTGAAGAAGAGTTCCTGGGCGTGCCGCAGGAATGCCTGATCCTGACGATGAAGGCCAACCAGAAATACTTTCCGCTGCTCGACGCGTCCGGCAAGCTGACCAACAAGTTCCTCGTCGTCAGCAACATCAGCCCGGACGACGCCAGCTTTGTCATCGGCGGCAACGAGCGCGTGGTGCGCCCGCGCCTGGCCGACGCGAAGTTTTTCTTCGACCAGGATCGCAAGAAGACGCTGGCCTCGCGCGTGGCGGGGCTGGACAAGGTGGTTTATCACAACAAACTCGGGTCGCAGGGCGAGCGCGTGGAGCGCGTGCGGGCGATTGCCAAAGCCATCGGCAGGCAGTTGGGCGGCGAAGCGCTGGCAGAACAGGCCGATCAGGCCGCGCTGCTGGCCAAGACCGATCTGGTGACCGACATGGTGGGCGAATTCCCCGAGTTGCAGGGCATCATGGGCGGTTATTACGCACGTCATGATGGTCTCAGTGAAGATATTGCCATGGCGATTGAAGATCATTACAAGCCGCGCTTTGCGGGCGATGAACTTCCACGAAACCTGACCGGCGTGGTGGTGGCGCTGGCCGACAAGCTTGAAACGCTGGTCGGCATGTTCGGCATTGGTAATACGCCCACGGGGGAGAAAGACCCGTTTGCGCTGCGGCGGCATGCTTTGGGCATTGTTCGCATGTGGGTGGAGCACAAGCTTCCAATTAAGTTAATTGACCTGATTCACGGTGCTTACAAAACTTTTCCGGAAGGTGTGTTGAACCCCTTGTATTCCATGGATGGGTTGCTTGAAATATTCTGCCAAGAGCGCTTGGTTCGCCTACTTGAGAGCGAAGGATATGAGCCGAGCCATATTCACGCCGTTCTTGGTGTGCAAGGAACCCACCACTGGTCAGCAGTGCGTGAGCGACTGTCCGCCGTGCGCGCCTTTGCCGCGCTGCCCGAAGCCCCGGCCCTGGCCGCCGCCAACAAGCGCATCGGCAACATCCTCAAGAAAGAACCGCTGGACGTGGACCCGCATGTCAGCGAAGTCCTGCTCAAGGAGCCGGCTGAAATCGCCCTCTACGCCGCCATGAAGGACGTGTTGCCCCGTGCCAACGCCCGGTTTGATGCCGGCGACTACACCGCTTCGCTGCAGACCCTGGCGGCCCTGCGGGCGCCGGTCGATGCTTTCTTCGACGGCGTGATGGTCAACGCCGAGGAACTCGACCTGCGCCTGAACCGCCAGGGGCTGCTGAAAAGCCTGCACGACGCCATGAACCGGGTGGCCGACCTGTCGCGCCTGGTCGCCTGAACGGGCCATGGCTCCACCCGAATCCATGATGCGCCCGGACGACCCCGGCCTGACGCCCGCCGCAACGCGCTGGACCTCGCAGCGCACCGCCTGGCTGCTGTTCGGGCCGCCGGCGTTCATGGTCGCGGTGCGCTGGCTGCTGCAACTGGCCGACGACCGCCAGAACGCCACGCCGGCCCTGTCGCTGGCGCCGGTTTCCACCATGTCAGGAACGCTGGAGCTGCTCTGGCCGGTGCTGGTGGCGCTGGCCGTGCTGCTGGCCGCAGGGCTGGTGATTCGCCGCATGGGCTGGCGCCGCGTCATGCCGGTCGTCGGCGCCGCCTGGCTGCTGCTCTGGCTGTTTGGCAGCGGCGCCCTGCTTGAGCGGCACCTGAACCGGCAGGGACTCTTTTTGCAGGGCGCGACCGCATCGGCCACGGCGCCCGCCGCGCCCGTCACCGCCCGCGTCATGACCCGCCAGTTCAAGCCGGCCAGCCTGCGCAGCCTGGGCGGCACCGAGCTGGTGCTGCAGGTCGGCGGGCTTGACATTCCGCAGCGCCTGCTGATCGACGATGCCGGGGCGGCAGCCCTCAAACCCGGCGACACCCTCGCGCTGCAGCTTGCGCCTGGCCGTTTCAGCGGCCTGTTCGTCACCGGCTGGCAAGCGTCGCCAACGACCGATTCCCATTGATGGGCACACCATGAAACTAGTCATCCTCGACCGCGACGGCACCATCAACAGCGACAGCGACGACTTCGTCAAGACGCCCGACGAGTGGCTGCCGCTGCCCGGTGCGCTCGAAGCGATTGCGCGGCTCAACCATGCCGGCTGGCATGTGGTGATTGCCTCCAACCAGTCGGGGCTGGGGCGCGGGCTGTTTGACGTGGTGTCGCTCAATGCCATGCATGCCAAGATGTACAAGCTGCTGGCCCTGCAGGGCGGGCGGATCGACGCGGTGTTTTTCTGCCCGCACACCGCCGAAGAACACTGCCACTGCCGCAAGCCGCAGCCCGGGCTGTTCGAGCAGATCGGCATGCGTTTTGGCGTGCCGCTCAAGGGCGTTCCCACGGTCGGCGATTCGCTGCGCGATGTGCTGGCTGGCGCGGCGGCGGGTTGCGAGCCGCACCTGGTGCTCACCGGCAAGTCACAAAAATACCGGGGCATGGCGCCGCCTGAAGGCTTGCCGGCTGGAACGCTGGTTCACCACGATCTGTCGGCATTTGCCGATTTCATCCTGGCGCGCAGCGCCCAGCCTGAAGCCGGCAGCTAGCCGGTAATGCTATGAAAGTAATAGCTACTTGTGCCCGTGCAGCAAGCGGGAAATGGCTAAAACATCCTGAATTCAGGTGCTGAAGCACGCCATAGGCGCAGCAACTCGAAAAAAATACCAACTCAACCCGCCGGAACCCCTTCCATGTCCCTGATTCGCTCCGTCCTGCACATGCTCTGGATGATCCTTACCGTGATTCCGTGGGCGCTGTTTGCCGTCATTGCCTCGCTGTTTGTCAACAGCACCACCATGTACTGGATGTGCGCCCGCTGGCTCAAGCTGGCGGTTGACAGCGGCACCTTCATTTTGGGCATCAGGAACCGTGTCACCGGCCTGGAAAACCTGCCCAGCGGCGAGAAAAGCGCCGCCGTCCTGCTGGTCAAGCACCAGTCCACCTGGGAGACGCTGACCATGCCGGCGATCATGCCGCACCCGCTGGCCTATGTGTTCAAGAAGGAGCTGCTCTACATCCCGTTTTTCGGCTGGGCGATGGCGCGCATGGACATGATCCACATTGACCGCAGCCAGCGCACCCAGGCTTTCAGCAAGGTCGTGGCGCAGGGCAAGCGGCTGATGGCGCAGGGCACCTGGGTGATCATGTTTCCCGAGGGAACGCGCATCAACCGGGGCCAAAAGGGCGTCTATAAATCGGGCGGCACGCGCCTGGCCATCGAAACCGGCGCGCCGGTGATCCCGATTGCCGTGACCTCGGCCAGGTGCTGGCCGCGCAAGGCCTTCATCAAGAAGCCGGGCATCGTCGATATTTCCATCGGCAAGCCGATTCCCAGCGCCGGCCGCAAACCCGACGAGCTGATGCGCGAAGTCGAAGCCTGGATCGAGGCCGAAATGCGCCGGCTCGACCCCGAAGCCTATGCCGGCCGTGACGCCACGCCGGCCCGGCCCCGCGCCTGAGGGAAACAAGCGTGTCCAGCCAGGCACGACAACCGGCAGCCAGGGCGCGCAAGCTTGTGCAGCTGACGCTTGATCTTTTCGGGCCTGCGCCTGCCGGCAACGCTGACAGCGCCGTCAAACTCCCTGGTTTGGTACAAAAAGTGCCTTTTGCGCAGGCTGGTAAAGGGCAGGCAGCTATCGAAACAGTAGCGACTCCTGTTTCCCCCGTGCTGGCTGCGTTTCGCCATCCGCGCGCCACGCGTGAAATCCTGCTCGATGGCCGGCTGGTGGCCTATGAGGTCAGGCGCCGAAAGCGCCGGACCATCGGTTTTTCGGTGGGCGCCGAAGGGCTGGCCGTCAGCGCCCCGAAATGGGTGCCGCTGTATGAAATTGACCAGGCGGTGCAGGGCAAGTCGGGCTGGATTCTCAAAAAACTGCATGAGACGCGCGAGCGGCGCCGCCAGCTTGAATCGGTACGGATTGACTGGAAGGATGGCGCCACCTTTCCTTTCCTGGGCGAGCCCCTTCGGGTCGTGCTGGATGCCCGCCAGGCGCATGCCGCGCTGGAGCCGGATGCCGGCAATGACGCAACGGCACGCACGCTGCGGCTCAGGCTGCCGCCCGATGCCGCGCCGGGGCTGATCCAGCAGGCCGTTCAGGCCTGGCTCATGCAGCAGGCCCGGCAACTTTTTACCGCAAGACTTGATCATTTCTCGCTGCAACTGAATGTGCAATGGCGCAAGCTCAGCCTGTCCAGCGCCGCCACCCGCTGGGGCAGCGCCAGCAGCAGCGGCGCCATCCGGCTGAACTGGCGGCTGATGCATTTCAGGCCGGCGGTGATCGATTACGTGGTGGTCCACGAACTCAGCCACCTTCGGTTCATGGACCACAGCCCGCGTTTCTGGGCCACCGTGCATCATGTGATGCCCGACCATGCCGCGCTGCGGCGCCAGCTCAAGGATGAAGTCATCCCGCGCTGGTAGCGCCAGAAAGTGTGAAAAAATGCTTCATTTGCAATTAAAAGAAAGCATGAAAATAGAGATAAAAGTTGGAAATTGATGAAAGCTCCCTACAATTTATGGCTTACTCTGGAAAATAAGCATGTCGGATAAGCTGATACTTGTAGTCGAAGACAACCCGGACCACCTGGAGTTGACAGTGTTGACACTCGAAGAACTGGGTTTGAACGCCGAGATTGCCGTGGCCCGCGATGGTGCCGCGGCACTTGACTACCTGTTTGGCCAAGGCCAGCATGCGGGCCGCGACATTCGCCGGCAACCGTCCTTTATCCTGCTCGACATGAAGCTGCCCAAGCTTTCAGGGCTTGACGTGCTGTGCAGCGTTCGCAGCAATCCGCTGACGGCGCTGGTGCCCGTCATCATGCTCACCTCATCGAGCGAGCATTCGGACATGGTGGCCTGCTACCAGAGCGGCGCCAACAGCTTTGTCCGCAAGCCCGTCGACTTTGTCGACTTCACTGAAAAACTCAATCGTTTGCAGGCGTACTGGCTGGGCGTGAATGAGTCGCTGGCGGCTATTTGACAGGCTTTTCCGGCTTGCGTGCCGGACGTGGTCTTAAAAGACTGATGCCATGACGCTTCGGCTAACGTTGCGGCACCGGATTGTCATGTTGGTGGTGGTCGCCATTGTTCCCCTGCTGGGCATGGCCCTGATCAATGCCTGGCGCAATGCGGACGCAGCCGTCAGCCGGGCCGCAGACAACCTGAGGTTCGCCGCCTCGCTGGTGGCCGGCAGCCAGGACCGGATGACCGAATCGGCGCACCAACTTCTGATGGCGATTGCCAATGCCCCGGGGCTGGAGAGTGGCCATGCGGCGGACTGTCAGCGTTATCTCAAGACCCTGATGGATCAGTTTCCGGTATATGCCAACCTGGGCCTCATCGGTGCGGACGGCTACCTTCGCTGCAATGGCATCGGCAGGGGCTCGCAGAGATTTGTCGGTGACAGGGACTATTTCCAGGCGGCCATGACGCACCGCACGTTCGTGGCCGGCGGCTACATCGTGGGCCGGATACAGGACAAGCCGGTTGTCACCTTTGCGATGCCGGTGATGAACACGGAGGGACGCGTCACCGCTGTGGCCTTTGTCGCCGTGGACCTCAACGAAATGTCCAAAGCGGTGGTCGATGCGCCTTTGCCGCAAGGCAGCCAGGTGCTGATCACGGATAGCCAGGGGATCGTGCTCGCCGCCGGCCCCGAAAAATCCGCGCTGGTCGGTCAGCAGGTACCGAGCCCACTGCTCCAGGCGGCGGTCAAAACCATGCATGCCGGTGTGGGCGACGGCCTTGACGCCAAAGGCCGCCAGCGGATTTTTGCCTTTCTTCCTGCTGGAAAAGCGGCCAATGCTGTTTTTTTTGTCGCCGTCAGCGCTGACCGCGACGGGGTGCTCGCGCCCGTTCAGACGCAGTTGAAGCGGGTGTTGATTTTGCTGGCGCTGGTGGCTTTTGTTTGCGGATGGCTTGCCTGGAGGATGGGCTGGCGCTACATCGTGAAACCAACCATGGACATTCTTGAGGCCATCCGGCAGATTCGCAATGACCGGCTTGATGCGCGCATTCCTGTCCCATTGCGGGACGATGGCGGCGAGTTTTCCAGAATCGCTGCCGGCTTCAACCTCATGGCGGACTCCTTGCAAAGGCAGCAGGGCGCACTGGAAACCGAGTTGTCGAGCAGCCTGGCGGCGCAGGAAAAGCTGCGTGATGCGCAAAACCTCGCGCGCATCGGCTACTGGCAGATTGACCTCGCAACCCGGCAGCTCTCCTGGTCCGACGAGGTTTACAAGTTGTTCGACATCGATGCCGCCCAGTTTGACGGCACTTACCAGGGATTTCTCAACTGGATTCATCCGTCTGACCGTGAGGCTTTTACGCTTACCCGCGATGCCGCCATTCAGTTCGGCGCACCCTTGGAGCGTGAGTTTCGCATCATCACGCCAAAAGGCCAGATACGCTGGATTCATCAGTTTGGCCGGACTCTTGTCAACCGCAACGGCGAACCTTCGACGCGCTGTGCCGGGGTGGTTCAGGACATCACCGAACGCAAGGACGCTGAACTGGCGATGGCCCGCAACACCGAGCTGCTCAACCGCACCGGCGCGCTGGCCAGGGTGGGCGGCTGGGAGCTGGTGGTGGACACCATGACGCGCTACTGGTCCGCAGAGATGTACCGCATTTATGATCTTGATCCTTCCCTGGACATCAATTTTGAAGAGTCTGTCAGTTTTTTCGGCATCGAGGCGCAGCCTGTCATCAGGGCGGCCGTCAAGGCGGCCATGCAGGACGCAACGCCCTGGGACATGGAACTCCCGCTGGTCACGGCAAGGGGCAAGCCGCTCTGGGTTCGCACCCAGGGACGCGCGCTGCTTGAAAACGGCAAGGTGGTGCGGCTGGTGGGCGTGCTGCAGGACATGACCGAGCAGCACCAGGCGCAGGAGCATTTGCGTCTGCTGGAGACCTGCATTGCCCGCCTGAACGACATGGTGGTGATTACCGGACCCATGACCGCCACGGGCCCCGGCATCGTCTTTGTCAACGATGCCTTCAAGCGCCAGACCGGGTACTGCCGCGAAGAAGTGGTCGGCAAGGCGCCGGGGTTTTTACGCGGCCCCAAAACCCAGCTTTCCGAGCTGCAGCGGATTGGCGCAGCGCTCAGGAACGGGCAGCCCGTGCGGGCCGAATTGATCAACTACACCAAGAGCGGGCGGGAGTTCTGGCTCGAACTCGATATCGTGCCGGTGTCCGATGCCAAAGGCGACATCATCCATTGGGTGGCGGTGGAGCGGGACATTACCCAGCGCAAGCTTGCCGAGCAGGCCCTCATGGACAGCGAGCAGCGCTATGCGGCGCTGTTTGAGACCGCGCCCGTCCCGATGTGGGTGTACGACATTGCCACGGCACGCTTTCTGGCGGTGAACCGCGCGGCCGTCCAGGCCTACGGTTATTCGGCTGCCGAGTTCCTGTCGATGACGATTTTCGACCTTCGGCCCGCGGCTGAACACGAGAAACTGCGCCAGTGGCTGGATTCTCCGTCGTGGAAAAAAGCCTTGTGGCACGACCTGCGCAAGGACGCATCCCTGTTTTCCGTCGAGACGGTGTCGCAGCCGATCCAGTATGCCGGCCAGGCTGCCCGTCTTGTCGTCGCCATGGACAAAACAGCCCAGGACAAGGCCGAAAAGGAAATGCAGGACTACCTGTTCACGTTGCAGCGCGCTGCTGACGCAGCCCAGGCCATTACCTGGCACCAGACGGTGGACGGCACGATGCAGGAGATTGCCCAGCAGGCGCGCGGCGTGATTGGTGCGCATCAGGCGGTGGTGAGCCTGAAGGCCGACGGCGAACCCTTGCAAATGCTGCATGCGCTGTCGCTGTCTGAAAAGTATGAAGCCGACAGCGGCTTGATCAAGCCGGCGGACGGTAGCGGCATCTACGCCATGGTTTGCGACAACAACCGGCTGGTCCGCCTGACCCAGGCCGAGCTTGAGGCGCATCCTCGCTGGCATGACTTTGGTGGCGCTGCCGGCGAGCCGCCTCTCATGCGGGGCTGGCTGGCCGTCCCGCTGATTGGTAAAAATGGAAAAAACATCGGCATGCTGCAACTGTCCGACAAATATGAGGGCGAGTTCACCAAGCAGGATGAATATGTGGCGCTGGAACTGAGCCACCTGGCCGCTGCCGGCCTGGAAAACTCAAGGCTGCTGGAGGAAATCAGTCGGCTGAATGTCGGCCTGGAGCAAAAAGTGGCTGAGCGCACTCTTGCGCTGGCTCGTCAGGAAGCCCTGTTCCGGGCATTGGCCGAGCAGGCGCCGCAGCTGGTGTGGACTGCCAGCCCGGACGGGGCCGCAACTTATTTCAACCGCGCATGGTTCGACCTGATGGGCGGAGAACTCAATGCATGGACTGGCCTGCAATGGCTTGCAGTGGTGCATCCTGACGATGTGTCCGACATCAAGTCCAACTGGAAGATTGCCAGGGCAAACCAGTCATCTTATGCCGGCGTCAGGCGCCTGCTCGCCAAGGACGGCAGCTGCCACACCATGGCCTACCGGGGCTCGCCAGTGCTGGACGCGAAGGGCGAAGTGGCCTTCTGGGTGGGTATTGATGCCGACATCACGGAAATCAAGGCCATCGAGGCGGCCTTGCGCCTGTCGAATCAGGAACTCGAAGCTTTTTCCTACTCCGTCTCTCATGACCTTCGCTCGCCGCTCAGCACCGTTGACGGCTTCAGCCGCTTGCTGGCCAAGCAACTGGCGGGCGATACCAGTGCCAAGGTCAATCACTACCTGACGCGCATCCAGGCGGGCGTGGCCCAGATGGGGCGACTGATCGAGGATTTGCTGTCCCTGTCGCAGGTAACGCGCGCCAGGCTGCATACCGAGCGGGTCGATCTGTCGCTCATGGCCCACAACCTGCTGGACGAATGGCAAACGCGCCAGCCCGAGCGCCAGGTGGCCGTGAGCATAGAAGAAGGTCTGCAGGCGCAAGGTGATGGGCCGCTGCTCAGGGTGGTGATGGAAAACCTGCTCGCCAATGCCTGGAAATTCACTTCGCACATGGCGCAGGCCACCATCAGCGTGGGTCAAACATCCGATGCGGCCGGGTTGCCGGTATTTTTTGTCAAGGACAACGGCGCTGGTTTTGACATGGCTTATTCAGACAAGCTGTTCGACCCTTTCCAGCGCCTGCATGCGGCCTCCGAGTTCTCCGGGACAGGCATCGGGCTGGCAACCGTCAGCCGGGTCATCAAGCGGCATGGCGGGCGGATATGGGCGGAGTCGGCGCCGGCGCATGGCGCTACTTTCTTTTTTACGCTGCCGCAAGGTGAAATCTATGACGCAAGCTGACAGGTTGCCAATTTGTGCGGTTTGAATGTGAATTTCATTCCACTACAGATGCAAATCCTTAAATTGATTAAGATTACATCTGTGACAAATTTAAACCTTTTAAAGTGCCTTCATGTCGACTGAACCAAAAACCTTCGAAGCGGCCATCACTGCGACCGATTTTTCGAGCGAGGATTACTGCGGAACCAGCTATGCCGCCAAAGTGCTGGGCTTGTCCGTGGCCACGGTCCAGTCGCTGGTTGAAAAGGGTGAAATCGAAGCCTGGAAAACGCTGGGCGGCCACCGGCGCATCGCCCTGCATTCCCTCAATGCCTACCTGGCCAAGTACAGCCCGCAGCTCTCGCGGGCCGATCTTCATCCCAAGCACCGTTTGCGCGTGCTGGTGGTCGAGGACGACGAGGCGGCGCGGGACTTGTACCGCTGCCATTTTGACGAATGGGATCTGCCCGTTGACTGCACCTGGATGTCATCGGCGCTGGATGCGCTGATGGACATTGCCAGCATGCGGCCGGATTTGCTCATTGCCGACTTGTCGATGCCGGGCGTCGATGGCATCGAGATGCTCAGAACCATCAAACGCAACCAGCATCTGGCAGACATGCAGATTGTGGTGATCAGCGGAATGGCGGTCGAGGCCATTACCGCCCGCGGCGGCCTGCCGCCACAAGCACGGCTGGTTCAAAAGCCGGTCAATTTTGACTGGCTGCAAGGCTACGTTACCGCCCTGGTCATGGCCAATGCCAAATGGCGCTGATCGGTCGGCTGCCTGCTTCCACCCAGCCTTGACAACATGCCGCCAGACTGCCAGCCATGACCCGATTCCTGGACAAGTTCCGGTCCAACCCGTCGGGTAATTTGTCCGACACCAGCCTGCAGGATGCCGATTCGATGCTGCCGTCAACGCAGCCGGCATGGGGACCGCTGGACCTGACCCTGGATGGCATCGTCCTTCTTGACGAGAAGGCCGTCATTCTTGATGCCAATGCCCGCGCGCTTGAGTTCTTGCACAGTTCGCTGCCGGCCATCACCGGCTACAGCCTGTGGGATGTCGTGTCCCAGGAAGTTGCCAGGGAGCATGAGGACGCCACCGAAGTGGCGCTTGCTTCCTCGGCGCTGTACAGCTTCATTGCCCACGAGAGCTTTGAAAACAGCTGGGTCGAATACACCTTCAGGCAGCGCCCGGAAGGTTACGTCGTCAACCTGCGGGAGGCTGGCCCCGCCCGGAAATACCAGCGCCTGCTGGAGGACAGCAAGCGCTACAACCAGCTGATTTTTGAAGCCAATCCAAACGCCATGTGGGTGTTCGACCGCACTTCGCTCCGCATCTTTGCCGTCAACCAGGCTGCCGTCCAGTTTTACGGCATTGCCCGCAAGCTCTTCATGACGCTTGGCATGGAGGCGCTCTTCCCCGAGGGCGAGGGTGCCGAATTGCTGCGCTCCCTGCAGACGGACAAGGAAGACCAGTCTGACATGCGGCTGTGCAAACAGAGAAAAGTGGACGGCAAGGAAGTGCTGGTCGAGCTGGCCTGGAGCCAGGTCAAATGGAATGGCCATCAGGCGGTTCTGGTGAGCCTGGCCGACATCAGTGACCGCCACCTTGCTGACAGCGTCCTCAAACAGTCCAATGCAGAGCTGCAGAAGACGCTGCTCGCGCAGCAGGTCGAGCTGAAGAATGTCAGGCATGACCTGCTCACCTTTACCCAGGCGGTGTCCAGCGACCTGCCGGACTCGCTGCACGTGGCCCATGGTTTTGCCGCCCGGCTGGCGGAAAAGTATTCGCTGGTGCTGGACGATCAGGGGCGCCACTATGTCCGGCGTATTCAGGCCAGCATCAGCCAGCTGGCCAAGCTGGTCGATGACCTGCGCACGCTGGCCCAGTTGCCGCTGCGCTCCGGGACGCCTGCCATGGTCGATCTGGCGCCGGTCTGCCTTTCATTGATCGCTGATCTGCGCAAGCGTGATCCGGACCGGGACGTGGCCATCGAGATGGACAGCAGCCTGATGCTGGTCGGGAACAAGGGCCTTTTGACGACCGCCATGGCCTGCCTGCTGGAAAACGCCTGGAAATTCACCTCCAAAAAGCCCGAGGCATGGATCAAGGTCGGGCTGCTGCCGGGCAAGGTGCCGGGTGAGCTGATCTTGCTGGTGGCCGATAACGGCGCAGGTTTTGATCCGGGCTACAGCGGCAATCTTTTCACGGCGTTTCAGCGCCTGCACTCTTCGGCCGACTTTCCCGGCAATGGCCTGGGGCTGGCCATCATCAAGCGGGTGGCACAGGTTCATGGCGGCACGGTATGGGCTGAAAGCCCTGACCAGATGGGCGCCAGTTTTTTCATGTCGCTTCCGCAAGAGCTGCCTCGGACGACCTGACCCCGCAGGGTTTTGAGGTGGCGCGCACCACCTTCACGCCATTCATCTGGCGCCTGGCGGCCGCCCGCCAGGCGCATTGCCCAAACCATCGCCGGGTTGCCTTCCGGTAAAAAAACCAGGCGCCGGCCGATTCACGCTATATTTGACGTTTACGTAAACGTAAGACGCGATTCATTCATTGTGGACACAGCAGCGCACCTGTTTTTGCTGTCGCTGCGGTTTACTTTTTCTTCCATCATGGTCACTACCTACACCATCAGCGATCTCGCCAGAGAGTTTGACCTGACCACCCGCGCCATGCGCTTTTACGAGGACATGGGCCTGCTGCAGCCCGAGCGCGAAGGGCCGGGCGGACGCAACCGCGTGTACTCGGCGCGCGACCGGACGCGGCTCAAGCTCACGCTGCGCGCCAAGCGGCTGGGGCTGTCCCTCACCGAGGCCAAGGAAATCATCGACTCCTACGACAGTCCGCGCGACACCTCCCCGCAACTGAAGAAATTCCTGGCCATCCTGGCCGATCACCGCAAGAAGCTCGAAGACCAGCTGGTGGACCTGCAGGCCAATCTGGATGAAATCCGCACCCATGAAAAGGAAGCCAGGGTGCTGCTTTTGAAGGCTGAAAAATCAAAATAGGTGATAATTGACGTTTACGTAAACGTCAAGTAAAAGGCCCGCTGGCAGGGCCGCTTCAACCCATTCTTACAAGGCCTTTTTCATGGATGCATCCACCGCGCCGTCAGAATTGTTCCAGCGCATCGAGGCGAGTTTTTTGCGCCAGGGGCTGATGCAGCACCTGGGCGCGCGGCTGGTGCGGGTCGAGCCTGGCCTGTGCGAGGTGGCGCTGCCGTATTCGGAGCGCGCCTGCCAGCAGCAGGGCGGCTTTCATGGCGGCGCCACGGGTGCGCTGGCCGACATTGCCGGTGGTTATGCCGCGCTGACGCAGGTGGCGCCTGACACCGAAGTCACCACGGTCGAATACAAGATCAATTTCCTGGCCGGTTTCAAGGACGGCGAACTGCGCGCCGTGGGCCGCGTCACGCGGGCCGGCAAGCGCATCATCGTGACCACGGCCGAAGTCATGCATCTGGACGCCAGCGGCAAGGAAAGCGCCTGCGCGCTGATGCAGCAAACCATCGCGCCGGTGCCCAAAACCTATTGATTCCCGCGCGACCTTCATCATTTTTTAAAAGAGACATTTCAACCATGAACAACATGCCCGGACTCAACTTTCAACTCGGCGAAGACATCGACGCCCTGCGCGACGCCGTGCGCGATTTTGCCCAGGCCGAAATCGCGCCGCGCGCCACCGAGATTGACCGCACCGACCAGTTCCCGATGGACCTGTGGGAAAAGATGGGTTCGCTGGGCGTGCTGGGCATCACCGTGGGCGAGGAATACGGCGGCGCCGGCATGGGCTACCTGGCGCACATGATCGCCATGGAGGAAATCAGCCGCGCCAGCGCCTCCGTCGGCCTGTCGTATGGCGCGCACTCCAACCTGTGCGTCAACCAGATCAAGCGCAACGGCAGCGAGGCGCAGCGGCAAAAATACCTGCCCAGGCTGATTTCCGGCGAGCATGTCGGCGCACTGGCCATGAGCGAGCCGGGCGCGGGCAGCGACGTGATCTCGATGAAGCTGAAAGCCGAGGACAAGGGCGGCTACTACCTGCTCAACGGCAGCAAGATGTGGATCACCAACGGCCCCGACGCCGACACGCTGGTGGTCTATGCCAAGACCGAACCTGAACTGGGCGCGCGCGGCGTGACGGCCTTTTTGATCGAGAAAGACATGCCGGGTTTTTCGGTCGCGCAAAAGCTCGACAAGCTCGGCATGCGCGGCAGCCACACCGGCGAGCTGGTGTTCAACAACGTCGAAGTGCCCGAGCAGAACATCCTGGGCAAGCTGAACGGCGGTGCCAAGGTGCTGATGAGCGGCCTGGACTACGAGCGCGCCGTGCTGACCGGCGGGCCGCTGGGCATCATGCAGTCGGTGATGGACAACGTGCTGCCCTACATCCACGACCGCAAGCAGTTCGGCCAGAGCATCGGCGAGTTCCAGC
>JAECRO010000045.1 GCA_016000195.1 Burkholderiales bacterium | reverse complement strand
TGCGGATGGCCCAGCCGATGTCGTTGCCGGCCAGGTCGCCCATGCGGAACGGCCCCATGGCAAAGCCGAATTTTTCAATCGCCTTGTCCACCTGTTCGGGCGTGCAGCCCTCGTCCAGCAAAAAGCCACCCTGGCGGCCGTACTGCTCGATCATGCGGTTGCCGATGAAGCCGTCGCACACGCCTGACACCACGGCCGTCTTGCGGATTTTCTTGGCGACCGCCATGACGGTTGCCATCACGTCCTTGGCGGTTTTCTCGCCACGCACGACTTCAAGCAGCTTCATGATGTTGGCCGGGCTGAAGAAATGCAGGCCCACCACATCTTCAGGGCGGCGGGTGAAGGCGGCAATCTGGTTCAAATCCAGCGTCGAGGTGTTCGACGCCAGGATCGCGCCGGGCTTCATCACGCGGTCGAGTTCCTTGAAGACGGCTTGCTTCACGCCCATTTCCTCGAACACGGCCTCGATCACCATGTCCGCATCCTTCAGGTCGCCGTAGCTCAGCGTGGTGCTGAGCAGGCCCATGCGCTGCTCGTACTTGTCGGCCTTCAGCTTGCCCTTCTTGACCTGCGATTCGTAGTTCTTGCGGATGGTGGCGATGCCCCGGTCCAGCGCGTCCTGCTTCATCTCCAGCATCTTGACCGGGATGCCGGCGTTCAGGAAATTCATGGCAATGCCGCCGCCCATGGTGCCGGCGCCAATCACGGCAACCGAATTGATCGCGCGTTTCGGCGTGTCTGCCGGCACATCGGGAATTTTGGAGGCGGCACGCTCGGCCATGAAAATGTGCCGCAGCGCACGGCTTTCAGGCGTAAACATCAGGTTGGTGAAAAACTCGCGTTCAATGCGCATGCCTTCGTCGAACTTGTGCTTGGTGGCGGCTTCGACGGCGTCGACGCATTTGAGCGGTGCCGGGAAATTCTTCGCCATGCCCTTGACCATGTTGCGGGCGAACTGGAAATAAGCATCGCCGTTGCGGTGCTTGCACGGCAGGTTGCGTACCAGCGGCAGCGGACGAATGTCGGCAATCGACTGCGCAAAGGCAAACGCCTCGTCGGCCAGCGACTCAAGCGAAGACGCCATCCGGTCGAACAGCTTCTGGCCCGGGATTTGCGCCAGCATCTCGGACTTGACCGGCTCGCCGCTGACGATCATGTTCAGCGCCGGCTCCACGCCCAGCGCACGCGGCAGGCGCTGGCTGCCGCCCGCGCCCGGCAGCAGGCCGAGTTTGACTTCAGGCAACGCCACGCTGCAACCGGGCGCGGCGATGCGGTAGTGGCAGCCCAGCGCCAGTTCCAGACCGCCGCCCATGCAGACCGAATGCATCGCGGCGACCACCGGCTTGGACGAGTTTTCAAGCGCCAGAATCACGCTGAGCAGGTTGGGCTCCTGCACCGCCTTGGGCGAGCCGAATTCATTGATGTCGGCGCCGCCCGAAAAAGCCTTGCCGGCGCCGGTGATGACGATGGACTTGACGGCATCGTCGTCGTTGGCCTTGCTCAAGCCGTCTGTAATGCCAAGACGCGTGGCGTAGCCCAAGCCATTAACGGGTGGGTTGTTGAGCATAATCACGGCAATATTGCCATGCACTTTGTATTCAGCGGTCATGCTTGCATTCCTCAGAAGTAAAAATAGAACAGTCGTTCTATTTTTATTGTATGAGGTACACCTAGTGGTTTACCACGGGTTTATACCGGGTTTGTCACGGCTGGGACAAGGTGCTCAGACTTCCCGCCACTCCTTGCGGATATTGCTGTCGTTGCGCAGTTCCGTCGGGGTGCCTGTGAAGACGCTACTGCCGTGGCCCATGGGTGAGATCATTCCGGCGTGGCAACTGACGATTGCCACGGATAGTCCCCCAACAGTTTGACGGCCAGGGCCAGCATGGACGCGGCCACGATGACGTCCAGCATCCGCCACGCCCAGCGGCTGCGAAACAGAGGCGCAGCCACACGGGCGCCACGGGTGAGAAACACAAACCACAGGAAGGACGCCACGATGGCCCCTGACGCAAACCACCACTTGCCCACGCCGGCCTTGGTCGAGCTGATGGCGCCGATCACCAATACGGTGTCCAGCCACGCATAAGGGGTTAGCAGCGAATGCACCAAAGCTTCGGTGAAAATTCGACTGCGAGGAACGGCTTGGCCTGCGTCCAGGCCTTGGAGTTCAATGTTTTGCTTCCCGGCGATGGCGGCGCGCAGGGCCATGGCACCGTAGTAGACCAGATACGCAATGCTCAGCACCATGGCGACCACCATCGTCCAGCGTGAGGCGCTGATCAGTGCCCCAAGACCAAGCACACCCAAGGCGATGAGCAGCACATCGCTCAAGGCACAGGTCAAGACCAGCATCAGCGCATGCTGACCGCCCAGGCTGTTCTTGATGACGAAAGTATCTTTCGGGCCGAGTGCGATGAGCAGGCCCATACCCAGAGTGAAGCCCTCTACGAACAGGATGGACACTCAATTTTTCCTTGATGATTCATCACGATACCGGGTCAAGCCCGGGTATGTCACACAAACAGGCATGGACAACAATGATTTCAAACCCCATGCCCGTTCTCGTTATGCCAGCGCAGTGTTACCAAATGCCATATGACTTTCATTGGCTATTTTCAGCAGATCAACTTGTTTTTTACCAAGCAAGGTTCGGTAAGGTCGTTCAAGATTTGGGATAACAAAATACACCAAGGACGCTCGTCCGATCTTCATGTATGAGTTCTGAACAGCATGGTACATCGGTGGAATTTGTCCATCCGAAAGGGCCGTCAGTAGCGATCCTGTGATGATGATGATGATGATCTCGTCATCGTGCAGGTGAACCGGAGTCTCCTCTCCTCTTGGAAAGATAACCAAACCGTCGCGGGTGGGTTTGATCAATGTAATCAGATGTCCGTCCTCGTGTTTGCCTTGAAGGTAATAGCGATCCACGATTTGCTGGTGATTTCCATACGCGCAATACTGAAAGTAGGAACTGTCGCGAACGTTAATCTCCTCCTCTGCATGAAAGAACTGCCATATTTCCCGGAGAATGCCGTCCGCAATGGCGTGTACGTGTTGCTCGTAAAGCGAGGTTGATTGATAAAGATGGCTCTCGGAAAACACATGATTGGCGTGCAAACTGCGATTCTTGTGCCAGTAGCAATACCGGTCGCATAAATCAACATCGCCAGTGTATTTTGCGTACTCCATACCTTGCAGCATAAAACCATCGGTACATTCCGGGAATGAGAACATCTGTCGTGTCTTATCCGGGATTGCTGGGTACATATCGCAAATATCCCAGAAGAGAGACTGTGCTGCCGCCGGGAGTTTGAATGTCGTGTGCCCTTGGATAATCAGTGCGATAGCAGCGTCTCGCATAGGACGGGGCGCCTGTATTTCAGCGACTGGGGGCGAATCATGAAGCCGGGCCTGGTGGTGCAAAAGAGTTTTGTTCATACCTACCTGCAATGGTTGTATGGCAAGGGTGCCGACTGAACCGTAACAATGCAATATGACGGCACCGTTACCGCCCCGGACAGGCGCTGCCCACATGAAGCGGCACATCACATATTTATCTCCTTTGAGACATGGAGCTCACACCTCAAGCCACTCCTTTCGGATGCCGATATCGGCCCGCAGGCTGTCGGGCGTGCCGTCAAACACGATGCTGCCGTGGCCCATCACCAGCGCCCGGTCGGAAATCGCCATGGCAATGGTGAGTTTTTGCTCGATCAGCAAGACCGAGATGCCCTTGGCCTTGAGGGTTTGCAGGTACTGTCCGACCAGCTCGACAATCTTGGGCGCCAGTCCTTCGGTCGGCTCGTCGATGATGATCAGGTCCGGGTCGCCCATCAGGGTGCGGCACAGCGTGAGCATCTGCTGCTCGCCGCCTGACAGCACGCCGGCTTCGGTGTGCTGGCGCGCGCGCAGCCGGGGGAACAGCGTGTACATGTCATCGAAAGACCAGCGCGAGCCCTTGCCCGAGCCCTTCTGGCCGAGCAGCAGGTTTTGATGCACGGTCAGCTTGGGGAAAATGTCGCGGTTTTCAGGCACGTAACCCAGGCCCAGATGGGCAATCTGGTAGGCCTTCCTGCCGACGATTTCCGAGTTTTTCCAGAGGATGGAGCCCTGGCATTCGACCAGCCCCATGATGGCCTTGGCGGTGGTCGAGCGGCCCGAGCCGTTGCGGCCCAGCAAGGCGACGATTTCGCCGGGCTGCACGTCAAAGGAGACGCCGTGCAGGACGTGGCTCTTGCCGTAAAAGGCGTTGAGATGGGTGAGTTTCAGCATGTCAGTGTCCCTGCCCTTGCGCGTCAGCCACCGATGAGCCCAGATAGGCTTCCTGCACGCGCGGGTTGGCGCGCACCGCTTCGGGCACGTCGCAGGCAATCACTTCCCCATAGACGACGACGGCGATCTTGTCGGCCAGGCCGAACACCACGCTCATGTCATGCTCGACCGTCAGCAGCGTCTTGCCCACAGTGACTTCCTTGATGAGGCTGATGAAGCGGCTGGTCTCGGAGCGGCTCATGCCCGCCGTCGGCTCGTCCAGCAAAATCACGCTGGCGCCGCCCGCAATGGTGATGCCGATTTCCAGCGCGCGCTGCTCGGCGTAGGTCAGGTGGGTGGCGAGCACGTCGCGCTTCTTGTCGAGCTTGATCATCGCCATCAGTTCATCGGCCCGCGCATTGGCGTCGTGCAGGTTGGCCAGGAACTTCAGGAAGGTGTACTTGTAGCCCAGGCTCCAGAGCACGCCGCAGCGCAGGTTTTCAAACACGCTGAGCTTGGGGAAGATGTTGGTGATCTGGAAACTGCGCGACAGCCCCAGCCGGTTGATCTCGAACGGTTTCTTGCCGTTGATGCGTTCGCCGTTCAGCAAGATGTCACCGCTGCTGGGCTCGAAGCGGCCGCTGATGAGGTTGAACAGCGTGGACTTGCCCGCGCCGTTCGGCCCGATGATGGCGACCCGCTCGCCCGGGCTGACGGCCAGGCTGGCGCCGCGAATGATCTCGGTCTTGCCGAAGCTTTTTCTAAGGTTTCTAAGCTCCAGCGCAAAGCCGGCGCGGGGTGTTATGTCAATTTTCATAGCAGCTCCAGGCGCTTGATCTCGGTTTCGATGTCGTCCTGTGCACGGCTCCATTGCACAACGAAGCTGCGGCGCGCCAGTTCGAACAGCCCCAGGCCGATGAGGAAAACCAGTCCGGCGCCCAGCCATGTCGCGGACTGGGTGGCGTTGAGTGTCAGGCCCATGAACTTCAGCTCAGGCCCGACGGCGACGTTGAGTTGCAGGTGGTAGATCATCTCGACCATGGCGGCCGCGCCCATCAGCGCGGCAAAGGCCGTGACGGCCAGCGTCAGGTAGCCCGGCCACAACACCTTGAGCTTGCCGAAGGAAGCGACCCGCAGGTTCATCATGATCAGGCTGGCAATGCCGCCGGGTGCGTACATCACCATGAACAAAAATATCAGGCCGACATACAGCAGCCACGCCATCGACAGCCCGGACAGCCAGACCAGCGCCAGCACCAAAAGGCCGGCGCCGATGATCGGCCCGAAAAAGAAGGTCGTGCCGCCCAGGAAGGTGAACAGCAGCAGGCTGCCCGAGCGCACGCTGCTGACCACCTCGGCCGTGACGATTTCCGAGTTGATCGCCGCCAGCCCGCCGCCGATGCCGGCAAAGAAGCCGGCGATGATGAAGGCGTAGTAGCGCACGCGCTGGGTGCTGTAGCCGATGAACTCGACGCGTTCGGGGTTGTCGCGCACGGCGTTCAGCATGCGGCCCAGCGGCGTGCGGGTAAAGGCAAACATGGCGGCGGTGCAGACAAAGCAATACACCGCGATCAGGTAATACACCTGGATCTGCGGGCCAAAGGTGATGCCCCACAGCGGCTTGCCGTAGGCTCGGTTGGTGGTGATGCCGCCTTCGCCACCAAAGAATTCCGGGAACATCAGCGACAGGGCAAACACCAGCTCGCCCACGCCCAGCGTGATCATGGCAAAGGTGGTGCCCGCCTTTTTGGTCGTCACGTAGCCCGGCAAGGCGGCAAAAAACAGCCCGGACAGGCCGCCGACCAGCGGAATCAGGCTCAGCGGAATGTAAAAGCGGCCGCTGGCCGCCAGGTTCATGGCATGAATCGCCAGGAACGACCCGAGACCCGAATACACCGCGTGGCCAAAACTGAGCATGCCGCCCTGCCCCAGCAGAATGTTGTAGCTCAGGCAGATGATGACCAGGTAGCCGGCCTGCGACAGCAGGGTCAGCGCCAGGCTGCTCTTGAACAGCAGCGGCGCCACCGTCAGCAGCAGCGCATACAGCGTCCAGACGACCCAGCGGCCGGTGTTGAAGCGTTTGACGGCTTGAGAAGTGCTTGCCATGCGGTCCCTAACCTTCCCGCGTGCCCAGAAGGCCCCGGGGCCGGAAGATCAGCATCAGCACCAGGAGCAAAAATGGCAGGATGGGCGCAATTTGTGCAATCGTGAGCCTGAGCAGCGAATAGCCCAGGGTTTCGGGCGTGACCACGACGCTGAAATGGCCCAGCAGCGTCATCAGCGACTGGTCCATCGCCACCGCGAAGGTCTGGATCAGCCCGATCAGGATGGACGCCAGAAAAGCGCCGCTGAGCGAGCCCATGCCGCCCACCACCACCACCACGAAAATGATCGCCCCGACCGAGCCGGCCATGGCCGGCTCGGTGATGAAGGTGTTGCCGCCGACCACGCCGGCCAGCCCGGCCAGCGCCGCGCCGCCGCCAAACACCAGCATGAACACACGGGGCACGTTGTGGCCCAGCGCTTCGACGGTCTCGGGGTGCGTCAGCGCCGCCTGGATCACCAGCCCGATGCGCGTGCGCGTCAGGAGCAGCCAGATGCCTGCCAGCATCGCCAGCGAGATGAACATGATGAAGGCGCGCGACCTGGGAAAGTGGGTGCCGAACACCGTGAACAGCGGCCCCTGCAAGCCGCTGGGCAGCACATAGTTGACCGCCGAGCGGCCCCAGACCAGCTGGACCAGTTCCAGCAGCAGGTAGGACAGGCCAAAAGTGACCAGCAATTCGGGCACATGGCCGAACTTGTGGACGCGGCGCAGGCAAAAACGCTCGAACGCCGCCCCTATCGCAAACACCAGCAGGGGCGCCACCAGCAGCGACCACCAAAAGCCGATGACCTGCGACGTGCTGTAGGCAATGTAGGCGCCGACCATGTAGAACGAGGCATGCGCAAAGTTGAGCACGCCCATCATGCTGAAGATGAGCGTCAGCCCCGAGCTGAGCATGAACAGCAGCAGCCCGTAGCTCAAGCCGTTGAGCAGGGAAATGGCGAAGAACTCCAGATTCATGGTTGCGTCGAATGCTTGAGGTGAAAAATAAAAAAGGCCCGAGGGTGCTCGGGCCTTGCATCATGACGCCAACGGCTCAGCTCTGCGGCAGCTTGTAGTCTTTCAGCATCTCGCGCAGCCGGGTCTTGAGCATCTTGCCGGTCGCGCCCATGGGGATGGCATCGACAAACACCACGTCATCGGGAATCTGCCATTTGGCGGTCTTGCCTTCGTAGAAGTGCAGCAGTTCTTCGCGCGTGACCTCCATGCCCGGCTTTTTCACCACCGCGATGATGGGCCGCTCGTCCCACTTGGGGTGCGCCACGCCGATGCAGGCCGCCATGAGGATGGCCGGATGGGCGACGGCGATGTTTTCAATGTCAATCGAGCTGATCCATTCGCCGCCCGACTTGATGACATCCTTGCTGCGGTCGGTGATCTGCATGTAGCCATCTGCGTCGATGGTGGCCACGTCGCCGGTCGGGAACCAGCCATCGACCAAGGGGTCGCTTTCGCCCTTGTAGTACTCGCGAATCACCCACGGCCCCTTGACCAGCAGGTCGCCATAGGTCTTTCCGTTCCAGGACAGTTCCTTGCCAGCCCCATCGACGATTTTCATGTCGATGCCGTAAATCGCCCGGCCCTGCTTGAGGCGTATTTTCATCTTCTCGTCGGCCGACATGCCATCGTGCTTGTTTTTAAGACTGCAAACCGTGCCCAGCGGGCTCATTTCGGTCATGCCCCAGGCGTGCAGAACCTCCACGCCATAGTCGTCGTTAAACGACTGAATCATGAAAGGCGGGCAGGCCGCGCCGCCAATCACGGTGCGGCGCAGCGTTGAAAAGCGCAAGCCAGCCGACTTCACATGCGTCAGCAGCATCTGCCAGACCGTCGGCACACCAGCGGCATAGGTGACTTTTTCAGCCTCTATCAGCTCGTACACCGACTTGCCATCAAGCGCCGGGCCGGGAAACACCAGCTTGGCCCCCGTCAGCGCGCCCGAATACGGCAAGCCCCAGGCGTTGACGTGAAACATCGGCACCACCGGCAGAATAGCATCGCGCGCCGAAATGCCCATCACATCGGGCAGGGCCGCCGCATAGGCGTGCAGCGTGCTGGAGCGGTGGCTGTACAGCGCGGCCTTGGGATGGCCGGTGGTGCCGCTGGTGTAGCACATGCTCGACGCCGTGTTTTCATCAAAACCGGGCCAGTCGTAGTCGCCCGGCTGCGCGCCCATCCAGCTTTCGTAGCTTTGCAGGTTGGGAATGCCGGAGTCAAGGGGAAGCCTGTCGGCATCGCACAGCGCAATGTAGTGCCTGATGGTCGGGCACCTGGCATGCACGGCCTGCACCAGCGGCAAGAAGCTCAGGTCAAAGCACAGCACCTGGTCTTCGGCATGGTTGACGATCCAGGCCACCTGGTCGGGGTGCAGGCGCGGGTTGAGCGTGTGCAGCACCCGGCCCGAGCCGCTGACGCCGTAGTACAGCTCGAAATGCCGGTAGCCGTTCCAGGCCAGCGTGGCCACGCGGTCGCTGAAGGCCAGATTCAGTCCATCGAGCGCATGGGCCACCTGGCGTGAGCGCTGGGCCGCCTCTTTGTAGGTGTAGCGGTGGATGTCGCCCTCCACCCGGCGCGAAACAATTTCCGCATCGCCATGGTGGCGCGCGGCAAACTCGATCAGTGATGAAATCAGCATGGGCTGGTTCTGCATTAAACCTAACATCGTCTACGTCCTTTTCCGCCCGACCGGGCATGTCATGAAAATCGAATGAACTGCTCCTGCATGGTACAGGCTGCATTCACCGGCCTGCTGCGGGAATGTCCGTAGCCACGCCGCCCTGGCGACGCTTTGCAACGCAATGCACGACACTTACCCCTTGCTGCACAGGGCTGCCGGCCCCATAGCACAATAAAGTCATGAGAACTGCCACCAACAACTCCCCCTCAACGGCCAGCCACGCGCCCGCCGGGCCCGGCCTGCAATGGGTCAATTCGTTTGCCGGCCTGGGCCCGGACTTCTACACCGCGCTGGCACCCAGCCCCCTGCCGTCACCCTATTGGGTCGGGCGCAACCGCGCCCTGGCGCGTGAACTCGGACTGGAAGAAAACTGGCTGGAATCGGCCGAAACGCTGGCCGCCCTGACCGGCAACCAGCCGCTTCCCGGCGCCAGCCCGCTGGCCAGTGTGTACAGCGGGCACCAGTTTGGCGTCTGGGCCGGGCAACTGGGCGATGGCCGCGCCATTCTGCTGGGCGAGATGCAAACGCACAACGGACCGCAGGAAGTCCAGCTCAAGGGCGCGGGCAAGACGCCCTATTCCCGCATGGGCGACGGCCGGGCGGTGCTGCGCAGCTCGATCCGCGAGTTCCTGTGCTCCGAAGCCATGCAGGGCCTGGGCATTGCGACAACGCGCGCGCTGTGCATCACCGGCTCGGACGCGGCCGTGCGGCGCGAGGAAATCGAAACCGCCGCCGTGGTGACGCGCACCGCGCCGAGCTTTATCCGCTTCGGCCACTTCGAGCATTTCAGCTACCGCAACCAGCACGCGCAGCTCAAAACGCTGGCCGACTACGTCATTGACCGCTTCTATCCCGAATGCCGCAAGGCAAAGCAGCCGTATGCCGCGCTGCTGCAAGCCGTCAGCGAACGCACCGCGCACATGATGGCCGCCTGGCAGGCGGTGGGCTTTTGCCATGGCGTGATGAACACCGACAACATGAGCATTTTGGGCCTGACGATTGACTACGGCCCGTTCCAGTTCCTCGATGCCTTCGACCCCGGCCACATCTGCAACCATTCGGACGACCATGGCCGCTATGCCTACAACAAGCAGCCCAACATGGCGTACTGGAACCTGTTTTGCCTCGGCCAGGCCTTGCTGCCGCTGATCGAGCACCAGGAAGACGCGCTGGCCGCGCTGGAGTCGTACAAGACCGTGTTCCCGGAAGCGCTGCAAGCCCGGATGCGCGCCAAGCTGGGGCTGCCCGATGCGCAGGAAGGCGACAGCGCATTGATTGAAAGCACCTTCCGGCTGCTGGCCGCCAACAAGGTGGACTACACGATTTTCTGGCGCCGGCTGTGCGGCTTTACCGCGCACAGCGGCCATGAGCCGGTGCGCGATTTGTTTTTCGACCTGGAATCGTTCAACGCCTGGGCGCTACAGTATTCAGAGCGCCTTGCGCAGGTGGAGCCTGCGCAAAGGGCTGATTTGATGCTTAAAAGCAATCCAAAATACGTGCTGCGCAACCATCTGGGCGAAGAAGCCATCCAGGCGGCGAAACTCAAAGACTTCTCGCAGGTCGATACCCTGCTGACGCTGCTGCAATCCCCGTTTGACGAGCATGCCGGACACGACAGCTTTGCCGGCTTTCCGCCCGACTGGGCCGCGTCGATTGCCATTAGCTGCAGTTCATAAACTATTCTCCCAACACACCAGGACCTGAACACCATGAACGCCAAAATCCAGAAAACCGATGCCGAATGGAAAGCCCTGCTGGCTGAAAAAGGCGCCGAACCCGTGGCCTTCGAAGTCACGCGCCACGCCGCCACCGAGCGGCCCTTCACCGGAAAATACGAAGGCAACCATGCCGAAGGCACCTACCGCTGCATCTGCTGCGGCGCCGAGCTGTTCGACTCGTCCACCAAGTTCGATGCCGGCTGCGGCTGGCCAAGCTTTTCCAGGGAAATCAAGGAAGGCGCGATTGAAGAGCATGTCGATAAAGCCCACGGCATGACCCGCACCGAAACGGTTTGCGCCAGTTGCGGCGCGCATCTGGGCCATGTGTTTCCCGATGGCCCAACGCCGACCGGGCTGCGCTACTGCATGAACTCGGCCTCGCTGGATTTCAAGAAGAAGAAATGAGCCCCCACGCTTGTCGCTTCGCGTACTGCGCTGCCCCCCCGCCTGCGGCCCGGCAAAGCCGTCTCCGTGGCCCCTGCTGGCCTGGGACGCCCCTGCGCAGACTGGGCTTCACTTTTTGACTAAAAATGACTCCGCCATAATCCATCCATGAAAATTTTGTTTGACTTTTTGCCGATTGCCCTTTTCTTCGGCATGTTCAAGTACGCCGAAGGCCACAAGGACTGGGCCGCCGGCGCCGCCACCGACTGGCTCGGCTTCATGGTCTCGGGCAGCATCGTCGGCCCGGCCGAAGCCCCGGTGCTGCTGGCCACGGTGGTCGTGATTGTCGCCACGCTGGCGCAGATCCTGTGGATCAAGGCGCGCGGCCGCAAGGTCGATAGCATGCTCTGGGTCAGCCTGGCGCTGGTCACGGCGCTGGGCAGCGCCACCATCTACTTTCACAGCGAAAGCTTCATCAAGTGGAAACCGACGGTGCTGTACTGGGTGATGGGCGCGTCGCTGCTGGTGGGTGATCTGGTGTTCAGGAAAAACGGCATCAAGTCGCTCATGGGCGCGCAGATGAGCCTGCCGGACGCGGTCTGGCGCAAGGTGAATTTCAGCTGGGTCGCGTTCTTTGCCGTCATGGGCTGTCTCAATCTGTGGGTGGCCTTCAACTTTCCCACCAGCACCTGGGTCAACTTCAAGCTGTTCGGCGGCATGGGCCTGATGCTGGTGTTTATCCTGGCGCAGGCATTTTTCCTCAACAAACACATCAAACCGGACACCACATCATGAACACCTCATCCAGCAGCAACGCCGCCCTGCCCGTGCGCGTCAGGGAGATCGAGCAACAGCTCCAGGCACGGCTTGCGCCAACGCAGCTTGAAGTGCTGGATGAAAGCGCCGACCATGCCGGCCATGCCGGCGCAAACGCGCAAGGAGCCGGCTCGCACTTCCGCGTTCGCATTGCCAGCCCGGCGTTTGAAGGCAAGAGCCGCGTCGCCTGCCATCGGCTTGTGTATGATGCAATGCAAAATTTCATCGATCAGGGTCTGCATGCCCTGGCCATTGAGATCATCAAGCCGGTCTAAGCCTTGATCTTTCGCAAGAAGGCCATTCCTCCGGCCGACAACAATCAACCCCCTCACAAGCACCCTTCCTAAGGAATTTCACTTGATCATGAAGAAACAATTTTTACTGGCCACCGCCATGGCCAGCCTGCTGGCTTTCAGCGCCCAGGGCGTCATGGCCCAGAACATCGCCATCGTTAACGGCAAGGCCGTGCCTAAAACCCGGCTTGACGCCCTGGCTCAGCAGGTCGCCAAGGCCGGCCGTCCGGTCACGCCTGAAATGGAAGGCCAGATGCGCGAGGAAGTCATTGCGCGCGAAATCTTCATGCAGGAAGCCGAGAAACAGGGCATTGCCGCCACTGACGACTTCAAGGCCCAGATGGAACTGGCACGCCAGGCCCTGATGATCCGCGAGCTGTTTGCCAGCTACCAGAAGAAAAACCCGGTGACTGACGCCGAACTCAAGGCCGAATACGACAAGTTCGCGGCAACCAACGGCGGCAAGGAATACAAGGCGCGCCACATCCTGGTTGAAAAAGAGTCCGAGGCCACGGCCATCATCGCCAGCCTGAAAAAAGGCGGCAAGTTTGAAGACATCGCCAAAAAGCAATCCAAAGACCCTGGATCAGGCGCCAAGGGCGGCGACCTGGACTGGGCCAACCCGTCCAGCTACGTGCCCGAGTTCACCGAAGCCCTGCTCAAGCTGAACAAGGGCCAGACGACCGACACGCCGGTGAAGTCGCAGTTCGGCTACCACGTCATTCGCGTGGACGACATCCGTACCGCCCAGCTGCCGGCCTTTGAAAATGTCAAGCCGCAAATCGCCCAGCAGATGCAGCAGCAAAAGCTTGCAGCCTTCCAGGAAGAACTGCGCAAAAAAGCCAAGGTCGAATAAGCCAGCCCCATTGCCATTACTTCCATGAAAAAACGCGGCCGAGGCCGCGTTTTTTCATGGGCCGGGCCGCATCACACCCGGGGTGGATCGGTTTCGCGTTCCGGGTGGCGGTGCAGCGCAATGCCCTTGATGAAAGCTGCCGCAACATTGGCGGCGCTTCCCGAAGGCGCCACGATCAGGCCCGCATCGGGTGCCCCGTCCGGCAGGGTGGTCGGTACGCCGGCCTTGTCAAGCAGCGCTTTCGAGGCGCCCAGCGCCAGGATGGTTTTGCCATGCCGGTACTGGTCCTTGATGAACTCCATCGTGTGGCCGTCTTTGGCCAGCGCCTCGACCGCCGCCTCGCCATCGGGCAATACCAGCGCATCGAACAGGAAACCCGGCTCGTTTTCGAGCGAAGCATCGGCCTGCAGCGTGTCGCCCTCCGCCGTGGCAACAGCGCCGATGCAGGGCGCCACCAGACGCGCAACGGCGCCTTCAGCCAGCAAGGCGACCTGCACCTGCGCCATCGACGCGCCGACCACGCCGGGCGCCACCAGCAAGGCAATCTTGCGGGCCCTGATGCTGCCGTCGCCCAGCCGCGCCATCAGCGACAGCGGCGGCGAGACTGTGACCTCGGGTTTCGCGGGCTGAGCCAGCGCCGGCGGCATCGCGTCAGGCAGCGCGGTCATTCCCAGACCTTCGGCGACCTTTTTCGCCAGGTCTTCAGATGCGTTGCGCAGCATGGACACGGTGCGCTCGCGGATGGCCGGCACCGTCACCTTGCTCAACTCGAAGCGGAATGCCGCCGCAATGTGGGCTTGCTCCACCGGCGTCTGGCTTTCGTAAAACAGCGTGGCCTGGGTGTAGTGGTCGGCAAACTTTTCGGGCTTGCCGCGCACCTTGGCCTGCTCCTCCTGCGCCTGAAGACGGGCCGGCACCGTGACAAAGCCCTGTGCCGCGCCGGCCTGGAAAGGACAGCCGCCGGCCAGCGAGTTGGGCTCGTAGGCCACGCGCCCCCGGGGAATCGCCTGGCGGTGCATGCCGTCGCGCTGATTGTTGTGGACCTGGGCAATCGGCGAGTTGATCGGAATTTCGTGAAAGTTCGGGCCGCCCAGACGCGATATCTGGGTATCGACATAAGAATGGATGCGCCCGGCCAGCAGCGGATCGTTCGAAAAATCAATGCCGGGCACCACATGCGCAGTGCAGAACGCCACCTGCTCGGTTTCAGCAAAGAAGTTGTCCGGATTGCGGTTCAGCACCATGCGGCCAACCGGCAGGACCGGAACCAGTTCCTCGGGAATCAGCTTGGTGGCATCCAGGATATCGAAGCTGAACTGCTCGGCCTGCGCCTCGGTGAAGATTTGCACGCCCATTTCCCATTCCGGGCAGGCGCCCGATTCAATGCGTTCCCACAGGTCGCGCCGGTGATAGTCCGGGTCGGCGCCCGAAATTTTCACCGCCTCATCCCACACCAGCGAATGCGTGCCGGCCACCGGATTCCAGTGGAACTTGACGAACACCGACTCGCCGGCCTCATTGACAAAGCGGTAGCTGTGAACGCCAAAACCCTGCATGCTGGCGTAGCTGCGCGGAATGGCGCGGTCCGACATCACCCACATCAGCATGTGGGTGGACTCGGGCATCAACGACACAAAATCCCAGAAGGTATCGTGCGCGCTGGCGGCCTGCGGCATCTGGTGGTGCGGCTCTGGCTTGACGGCGTGGATCAGGTCGGGAAACTTCATCGCGTCTTGAATGAAGAACACCGGCATGTTGTTGCCCACCAGGTCCCAGTTGCCCTCGTCGGTGTAGAACTTCACGGCAAAGCCGCGCACATCGCGTGCCGTGTCCTTGGAGCCGCGCTCGCCGGCGACGGTGGAAAAGCGCACAAATACCGGCGTGACCTTGCCGGCCTCCTGGAACGGTGCGGCCTTGGTGTGCTGCGTCAGCGGCGCATAGCATTCAAAAAACCCGTGCGCGCCGGAACCCCGGGCATGCACGATGCGCTCGGGAATGCGCTCGTGGTCGAAGTGGGTGATCTTTTCGCGCAGCACGAAGTCTTCGAGCAGCGCCGGCCCGCGCAGGCCGAACTTCAGCGAGTTCTGGTTGTCCGACACCGCCACGCCCTGGTTGGTGGTCAGCACCTGGCCGGACGAATCCACGCGCACGCGGTCCAGCGGCTCGATGGTGGAATTGACGCCTTCGGGCGCCCTGCTGCCGGTTTTTTCAGTGCCGTTTTCCTCGGACAGCGTGCTGCCCGTCGGCAGCCTTGATGCAGGCTCGGCCGTGGCGCCACGCTGCGGCGCCATGGCATTTGCAAATCCATGCTCGGCGGGCTTGATAGAGTTGAACGGCATGGCGGCAGCCAGCGCCTGGATCTGGGCCATTTTTTCAGCCTGCGCGTCGCCTCCTGCGTCAGGGTTGACACGGGCCGGGCCGCTGTCGGTGTTGCGGGCTGCGGCTTTGGCGGCGGCGCTGCCTTTGGAGGCACTTTTACCGGAGTTGTTTCGGCCATCGGCCGGTGGGTTGGTTTTGGGCATGGTCGTTAAAAGTAAGCCGGCAAAATTGCCAGCCCCTACCGTACCGAGGCCCGGAAAAATCCGCTGTAGGACGTGGCCGTATGCCTGAGACAGCATTTTTTCAGCATCAAAGTTGTCCCTGCACCCTGTGGACAACTTTGTTGATGAGGCACTGCAAAAGTCCGTAAAGCCTGACAGGGCGCGGCCTGCGCCAGGTTGCCTTAATTCAAGGCAGTGCCGGCCCGGTTTATTTCAGGGCGCTGATGGCCATCAGCACGCCTATCAGCACCGGCTGGTGCAGCAGGTAATAACTCAGGCTCCAGCGCCCCAGCCCGGCCAGCACCTTGACGAGCGGCACAGCCGGCAGCGCTTGAAGTCCCAGCCAATGCGGCCGCTGGCGCAGCACCCAGCGGCCCGACGCCATGCCCCACCACATCACCCCCAGCCACGGAATCAGCGGCACATAGTCTTCAGTGATGGGTTTGCGACTTATCAGCCCCAGCCAGTTCCAGAGGTTCTGGTTCAAAAAATCAATGGCCGGCCACGCCGCATGCGCGCTGGCGGCCAGGAACTTCAGGGCAATGGCGGCACCGCCCAGAAGCCACAGCCAGCGGCCCCAGCCGGCGCTCAGGCGAACGATCAGCAGCATCACGGCCAGGCCATGCAACACCCCGAAATAAATAAAACTTTGCGGATACATCACGCAGGAGCCGGCGCTGACCAGCAGCGCAGACCCGGCCACCTGCGCCCAGCGCCGCCAGAACCGGGGCCAGCGCTGATGCTGATGAACCGCGACCGCCTGGCCCAGCCCTGCCGTGAAAAGAAACAGGCTGACGATGGCGGTGCGCTGCCAGGTCCAGACCGGATCGGCGTAAAAGTTTTGCTGCAGGTAGCCAAAATGGTTGAGGTCAAAGCAGAAGTGATAGGCCGTCATCCAGACGATGGCCATGCCGCGCAGGGCATCCAGGGAGTCAAAGCGGCGAAAAGACATGAGGCAGAGTTTACGCAGATGTTTTTTTGCTACGTTTGACACAGGCTAAGTACTAACCCTGGCACGGGAAAAACCGCCCTTCGGTGCGCGCCCCCATGGCTTGCCATAATCCAGGCCATGCACTTGCCGCCCCACATCACCCGACTCACGCATGCCGGCCACGCCGCACTGCAACTGACCACCCGCCACGGCATGGCCATCGTCGCCCTGCACGGCGCGCACCTGCTGTCGTGGGTGCCCACGGGCCAGCGCGATGTGCTCTGGCTGTCTCCCCAGGCGCTGCCTGAGCCCGCCGCCATTCGCGGCGGCGTGCCGGTCTGCTGGCCATGGTTTGCCAGGCAGGGCCAGTCCGCCAGTGCGCTGCAGCACGGCCCGGCGCGCGTCATTCCGTGGCAGGTCAGCGCGATTCACGCCAGCAGCGATGATGCAATCAGCCTGAGCCTGGCGCCCTGCGCGCAGACCAGCCACGACGCCGGCTTCGCGGCATTTGCGCCGGGCTTGCAGGTCAGCCTGCGCATCACGCTGGGCGAAACCCTGCGCCAGACCCTGCACACGCGCAACCTGGGCAGTGAAACTTTTCAGCTGACGCAGGCGCTGCACAGCTACTTTGCCGTCAGCCATGCCGCTCAGGTGGGCATTGAGGGCCTCGCCGGCCTGCCCTACCAGGACCGGCTGCGCGACCTGACCACTGACTTTCAGCGCACCCCGTTTGCGCTCGACCAGGCTTGCGACCGCACCTATTACCATGCGCCGGCCGACGCATCAGCCGAAGCCACGCACCGCTATGTGCTGGCAGACCCGGCCTGGCAGCGCCGCATCGTGATCGACACGCAGGGCAGCCAGTCCGTGGTGGTCTGGAACCCCGGCCGCGAAGGCGCGCGCCACATCATCGACCTGCCCGACGACGGCTGGCAGGATTTTTTCTGCATCGAAGCCACGAATGCCGGGCCGGACGTGGTGACGCTGGCGCCGGGAGCCGGGCACTGGCTGGGGCAGAGTTTGAGCATCAAATAAGCCTTTTGCGCAGGTCTGATGGGCGCAGGCAGCTATCTTTACAATAGCGACTTGCGCCTATTTCCAAACCCGTCCGGTCAACCCACCCAGTTGCGCGCGTTGTGCCACAGCTGCATCCACGGGCTGAGTCCACTCTTGTCCAGGCCGTTCCAGCTCATCTGGATGTTGCGGAACACGCGCTCGGGGTGCGGCATCATCGCGGTGAAGCGGCCGTCCGCCGTGGTCACGGCGGTCAGGCCACCGGCGCTGCCGTTCGGATTGGCCGGGTAGGCGTCGGTCGGCTGGCCGTGGTTGTCCACGAAACGCATGGCGGCCAGCGCGGCTGACGCATCGCCCCGATAGGCAAAGTTGGCGTAGCCCTCGCCGTGCGCCACGGCTATCGGCAGGCGCGCGCCGGCCATGCCGGCAAAGAACAGGCTGGGCGACTCCAGCACCTCGACCATCGACAGGCGCGCCTCGAAGCGCTCGCTCTGGTTGGTGGTGAAGCGCGGCCAGGCCTCGGCGCCGGGAATGATGTCGGCCAGTTCGGCGAACATCTGGCAGCCGTTGCACACGCCCAGCCCGAAGGTGTCGCTGCGGCCGAAGAAACCGCTGAACTGCTCGGCCAGCGTCGGATTGAAGGTGATGGAACGCGCCCAGCCAATGCCCGCGCCCAGCGTGTCGCCGTAGCTGAAGCCGCCGCAGGCGACGACTCCGGCAAAGTCGGCCAGCCGTGCGCGGCCCGTCTGCAGGTCGGTCATGTGAACGTCGATGGCTTCAAAACCGGCTTGCGTGAAGGCGTAGGCCATTTCCACATGCGAATTGACGCCCTGCTCGCGCAGCACGGCGACTTTCGGGCGGGACAGGTTCAGGAAGGGAGCCGGGAGGCCCTCACCCCTGCCCACTCCCAGAGGGAGAGGGCGCAAGCCGGAAGGCAGGAACACATGCAAACCGGGATCAGCCGGATCGCCGGCGGCGGCGTGTTCGGCGTCGGCGCAGGCCGGGTTGTCGCGCTGCTGGCAAATCTTCCAGCTCACGGCGTCCCAGACCTGGTGCAAATCCTGCAGGCTGGCCTTGAAGACGGCCTTGGTGTCGCGCCAGACCTGGACTTCGCCCTTGCCGACTTCCAGCGACGCGTGCTGCGGGCGCGTCTTGCCGATGAAATGGCTGAACTTGGACAGGCCATGCTGGCGCAGCGTCTGCATCACTTCATTGCGCTCCTCGGTACGCACCTGGATCACAGCGCCCAGCTCTTCGTTGAACAGCGCCTTGAGTGTCAGCTCGTCGCGCCGGCCGCTGACCTGCGCCGCCCAGTTCTTGCTGTCGCCCATCTCCATGCGGCTGTCGCTGATGCCGTCGCCTTCCACCAGCAGCATATCGACATTGAGCGAGACGCCGACATGGCCGGCAAACGCCATCTCGCAGGCGCAGGCGAACAGGCCGCCGTCGCTGCGGTCGTGGTAGGCCAGGATTTGCCCCTGCGCGCGCAAGGCGTTGACGGCGTTGACCAGATTCACCAGGTCTTGCGGGTCGTCCAGGTCGGGCGCTTCGCCGTCTTCGAGGTTCAGCGTTTGCGCCAGGATGGAGCCGCCCATGCGGCGCTGGCCCCGGCCCAGGTCGATCAGAACCAGCGTGGTGTCGGCTTCCAGCGTGTTCAGCTCCGGCGTGAGCGTGCCGCGCACGTCGGCCAGCGTGGCGAAGGCGCTGACGATCAGCGAGACCGGCGAGGTGACTTTCTTGGCCGCGCCAGCGCCCTCGTCCTTCCAGACGGTGCGCATCGACAGCGAATCCTTGCCGACCGGAATCGACACGCCCAGCGCCGGACACAGCTCCATGCCGACCGCCTTGACGGTTTCGTAGAGCGCGGCATCCTGGCCCGGTTCGCCGCAAGCGGCCATCCAGTTGGCCGACAGCTTGACGCGCGAAAGCTCAATCGGCGCGGCCAGCAAATTGGTGATGGCTTCGGCCACGGCCATGCGGCCCGAGGCGGCGGCATTCACGGCGGCCAGCGGCGTGCGCTCGCCCATGCTCATGGCTTCTCCGCCAAAGCCCTGGTAGTCGGCCAGCGTCACGGCGCAGTCGGCCACCGGCACCTGCCACGGGCCGACCATCTGGTCGCGGTGCGTCATGCCGCCCACGCTGCGGTCGCCGATGGTGATCAAAAAGCGCTTGGACGCCACCGTCGGGTGGCTCAGCACGGCGATGCAGCTTTTCTGCAGATCGACGCCGGTCAGGTCGATGGGCTTGATGGCGTGGGCGACGGTTTTCACGTCGCGGTGCATCTTCGGCGGCTTGCCCAGCAGCACGTTCATCGGCATATCGACGGGCGCGGCTTGGTCGTCGTCTGAAAGCACAAGCTGCCTTTCCTCGGTCGCCACGCCAATCACCGCAAACGGGCAGCGCTCACGCTCGCAAAACGCCTCGAACTGCGCCAGCGACTCGGGCGCAATCGCCATCACGTAGCGCTCCTGGCTTTCGTTGCTCCAGATTTCCTTCGGCGACAGGCCACTTTCTTCGAGCTTGACGGCGCGCAAATCAAAGCGCGCGCCGCGTCCGGCGTCGTTGACCAGTTCGGGAAAAGCGTTGGACAGCCCACCCGCGCCCACATCGTGAATCGCCAGAATGGGATTGCCCAGCCCCAACTGGGCGCACTGGTTGATGACTTCCTGCGCCCGACGCTCAATCTCGGGGTTGCCGCGCTGCACCGAATCGAAGTCGAGCTGCGCCGCGTTCGCGCCCGAGGCCATCGAACTGGCCGCGCTGCCGCCCATGCCGATGCGCATGCCGGGGCCGCCAAGCTGGATCAACAGCGTGCCGGCGGGAAACAGAATCTTGTGGGTGAGCTGGGCGTCAATCGTGCCGACGCCGCCGGCAATCATGATCGGCTTGTGGTAGCCCCAGCGCTGGCCGCCCACGGTCTGCTCGTATTCGCGGAAATAGCCGTTCAGGTTGGGCCGGCCAAACTCGTTGTTGAAGGCCGCGCCGCCCAGCGGGCCTTCGGTCATGATCTGCAGCGCGCTGGCGATGTGGCCGGGCTTGCCGTAGTCGCCATCCCACAGTTTGGAAACGGTGAAGCCGGTCAGCCCCGCCTTGGGCCTGGAGCCGCGCCCGGTCGCGCCCTCGTCGCGGATTTCGCCGCCGGCGCCGGTCGATGCGCCGGGAAATGGGGAAATCGCCGTCGGGTGGTTGTGGGTTTCAACCTTCATCAGCACATGCGTCAGCACCTCGTCCATGGCGCTATAGGTTTGATAGCTGCTTGCGCCCGTCCCACCTGCGGAAATGGCCGATTTGGCATAAAAACGCTGGATGGGCGCGCCTTCCATGACCGAAGCGTTGTCCGAATAGGCGACCACCGTGTGCTGCGGGTTGCGCTGCTCGGTGTTGCGGATCATGCCGAACAGGCTTTTCTCCTGCGGCACGCCGTCAATCGTGAAGTCGGCGTTGAAAATCTTGTGCCGGCAATGCTCGCTGTTGGCCTGCGCGAACATCATCAGCTCGACATCGGTCGGATTGCGCCGGAGCTGGGTGAAGGCGTTGACGAGGTAGTCGATCTCGTCGGCGGCCAGCGCCAGGCCAAACTCGGTGTTGGCCTGCTCCAGCGCGGCTTTGCCGCCGCTCAGCACGTCGATGGTCTGCAGCGGCGCGCCCTGCAGTTCGGTGAACAGGCCGGCTTCAGCCTGCGCCCGGTCGGCGACCACGCTCTCAAGCATGCGGTCATGCAACAGCGCCGCGACCCGTTCGCGCTGGGTTTCGGTCAAGGCGGACTTGCTGAAAAAGCCAGACTTGAGCGTGACGCGGTATTCGGTGATGCGTTCGATGCGCTTGACCGCCAGGCCGCAGTTGTGCGCGATGTCGGTGGCTTTTGAGGCCCAGGGCGACACCGTGCCAAAGCGCGGCGAGACGATGAACAGCACGCTGTCGGCGGCATCGGCGGCGGGCTGCGGGCACGGCTCGCCATAGGTCAGCAAGGCGGCAAGCTGGCTTGTCAGCGCCCCGGAAGGCGGTGCCTCGGTGGCGGCCAAATGCACAAACCGGGCGCTGATGCCATTGATTTTTTCGTGAATGGCTTGCAGGCGCGGAAGGAGTTGCTGGACGCGAAAGTCGCTCAGGGCCTTGATGCCGTGGGCTTCGCCCTCAAAAGTCGTCAGGTGCAGGGTCACGGTAGCGGTGGCCTTTTGGTGGAGGTGGTAGTTGCAGCTGGCAAGCTGTATTTTTGAGTTTGACGCCCCTGCCGCAAAGAAAATTTTGCGGCAGCCGGGCCAAATTCCGCGCTGGACGCGTCTGGCGGCAATTTTATCAGCGCACCGGCCGGCGCCTGCCCCGGGCGCTCACCGGCCACCGGCAGACACAAAAACCGTAAAAACCCTTGCCACCCCGATGACATACAAATGCATAAGTCCAGTGGGATAATTCCAGGATGAGTATTACTTACAAAGATGCAGCCGGTATTGAAGGCATGCGCGTGGCGGGCAGGCTTGCCGGCGAGTTGCTGGACTACCTGACGCCCTTCATCAAGCCGGGCGTGACCACCAACCAGATCAACCAGCTGGCCCACGACTACATGATCGAGGTGCAGGGCACCATTCCAGCCACGCTCGGCTATGGTCCGCCCAACTACCCGCCCTATCCCAAATCATTGTGTACGTCGGTCAACCATCAGGTCTGCCACGGCATTCCCAACGACAAGCCGCTCAAAAAAGGCGACATCGTCAACGTCGATGTGACCGGCATCAAGGACGGCTGGCACGGCGACAGCAGCCGCATGTTCCTGGTGGGCGAATGCTCGATTGCCGCCAAGCGGCTGTGCCAGATCACCTACGAAGCCATGTGGCAGGGCATCATGCGCGTCAGGCCGGGCGTGCGGCTGGGCGATATTGGCTTTGCCATCCAGACCTATGCCGAAAAGCACGGCTACTCCGTGGTGCGCGAGTTTTGCGGCCACGGCATCGGCCGGGGCTTTCATGAAGAGCCGCAGGTGATGCATTACGGCCGCCCCGGCACGATGGAAGAGCTCAAGCCCGGCATGACCTTCACCATCGAGCCCATGATCAATACCGGCAAGCGCGACATCAAGGACGGCGCCGAAAAAGACGGCTGGAGCATCGTGACGCGCGACCATTCGCTGTCGGCCCAGTGGGAGCACATGGTGCTGGTCACGGAGAACGGCTACGAAGTGCTGACACTGTCGGCCGGCAGCCCGCCGATTCCCGACTTTGTGCCGCCGCAGCACACGCTCGCGCTCGCCAACGCCTGATCCCGGTCCCGTTGCGGGACTGCCTTTTCATCTAAAACCAGTTCCGGTTTGAAACCTCCCCCTTCAGGGAAATAGCATTTATTTGGGAGAGGGGGTAGCCTCTTCCAAATTCGCCCGTCAGGGACGTGGATTGAAACATGAATGAACTGACTCCTTTTCGCGAGCAATACAGCGCCGGCAAAGCGGCGGTGCTCGCCTCGCTGGCGGGCAGCGGCGCCTCCACCCGGGGCATTCACGGCTTGCTGAAAAAGCTGGGCCGGCTGACCGACGCCACCTTGCAGCAGCTGTGGCAACTGGCCGACTTTGCGCCGCAAACCTGCCTGATCGCGGTCGGCGGCTTTGGCCGGGGCGAGCTGTTTCCGCATTCCGATGTCGATGTGCTGCTGTTGCTGCCCGACAGCGCGGTGGATGTCGAGGACAACCCGGCGCTCAAGGCCAAGGTGGAAACCTTCATCAGCAACTGCTGGGACTGCGGCCTGCAGATCGGCTCCAGCGTGCGGACGGTGGCGCATTGCGTCGAAGAAGCGGCGAAAGAGGTCACGGTGCAGACATCCCTGCTGGAAATGCGCCTGGTGACCGGCTCGGCAGAATGCTACCAGCGCCTGCAGACGCAGCTCGATGCGATTCTTGATCCGAAAGCCTTCTATATCGCCAAAACGCTGGAAATGCGCCAGCGCCACAACAAGTTCGACAACACGCCCTACGCCCTGGAGCCCAACTGCAAGGAATCGCCCGGCGGGCTGCGCGATTTGCAGGTGGTGCTGTGGGTGGCCCGCGCCGCCGGCCTGGGCAAAACCTGGGACGAGCTGGCCAGAAACGGCCTGGTCACGACGTTCGAGGCACGGCAGATCAAGGCCAATGAAGCGCTGCTGAGCCTGATACGCGCGCGCCTGCACCTCATTGCCGACCGGCGCGAAGACCGGCTGGTGTTCGACCTGCAAACGGCGGTGGCCGAATCCTTTGGCTATTCAGCCGAGGCCGATGATGGCAGCAAGCTGCCGCGCCGCGCCAGCGAAGTGCTGATGCGCCGCTACTACTGGGCGGCCAAGGCCGTCACGCAGCTCAACCAGATCCTGCTGCTCAACATCGAGGAGCAGCTCAGCCCCTGCAACTACCCGCTGCGTCCCATCAACGAAAGGTTTTTCGACAAGGCCGGCATGCTCGAAGTGGTCAGCGACGATCTGTACCTGCGCGAGCCGCACGCCATCCTGGAGACCTTCCTGCTGTTCGAGACCAACATCGGCATCCGCGGCCTGTCGGCGCGCACCCTGCGCGCGCTCTACAACGCCCGGGGCATGATGAACGCCAGGTTCCGCACCGATCCGGTCAACCGGGCCACCTTCCTGCGCATCCTGCAGCAGCCCGAAGGCATCACGCATGCCATGCGGCTGATGAACCAGACTTCGGTGCTGGGCCGCTACCTCTGGGTGTTTCGCAACATCGTCGGCCAGATGCAGCATGACCTGTTCCATGTGTACACGGTGGACCAGCACATCCTGATGGTGCTGCGCAACATGCGGCGTTTTTTCCTGGCCGAGCATTCGCATGAATACCCGATGTGCTCGCAACTGGCCGCCGGCTGGGACAAGCCCTGGATTCTCTACATTGCCGCGCTGTTCCACGACATTGCCAAGGGACGCGGCGGCGACCACTCCGAGCTGGGCCGCAAGGAAGTACGCCTTTTTTGCCGCCAGCACGGCATTGCCAGTGAAGATGCCAAGCTGATCGAGTTCCTGGTGGGCGAACACCTGAGCATGAGCCGCACAGCCCAGAAGCAAGACCTGAGCAGCCCGGCGGTGATTGCCGCGTTTGCCAAGCGCGTCGGCAACGAGCGCTACCTGACCGCCCTCTACCTGCTCACCGTGGCCGACATTCGCGGCACCAGCCCCAAGGTCTGGAACGCCTGGAAGGGCAAGCTGCTCGAAGACCTCTACCGCTACACGCTGCGGGTGCTGGGCGGGCGCGCGCCGGATGCCGCCGCCGAGATCGAAGCCCGCAAGCGCGGCGCGCTGACGCTGCTGGCGCTGCATGCCGAACCGTTTGAAGCCTACAAGGCGCTGTGGGACACGCTGGACGTGAGTTATTTCATGCGCCATGAAGCCGCCGACATTGCCTGGCATGCCCGGCACCTGTCGCGCCACATCGGCAAAGCCGTCGTGACCGTTCGCGTGCGCCACTCATCGGCCGGCGAAGGCATGCAGGTGCTGGTCTATACGCCCGATGCGCCCGATGTGTTCGTGCGGATTTGCGGCTTCTTCGACCAGGCCGGCTTCAGCATCCTTGATGCCAAGGTTCACACCACCAACAACGGCTTTGCCCTGGATACCTTCCAGGTCACCAGCCAGCCGCTGGAGGAGCATTACCGCGAACTGGCCACCATGGTCGAGGTGAACCTGGGCCGCCTCCTGGAAGAGCACGGCCCGCTACCGCCGCCCGGCAAGGGCCGGGTGTCACGCCGCGTCAGGAGTTTTCCGATTATCCCGCGCGTAGACTTGCGCCCGGATGAAAAGGCCCAGCGCTGGCTGCTCAGCGTGTCGGCGAGCGACCGGGTCGGGCTGCTCTACCTGATTGCCCGCGTGCTGGCCAGGCACCACATCAACGTCAATCTGGCCAAGGTCACGACCCTGGGCGAGCGGGTGGAGGACACCTTCCTGATCGACGGGCCGGAGCTGCAGCACAACAAGGCCCAAATCGCCATTGAAACCGAGCTGCTGCAGGCGCTGAACGACTAGAGCGAAATCGCCCTGGCTTGCAAGATTTGTTTGCTGGCTACACCGAAA
>JAECRO010000044.1 GCA_016000195.1 Burkholderiales bacterium | reverse complement strand
AGCAATCAGAGCACTACTCTTGCAAGCCAGGGCGATTTCGCTCTAGCGTCAAGGGCCGGTCAGCCCAGCTTGCCGGCCAGGAAAGCCAGCGTGCGCCCGCGCGCCAGGTTGGCGGCGGCTTCGTTGTAGGCGCCGCGCTGGTCGCAGTTGAAGCCGTGGCTGGCCGAATACACATGCACCTCGACTTCAGGGTGCGCCTTCTTGAACGCTTCGATGCCGTCCATCGGGATCCATTGGTCCTGGTCGCCGAAGTGCGCCAGCACCGGGCACTGCGGCTGGCGGGCGATTTCGGTTTCAGCCGTCATGCCGCCGCCATAGTAGGGGACGGCGGCCGACAGGCCGGTGAGCAGGCAGGCGGCTTTCCAGGTCAGCAGGCCGCCCCAGCAAAAGCCGATGATGGCCACCTTGCCGCCGCTGGCCTGGGCGGCGTGGTCGATGGCGGCCTGGATGTCCTGCAGCACGCCGGCGCCCGGCAGGGCATCGACCGCGGTCTTCAGTTCAAAGCCGGCCGTCATGTCGTCCTCGGTGTAGCCCAGCTCCACGCCGGGCTTGATGCGGTCAAACGTGGCCGGCGCCACGGCCAGGTAGCCTTCTGCGGCAAAGCGGTCGGCGACCGAGCGGATGTGCGAATTGACGCCGAAGATTTCCTGCAGCACGACGATGGCGGCGCGCGGCTTGCCTTCGGGCTCGGCGACATAGGCCGACAGTTGAAAGCCGTCGGCGGCGGTGAGTGTGGTGAATTGACCCATGGTGTTGAAAGCTCCTCTGTTGAATCGTTGTCTTGAAATGCTGACGGATGATTGTCAAACCGCTTTGAGCCGGCGCTCGACAAAATCGAGCCGGTCCTGGCCCCAGAACAGCTCGCCCGCGACCACATAGCTGGGCGCGCCGAACACGCCCGCCTCAATCGCCTGCGCGGTATTGTTTTCATAGCGCTCCTGCACCGCCTGGCTGTAAGACTGCTCCAGCCGCATGCCGTCCAGGCCGCAATCGTCCAGCAGTTGGGCCAGCACCTTTTCGCTGGCGATGTGGCGCTCCTGCGCCCACAGCGCGCTGAAGATGGCGCCGCTGATCCTCATGGCCGCGTCCGTGCCGTCGTGCAGGTCCACGGCGATGATCAGGCGCGAGGCGTCGTCGCCCGAGACCGGAAAATAGCGGGGCTTGACCTTGAGCGGCAGCCCCAGAAAGTCCGCGTGGCGGCGCAGTTCGAGCAGCCGGTAGGCCTGGCGCTGCGGGGCGCGCTGGCCCAGCGGCAGCCCGCCCGAGATCGGAAAGACCTTGCCGCCCAGGTCGATGGGCAGGACGCGCACCTTCGCCCCCGCCGCGCGCGCTATCTGCGCAAAACGCTCGTGTCCCAGGTAGGTCCAGGGGCTTTGCGGCGTGAAGTAGTAATCAATGCTGGTGCTCATTCGGTGTCTCCGGCCATGACAGGGGCTAGTGGGCTAACGCAATCGGGGCTTGAAGCCGCGCTTGCAGGCTTCAAGCCCCGATTATTAGCGCCTGCCGCGAATTTCGCACGGCAGCCCGCGCCCGCCCAAGCTCAAGGCATGGAGAACTCTGACAGCTTTTTGTTGAACTTGATCAGCCACAGGCGCGTGGCGCGCTCTGCCGCAGTGCCGCGCGAGGCGCGGGCGGTGTTGCCGGCGGTGCAGCCCACGGACTTGCTGTCGGTGATGAAGGCTCCAGCGGCGTCCACCGTGCAGGCGGTCACGTCGGCGTCGCTGACGGGCGCGCCCGTGCCGTCGAAGATGCCGGTTTTCATGCCGAAGTCGTTGTCATTCGTCAAGGCCAGCGTCGAGTCGTCCACCAGCGTCAGGCCCTCGGCCTTCTCGGCCAGCCAGCCGGCCGCGTTCAGGTCCAGCAGCACGGTCTTTTTCATCGCCACCACGCCGGCATAGGACGCGCCGAGTTCGGCCACGCCCGAGAGACTGCTTTTCTCCAGGTCGGACGTGGCCGGGTTGAAGGCGGCCGTCGCAATGTTGGTGGCGCTGCCAAGTTCGACCAGCATCAGGCGGTTGCGCACCTTGCCCGAGGCGTCGGCGCCCTGCTCGATGACGATGAACTTGCCCTTGCCCAGCGACACCATGTCGCCCAGCTTGGCATTGCCCGTGCGGCCGTCGGCATAGTCGTTGCAGTCCAGCGGATAGGCGTACATCTTGCTGGTTTCAGTGCTCGGGTCAAACTCGATCCAGCGGGTGAAGCGGGCATAGCGCTCGATGCGTTTGTTGGCGCCGGTGCCGCTCGTGCAGACCGTCGAGCCGGCGTAAGACCCGGCGTAGGTGGCGGTCGCCAGGCTGTCGGTCAGCGGGCTTTGCAGGAAGCCGTGCAGCTTGCCGCTGGCCGCATCGAGCGCCAGGCCTTCCATGCCCCGGTTGGCGCGGCGCTTGGCCAGCACGGCGGGCAAATCGGCCGCGCCGGTGCCGGGCTGGTATTTTTTCAGCACCGTGCCGCTGGCCGGGTCGATTTTCAGGATGAAGGGGCCGTACTCGTCGGACACCCACAGCGCGCCGCGCGCCGCATCAACCGCGACGGCTTCGGTGTCCAGGCCATAGTCGCTGAAATCGGCCTTGGCCGGGTCGTATTTCGCCACGTCGCCCAGCGGCACTTCGCCCGAGGAGCCGACCTTGCCGGGGGCGATGGACAGGCCCGTTGCCTTCTGGCTGCCGCCAAAGCGAATCGGCAGGCTGGACTGCAGCACGGCGCCGGACGGGCCAACCGTGATGATGCCGATGGACGGCGCAAAGCCGGGCGAGGGGAAGAACTTGGCATCGCTGGTGCCGGTGGCCGGCGCGATGGCGGGCACCTTGGGGCCGTCGCCGTTCGGGCCACGGTCGGTCAGGGCGTAGAACTCCAGCGTGCCGTCGGCGCGCTTGCCCTTGAAAGCCAGGGCCGAGCCGTAGGACGGCAAAAAGCCCTTCGGAAAATCGGCCTTGACGGCGGCGCTGCTGCCCTCGTAGGGAATGAAAAAGCTGTCGGCCGCCTGCACCTGGCGGCGCGTGATGCCGACCGAGACGCTGCCCAGCGCGCCGGTCTGCACCACGGTTTGCACCGCCGGGGTGGCGGTCTGGCTGGCCAGCGTGTCCTCGAAATGCTCGCGCGCCAGCATGCGGCGATCGTCATCGACGGTGCGCGTCTTGTACGCGTCGGGCAGCAGCGCCAGGGTGGCGCTCAAGGCGGTGTTGAAGGCTGCCGCCTCCAGGCTGAAGTCCAGCGTGCGATTGCTCAGCAGCGCCTTGACGGCAGGCGTGAGTTTGATGCCGTTGGACGGATCGTTGTCCTCGTCGAGCAGTTGCAGCAGCAGCAGGCGGTTGACGACTTGCCTGTCGCTGGCATTGGCGGCACTGCCGGCCAGCGACAGCGGCGTGATGATGGCGCCGCAGGGCGCCGAGCCCAGCGCGATGCCCGCCACGCTGAAGGCGACGCTTTCGCTGCCCTTGCAGGTGAATTCGCCCTTGCTGCCGGTCACGGCCTTGGCGCTGGAGCCGGCGGTGTAGTCCAGCCCTTCGACGGCGGCGTCCAGGAATATGCCGGTCGTGGTGGCGGGCAGCGTGGCGACGACGTCGTCGCTGCCGCAGGCGACAAGAAGCGCGCTGCTGCCAAGAAGCGCCGCCATCAGCAGCATGGAAGGAGAGGGATTGGGTTTCAAAAGGAACTCCGCAGGGTTTATGTAACAAAAAGCTCTTCATTGAAACCATGCCGAATGAACGCTTCATGACAATGCCCGCGCCATGCGATTCGCCGCTGCGCAGCAAAGGGCGGCGATGGATGCTCATTGATAATGAAATTTTGGCCAAGCAAGGGAGGCGATGTGGACAAAACAGTCTTGATCACCGGGGCTTCGCGCGGCATTGGCGCGGCAACGGCGCTGCTGGCGGCGCGCCAGGGCTATGCGGCGGCCAAGGGCGCGATTGACACCTTCACCCTCGGCCTGCCCCACCGGGCGCGCGACGTGGCGCCCCAGGTGCCGATGCAGCGCGCCGGCAGCGCCGAAGAAGTGGCCGAAGCCATCGTCTGGCTGCTGGGCGCGCAGGCCAGCTACACCACCGGCGCCCTGCTCGATGTGGCAGGAGGCCGCTAATGGACTTCAAACCGCTGGTCACGCTGCTGGCCATCGTCAACCCGCTGGCCATCGTGCCGTTTTTCATTCATTACACGCAGGGCTTTTCAAAGCCCCAGAGACGGCGCACGGTGGCGGTGGCCTCGTTCAGCGCGTTTGTCGTGATTGCCGTCAGTGCCCTGCTGGGCTTGCAGATCCTGGAGTTCTTCGGCATCTCGCTGGCCAGTTTCCAGGTTGGCGGCGGCATGCTGCTGCTGATCAGCGCCATGAACATGCTCAACGCCCAGCCGGCCGAAGCCAAGCCGCAGACCAACGAATACGAAGACGGCGCCGAAAAGGCGGCCCGGGGCGCCAGCATTGCCGTGGTGCCGCTGACCATTCCGCTGCTGACCGGCCCGGCCACCATGTCCAGCGTGGTGATCTATGCGGAAAAAGCCAAGACTATTTTCCAGCTCGGCACGCTGGTCGGCTACGGCCTGGTGATCGGGCTGGCAACGGCGCTGTGCTTTTCGCTGGCCGAACCGATTGCCCGCGTGCTGGGCAAGACCGGCATCAACGTCATGACGCGGCTGATGGGGCTGATCCTGGCCGCGCTGGCCGTCGAGGTGATGGCCGACGGCCTGGGCAAGCTGTTTCCGATCCTGCGGCATTGAGGTTTTTTTACCCGGAACAGGCTCATGATTTATCGTGTTTCAGGCCTTTTGCGCTTATGCAGCAAGCACCGACAGCTATACTTTTTATAGCAATTCAATCCACTCGATCAGCGCGCGGGCATCTGCCGCAGCCACTGGTCCAGCTCGTCGATGACGGCATCGGTGGCCGCCGTCAGGGCGCGCACGCCGCCGGCGGCATCGGCGCGGGTCGCGGGCCGCTGCACCGACAGGTTGCGCTGCGCGACCAGCTTTTCGCCAGCCGGCGTGATTTCAACCAGCGTGGCATGCAGGCGAACCAGGCCGACGCTGGCATCAGGCGCGCTGAACAGCTGGCTGAATTCTTCGAGTTCGAGCCGCAGCATCAGCAAATTGGCGTTCTGGCTGCGGTTCAGCGCCACGCCTTCCCGGGCGTTGAGCACCACGCGCTGCTGGCTCAGGCGTTCGCGCAGGCGCTGGCGCATCAGCTGCGCCGGCGGCATGCTCCAGCGCGCCTGCGAATAGGGGCGCAGTTGCTGGGCGTCCAGGTAGCCGAGGCGGTAAAGCACAGCCTGGTTGTCCAGCGCGCCGCCCGAGGTGGCAATGTCGGCAATCGCCAGCGGCGGCAAGGCAGGCAGCGGTGCGCCGGCTGAGGGCAAAGCGGCGGCCTGGGTGGACAGCTCGCCCGGCCCGAAGTCGTACAGGGTGGCGCGGATCGGCTTGTCCACCACCGAGCAGCCGCTCACGAGCGCCAGCACGGTTATTAAGGAAAAAGCGGCCTTTGCGCACGACTGGCGGGCACAAGTAGCTATTGAATTCATAGCAGGATGGCGGGATTTTAAAGTCATCATCAGTCTCCGTCGGCGGAAAAGCCGGCTTCACCGGGGCCGGGCACGGCCGGGCCGTTGCCAAAGATCAGCGCCTGCGGGTTGTCATCGACGGCATTCACCGTGCGGCGCAACTGGCGCATGGTGCGCGCCGTCTCGTCGGCCACCTCGCCGAGCTTGGGCAGCGTGGCCGCGCTGAAGGTTTCAACGCCTGCGGCCAGCGCCGTGCCGCCGTCCCTGAGCCTGTCGAGCGGGCCGCCTTTTTCATTCAGGCGCCGGGCGGTGAGGCCGGCTTCATCGGTCACGGCCTTGACCGACTGCAAGGCGGCCCGGGCATCCGTTGACAGCGCCGGCAGGGTGGCCACGGTCGGCTCCAGGCCCTTGGCCACGCGGTTGATGCTGCTGGCCGCTTCGGCCAGCTGCGTGACGGCGGTGTTGATGGCGGCTTCGTTCTGCCTGGACAGCAGCTGGTTGATGCGCGTCGCGGCCTGTTCGGCCTGGGTAAAGATGGCATCGCTCTGCTTGAGCAGTTTGTCCAGCGTTCCCGGCCTGAGCGGGATGCGCGGCGGGTCGTTGTCGTTGGGCACCAGGCGCTGGGCGGATTCGCCGTTGTCGTCGAGCTGGATGAAACCCAGGCCGGTCACGCCCTGCGACGCCACGGTGGCAAAGGTGGACTGCATCATCGGCGCGGCGCGGTCGATGGACACGCGGATCAGCACGTTGCCCTTGACCTTCGAGTCAAACCCGATGCGCTCGACCTTGCCGACGGGCACGCCGCGAAACCGTACCGTGGCCTGCGGCTGCAGGCCGGAGATGGTTTCGGACGTGCTTATTTCATACAGGTCGCGCTGGGTGTTGTCGCGCGTGAGCCAGATGGCCAGCAGCGCCAGCAGGGCCGTCACCACCACCACGAACGCGCCGGCTATCAGCGCATGGGCCTTGTTTTCCATGATGAAAACCTTTCTAGATCGGACGAGGTGAAGGCGGCAGCGGCGCCATGGCGCGCTGGCCGCGCTCACCCAGAAAAAATTCGCGAATAAAGGGATGCTCGAAAGCCACCACTTTTTGCGGCACGTCGTTGACGATGACCTTCTGCCCGGCCAGCACGGCTATGCGGGTGCTGAGCTCGAAGATCGTATCCAGGTCGTGCGTGACCATGACCACCGTCAGGCACATGCCCTGGTGCAGCGAGCGCAGCAGGGCGCAAAAACTGTCGGCGCTTTCCGGGTCCAGCCCGGCAGTGGGCTCGTCGAGCAGCAGCAGCGGCGGGTCCATGATGAGGGCGCGCGCCAGCGCCACGCGCTTGATCATGCCGCCCGAGAGGTCGCTCGGCATCTTGTCGGCTGCATCAGGCGGCAGGCCGACCATCTGCAGCTTGACCATGGCGGCCTCGCGGATCAGCTCGGCCGGCAGGCATTTGAGCTCGCGCAGCGGAAAGGCGATGTTCTCCAGCACCGTGAAGGCCGAAAACAGCGCGCCATGCTGGAACAGCATGCCGACCCGGCTGGCCGCGCCGCGCTTGCCCAGCTCGGCGGCCGGCTTGCCCAGCACGGTGATCTCGCCTTGCGTCGGCGTTTCCAGCCCCAGCATCTGGCGCAGCAGCACGGTCTTGCCGGTGCCCGAGCCGCCGACCAGCGACATGATGGCGCCGCGCTCGACCGTCAGGTCCAGGTCTTTGTGAACCACCGACTTTTTGTCGCCGTTCTGGAACACCGTCCACAGCTTGCGGATTTCAACCACGGGTTCGGTCATGCGATACACCGTGGCAAGCATAGAACCAGCGGCCGCAGCGCCGGGCCGCCCCAAGCAAGGCCAGCCCCCTCGGGGGACAGCACAGTACACGAAGTGACAAGCGTGGGGGTCATATGCCGACACTCTTGAACAAGACGGCGAACAGCGCATCGACCAGGATGACGACGGTGATCGACGTGACCACCGACGCCGTCGTGCCCTGCCCCAGGCTTTCGGTATTGGGCTTGACGCGCAGGCCATAGTGGCAAGCGACCAGCGCAATCAGCAGGCCGAAGACGACGGACTTGGCGGTGGCCAGCGTCAGGTTGGACACGCTGACGGCCGCCGGCAGTGCGTTGAAAAAATAGGACGGCGTCAAATTCATCGAAACAACCGCCGCCAGCATGCCGCCCAGCAAGGCGGCAATGGTGGTCCAGACGCTGATCAGCGGCATCACGACCGCCATCGCCAGCGCACGCGGCATCACCAGCCGAAAGCCGCGCGCAATGCCCATGACGCGCATCGCGTCAAGTTCTTCCGTCACCCGCATCACGCCGATCTGCGCGGTGATGGCCGAGCCGCTGCGCCCGGCAATCAAAATCGCCGCCAGCACCGGCCCAAGCTCGCGAATCAGCGAAATGCCCAGAATGTTGACGATGAAGGCATCCGCGCCGAACTGGCGCAGCTGCTGCGAAATCAGGTAGGCCAGCACCACGCCGATCAGGAAACCCACGAGCGCGGTAATCGGCAGCGCGGTCGCGCCAAAATGATAGAAATGGCCCGAGAGATCGCGCCACGGCCCCTGCTGCGGATGCCGGATGAGCCGCAAAATGTCGAGCAGCAACTGGCCCAGCAAGCGCAGCAAGCCCTTGAGATGGCCCAGCAGGCTGAGCAGCCGCCCGCCCAGCATCAGCAGCGGCTCAAGCCACGAAGGCTTGCGGGCAGGCGGCAGCCTGACGGTGAATTTTTCAACGGTTTCCAGCATCGTCCGCTGGGCGGGCTCGACCTCCAGTTCGGCCGGCCACTGGTGGTTCCATGCATTCCACACCACCTGCGCACCCAGGTAGTCGAGTTTTTCGATGCCGGTCAGGCTCCAGCGGCCCGCCACCGCCAGGGCGGCTTCAGACGCTGGCGGCGTTTTGCCGGCAGCACGGCGCAGGCTGCCCAGCTGCGCGTTCAGGGCGGCCCAGGCGGGCGCAACCGTCAGGTTGGCGGCTGTCCAGGCGCCCTGCAGGAGCACGGCCCGGCCTTCAGGCGTGTCCTGAACTTCAATTCGCGGCGGGGAGTCATCCATGGGCAGGCGTGAAACGGGTTTTTGCGGTAACGGAAGGGCTGGCGCACTTCAGCGTAAAAAATGCCATGGTAACTGGTGGAAACACAAAGCATCCGCCGTCTGGCTGAGATTCGCCATGGTCCTACAGGGCTTGGAGCTTGCCGGGCCGGTTTTGCCACAATGGCAGGCGCGCCCACCAGAACCCCATTCCATGCACGACCAGAACCTGACTTTCGACTACATCATCATCGGCGCCGGCACGGCCGGCTGCCTGCTGGCCAACCGGCTGAGCGCCGACGCCTCCAAGCGCGTGCTGCTGATCGAGGCCGGCCGCAAGGACGACTACCACTGGGTGCATATTCCGGTCGGCTACCTGTACTGCATCGGCAATCCGCGCACCGACTGGCTGTTCAGCACCGAGCCCGACGCGGGCCTGAACGGCCGGTCGCTGCGTTATCCGCGCGGCAGGGTGCTGGGTGGCTGCTCCAGCATCAACGGCATGATCTACATGCGCGGCCAGGCGCGCGACTACAACCAGTGGGCGCAGCTGACCGGCGACAGCGCCTGGACCTGGGACAACGCCCTGCCCCATTTCAAGCTGCATGAAGACCATTACAAAGGCGCCGACGCGCTGCACGGCGCGCGCGGCGTGGCGCCCGAGATGATGCAGGACAAGACCAATCCGTACCAGAAAATCCTGCGCCACCGCAACGCGGGCGGCGAATGGCGGGTGGAAAAACAGCGCCTGCGCTGGGACATCCTTGATGCCTTCGCCGAGGCGGCCAGCCAGGCCGGCATTCCGGCCACGCCGGACTTCAACCGGGGCAACAACGAAGGCGTGGGCTATTTCGAGGTCAACCAGAAGAACGGCTGGCGCTGGAACACCGCCAAGGCCTTCCTGCGGCCGACCTGCCTGGGCCGGCCGAACTTTGAACTCTGGACCAATGCGCAAGTCAGCAAGCTGGTGATCCAGCCGCAGCCAGACGGCAGCCAGCGCTGCACCGGCGTCGAGGTCTGGACCGGCCAGGAGCGGGTGACGGCGCTGGCGACGCGTGATTCGGAGCACATGGGCGAGGTGCTGCTGTGCGCCGGCAGCATCGGCTCGCCGCACCTCCTGCAGCTCTCGGGCATCGGCCCGGCCGGCTTGCTGCAGCAGCACGGCATCCCGGTGCTGCAGGACCTGCCGGGCGTGGGCGCCAATTTGCAGGACCACCTGCAGATCCGCTCGGTGTACAAGATCCAGTGCGGCAAGGACAGCAAGCGCTGGGGCCTGTCGCTCAACACCATGGCCGGTTCGCTCTGGGGCAAGGCGCGCATCGGGCTGGAATACGCCCTGCACCGCACCGGCCCGATGAGCATGGCGCCGTCGCAGCTCGGCGCTTTCACGCGCAGTTCGCCCGACCAGCCCTGGCCGAACATCCAGTACCACGTCCAGCCGCTGTCGCTTGAAGCCTTTGGCGAGCCGCTGCACCGCTTCAATGCATTTACTGCCAGCGTCTGCAACCTGAACCCGACCAGCCGGGGCAGCGTTCGCCTCAAGACCGGCCGGTTTGAAGACGCGCCGGCGATTGCACCCAACTACCTGAGCACGCCAGAGGACCGGCAGGTGGCCGCCGATTCGCTGCGCATCACGCGCAAGATCGTCAGCCAGGGCGCGCTGGCCCGCTACCAGCCCGAGGAATTCAAGCCGGGCGTGCAGTTCCAGACCGACGAAGACCTGGCGCGGCTGGCCGGCGACATCGCCACGACCATCTTCCACCCGGTCGGCACCACCAAAATGGGCAGTGCCGATGACCCGATGGCGGTGGTTGATTCGCACCTGCGGGTGCGCGGCGTTTGCGGGCTGCGCGTGGTCGATGCGGGCGTCATGCCGCTGATCACCAGCGGCAACACCAACTCGCCTACCTTGATGATTGCCGAGAAGGCCGCGCAGTGGATACGGGATGGCGTTTGACAGGTCCGTGAAGGCCGGCTGCCGCGCGCAGGCCAGCCTTGCTTATTATTTAGCGCAGCCCCTTGACATAGCGCGGAACATTCGGCCGCGGCGTGCCGTCCACGCCCAGCTGGCTGTCGCCAAACACACTGTTCCCGGCCGGTTCGGGCCGGGCCGGCGCCTTGGCGCCCAGGGGGCGGGTGCTGTTCGCTTTCGCGGCATCCGACACCCTTTGCGCCAGCGGCTTGTACGCAGGCGCTTCCGGAACAGCCATTGCCGCTTCAAGCCGGTCGGCCAGGAGACCGAGGTCGTCATGGCCGCCTTCGGCTGCCTTTTCGTGGGCGATGCGGATGACCTCCGCCGCGTAGGCCGGGTTGCTGGCCATCCATTCGGTGTCGGTCACGCGGCCGGTCTTGCGACGCAAGAGCACATGCAGGTGAGCGGCAATGGCAAGTTTTTCACTGGAAGACATGCTCAAACTCCTTCAGGTTAAGGCAAGCCAGTTGATCAGGTTCCCATGCGCTCGGCATGCTGGTCAATATCCAGGCCGTCGCTTTCGGCCGTCTCGCTCACGCGCAGGCTCACACACAAGGAAGTGATCCACAAGAGCAGGCCGGTCATGACCAGGCTGTAAAGCATGACCGTTCCGGCGCCCACGAACTGGATCAGCACACTGCCCTCGACCCCGGAAATGGTCTTGCTGGCAAACACGCCAGTGAGCAGCGAGCCCACGATGCCGCCGATGCCATGCACGCCGAACACGTCGAGCGAGTCGTCGGCGTTGAGCAGGCGCTTCAGGCCGGTGGCGCCCCAGTAGCAGGCGACCCCGGCAACCAGCCCGAAGATTACGGCCGAGCCCGGCGACACATAGCCGGCGCCCGGCGTGATGGCCACCAGCCCCGCCACCAGGCCAGAGCACAGGCCCAGGAGCGAAGGACGACCGCGCGACAGCCATTCGGCGGCCATCCAGGACAGCGCGCCGGCGGAAGCGGCAATATGCGTCACCGTCATGGCCAGGCCCGCCCGGCCGTCGGCCGCCACGGCAGACCCGGCATTGAAACCGAACCAGCCGACCCAGAGCATGCCCGCGCCGGCCATGGTCAGGCCCAGGTTGAAGGGAGAAAACGCTTCCTGTCCATAGCCCTTGCGCGGGCCCAGCGCGTAGGCGCAAACCAGACCGGCGATGCCGGCATTGATGTGGACGACCGATCCGCCGGCAAAATCCAGCGCGCCCAGGCGCGCCAGCCAGCCATTGGGCTCCCAGACCCAGTGGGCAATCGGGGCATACACCATGACCGTCCACAGCGCCATGAAGATCAGCGTGGCCGAGAACCGCATCCGCTCGACGAAAGAGCCCACCACCAGCGCTGCCGTGATGATGGCAAAGGTGAGCTGGAACATCGCATAGACCGATTCGGGAATATTCGGCGCAATGTGGCTGACCGCGACTTCCTGGGCGTCCTTGACGTAATCAAGACCGGAAAACCAGAGCCGGTCAGTGCCGCCCAGAAAATGGCCCAGCGCACCACTACCGGGCGTGAAGGCAATCGAATAACCCACGGCAAACCACAGCAGGCTGACGATGGCGCAAATGGCCACCACGCAGGCCATCACGTTGAGCACGCTTTTGCGCCGCACCATGCCGCCGTAAAAGAGGGCAATGCCGGGCAGCGTCATCAGCAGCACCAGGGCGGTCGAGGTCATCATCCAGGCCGTGTCCGCACCGTTGATGGTGGCGGCGCCCACCAGGCCCGGATGCGTCAGCGCAGCGGCGGCAACAGGCACGACAGGCGCCACACCGGCCACCGGAGGCGCGGCAACGCCGGCATCAGGCTGCGGCGTTGCAACTGCCGGGGGCGCCAGCGTGGCCGGCGAAGCGCCGGAGGGCGCCTGTGCATGGGCCGGCAGGGCAACCAGGCCAGGACACAGCCAGACGTACAAACTTAATACGATCCATCTCAATGCATGCATGCGGAGCCAGCCTTTCTAACGACTTACGGGTCGTAACAAAAAGCATGTTCTGTGCCTGATTGTCGATCCGGGTGAAAATCGTGGAAATCAGGCGGCACTGCCTGCCGACACGCAGCGACTGGCAGCATCCATGCGGGTTTCAGCCGCATGACCCATTAGGGATTTCCCATCCACGGGAAATCCCTAATGCACTATGCAAGTGCGCAAGCTACATTACAGGTCTTGCTGTCGGGCCTTGCTGCCCGCATTGCGGGGAGACGGGGAGACACTTTTAAAAGTAGAAACAAACGGACATGGCACAAGATGCTTGTCCGGCAAAAGCGCTGGCAACCCCGGTGCTTTTTTTTGCCCGCTTCTCTTTTTTATTGATCAAAAATGCCTTTTGCGCTTGCCATGCCTGCGCCAATAGCTATAAATAAGATAGCAAAAAAACCCTGGCGAATGCGACAATCGCGGCCATGGAATTGTTGCTTGTCTCTATCGCCTCGCTGCTGGCCGGTTTTGTGGATTCCATCGTGGGCGGCGGCGGCCTGATTCTGGTGCCGGCGCTGTTCGCGGTCTTTCCCACCACCCATCCGGCCACGCTGTTTGGCGTCAACAAGGGCGCCTCGGTCTGGGGCACGGCGGTGGCCACCACCCAGTATGCGCGCCGGGTCAGGCTGCGCTGGTCAGCGCTGCTGCCTGCTGCGGCGGCCGGGTTTTGCGGTGCGCTGGCGGGCGCCTGGCTGGTCACGGTGATCGACCCCGGTTTTTTGCGCAAGGCCCTGCCGTTTGTGCTGCTGGCCGTGCTGCTCTATACGCTGGTCAAGAAAGACCTGGGCCGCCATCACACCCCCCGGTTTACCGGACAGGCCGAAACCGCGATGGCCTGCGGCATCGGCCTGGTGCTGGGGTTTTACGACGGGTTTTTCGGCCCCGGCACCGGCAGCTTCCTGGTGTTCCTGTTTGTGCGCTGGCTGGGCTACGATTTTTTGAATGCCTCGGCCTCGGCCAAGCTGATCAATACCGCCACCAACCTGGCGGCGCTGGCGCTGTTTGCGTACAAGGGGCATGTCTGGTGGCACTTCGCGCTCACCATGGCGGTGGCCAACGTGGCGGGCAGCCTGCTGGGCACGCGCCTGGCGCTCCGGCATGGTGCAGGCTTTGTGCGGCTGGTGTTTATAGGCGTGGTCAGCGCGCTGATCCTGAAAACCGGCTTTGATGCGTTCCTGAAATAGCCAGGGCGCCGGACAGACAAAGCCTGGCCGGATGCCTGCGCGTTAATCCGGCCTGGCAGCCGCAGGAATGGCCGGCGAAGCCTGCCGGGCTTGAGGATTCGCGGTGGCCTTGGCCGGTTTTGCCGCCTGAATGGCTGGCTTGCCAATGCCGGCAGGATCGGGTTTCTGCGCCGTTTCGGTTTTTTGAGGGGCGGCGGATGCGGCGGCGTTCGCGGCCTCGCCCACCAGCAGCGCATTCATGTCGGAAGCCAGGCGCGGCTTGCCAACCGGCGCGGCGGCGCGGCCCGCCTGCACCGCGAGCATGTCTTCCTCGCTCGGGTACTGGCCCAGCAGCACATAGTCGAACACCCGGCGGGCAATCGGCGCGGCCACGCCGGCGCCCCAGCCGGCATTTTCAACAATCACCGCCAGCGCGATCCGGGGGTTGTCGGCCGGCGCGAACGCCATGTAGACCGCATGGTCGCGCTGGTGCTCTTCCATCCGGGCCTTGTTGTACCTGTCTTTCTGGCCCATGGTCACTGCCTGGGCGGTGCCGGTCTTGCCGCCGGAGAGATAGCCGGCGCCGGCAAACACCTTGGTTGACGTGCCGCCCTGCGTCACCCCGACCAGGGCCTTGCGGACGATGGCCACGTTCTCGGGCTTGTAGCCCAGATCGACCGGCTGGTCGGCGGGCAGCGGGTGCAGGGCACGCGTCACCGTGTCCTGCGTGCCCATGACCAGGCGGGGTTTGTGCTTGATGCCGTTGTTGGCCAGCGTGGCCGTGGCCTGCGCCAGCTGCAGCATGGTGAAGCTGTTGTAGCCCTGGCCGATGCCCAGCGAGATGGTTTCGCCGGCAAACCATTTCTGCTGCTCGACGCGCTTGAAATAGCCGCGCTTCCAGGCCTGGCTGGGCAGCACACCGCGCACCTCGCCGTTGATGTCGATGCCGGTGATCTGGCCAAAACCCAGCGGCGCCATGAAGTCGTGAATCGCCTCGACGCCGAGTTCGTTGGCCAGCGAATAAAAATACACGTTGCTCGACTCGACAATCGCGCGGTTCATGTCCATCGCGCCGCCGCGCTCGTTTTCGGGGCTGCCGAAACGGTGGCCGCCGAACATGTAGAAGCCGGGGTCGTTGATGATGGCGTTCGGCGAACGGGTTCCGGTCTGCAGCGCGGCCATCGCCATGAAGGGCTTGTAGGTCGAGCCCGGCGGGTAGGTGCCGCGCAGCGCCCGGTTCAGCAGCGGCTTGTCGATGGACTCGTTGAGCGCCTGCCAGCTTTCCTGGTCGATGCCATCGACGAACAGGTTCGGGTCAAAGGTCGGCTTGCTGACGAAGGCCAGCACCTCGCCGTTTCTCGGGTCCAGCGCCACCAGCGCGCCGCGCCTGGAGCCAAACATGTCCTCGACCAGTTTTTGCAGGCCGATGTCCAGCGACAGCATGACGGTGTTGCCGGGCGTGGCCGGGCTGGTGGCGAGCTTGCGCAGAGCGCGCCCGCCGGCCGAGGTTTCCATCTGCTCGACGCCGGTCTGGCCGTGCAGCTGCTGCTCGAAGCTCTGCTCGACGCCGAGCTTGCCGATGTAGTCGGTGCCCCGGTAATTGCCTTCTTCCTCGCGTTCTTCAATCGCGTCTTTTTCGCTCTGGTTGATGCGGCCGATGTAGCCCACGACATGGCTGCCCAGCTCGCCGTAGGGGTAGCTGCGAAACAGCCGGGCCTTGATGTCCACGCCCGGAAAGGCAAAGCGCCGGGCCGCGAACCGGGCCACTTCCTCGTCGCTCAGGCGGGTGCGCAGCGGGATCGACTCGAAGCTTTTAGACTCCTCGCGCAGGCGCTTGAAGCGGCGCTTGTCGCGCGGCTGGATATCGACCAGCTTTTCGAGCGCTGCAATCGTCGCGTCCAGATCCTCGACCCTGGACGGGGTGATTTCCAGCGTATAGGCCGAATAGTTGGACGCCAGCACGATGCCGTTGCGGTCCAGGATCAGGCCGCGATTCGGCACGATGGGAACAATCGCCGTGCGGTTGCTTTCGGCCTGCGCGCGCAGGTCGGCATGGCGATAGACCTGCAGGTACACCAGCCGCGCCGCCACCAGCGAAAAGCAGAGAAACACCACCAGACCGGCCACCAGCACACGGGTGCGAAAGCGCGACAGGTCGGCTTCAACGTTTCTGAGTTCAGTCATGGCGATGGGACTCGGCGCAGGGCAAAAAGTGCCGGGGCCACAGGTTTAGAGCGGACGATTCTCATCCCGGTCGGGCGTGCGCAGTTGCGGCGCCAGCAGCAGCACGCTGGCCACCGGCCACAGCAGCGCCTCCAGCAGGGGCGCCGCCAGCACGATCCAGCCCGGAAAGACGCCGCCGCCCAGCAGCCGAAGGATGATTTCAACGCCATGCGCCGCCACAAACAGGGGCAATACCTGCAAAGCCTGCAGCGGCACCTTGAACCACAGCAGCCGGCGCTGGATCATGGACGCGAAAAAACTCAGCGCGGTGTAGGAAAAGGCATGCTGCCCGAGCAGCGAGGTCTGATGCACATCCATCGCCAGGCCAAACATGAAGGCAATGCCAATGCCCACCTTCAGCGGCTGGTGAATGCTCCAGAACACCAGCACCAGCGCCAGGAAGTCAGGCATCCAGGGCACGCGCCCCAGTGGCAGCATGTCGAGCAGCAAGGCCGCGATCAGGCTGCACCAGATGAACACCGGATTGGCGGGCAGCAGCAGTTGCTGGCCGGAACGCATGATCATTTGGCACGCCCCCTTCTGGCAGGCGCGGCCGGCGCGGCGGCTGGCGGCCGCAGCGCCAGATCGGAAGTCTCCGGCTTGACCACGATGACATGCCGCGCGCCGGTCGTCAGCGCCTGCGGCACGCACCAGATTTTGGAAAAAGCCGACTCGGCCCGGTGCTCGATGCGGCTGACCCGGGCCACCGGCAGGCCGGCCGGATAGATGCCGTCAACGCCGCTGGTGGTCAGCAGGTCGCCCTCCTGCACATCGGCATTGCTGCCCATGAAACGCAGTTCCATGCCGCTGCCGCCGATGGTCGGGTCGCCATAGGCCACGCTGCGCTCGCCGGTGCGCACATTGAGCACCGGAATGGCCAGGTCGCGGTCCACCACCAGCGTGACTTCGCTGACCAGCGGATGCACGCGCGTCACCTGCCCGAGCACGCCGGACTCATCGAGCACCGGCGAACCCAGCTCGACCTGGTGCGCCTGCCCCTTGTCGATGATGACCTTGCGGGTATAGGAGTCGGCCGCGTCGTACAGCACCTCGGCCGCCATGACGGGCGTGGCGAGCTGCTCCTTCAGCTCCAGCAGCTTGCGCAGGCGCTTGTTTTCCTGCTCAAGCTGCTCGACCCGGCCGGCGCGCAGCGACTGCAGCGCCAGCCTTTTGCGCGCATCGGCGCTTTCGGCCTGGGCCTGGCTCAGGCTGGTGAAATACTCGCTGCTGTTGCGCACCGCATGCACCGGCTGCACGGCCAGCCACTGCACCGGGTACAGGGCGGTGGCAATGGCGGCGCGGATCGGCTGGGTGACGTTGAAGCGCGCATCGGCCACCATCAGGAACAGCGACAGCGCGCCGAAGAACATCAGCTTGGAATAGACCGACGGCCCCTGGTTGAAAAAGGGCGGCAGGGATCTGTCGAGCGTTCCTAAAGCCATGGTGCGTTTTCAGGCCGTTCCGGCTTGCATGCTGCGGGTGTGCTGCACCGGATGGGCCCGAGGGACGGCGTGGTGGAAAAACTTACTCCGTGGTGAAGATCGAGCCCATGCGGTCCATGCGCTCCAGCGCAATGCCGCAGCCGCGCACCACGCAGGTCAGCGGGTCTTCGGCGACCAGCACCGGCAGGCCGGTTTCCTCGGCCAGCAGGCGGTCCAGGTCGCGCAGCAGCGCGCCACCGCCGGTCAGCATCATGCCGCGGTCGGAAATGTCGGCGCCGAGTTCGGGCGGCGTCTGCTCCAGCGCGTTCTTGACGGCCGAGACGATCTGGTTCAGCGGGTCGGTCAGGGCTTCGAGGATTTCATTGCTTGAAATCGTGAAGCTGCGCGGAACGCCTTCGGACAGGTTGCGGCCCTTGACTTCCATTTCCTTGACTTCAGAGCCGGGAAAGGCCGAACCAATGGTCTTTTTGATCACTTCAGCCGTCGGCTCGCCGATCAGCATGCCGTAGTTGCGGCGGATGTAGTTGATGATGGCCTCGTCAAAACGGTCGCCGCCGACGCGCACGCTGCCTTTGTAAACCATGCCGCCCAGCGAGATCACGCCGACTTCGGTGGTGCCGCCGCCGATATCGACGACCATCGAGCCGCTGGCTTCCGACACCGGCAGGCCGGCGCCCAGGGCGGCGGCCATCGGTTCTTCAATCAGATAGACGGCGGCGGCGCCGGCAGCCTCGGCGGCGTCCTTGATGGCGCGGCGCTCGACCTGGGTCGAGCCGCAGGGCACGCAGATGATGATGCGCGGGCTGGGCGTGAGCAGGCGGCGCGGATGCACCATTTTGATGAACTGCTTGATCATCTGCTCGGTAATCACGAAGTCGGCAATCACGCCATCCTTCATCGGGCGAATCGCCTCGATGTTGCCGGGCACCTTGCCCAGCATGGCCTTGGCTTCGCGGCCCACCGCCTGAATCACCTTTTTCCCGTGGGGGCCGCCTTCGTGGCGAATCGCAACCACCGACGGCTCATCCAGCACAATACCCTTGTCACGCGCAAAGATCAGGGTGTTGGCGGTTCCCAGATCGATGGCCAGGTCGGTGGAAAAGTACCGACGGAATGCTTCAAACATATTCAGGAATCCGGTTGGGGCATGGGCAAACTTCGTTGCCGCATCGCCTTTTTATTATTAATCAGTAGTGCAGAGGGAGGACCGAGGGGAGCAGGTGACGAAACCTGTTTGCAGCGTCTAAAAAACGCCTAAAGGGGGTATCAGGCCTTGATTTCACGCCAAAGGCGGGATAATAACGCATCCCTGTGAAATTCAGCGTGGCACAATGCCCGTTTTTTAGGCGTTACACCTGGTTTCAACCCGCGTTTCAGCGCCGCGTTCCTGGCTCATTTTGCTTTTTTTCTTCTTCTGCATCACCTCAAACTCCTATGGCATTGACATTTAAAGACATTGAACGCGTCGCCAACCTGGCGCGGCTGGAGCTCAGGCCTGACGAAACCGGACACACGCTGAGCCAGCTCAACGGTTTCTTTGCACTGGTCGAGCAGATGCAGGCGGTCAACACCGACGGCGTGGAGCCGCTGGCGCACCCGGCAGCCCTGCTGGGCGAAGTCGCCCTGCGTCTGCGCGAGGACATTGCCAGCGAACCCAACCAGCGCGAAGCCAGCCAGGTGAGCGCACCGGCCGTCGAGCGCGGCCTGTTTCTTGTGCCGAAAGTGATCGAATGAGCGCCCCAACCCCCCTGAACCTTGACCTGCACGATCTCGGCGTCGCGCAACTCGCCGCCAGGCTGGCCGCGGGCGATGTCTCCAGCGTCGAAGTGACGCAGCATTTCCTGAACCGCATGCAGCAGCACGACAGCCTGGGCGTCTTTCTGGCCACCAACGCCGACGTGTCGCTGGCGCAGGCAAAAGCGGCCGACGCGCGGCTGGCAGCCGGCGAGCGCACGCCGCTGCTGGGCGTGCCGCTGGCCCACAAGGACGTGTTCGTCACGCGCGATTTCCCGACCACCGCCGGCTCGAAGATGCTGGAAAATTACCGCAGCCCGTTTGATGCGACCGTGGTCAGCCGGCTGGGCGGCGCCGGCATGGTGACGCTGGGCAAGCTCAACTGCGACGAATTCGCCATGGGCTCCAGCAACGAAAACAGTGCTTACAAATTAGTACAAAATCCCTGGGACATCAGCCGCGTTCCGGGCGGTTCCTCGGGCGGCTCGGCGGCAGCCGTGGCGGCGCGGCTGGTTCCTGCGGCCACCGGCACCGACACCGGCGGCTCGATCCGCCAGCCCGCGTCGCTGACCGGCATTACCGGCATCAAGCCGACCTATGGCCGCTGCTCGCGCTACGGCATGGTGGCGTTTGCCTCCAGCCTGGACCAGGCCGGCCCGATGGCGCGCAGCGCGCTCGACTGCGCGCTGCTCTTGTCCGCCATGGCAGGCCCGGACCCCGACCGCGACTCGACCTCGCTGGACCTGCCCGCCGTCGATTACGCTACTGATTTAATAGCTACTCACGCAGACGGGACAAGCGCAAAGCCGCTAAAAGGCTTGAGAATCGGCCTGCCGGCGCAGTTTTTCGGCGCCGGCTGCGCGCCCGACGTGCTGGCCGCCGTGCGCGGCGCGCTGGCCGAGTTCGAAAAGCTCGGCGCCACGCTGGTCGATGTCAGCCTGCCGCTGACCGAGCTGTCGATTCCGGTCTATTACGTGATTGCCCCGGCCGAGGCCAGCAGCAACCTGAGCCGCTTCGACGGCGTGCGCTACGGCCACCGCGCGGCGCACTACAGCGACCTGACCGACATGTACAAAAAGTCGCGCAGCGAAGGCTTTGGCGACGAAGCCACGCGCCGCATCATGATAGGCACCTACGTCCTGTCGCACGGCTACTACGACGCCTACTATTTGAAGGCGCAAAAAATCCGCCGCCTGATCGCGCAGGATTTCCAGACCGCTTTTGCGCAATGCGACATGATTGCCGGCCCGGTGTCGCCCACGGTCGCCTGGAAAATCGGCGAAAAATCCGACGACCCGGTGGCCAGCTACCTGGCCGACATCTACACGCTGTCGTCGAGCCTGGCCGGCCTGCCCGGCATGAGCGTTCCAGCCGGCTTCGGCGCCGGCGGCATGCCGGTCGGCCTGCAGCTGATCGGCAACTATTTCAAGGAAGCGCAGTTGCTGGGCGCGGCGCACCAGTTCCAGCTGGCGACCGACTGGCACACCTGTACACCCATCATGGCGTAGGTCAGCCATGGATGATTTCCAAAACGCATCAGAACGGCATCTTCAAGACGCAGAGTTGCTGTTTGCCCAAGCGCCTAAGCGCTTGGCAAACGCAAGTCACCTGTTTGGGCTTTCTGCAGAGTGTTCACTAAAGGCCATTGCACGAAAATTCAAGCCAAGCGCAAAGTTTGGCGGGCCCAACGGGCATATTCCAGGGCTTTTTTCGGAATTGCAGAACGTATCTCCGATGATCGGAAGCAACCCGGATTTGGTACGCCACATTGCTTCAATCCAGCCACAATTCGCCAACTGGAATGTCGCCCAGCGCTACGCATCGCAGACCACTTTCGCAGAGGGAACCATTGCAGATGAGCAGGCTGGTTCAAATGCCGCCCATTTACTGATGAGCAATTGCGTGATGGGTTTGATATGACTTTGATAAGCAGCTTGCTGAATTGGGAATCTGCTGAACATGCGTTGGTTGAGACGCTTGCGCAACATCCGCAAAAAGAAAGTTTGCAAGTGCTGGCGGCTGGCGAAGCGCTCATTCTCGTGCGCAACTGGTACGGATGGCTCATGCTGCTGCTTCCATGCAGCAAGGATGAACTGGCAAGATCGCCGTGCGGCCCACTCGTGGATGATTTGCAAAAGGCGGTAGGTAATCTTGCACTTTCGCCTTGGGTGCTATGCCGCGATGAGTTGTTTGATGCAGCATCCTATTGGAGCGATCCATCACTCATTGAGTTATTCAAGGAAGATAAATCGGAACCAGCCTTAACACTCCTTTTGCTGGAGCGCCAAGACAAGGAGCGGGACTGGTTAACGCCAGCAAACACGACCGTTAACTCAATCCGGCCCACTAAACGGTGCGTATTCTTCAGCGTCAAAGGCGGGGTGGGACGCAGTTCCGCGCTCACCATGCTGGCGATTACGCTGGCAATGCGCGGCAAGCGAGTCCTGGTTGTAGATGGTGACTTTGAGTCACCGGGGCTCTCGTCCAGTCTGTTGTCTGCTGGCGACGGGCAACCTGAATATGGCGTGGTCGATTGGCTCACCGCACAAGCACTCGGTGCCGATACCCCATCGCTAGAGCGTATGGCGTTAGAAAACGCGGTAGCACCCAGCCCTCTCAATGCCCGATTGGCCTTGCAGGGCCAAGTGTTGGTAGCGCCTGCCTATGGCAGCCAGACCGAGGCATACGTATCCAAACTGGCACGTATCTATCGGCAAAGCCAGGATGGCAAAGCCTATGCACAGCGTCTGAACGAGTTTTTGTCGATTACCGAAACACAGCACAAAATTGACATCACGCTTTTTGACTGTCGCGCCGGCATTGACGACACCGCAGCGGCGGCCATCACACAATTGCAAGCGGACGTTTCTTTCCTCTTTGCCATCAACACAAGCCAAACCTGGGACTCCTATCGCTTGCTTTTTAAACACTTGCGACGCAATCCAGCCTTGTTTGCCACCGCCGTAATAGGGGCTGATGACGATGATGAACCCTGGGAGTTGCGCCGCAGTTTGCGCTTGGTTTCGGCGCTAACGCCGCAAGAACACGGCTCATACCTTGGGTATTTGGAAAGCCTGCAGCAAAACGCTTATGAGACATTTTCGGAGATTTACGACGAAGACTCTGGCGAAGACGCGCAGGCATTTGCCCCCGCACCTGGTGATACAGATGCACCGCATGCAGCGTTGCGCATACAGTGGGTGGAGTCCTTGCGCGCATTCAGCCCATTGACTGAGCCCGGTCAATTAACTGATGCCCTCAATCAAGCTGCCTTTGCAGATTTTTTGAATCGCGCCACCACGCTTTTAGGAGTGGATGATGAACAAAGCGATTGAGGTTTCTGCGTTAAACCCACGGCAACGCAACACCTTGCGTGAGCAGTTGCTGAAAGCGCTACAGAACATTCCCACAGATGGATCTACCAACAATTGGAGTGACGTGTATGTTCCTGTATCACACCTTCAGGCGCTGCATCCTGATCGTATGGTTGTCGAGGGCATGCGCGGCTCCGGTAAATCGTTCTGGACAGGTGTTTTGGTCAACTCGGACTTACGCCGTGAACTGGGCAATCAACTCTTGGGCATTGACCTCAAGGCGGCTTTGGCAAGCATCACATACAGTCACGCCATTGCTCTAGACATCAACACTGCAACGAGAACCTTCCCAAGCATTAGTGAGTTACCCCAACTGTTGGCGTTGCCTGGCGTCACACCAGAAACGATATGGAGTGTTGCCATCCTCCAGCTGTTTCCGGTTGATCCTCTGCTTGAGATGCCCGTATCAACCGACACCTATAACCTTTGGCATGCCCCCATCGCATGGGCGGGAAAAAATCCTGGCCGGGTCGCTCGTGCGCTAGATGTGCTTGATCAACGCTTGGCGTCAGCCAATGAAATAGCGCTGGTGGTGTTCGATGCGCTGGATCGCGTGTCCCATGACTTGACAGAAGTGTCTTCGATCACTGCAGGACTTCTGCGCGTGATGCTTAATTTACGGTTCGCCAAAGGTTTGCGCCTGAAGGCATTCATCCGCGAAGACATTCTGGCGCAAGCGGGCGCCTCCGTCGTGGATGCCTCCAAGCTGCTCAATAACAAAGTGAAGTTGCAATGGACGCAAGCGGACCTGTACGGTTTGGCTTTTTATCGTATTGCGCAGCACTCATCGGCCTTTCGAACTCAGTTTGAACGCATCGTCAAAGTCGCGTGGAAGTTAAACGCTGGGCGCTATCAATGTGATGCAGCGGACGAACCCGCCACGCAAAAATTATTATGGCGCGCCTTGGTAGGCGACTACATGGGGAAGGCTGCTACCAATGGGCATAGCTACCCCTATATCTACAACCACCTGAGCGACGGTCTTGGGCGTGTTGCTCCCAGGATTTTTCTAACGGCGTTGCATGCAGCCATTGATTCTGCATCGAAGCAGTACTCTGAAAAGCCGTATGTCATACACCATGAAGCAATCAAGGATGGAGTGCGCGAGGCCAGCACTGCGCGTGTCACTGAATTGCATGAAGAATACCAATGGATTGACCCAGCCTTGCAATGCATCAAAGACCAGCAAAAAACCGTCCCTATTGACAGAAGCGACTTGGAGACAATTTGGTTGAAAAACAACGCCGCCGTTTTACAAACTATTGAATCCATGCGAGACAAAGCACTGATCCCGTGGCGAAGTGGGGCATCCAACTCCGAGAAAGTAGACCACTTACGGACAACTCTAGAACAAATTGGCATCATCAAATCACGATTAAAAGTGGGTGGTGAACGTATTGAATTGCCCGACATCTATCGCTTGGCCTACAAAATTGGTCGCCACGGCGGCATTTCCACGAAAAAAAAATCATGAGCGCCTCCAAGTTAGTCAACGGCTACGAAGTCGTCATCGGCTTTGAAACCCACACCCAGCTGACGACAAAATCCAAAATCTTCAGCCGTGCCTCGACCGCCTTTGGCGCCGAGCCCAACACGCAGGCGTCCGCCGTGGACTTCGCCCTGCCCGGCGCGCTGCCGGTGATGAACAAGGGCGCGGTGCAGCGCGCCATCGAGTTCGGCCTGGCCGTGAACGCCCACATCGCCGAAAAAAGCATCTTTGCGCGCAAGAATTATTTCTACCCCGACCTGCCCAAGGGCTACCAGATCAGCCAGTTTGAGATTCCTGTCGTGCAGGGCGGCGTGGTCGAATTCTTCCTCGATGGCGAGAAGAAATCGGTGCGCCTGGTGCGCGCCCACCTTGAAGAAGACGCCGGCAAGTCGCTGCATGAAGACTTCATCGGCCAGAGCGGCATCGACCTGAACCGCGCCGGCACGCCGCTGCTGGAAATCGTCACCGAGCCGGACATGCGCTCGACCCTTGAAGCCGTGGCCTACGCCAAAGAATTGCACAAGATCGTCACCTGGATAGGCATCTGCGACGGCAACATGCAGGAAGGCAGCTTTCGCTGCGACGCCAACGTGTCGGTGCGCAAGCCCGGCGCGCCGCTGGGCACGCGCCGCGAGATCAAGAACCTGAACAGCTTCAAGTTCATGCAGCAGGCGATGGACTACGAGGTGCGCTGGCAGATCGAGCAGATCGAGGACGGCCACGAAATCCAGCAGGCGACCGTGCTGTTCGACCCGGACACCGGCGAGACGCGCAGCATGCGCAGCAAGGAAGACGCCGCCGACTACCGCTATTTCCCGGACCCGGATTTGCCGCCGCTGGTGATTGGCCGGGACTGGGTGGAACGCACGCGCTCGGAAATGTCGGAATTGCCGCGCGTGATGGCGGCGCGTTTCGTCGCCGACTACGGTTTGCCCGAGTACGATGCCGGCCAGCTCACGCAGAGCAAGGCGACGGCGGCTTATTTCGAGGCTGTGGCGGCTGCAAGTAAAAGCCCCAAGCTGGCCAGCAACTGGGTGATGGGCGAGTTGTCGCGCCGGCTCAATCTAGAAGAGCTTGATATTTCAGCTTGTCCTGTTAATCCAGAACAATTGGCTTGGCTGATAAATCGAATTAACGATGGGACTATCTCGAACAACGCTGCGAAAAAAGTCCTTGATTCTCTTTGGAGTGGATACAACGTTGGGGTTGCAAACATTACTGCGCCTAAATTTACCCTTACAGCAAGCGGTACAAACCATCAAAGCGAAATTGATCAGTTAATCGACAGTCTTGGCCTCAGGCAGATGAGCGACACCGGCGAACTCGAAACCATCATCGACGGCGTGCTGGCGGCCAACGCCAGGAACGTCGAGGAAGTCAAGGCCGGCAATAGCAAGGCTTTCAACGCCCTGGTCGGCCAGGCCATGAAAGCCACCAAGGGCAAGGCCAATCCGGCGCAGGTCAATGAACTGCTGAAGAAAAAGCTGGCTTGAATGGCTGGCGCCGGATCGCCTTCATGCTATTAAATAGATAGCTTCTTGCGCAGGTCCCGCCTGCGCAAGAAGCTGATTTCGCTTAAAAAATCACTTTTTTATGGCGCTGGAGACTGTGCCGGGGGTAGCCGCCGGATTCAGCATGGCCCAAAGCTGCTTGAGCTTGGCCAGCTCTTCGTCAAAGCGCAGGTTGACGCGCTTTTTTTCCTGCTCCTGGTCGGCGATGAACTTTTGCTGCACCGCGACGCTGCCCTCGTTTTCTTCCAGCCGGCGCTTGAGCGAAGCCGGCGCCCTGGACGTGTCCTTGGCGTAGAACTCCAGCTCGCTGGCCAGCGTCTTGCGCTGATCGGCCAGCTCGCCTCTGCGCTTGATCGAGGCCTTGATGACTTCGTCGATCTGCAGCAGCGCCGCCGCGCGTTCCTGGTCGTGTACCGCGCGCGTCGGGTAGCGCAGCAGCAAGGCCCGGTCGCGGCGCTTGTCCTCCGCTTCGCGGGCGCGAATCTCGGCGGCCTGCCTGTCCTTTTCATCCTGCGCGGCCTGCTCGTGCGCCGTGAGCGAAGGGCCTCTTTGGCGCTTGACCAGGCCGGAGGGTGACAGTTCGCGCTGCACGCGGTCGAGGCATTCGGGAATCGGGCGATCTGCGGTGATGGAGCGGCCTTTGGCATCCACGCAGGAATAGATGTCCTGGGCGCCAGCGCCGCCGTACAGGAAGGTCAGGCCGGCAAGGCTCAAGGTGATGGGTAAAGGCAGGCGCAATTTGTTATTTTCAGTTGTTGACGCCGTAGCGTTCGCGGTAGGCCAGAACGGACTGGTAATGATCTTTCAAGCGCTGCGCATCCGGGCTCTCCCCGCCGGATGCACTGCTGCTGTGCAGGGACAGATACTGCAGCAAGTCGCTCAGGCGCGCAATGGCGCAGACCTGCAGGCCGAGCTGCCGGGTGACATATTGCACGGCGCTGTGCTCCACATCGAGCCCGTTTTCCGTCGCCTTTTCCTGCCGGTCCAGCGCAATGGCCACCGCATACGGCGTGGCGCCGGCGGCCCGGATCAGCGCAATCGACTCACGCACGGCGGTGCCGGCGGACATCACGTCATCGACGATCAGCACCCGCCCCAAGAGCTTCGCCCCGACCAGCGTGCCGCCCTCGCCGTGGTCCTTGGCTTCCTTGCGGTTGTAG
>JAECRO010000043.1 GCA_016000195.1 Burkholderiales bacterium | reverse complement strand
CTGCGCGACTGGGGCGTGAGCCGCCAGCGCTACTGGGGCACGCCAATTCCCATCATCCATTGCGACGAGCACGGCGCCGTGCCGGTGCCTGAAAAAGACCTGCCGGTGCTGCTGCCGATGGATTGCATCCCCGACGGCTCGGGCAACCCGCTGCACAAGCACCAAGGTTTTCATGCCGGCGTGACCTGTCCGGTCTGCGGCAAGCCCGCCCGGCGCGAAACCGACACCATGGACACCTTCGTGGACAGCTCGTGGTATTTCATGCGCTATTGCGACCCCAAGAACAGCGAAGCCATGGTGGCCGAAGGCGCCGACTACTGGATGCCGATGGACCAGTACATCGGCGGCATCGAGCATGCCATCCTTCACCTGCTGTATGCGCGTTTCTGGACCAAGGTGATGCGCGACCTGGGGCTGGTCAAGGTCGATGAGCCTTTCACCAAGCTGCTGACGCAGGGCATGGTGCTCAACCACATCTATTCGCGCCGCAGCGACAAGGGCGGCAAGGAGTACTTCTGGCCGCATGACGTGGAGCATGTGCTGGATGAGACCGGCAAGGTCGTTGGCGCCAAGCTGAAAAATGCGGTGGGCGACCTGCCCGTGGGAACGCTGATTGACTATGAAGGCGTGGGCACCATGTCCAAGTCGAAAAACAACGGCGTCGATCCGCAGGACATCATTGAAAAATACGGCGCCGACACCGCGCGGCTCTACACCATGTTCACCGCGCCGCCCGAAGCTACGCTGGAATGGAACGATGCCGGCGTGGAGGGTTCCTGCCGCTTCCTGCGCCGGGTCTGGAATTTCGGCGTCAAGCTGAATGCTATGAATTCAGGAGCTAATGGCGCAGGTGCAGCGTGCGCAAAAGGCCTATTTGATAAAGAAACCAAGGCACTGAGGCTGGAAGTGCATACCTTGCTCAAGCAGGTGGACTACGACTACCAGCGCATGCAGTACAACACCGTGGTTTCCGGCGGCATGAAGCTGCTCAATGCGCTGGAGGACTTCAAGGGTGAAGTTTCTGCGGCGTCGGTCGCGGCCCTGCATGAAGGCTTCGGCATTTTGCTGCGCTGTCTTTATCCGGCAACGCCGCACTTGGCCCATACGCTGTGGTCTGACCTCGGTTATGCCGCGCACAGCGGCGAACTGCTGGACGCGCCCTGGCCTGAAGTGGACGCCAGCGCCTTGCAGCAGGACGAGATCGAGCTGATGCTGCAGATCAACGGCAAGCTGCGCGGCTCGGTCACGGTGCCGGCCGGCGCCGACAAGGCCGTGATCGAAGCGGCTGCGCTGGCTTCGGAGGCTTTCGTCAGGCAGGCGGCAGGCGCGCCCGCCAAGAAGGTCATCGTGGTGCCGGGCCGCCTGGTCAACATCGTCGTTTAAGACAACTCACGCAAAAGGCACACCATGCAGCGTCGCGCTTTTCTGGTCTTTGCAGCTTCCTCTGCTCCGCTGGCGCTGGTCAGCCTGAGCGGCTGCGGCTTTGCGCTGCGAAAAGCGCCCAATTTTGCGTTCACCACGCTGTACAGCGGCCTGACCGAGTCTTCGCCGCTGGGCGTTGAACTCAGGCGTTCGCTGGAGTCCACCGGCAAGGTCAAGGTCATCACCGATGCACGCCGGCTCAGCGAGGCGCAGGTCATTCTTGACGTGCTTCAGGACCAGCGCGAAAAGGTGGTGCTCAGCCTCAACTCGTCCGGCCAGGTGCGTGAGTTCCAGCTGCGGCTGCGGTTTACTTTCCGTTTGCGAACCCTGGCGGGCAAGGAGCTGATTCCGGCAACCGAGATTGCGCTGCAGCGCGACATCAGCTTCAATGAATCAGCGGTGCTGGCCAAGGAGGCTGAGGAAACCCTGCTTTACCGCGATATGCAGAGCGATGTCGTCCAGCAGATCATGCGGCGGCTGGCGGCGGTCAAGGATATTTAGGATCCAGCGTCGAGGCTGCGCGGCCTGCAGCTTCTTTTTTGCAGGGCTTGTGCGGCGCATCGGCGCTGTATTCGACTCAAATCAAGACGCCAGTCTATAAAGGCGCTAAGCTGCCTCATCATGCAAACGGCCAGCCTGTCAACTCTTCCCCTGCCTCCCGCCAGCCTGCCGGGCGGAATGCCTGCTCCGGCTGTCAATGCCACGCCGCTGGCCATGCTCGATGATCCGCACGAATGGACCGCCTTCAGCCGGTCCCTGGCGGGGCAGCCTTCCTGCTGGGAATCCAGCGTGGTGTTTGAAGGCATGCATTGCGCGGCCTGCGCGCTCACCATTGAAGATGCCTTGCGCAAGGTGCCGGGCGTGCTGTCGGCAGACATCAGCGCGGCCAGCCATCGCGGCCGCATTGTCTGGTCAGACCAGGCCACCAAGCCGTCCGGCTGGATGCAGGCCGCCGCCCGTGCCGGTTATCCGGCCGTGCCCGCCAACGATGCCTTTGCCAACGACCGCCGGCGTCTCGAAACGCGCCAGGCGCTATGGCGGCTGGGCGTGGCCGGCCTGTGCATGATGCAGGTGATGATGTATGCATGGCCGGCCTATGTGGCCGAGCCGGGCGACCTGGCACCCGACATGGCGCAGTTGTTGCGCTGGGCATCCTGGGTGCTTTCGCTGCCGGTGCTGCTGTTTTCCTGTGCGCCTTTTTTTCGCAATGCGCTGCGCGACCTGCGCCACCGCCGCGTCAGCATGGACCTGCCGGTTGCGCTGGGCATGGGCATTACGTTTGCCGTGAGTTCCCTGGGGACGTTCGAGCCCAACGGGATTTTCGGCGCCGAAGTGTATTTCGACTCCTTCACCATGTTTGTGTTTTTCCTGCTGACCGGGCGCTGGCTGGAGTTGCGCCTGCGCGACCGCACCGCCGGGGCGCTTGAAGCGCTGATGAACCGCCTGCCCGACAGCGTGGAGCGGCGCGGCGCTGATGGTGTCTTTGAGCGCGTGGCCGTGCGCCGGCTCAGTGCGGGTGATGTGATACGGGTGCTGCCGGGCGAGGCTTTTCCGGCCGATGGCATCATTCTGGAAGGCAGCACATTGGCCGACGAGTCGCTGCTGACCGGTGAGTCACGACCCTTGGCGCGGGGCAAAGGCGGCATGGTGATTGCCGGCAGCCACAATCTGTCTGCCGCCGTCGTCGTGCAGGTTGAGCTTACCGGGAGCGAGACGCGGTTTGCCCAGATCGTGGCGCTGATGGAAAGCGCTTCCACGTCCAAACCGCAACTGGCGCAGCTGGCGGACCGCATCGCCAAGCCCTTCCTTGTTTTCGTCCTGCTGGCTGCAGGCGGGGCCGGCGCCTATTGGTGGTCGCATGACCCCGGCCATGCGCTGATGGTGGCGGTGGCTGTCCTGATCGTGACCTGTCCCTGCGCGCTGTCGCTTGCCACGCCGGCGGCCATGCTTGCCAGCGCTGGCGCTCTGGCGCGCAACGGCGTGCTGGTCCGGCGCCTGCAGGCCCTGGAGGCCATGGCCAGCGTGGATGCGGTGGTGTTCGACAAGACCGGCACCCTGACGCGCGATGCGTTTGCACTCGCCGAGGTGCAGACCCGCGAAGGCATTTCAAAAGAGGAGGCCCTGGCCATGGCGGCCGCGTTGGCGCAGCATTCGCTGCATCCGGTATCGCGCGCGCTGGCAGCGGCAGGGCAGGGCGATGTTTTGCAGCATGGAGCGTGGAGGGTGCAAGAGGTCCAGGAAACTGCCGGGCAAGGGGTATCAGGCCGTCTTTGCGTTCCCGGCAGGCCGGCGCCTGCCGTCATGGCGCGCCTGGGTTCGGCGCGGTTTTGCGGCGTGCGTCCGCCCGCCACCTCCGCCTTGCATGCCTGCCTGAGCGACGATCAAGGCTGGGTCGCCACCTTCGAGCTGCAAGAAGACTTGCGGCCTGATGCCGAGGCCACCGTGGCTGCGCTGACAGCCCAGGGCGTGCAGGTCTATCTTTTGTCGGGCGACCTGCCCGAATCCGTAACCCGCGTGGCCCATCAGGCCGGCATCAAGAATACCCGGGGCGGCTGCACGCCGCAGGACAAACTTGCCTTCCTGCGCAGCTTGCAGTCGCAGGGCCACAAGGTGGCCATGGTGGGCGATGGCCTGAACGACGGCCCGGTTCTGGCCGGCGCCCATGTGTCTTTTGCCTTTGGCCAGGCGGTGCCTCTGGCGCAGGCGCAATCCGATCTGGTCGTGCTGGGTGATCGGCTGGGCAGTGTGGCGCAGACCTTATTTCAGGCGCGGCGCACTTTTGGCATTGTTCGTCAGAATTTGTGGTGGGCGGCTATTTACAATGCGGTCTGTGTGCCTTTGGCTGTTTTTGGCTGGTTGCCCGCATGGCTGGCCGGGCTGGGCATGGCACTCAGTTCGCTGGTGGTCGTGCTCAATGCGCTGCGGCTATCCACAGCCATTGCACCCCTGGAAAGTCTTTGATGGACATCCTTTTTTTGCTGATTCCGTTGTCGGTCATCCTGGTTTTTTTTATTCTTGGCGGCTTGGGCTGGGCTATTTATCGAGGCCAGTTTGAGGACATTGATGCCGAGGGTGAGCGCATTCTTCGGGATGATTGACTCACGTCAATCTTTGTTTTGTAACTAGACGGTACGCTTGCAGTGTTTTTTAGATAAGAGGTAAAAATGAAATTTGCCAATGCACAGGCCACTACTTACAACGATACCGTTGTACGGCAGTTCGCCATCATGACGGTGGTTTGGGGGGTGGTCGGTATGCTGGTCGGCGTGATTATCGCGGCCCAGCTGGCTTGGCCAGAATTGAATCTCGGGATTCCATGGCTCAGCTATGGCCGGTTGCGGCCCCTGCATACCAATGCAGTGATTTTTGCGTTTGGCTGCTGCGGGTTGATGGGTACTTCCTTCTATGTGGTGCAGCGCACCTGCCAGGTACGTCTTTTTTCCGACAAGCTGGCTGCCTTCGTCTTCTGGGGCTGGCAGTTGGTGATCGTGTCTGCAGCTATTTCCCTTCCGCTGGGGTACACCCAGAGCAAGGAATATGCCGAGCTCGAATGGCCGATTGACATCCTGATCACGCTGGTCTGGGTGGCTTACGCCTTTGTGTTCTTTGGCACGGTCGGCACCCGCAAGGTCAGGCACATTTACGTTGCCAACTGGTTCTACGGTGCATTCATCATTGCCATCGCCATGCTGCACCTGGTGAACAACGCTTCCATTCCGGTCGGTTTCATGAAGTCCTATTCCGCCTATGCAGGGGTGCAGGATGCCATGGTGCAGTGGTGGTATGGACACAATGCCGTGGGCTTCCTGCTGACCGCCGGCTTCCTGGGAATGATGTATTACTTCATTCCCAAGCAGGCCGAGCGTCCGGTTTATTCCTACCGTCTGTCCATCGTCCACTTCTGGGCGCTGATCTTCACCTATATGTGGGCCGGTCCTCACCACCTGCATTACACCGCCTTGCCTGACTGGACCCAGTCGGTCGGCATGGTGTTCTCCCTGATTCTGCTGGCGCCAAGCTGGGGCGGCATGATCAACGGCATCATGACCCTGTCGGGTGCGTGGCACAAACTGCGCGACGACCCCATCCTGCGCTTCCTGATCGTCTCGCTTTCCTTCTACGGCATGAGCACCTTTGAAGGACCGATGATGTCCATCAAGACCGTCAATGCGCTGTCCCACTACACCGACTGGACCATTGGTCATGTGCATTCGGGTGCCCTGGGCTGGGTGGGCTTGATCACCATCGGCAGCATGTACTACCTGATTCCACGTCTTTTCGGTCAGAAGCAGATGTACAGCATGAAGGCTGTGGAAGTCCATTTCTGGACCGCAACCATCGGCATCGTGATCTATATCGCGGCCATGTGGATTGCCGGCGTCATGCAGGGCCTGATGTGGCGTGCGGTCAATCCTGACGGCACCCTGACTTACACCTTTGTCGAGTCGGTCAAGGCTACCTTCCCGTTCTATGTGCTGCGTCTGCTGGGTGGCGTGCTGTATTTGAGCGGCATGGTAATCATGCTCTGGAACACCTACAAAACAGCCACGGCCGGTCGTTCCGTCACCGTGACCATTCCGGCTGCCGTAGCCCACGCTTGAGGAAAACAACAACATGGCTAACCAACAATCGAGCGGCGGTCTTTCCCACGAGAAGATCGAGACGAACAATTTTCTGATGATCGTGCTGATTCTTCTTGTGCTCGCCGTTGGCGGCCTCGTGGAGATCGTGCCTCTTTTCTTTCAAAAATCCACTACCGAGCCTATCAAGGGCTTGCAGCCTTACACCGCATTGCAGGTTATCGGGCGTGACATCTATCAGCGTGAGGGCTGCTACAACTGCCATTCGCAAATGATCCGTCCGTTCCGTGCTGAAACGCTACGTTATGGCCCCTATTCAGTCGCTGGCGAGTTTGTTTATGACCACCCATTCCAGTGGGGCAGCAAGCGCACCGGGCCGGATCTGGCGCGGGTAGGTGGCAAGTACAGCGATGAATGGCATCGGATTCACCTGAATAACCCGCGTGACCTGGTTCCAGAATCAAACATGCCGGCTTATTCCTGGCTGACAAAAAACATTGTCGATGATTCTTCCATCAAGGCCCACATGCAAGGACTGCGCACTGTCGGAACGCCTTACACGGACGAGCAGATCGCTGCGTCCACCGAAGAAGTCAAGGGTAAAACCGAACTGGAAGCAGTGATTGCCTATTTGCAGGTGCTTGGAATTCACCGTAAATAATCTGACGAGAGACTTGTGACCATGGATATCAACACACTCAGATCCATCGTGACGGTGGTCACTTTCTTCGTTTTTATTGGAATCGTTGTGTGGGCCTGGTCCGGCCGCAATGCCAAAAGCTTTGATGAGGCGGCCCAGCTGCCCTTCAAGCAAGACGAATAGACACCGCTAAAGAACTGGACAAGGAAGAAAAAAATGAGCGATTTCACCAGTAATTTCTGGTCGGTCTACGTGACTGGCATCTCGCTGGTTGGCATCTTTGCCTGCCTGCTGCTCTTGTGGTTCAGTGGCAAGGCCAAAGCCATGACCGCCAATGACAATACCACCGGCCACGTTTGGGATGGCGACCTGCGCGAGATGAATAATCCCCTGCCGCGCTGGTGGGTGTGGCTGTTTGTCATCACGGTGGTGTTTGCCCTCGGCTACTTGGCCATGTATCCCGGTCTTGGCAATTACGCTGGCAAGTTTGGCTGGAGCGCGATCAGCCAGTACGAATCTGAAGTGGCCAAGGGAAACAAGGAGGTTGAGCCTCTCTATGCCAAGTTCAACAGCATGAAGCCTGAAGACGTGGCCGGTGATCCGCAAGCCATGGCGATTGGCGAGCGTTTGTTCATGAACAACTGTTCGCAATGCCATGGATCAGATGCGCGTGGCAGCAAAGGGTTTCCAAACCTGACGGACAAGGACTGGCTGCACGGCGGTACACCCGACAAGATTGTGGAAACGCTGACCAAGGGCCGTATTGGCAACATGCCGCCCATGGCTGCTGCTGTCGGTTCATCCGACGATGTACGCAATGTGGCCAACTATGTTTTGAGTCTCTCCGGCAGTCCGCACGACTCGGTGAGGGCGGCTCTTGGCAAGAGCAAGTTCGGCGCATGCGCTGCCTGCCATGGCATTGATGGAAAAGGCAATCAGGTCATTGGCGCACCCAACCTGACCGATGACATCTGGCTGCATGGATGGGGTGAAAACGCTATTGTGGCCATGGTCAACAATGGCAAGGTAAACCAGATGCCTGCCCAGGAGCGTAAACTCACTGAATCCCAAATCCATGTTTTGGCATCCTATGTGTGGAGCTTGTCCAACAAGCCAGGCGCAGTAGCGCTGAAGTGATTCTTGCCCGGCAAAACCTCTGCTGGGGTTTTGCATGGAGTTGTATTTGTGGAAAATTTAAAGCCAGTTCCCCGGAAAGTCATTCCCATCAGGGTCATGGCGGGCGAGCAACTGCAATCCGGGCCAGCAAGTGGCGACGGCGAACTAACAAGCCTTTACCAAGCCCAGAAGAAAATTTATCCGCGCAGCGTCACAGGTTTGTTTTCAAAGTGGCGCTGGGCGATGGTATTCATCACCCAGCTGGTTTTTTACGGCCTGCCCTGGATGGAGTGGGGTCAGCGTCAGGCGGTGTTGTTCGACCTGGAGGCTCGGCGGTTTTATATTCTGGGGCTGGTTCTTTACCCGCAGGATTTTATTTATCTGTCCGGCATATTGGTAATTTCAGCCCTGTCGCTATTTCTGTTCACGGCTGTGGCGGGGCGTCAGTGGTGCGGTTATGCATGTCCGCAGACGGTCTATACCGAAATTTTTCTCTGGCTGGAAAAGATTACCGAAGGTGATCGCTCGGCCCGCTTGCGTCTTGATGCAAGTCCCATGTCTGTCAACAAGTTCACCCGCAAGGCCAGCAAGCAGTTTTTGTGGATTGCACTCTCCTTGTGGACGGGCTTCACCTTTGTCGGCTATTTCACGCCCATCAAGGAACTTGGCACGAGTTTCATGGCCGCAAGCATGGGGTCGTGGGAGACCTTTTGGGTTTTCTTCTACGGGTTTGCCACCTATGGCAATGCCGGCTACATGCGTGAGCAGGTTTGCAAATACATGTGCCCTTATGCACGCTTTCAAAGCGCCATGTTCGACAAGGACACATTAATTGTCACTTATGACGAGGCACGCGGCGAGCCAAGAGGGTCACGCTCCAAAAAGGCTGATCCAAAGGCCCTGAATCTGGGTTCCTGCATTGATTGCACACTCTGTGTGCAGGTCTGTCCTACGGGCATTGATATACGCAAGGGACTGCAGTACGAATGCATCAGTTGCGCAGCATGTATTGATGTGTGCGACACCGTGATGGACAAGATGAGTTACCCGCGCGGCTTGATCCGCTATTCAACCCAGAATGCTGTTGCCCAAGGCTGGGGAAGGGCGCAACTCCTTCGCAAGATATTTCGCCCTCGCGTACTGGTGTACAGCGCCATTTTGCTGGCTGTTACTGCGGCCTTGTTCACCAGTCTGGCATTGCGCTCACCGTTCAGGGTTGATGTTGATCGCGACCGTGCTTCGCTGGCTCGCATCGTTAGCGGTGGAAAGATTGAAAACGTGTATCGGCTTCAAGTCATGAATGCAACTGAAAATACGCAAACCTACCGTATCACGGCGACTGGCCTGCCCGGCTTGATGCTGGCTTCAGAAGGAACCATCTCGGTGGACGCTACCGAGTCACGCTGGGTGCCAGTCACCCTGCAACTGCCGTATGAAGCGGCAACTGCTGGATCACACGAGATACATTTTGAGGTTGAAGCTATCAATTCCCCGGGGCGGGTGATCGAGAAGTCGATTTTTCTGGTGCCCCGCTAATAATGGAACTTTCATGAACAAAGAATACGGACAACCCTGGTGGAAATTCGGCCACGTATGGATGGTGTTTGCAGGGCCTGCGATTGTGGTGGTGGCCTCATTCATTACTTTATACCTGGCCATCAAGATTCCTGATCCTGTCGTGAGCAGCTATGGTCAGGGCAACAGGTCTGAAGCGGTAAAGCTGGGCGCGCGGTCCTCGACCAATATGGCTCCAGCAATGCAGGCCCGCAACCATGCGGCTACGGGTGTTCCGGCGCCTGCTGAACCCTGAGAGACGTCGAAAGCATTGACGCAGTTTTAAAAAAGGCTTGAACCCTATGCTGGCTCAACGAATGATGTGGATTGCATGGCCCGCATTTGTGCTGGCCGGGGTGCTGGAAATGGTTGTGTTTGCGGTGGTTGATCCGCAGAGCCTGCGCTGGTTTGGCCAGCCCTTGGGCATGTCCCGCGAGGCTGTTTATACGCTGGCTTTCTTTGTATTCTGGTTGCTGACCATGGTTTCGAGTGCTTTAACCACACTGCTTTCCATGTCGCCTTTCGAGGTGAATCGCGGCACATCGCCAGTGAAGGGGCTTCCTGAAGGCGATACCAAAGAAGCCGGCAGTCATTAAAAGCCAGAATCGGCACCCCGGCGATTCGCCCAGAGTGCCAATCGCCAGTCAGCAGGGTTGCTGGTTGTTGTTGACAATCATTTTGAGCGCCGCGGTGTCAAGGATGCGGACATGGCGCTGCTTGACTTCCACAATGCCTTCTTCAACAAACCTTGAAAAGGTTCGGCTCACCGTTTCAAGCTTCAGGCCCAGGTAGCTGCCGATCTCTTCTCTCGTCATGCGCAGCAGCAACTCGGATTGCGAGAAGCCCCGCGCATGAAGCCGCTGCACCAGGTTGAGCAAAAAGGCAGCCAGGCGTTCTTCTGCACGCATGCTGCCCAGCAGGAGCATGACTCCGTGCTCGCGCACAATTTCGCGGCTCATGATCTTGTGAACATGACGCTGAAGCGCCGCGACTTCACGTGAAAGCTCCTCAATCCGTTCGAATGGCATGACACACACCTCGGCGTCTTCAAGCGCCACAGCATCGCAGGTGTGGCGCTCCTTCACAATGCCGTCCAGGCCGATGATTTCGCCAGCCATCTGAAAGCCGGTGACCTGGTTGCGTCCGTCTTCGGTGGTGATACAGGTCTTGAAGAATCCGGTGCGGATGGCAAACAGCGAAGTGAACTTTTCTCCGTTGCTGTACAGCCGGGCGCCGCGCTTGACCTTGCGGCGGACGGCGATAATCTCCTCGATTTTGTCCAGCTCATCGGCCTTCAGGCCCATGGGCATGCACAATTCGCGCAGGTTGCAGTTTGAGCAGGCCACTTTGATGGAGAGCGGGTTCATGGGGATGGTTTTGACGTGGCTGGCTGCATCTCCTCGTTTGCCTGTTTCTGCAGCTTCTGGTGTGACCTCAAACATGACATTCTCCTGACAAGGGTTTGTTGCTTGGTCCGAGACATCGTTGACCGCTGATCTACATCAAATAAACAAGGCAGTGTTCACGGTACATTGGCAGAGCCTGCCCGAGATTGCGGGTGCGCGTTTCAAGGAACCGTTATGAACGCACTTGCGGTTGATTGTATGCCCATCCCTTCTCAACAATTGATACAGCGCTTTGATGTCTCCGGGCCCCGCTACACCGCTTACCCGACGGCAGACCGTTTCGTGGAGGCCTTCACGGACGAGCATGTAAGCCAGGCACTGGCGCAGCGCCGCAGTGGGGCTGCCGCCATGCTGCTGCCACTGTCCCTTTATGTGTATATTCCTTTTTGTGAATCGCTGTGCTACTACTGCGCCTGCAACAAGATCGTCACCAAACACCATGAGCGCGGCGAAACTTACCTGCGCTACCTCAGCCGCGAGGTCGATTTGTACACGGCCCATCTTGGTTCCGGCCAGGCGGTCAGCCAGCTGCATTTGGGTGGCGGAAGCCCGACTTTTCTGAGTGACGGCGAACTGCGTGAATTAATGACCATGCTGCGGCGCAGTTTTAACTTTGCTCCGGGCGGGGAATACTCCATTGAAATCGATCCGCGCACCGTGGATGCGGCCCGCCTGGCGGCACTGGCTGAACTAGGGTTCAACCGGCTGAGCTTCGGCGTCCAGGATTTCGATCCTGCGGTGCAAAAGGCCGTGCATCGCATTCAGCCAACCGAACAGGTTTTTTCACTGGTGGAGGCGGCGCGCCGGATTGGTTTTGAGTCGATCAACATGGACCTGATTTATGGGCTGCCGCAACAAACCCTGGCGTCGTTTGATCGCACATTGGCGCAAGTGGCCCAATTGCGGCCAGATCGCATCGCGCTGTACGCCTATGCGCATTTGCCCCAGAGCTTCAAGCCGCAACGCCGCATTGATGCCGCAGAGCTGCCTGCAGCGGGCGACAAACTTTCCATGCTGTCACGTTCGCTGTCGGCGTTTCAGAATGCCGGCTATGTCTACGTGGGAATGGACCATTTTGCCTTGCCCAATGATGTGCTGGCCGTCGCCAAACGCCAGGGACGCCTGCACCGCAACTTCCAGGGTTACAGCACCCAGCCCGACTGCGACCTGATCGGCCTGGGGGTGTCGGCCATCGGCAAGGTGGGGGCCACCTACAGCCAGAACACCAAGACCCTTGCGGAGTATTACGACTACCTGAACCAGGGGCGCCTGCCGGTCGTGCGGGGCCTGGCGCTGTCTCGCGATGACCTGGTGCGGCGCAGCGTCATCATGGCGCTGATGTGTCAGGGGCAACTGGAATTCGAGTCGATTGAATTGGCCCACCTGATTGATTTCAACAGCTATTTCGCCGCCGAGCTGGCGATATTGCATGGCATGCAGGAGCAGGGCTTGGTCGAGGTTGACGCCACCAGCCTGCAAATTACAAAAATGGGCTGGTATTTCGTGCGCGGCGTGGCCATGGTGTTTGACCGTTATCTGCAGGCTGACCGTACGCGTGCAAGGTTTTCCCGGATCATCTAAAACCAGCGCATGCAAACATCGCTGGCCATGACGGCATTACTGATGGGACTGGCCGGCGGGCCGCATTGCATCGCCATGTGCGGTGCGGCCTGCGCGGGTATCGGCAATGCGGCCGGTGCGCGTAAAACTTCGGCCATCTGGTCCTTTCAGGCGGGCCGGCTGGCAAGCTATTCCGTGCTGGGCGCGGTGGCTGCAGCTTCGATGCAGGGGCTGGGATGGCTGACCACCCAAACGGCGGTCATGCGCCCGGTCTGGACGCTGTTTCACGTGGCCGTGATGATGATGGGGCTGATGCTGGTGTTGCTGGCCCGCCAGCCGGTCTGGCTCGACCAGACTGCTCGCAGCGTCTGGAGCCGGGTCCGGGCTTTCAATGCCGCCTGGGGGCGCGCCGCGCCGCTGGCCATTGGCGCGCTCTGGGCCTTCATGCCCTGCGGCTTGCTGTACTCGGCGGTGCTGGTGGCGGCTCTGAGCGGCGGCCCGCTCGATGGCGCGCTGACCATGGCGCTGTTTGCCCTGGGCAGCAGCGTGTCTCTTTTGATTGGCCCCTGGCTGCTGCTGCGCCTGCGGGGCAGCGGCAGCGGCGAGTGGGGAATACGCCTGGCGGGCCTGGCCTTGGTGGTCACTTCCGGCTGGGCCTTGTGGATGGGGCTGGCGCACAACACGGCACCCTGGTGCGTCACGCCTTGACGCGGCTGCATCAGGAGCGCCGCATCAGCGTGCTTTTCCCAAACAGGCTTTCAATCAGGTCAAGCGTCACTTCCGCCGTGGCATTGCGCACGTCCAGCGCCGGGTTCAACTCCATCACGTCGAGCGATCCCATGCGGCCGGTGTCGGCAATCATTTCCATGCACAGCTGGGCTTCACGGTAGGTCGGCCCGCCCTTGACGGCCGTGCCAACGCCGGGCGCAAAGCTGGCGTCCAGAAAATCCACATCAAAGCTCACATGCAGGTGCGTGTTGTCGTCAATGCCGGCCAGCGCCGCTTCCATGGTGTGCCGCATGCCCACCTCGTCGATGTAGCGCATGTCGAACACTTCAAGCCCCGATTCCCTGACGAAACGCTTTTCTCCTTCGTCCACACTGCGGATGCCGATCTGGCGAATGGCCGAAGGCTGCAAGGCGGGCGACACCCCGCCTATGCCCGTCAACTCGGCAGGCCCATGGCCGCACAGCACCGCCACCGGCATGCCGTGCGTATTGCCGGTAGGCGTCAGGGCATCGGTGTTGAAGTCGGTGTGCGCATCAAGCCACAGCACGCGCAGGTTTTTTCCGACCCGGCGGCAGTGACGGGCTACCGCGCTGATCGAACCAATGGCCAGGCAATGGTCGCCGCCCAGCAGCACGGGCATTTCGCCTTCGTCCAGCGCGGCATGCACTTCCTTGTGGACGGCATGGTTCCAGGCCGCCACCTCGGCCAGATGCCGGTAGCCGCTGACCGGCGCCTGCCATGGGTTGGCCGGGCCGGTGATGTTTCCCCGGTCGGTGACGCGCAGGCCATGGCCTTCGAGCGTGGGCTGCAGGCCGGCAACGCGAAAGGCCTCCGGACCCATGGAAGCGCCGCGCGTACCCGCGCCAACATCGGTCGGTGCGCCAATAAGTCTGATGTGCTGTGTCATGTGGGGGTCAGTTCGGTGTTGAGTGCAGTGGCTTGATGAGCGTGCGGTCTGTCTGTATTGGGCGAGCCTGGCGCGTTCAACTGCCCGAATGCCGTGGCAAAGGCAGGCCTGACCAGCTGGTAAATATCCTTGGGGTTATCCAGTTGCGGAATCAGCGGAAGGGCGGCGCCGAGTCCCAGCCGCTGCGCCTTGTCGTAAAGATAGCGCAATGCCGAAAAATCCTCAAGCGCAAAGCCCACCGAGTCAAACATCGTGACCTGCGCGCCGCTGTCGCGTCCGGCCGCCTCGCCGGCCAGCACCTGCCACAGTTCGGTCACTGCAAAGTCGGGCGCCATCTGCTGCAGGTCGCCTTCCATGCGGGTTTGCGGCTCGTACTCGACGAAGACGCCGGCGGATGCCAGCACATCGGGGTGGATTTCGGTTTTGCCCGGGCAGTCGCCACCGACCGCGTTCAGGTGCGTGCCCGGCTTGAGCATGCCGGCCGTGATGATGGTGGCATTGGTTTTGTCCGCCGTGACGGTGGTCACGATGTCCGCGTCACGCACGGCTTCGGCGGTGCTGGCGCAGGCCCGCAGGCGCAGCCCCGCCGCATCCGGGTTGGCCTGCAGGTTGCGCATCAGCTTGGTGCTTGCCGCGGCATCCACGTCGTACAGGTGGATTTCCTCAATGCCCAGAAAATGATGAAAGGCCAGCGCCTGGAACTCGCTTTGCGCGCCATTGCCAATCAAGGCCATCACGCGGCTGCCGGGCCGGGCCAGCGCGCGCGCCGCCACCGCCGAGGTGGCCGCCGTGCGCAGTGCCGTCGTCAGCGTCAGTTCGCTGACCAGCATCGGCATGCCCGTCGCCACGTCGGCCAGCACGCCGAAAGCCATGACGGTGGACAAGCCCTGCGCCGTGTTTTTCGGATGGCCGTTGACGTACTTGAAGCTGTAGGTGTGGGCATCGGCAATCGGCATGAGTTCGATCACGCCGTTCTTCGAGTGGCTGGCCAGGCGGGCCGATTTGTCAAAACTTTTCCAGCGCAAAAAATCCTGCTGAATGCAGGCGGCCATTTCCTGCAGCGTCTTCAGCATGCCCTGGCGGCTGACAATGCTGGTCACGTCCTGCGGACTCAGGAAAAGAGTTTGCGGATGGACTGCGGTTGGGGTGTTCATTTTTTGCCTCTCGCAGGTTCGTGACAGTATGCGAGCAGTTTGTTGCCTCGGCCCATCAATAACAAGTGCCAACAATGCTGATAAATAGGCAGTTTATTGCCGTTTTGAACACTTAAACTGCCAGAGCTGCGCGCCGAGAACCTGCAGGCGCTGGCCAAGGTGCTGGAGCGCATCCGCCTGCTCAAGGGCATCAGCAACACCGAAACCAGTATCCACCTCGAAACCTACCGGCTCTCCTAGAATCACTCCACTATGCAACTGGCTCCTGCCCAACTGACCGAACACCTCAAGCGGGGCCTGAAAAGCCTCTACACCCTGCATGGCGACGAGCCCCTGCTGGTGCAGGAGTTTGCCGATGCCCTGCGCGCGGCGGCCCGGCTTCAGGGCTATACCGAGCGCACCGTGCATACCGTGGCGGGCGCGCATTTCGACTGGAGCGAGGTGCTGGCCAGCGGCGGCTCGCTCAGCCTGTTTGCCGACAAGCAGATCGTGGAAGTCCGCATTCCCAGCGGCAAGCCGGGCAAGGACGGCTCGGTCGCGCTGCAGCAACTGGCCGAACGCGCCCAGGGCGACGATTCCACGCTGACGCTGGTCATGCTGCCCCGGCTGGACAGCGCTACCACCAAAGGCGCCTGGTTTGGCGCGCTCGACAGCTTCGGCGTGACCGTCAAGTTCGAGCCGATTGACCGGCGCACGCTGCCGCAATGGATCGCCCAGCGCCTGCAGCAGCAGGGCCAGCGCGTGGCCAATGGCGAGGAAGGCCAGCGCACCCTGCAGTTTTTTGCCGACCGGGTCGAGGGCAACCTGCTGGCCGCGCACCAGGAAATCCAGAAACTGGCGCTGCTCTACCCGGCCACGGGCGACGGCATCCTGGGTTTTGACCAGGTTGAAAACGCGGTGCTCAACGTGGCGCGCTACGACGTGTTCAAGCTGTCCGAAGCCGTGCTCGGCGGCCATGCGATTCGGGCTGCACGCATGATCGACGGCCTGCAGTCCGAAGGCGAGTCCGAAGTGCTGGTGCATTGGGCGCTGGCCGAGGACATCCGCAGCATGAAGCGGGTCAAGGACGCCATCCACGCCGGCCGGCCTATGCCGATGGCGCTGCGCGAGAACCGCGTCTGGGGCGCGAAGGAAAAACTGTATGAGCGCGTGCTGCCCGGCATGAGCGACGCCGCATTGGCGAAACTGCTCGATGCCGCGCAAAAGGTCGATGGCATCGTCAAGGGCTTGAAGCAGCCCGACTGGCCGACGAGCGGCTGGCAGTCGCTGCACCGGCTCGCCGGCATGGTCTGCGAGCAGTGCGCGGCGCCGTCGCGGGCTTCGGCTGGCCGCGCCGGGCCGGGCGGCAGAGGGTAGAGGGGGGTGGGGCGGGTGGCGTGCTGGCCGGAAAGTGCTGCCGCAGCGGTTCGGTTCCAAGCTGAACGAATGCTCTTTTATTGATAGCTGCCTGCGCACGTGTGGCCTGCGCTAGAGGCTGATTTGGCACTGAAATAGTGTTTCCCAGCGACTCAGGGGGATGGGCAGCGAGGCTGCGCAGCGCCCAAGATTCAAGCCATTTAAGCCTCCAGCGCAATGAGCACCTGCCATGGCTCGCGATGTAATGCGTGGGCTGATTGAGCAGCTAAATATACTGCACCTGCTCCATGAGCTGGTGTTCCGAGCGGATGCTGTAGAACACCTGGAGAAGCATGGCGCGCAGCAGTTTCCCGGGCGCAATGCCGGGCCGCCCGCCTTTGCCAGCGCCTCGTTGACCATCTGGCGTATCGCGCGCAGCGGATGGTCGGCCGGCACAAAGTCTTCCAGGCGGTGCAGCGTGAACGGGCTTTCGGTGAAGGTGCCGGTTCCGCGCATGGGTGGGGACTGGATGGGTATTGGGTCAGAAAAAAGGGCTGCTTCAGATTATCGGGCGCGGCTGAAAACCAGCAGGCTGCGCTTTCAGGTATTTCAGCAGCCTGTTAACGCAAGCCAGCCCATCTTTCATCGTCAAATCAACCTCTCGCGCATGCAGATACTGCACAAGCAGCTACTAATTCAATAGCAAATACCGGGCGCACTTCAGTGCAAAAACTGCCCCACAAATTCCTTCGGCAAGATAACCCGCTGCTGCATGGCCTCGTCTTGCAGCAGCAATTTATCGCCAGTCACCAGCACCAGATCGGCGCGGGTGGCCAGCAAATCCCACAAAAATTGATCCCCCGCATCCGGCGCTCTGTGGTTCTCTCCTGAACTGGCAGGCACCAGCACAATAGCGTGACAAACCATATCCGTCAGAATGACATCCACCTCGGCATCCGACAGGCCGTGCAGCTTGCACAGCCTGGGCCGCACCAGCACCGCGCGGTATTCGGCCAGCAGCGCCTCGGACACGACGAACGGAAAAGCCGCCGACAGCATGCCGTCCAGAATGCGCGCAACCGGCGAATCGGCGTGGGCTGTCAGCAGGCCGGCCACCACCACATTGGTGTCAATGATGAAGAAGCGATTCACGATGCGTGGCGCACGGCCTGCACTTCTTCTTGCGCCAGCGTGAGCGATTGCGCTTCGCTCAACGCGCTGCACGCCCTGGCCCGGCGCACCAGGTCAAGCGCCTCTTCTCTTGACTTGATGCCGTAGAAGTCCAGGCTTTCGTCAATCAATTGACCTATGGTTTTATTGCGCTGGGCTGCGGCTTCCTTGAGCGCCCGGTAGCGGGGTTCGGAAAGCGTAATCGTCAGGCGGCTCATGTGCATACTCCATATTGGTGTTAAAACACCAATATGTTAATCCACAACTCCCAACTCTGCCTTTGCGCGCTCTTGGCATTAAAATTAAAAGCTTATTTTTAAACTCTTAATTCTATAAATAAGCTTTAATAGCTTAAAAATAAGCTTTTAACTAAGCGCCGAAGGCAAGTCCAGTCATGCTGGATTTTGGATTTGCATCCGAGCAAGAAGCGCGCACAGAGCTGTGCCAGCGGCTGCGTGCCCAGCGTCTGGTTCAAGGTCTGTCGCAGGCCGAGCTGGCCGAGCGAGCGGGCCTCAGCGTCAGCACAGTCAAGCTCATTGAGGGCAAGGCGCAATGCACGCTGGAAAACTTCATGCGCGTCGTCATCGGCCTGGGTTTGGCCGGTGAGCTGCAGGCGCTGTTTGTCTTCAAGCCCAAGTCCATCGCCCAAATGGAGCCGGCCGCGCAAGCCAGCCGCGTCCGGGCGCCGCGCAAGGCACGGACGCACCAGCCGCAGCCCGGCGAGGAAGTACCTGCGTACACTGTCAAGCCGAGTCCATGAGACGCCAGTTGCCACGCCAGCCCTAAACCCAGCACCTCATTTCACACGCCGCTTTAAAAATCTTCACCCCGGCAAAAGCGGCTTGGACTACAGTTTGCGTTCACTGACGGAATCCACCATGAACGCCCCTGCCTCCCAGCAACAGATATCTTCACTCGAACGCGCCGAGCGCCAGGCGCAGGTCGTGCGCGCCCTGGAGGCGGTGCTTCCCGGCCATGCGCTGCTCTGGAACCGCGAAGACACCACGCCCTACGAATGCGACGGGCTGACGGCCTACCGCGAGCGCCCGCTGGTCGTGGCGCTGCCCGAAACCTATGCCGAGGTGCAGGCGGTGCTCAAGGCTTGTTACGCGCTCGATGTGCCGGTGGTGGCGCGCGGCGCGGGCACCGGGCTGTCGGGCGGCGCCATGCCGCACCGGATGGGCGTGACGCTGTCGCTGGCCAAGTTCAACAAGATTTTGAAGCTCGATGCGGCCAGCCGCACGGCCGTGGTGCAGGGCGGCGTGCGCAACCTGGCGATTTCGGAAGCCGCCGCGCCTTTCGGCCTGTATTACGCGCCCGACCCGTCGAGCCAGATCGCCTGCACGATAGGCGGCAACGTGGCCGAGAACTCGGGCGGCGTGCATTGCCTGAAGTACGGGCTGACCGTCCACAACGTGCTCAAGGTCAAGGGTTTCACCGCCGAGGGCGACGAGGTCGAGTTCGGCGGCGACGCGCTCGACAGCGCCGGCTACGACCTGCTGGCCATCGTCATCGGCAGCGAAGGCATGCTGGCCGTGACCACCGAAGTCACCGTCAGGCTGATCCCCAGGCCGCAGCTGGCGCGCTGCATCATGGCCAGCTTCGACGACCTGCGCAAGGCCGGCGATGCGGTGGCGGCGGTGATTGCGGCAGGCATTATTCCGGCCGGGCTGGAGATGATGGACAAGCCGATGACGGCAGCGGTCGAGGACTTCGTGCATGCCGGCTATGACCTGAGCGCAGCGGCCATTTTGCTGTGCGAAAGCGACGGCACGCTAGAAGAGGTCGAGGAAGAAATCGGCCGCATGAGCGCGGTGCTGGAGCGCCATGGCGCCACGGCGATTGCCGTGAGCCAGAACGAAGCCGAGCGGCTGCGCTTCTGGAGCGGGCGCAAGAACGCCTTTCCGGCCTCGGGCCGCATCAGCCCCGACTACATGTGCATGGACTCGACCATTCCACGCAAGCGGCTGGCCGACATTTTGCTGGCGATTGCCGACATGGAAATCAGGTACGGCCTGCGCTGCGCCAACGTGTTCCACGCGGGCGATGGCAACCTGCACCCCTTGATTTTGTTCGACGCCAACGACGCCGACCAGCTGCACCGCTGCGAGCTGTTTGGCGCCGACATCCTGGAAACCAGCGTGGCCATGGGCGGCACGGTGACGGGCGAGCATGGCGTGGGCGTGGAAAAGCTCAACTCGATGTGCGTGCAGTTCTCGGCGGCGGAAAACGAGCAGATGTTCGGCGTCAAGCGGGCGTTTGATGCCAAGGGGCTGCTCAATCCGGGCAAGGTGATCCCGACCCTGAACCGCTGTGCCGAATACGGAAAAATGCTGGTGCGTGGCGGCAAGATTTCGCACCCGGATTTGCCGCGCTTCTGAAACCCATCGCAGCAGCGCGCCATTAAGGATGCGGTCATCAGCAATAACTTCCCTGCGTCATACCCGCGAAGGCGGGTATCCAGACTCGTTTGAGCGTTCAGCCCGTGTTGCTGGATGCCCGCCTTCGCGGGAATGACGGACGGGAATTTATTATTTGCCAAGCTCGACTTTATCCAGTTGAGGCATGCGTTTGAAACGCAAACCCTGCCGATGCAGTCTACGCATGATCACCACTCCACCATTCCAACACGAGAGGCTCATCATGTCGACGACATTGCCAGCCGGGCTTGCACAATTAATCGTACCCTTCGCCAGTCTGTTTTCCAGGCAGGTGTTCCAGTCGGTGCAGGTGCTGCTCGCCGGCGCCATACTGGCCACCGGCAAACGCACGGTGACCTCCGTGCTGCGCATCATGGGCCTGAGCCAGGAGCGGCACTTCCAGACCTGCCACCGGGTACTCAATCGCGCCGCATGGTCGAGTCTTGCGGCCAGCCGGATTTTGCTGCAGCAAGTAGTCCGTATACAACTCCAGTTCAGAATTTTTCATGCGCGCAGGCTAACAGGACAGGCTGCCGCGTAAGGTCAGTTAGTAGTTACAGAAACTCAATCAAAACAGCCTCCAGCGCAAGCAGCGCGGGCGTAGCAAGCTATGCTTTTTGTAGCACCTGCGGACTGCATGCATAGCCAAAGCGCGCTGGCAAGGCATCGGCCTGGAATTCTTGCGGAACCCACAGGCCCTGCTCGACCGCATCGGCGGCATGCGTCATGTCCTGCGTATGGACCAGACCAAAGCCCAGACTGGTTTCGAGGTAGAGCCGCCCCTGCTCGTCAAGCACGCAGCGTTGGGCGCGTGCCGGCTGGCCGGTGTGCGCCGTGACGCCAAACTCAGGCCCGGCATCCACCCGCCAGATGAAGGGCGTGGCTTCCAGTTCCACATAGACACGCTGCGGCCCGTTCTGGAAAAACCAGCGTCCGCTGGCGTCGCTTTCATAGTTGCGCTGGATGAAATCAATCAGTTTGTCGTGCTGGAGCCGCGAGCCCTTGCTGGCCGCATGGCTCTGGCCCTGCCCTGCCGTCGCAAAAGGCCCGGCGGCTTGCGCCTTGTCGTCGCGCATGTACCAGTTGCCCCGCGCATCAAGCCCGAGCCAGCCGTAGCAGTCGGGAACGTTGGGCCACTTGGCAATCGCTTGTTTAACAATGTCATCCATGCCCCTATTTTGCGCTGCTTTGGCGCTGCTGCCATGGCGGGGCAGGCATTGGCTTAAAGCTGTGCCGAGAGGAAAGCGGCCACCGCCTCAGGCATGGCGCGCACATGCGCCGGAAAGCCCGAGGACGGAAAGCCGACATGGCCGCCCTGCGCCGGCTGCCACAAGGTGACTTGCGGACTTGCATCGGCGGGTTGCGGCAGGCTGCCGGGCGGAATGAACGGGTCGTTCAATGCATTCAGCGCCAGCGCGGGCACGGCAATCCGGCCCAGATTCCAGCGGTGCGCACACCGAAGCCACCGCAGCCACCACCTGCCCGGCCTGCGCGCCCATCTCGCCGGCCCAGCGCATCAGGGCATTGCCGCCGAGGGAAATGCCCACGGCCACGACCGGGCCGTTGTGCTGGCCGGCAAAACGCCTGAGCATCCAGTCGATTTCAGCAAAATCGCCCGAGTGGTAAGCGCGCGGCGCCAGGTTGATCTCGCCGGAACAGCCCCGGAAATGCGGTACGGCGCAAGCCCAGCCCCGGCTGCCGGCCACATCGGCGAAGGCCTGGGCATAGTGGCTGGCCGACGAGCCCTCAAGGCCGTGAAACATTACCAGCAGCGGCCTGGCCAACGCCGGCGTTGCGCGCATGGCGCTGGCTGGAAATGACGCGCCGCTGGGCTGCAAGCGCTGGGGGCCGGCATCCGCCAGCCAGTCCACATCCACGAAATCGCCGTCAGGCGTGGCCCAGCGCTCGCGGCGAAACACGGGCGGCAGGCCCATGAAGCGGCGCGCGCGCAGGGCGGCCCAGATGGTCTGCGTATTGCCGTCGGGCAGCCACCAGGGCGCACCGTAGTTCATGCTGTTCATCCGTCAGTGAAGGGTGAAGGGCGCATCGTCCGGGTCGTGCGGTTCCTGCAAGGTGCCGGGGCTGGCATGGTGCGCCACCAAGCGCCAGCCTTGCGCCGTGAGGTGGTAGACATTGGTGGCGACAACATAGGCATGGCGCGGACCGTCCTCGGTCAGCACTTCAATACGCTCAAGCACGCTATGCACGCTGGCGCTCAGCGACTGCAAGCGGTGCACCTTCAAGGGCAGCGCACGAATTGTGCCGCTGGAAAACATGGCATCGAACGCGCTGCGTATGGCGGCCGGGCCGACCAGCCGGACACCGCCGGGGTGTATGCAGACAATCTCGTCCTCATCGCTCCAGCAGGCCATCAGCTTGTCGATGTTGCCGCCTTGCAGCGCGTCGTAAAACGCCGCTTCGGTGGCGTCGGCACTTTTGGGGCTGGCAAGCGGCGCTTTGGGTTTTCGCATGAGACCAATCGGGTTCAGTCGGTAAGGGGCGCAATGAATTCAGTCCGGAATTGTGCGCGCCTCACGACAGGTCCGGATAACACCCGGCTATGGTAGTGTTACGGCTTGAATTCTGGAGGCTTTACATGACATCCCGTTTATTGAATTTATATCTGACCTTACGCAGCCGCCTGAAATTTCTGAAGCTGATCAAAAGCGCTGCGGGTGGCATTTGATGAGAAGCTTGAACCTCAGAGCAAAGTTTAGGCTTTCTATGCTGTCCATCCAGTCTTTTCCTTTCGTTTGCTTGGCGGCTCACGATTGGAAGTCTCTGCAATGGGCACCCTACGCAAACGTAAAACTTCTACTGTATCCCCGGCAAAGCCGGGGGATTGCCCATTAGATTCAAAATGCCTGAAAACTTGACCGAACACATTCCTGGCCCGCAAACATCAGGCTTTCTGGCCAATGGAGGCGAGATGGGCGCCCTCATCAGCGCGCAGGACTGGAGCGGCTCCGCGCTGGGTTCGCCTGCCGGCTGGCCCCGCGCACTCAAGAGCATGGTGGCCACGCTCCTCAGCAGCCCCCAGCCCATCATCATGGGCTGGGGGCCAGAATTTCTTTCATTCTTCAACGACAGCGCCCTTCCCATGATCGGTGCGCGCTTTAATGGTTCACTGGGCCGGCCTGCAGCCGAACAATGGACTGACTCATGGGGGCAACTCGGGCCGATGGCCAGGAAGGCATTCGGCGGCCAGGGTTCGCATTACGAGAACATGCCGTTTGCCCTGCTGCGCAACGACCGCACGGAATCGACCTGGTGGACGCTTTCCTTCCTGCCATTTCGCGATGACGATGGCGCTGTCGTCGGCATATGCTGCTTTCCCGTCGAAACCACTGAAAACGTGCTGGCCGAACAACGCAGGGCGCAAGAGCAAAAAGGGCAGACGTTCCGGGTGGAACTCGGTGATGCCCTGCGTGGCGCGGTTGACCCCAAGTCCCTGATGATGATCGCGGCCGAAAAACTCGGCCTGTACCTGGATGCAGGTTGCGTCGGCTATGGCGAGGTGGATGCGTCGGGTGAGCGGGTGCAGATTCACCACGACTGGACGGCCCCGGGTTCCCCCAGCGTGGTGGGAACCCATCAGCTTGACACCTACGGCCCGGCGATGATTGCACAGTTGCGGGCAGGCCGAACCGTGGCGGTGAACGACACCGCCACCGACCCGCTCACGGCCCTGCCGTCTTGCCATGCCGCTTACGCGGCCATCAGCGCCAGGGCGTTCATTGATGCGCCGCTGGTCGAGAATGGCCGTCTTGCCGTGATCTTTTTTGTGCTGGATACCAGGCCGCGCGTCTGGACCTATGACGAAAAGGCGCTGGTCGCGGAAGTGGCCGTGCGGACTTTGGGTTCACTGCAGCGGCTGCGGGCAGAACTCGACGTTCGCCAGATGAACAGAACGCTCGACCAGCGCACGACCGAACTGTTGAGCAGCGAAACCGCGCTGCGGCAGTCGCAAAAGCTTGAGGCGCTGGGCCAGCTCACCGGCGGGGTCGCCCATGACTTCAACAACCTCTTGGCGGTGATCAACTCCTCGGTCGAGTTGCTGCGCAGTAACAAGCTTCCCGTGGACCGCCATGGCCATTATCTGAACCTGATTTATGACACGGTAGGCCGCGCCGTCAAGCTCACCAGCCAGCTGCTTGCTTTCGCCCGGCAACAGCCTCTGAGCCCCGAAGTGTTCGACGTGGACCTGCAGGTGCAGGGCGTGGTCGATCTTGTGCGACCGCTGATGGGGCCGCATGTACAGATTCTTCATCAGCTCAGCGATAGTAACGCCTGTTTCGTCGAGGCGGACATCAACCAGTTTGAAACCGCGCTGGTGAACCTTGCCGTCAATGCCCGGGACGCCATGCATGCAAACGGCCAGCTCGTCATCAAAGTGCAAGAGGTTGATGGGGTGCCCGCTGGCCCGGGCCGTGACCCGCGGTCGGGAGATTTCATTGCCATTTCGGTCAGTGACACCGGCTCCGGCATCGCCTCTGAAAAACTGGAGACGATTTTCGAGCCCTTCTACACGACCAAGGAGGTGGGCAAGGGAACCGGCCTGGGCTTGAGCCAGGTGTTCGGTTTTGCCAAGCAGTCGGGCGGTGAAGTTGATGTCAGGAGCGAGCTGGGTAGCGGCTCCGTCTTTACCCTCTACCTCTCACGCGCCGAGAACATTGCTGCGCCACAAGCCTTGGCGGCACTGCCAGAACAGGGCATGGACAATCAGGGCATGGGCGTGCTGGTCGTGGAGGACAACGAAACCCTGGCGCAAATGGCCTGCGAGATATTGGATGTCCTGGGTTACCGGACGGTCTGGGCCGCCAATGCAGCGGCCGCGCTGGACCTGCTGGCCGGGGGCAAAGGCTGCTTTGACCTGGTGTTCTCCGACGTGGTCATGCCTGGCATGAACGGGATTGAGTTCGGTGAGCTGGTGCGCAAACGCTATCCTGCGCTTCCGGTGGTGCTGACCAGCGGCTACAACGCGGTCATGGCCGAGCAGGGACGGTATGGGTTCGAACTGATTTTGAAACCCTACACGACCGATACCCTGGTGCGTGTTTTCCGCAAGGTCATCGCAGAGCACGCCTTGCCATCCGCCAACAGGAATCACAAATCAGGCTGAAACCCGCATGAATGCTAGGTTCTTGTCGTCAGCATGTGAAAACATACCAGCATAAATACCAACAAAAAGAAAAGTGTCTCCTTTTGGGTGCGGCTTGAGGTGATCTGAGCCGGTGAAAAGATCAGCTGGAATAAAGGCCCATCTTCTTCACTGACCTTACGCGGCAGCCTGTCCTGTTAGCCTGCGCGCATGAAAAATTCTGAACTGGAGTTGTGCATGGACTACCTGCTGAGCAGCTTTGGAGCGACAACAGCAACAGGGCTGTCGGCCATGGGGGGGCGATGTCAGCCATGACCGGATTACGCGGTTTTTATCCGGGCGGGACTACACGTCCAGGGACTTGTTGCTGCAAGTAAAAACGATGGTGCGGGAAGTGCAAACCGCTGAAGGCGTGCTGATTTTTGACGACACCATCCAGGAGAAGGCCTGGACGGATGAAAGCGACTTGATCTGTTGGCATGACGACCATTGCAAGGGGCGCACGGTCAAAGGGATTAACCTCCTGAACGCGCTGTACCACGGCGACGGCAGGTCCATTCCGGTGGCGTTCGAGTTGGTGCAAAAGCCGCTCCAATGCGACCTGGTGAGCCGCCAGGTAAAGCGCAAAAGTGAGAAGACCAAAAATGAAATGATGCGCCAGATGATCCATACCTGCCTGAAAAATGCCTGGCAATTTCGCTTCGGAGGAGAACTTTGATTTCATCACGAGCCGGGGCAAGCACTTCATGGCGGCCCTCAAGAGCAACCGGCTGGTGGCGCTGAGCCAGGAAGACTGGAAAAAAAAGAAATCACCACCCTGGGCCACCCGCGCGCAGCGTTGCCGTTGCCGGGCTTTACCGTGGCGGTGCTGGCCTGCAACCTGCTGTCGCTGCTCAAGCGCTGCGTGGAGCATGCCCATCGCCAGGAGGCGCCGCAGCTCGATGTCTCCACCTACCCACCTGGCCCAGCATGTCAGGGGCGCCTACGAGGGCTTGCTCATTGCCGTGCCGCCAGCGCACTGGCCGAACTGGGCGCAACAGGACACCGATCAGGTGGTGCCGTGCCTGCTGGCTTTGGCGCGGCGGCGGAACAAAGACCTTGAAAGGGGTGACGTTGAGAACCCAAAGCAAGCACGTCTTCATGGCCATTTATGCCGTCTTCAAACTCGAATGCTTGAGCGTCAAAAACAAGATCAACTCCTTTGCTCTGAGGTTCAAGCTTCTCATCAATGCCACCCGCAGCGCTTTTGATCAGCTTCAGAAGTTTCAGGCTGCTGCGTAAGGTCAGCTAGATAACTCGCGCCAGGCGCGGGTGAGGTCGGTCACGGCGCTGTAGCCGCCCTGGTAATCCTGCGCCTGGATTTGTGCAAACAGCGCCTTGGCCGTGCGCCGGCCGTGCTTGGGTCGATGGGCGTCGGCCGTGAGGGCCTGCTCCAGCGTTTCTTCAAAGACGGTCAGTTTGCGTTCGCTGCTTTCCCGGTTGTATTTGGGCGCCTTGCCTATCATGTCCATGGTGATCACCTTCTTCTTCTGCTGAAAAATTCAGCAGGTCAGTGGAACACCCTGGTCAATTTTGAATCGGCACTTTGGCCTTTAGCAGGCTGCTGAAATACCTCCCGACACCTCACGACGAAGAGCCTTCGGCCTCATAAGACAGGCTACAAGCGACCTTTCCGAGGTAAACAAGGGGTAAATGCCCTTAATCTGCTCAATTTTTGAGTCAAGAACCAGTATTTCAGCAGCCTGCTAGAGTTTCCACCAATGGTTACTATATAGTCATATTAATCAAAAATCTCGACACTTATCAAGTGTGCTGCAAATGCAGTCAGTCCCCGCAAGCA
>JAECRO010000042.1 GCA_016000195.1 Burkholderiales bacterium | reverse complement strand
CCGCCTTCGCGGGTATGACGCAGGGAAGTGGTTGCTGACCGCATCCCAAGACCGCCCCGCAGGGCGAGAAACATTTCCTTGGTTGAACTGCGCTGCGCATTCGCCGTGCCTGTCCTTGCGCGCGCAAAAAAAGCCGCATCCCGGAAGATGCGGCTTTGGCTTGTGCCGTGTGGCCTGCGCTCCTTTTCAGGAGCGCAGGCCACTTGCGGGCCGGGTCGTCAGTTCGCTGACTTTTCAAACGGCAGCGGCATGCTGCCCAGGTCGCGCCTGGTTTCGACCAGCACCAGCGGTGCTTCTTCCGACGCCACCGGGGCAGGGCGCTCGCGTGGCACCTGGATCGGCTTGACTTCAGCGGCAATAGCGGCCTGGGCCTCGGCGATCTTGGCCGCGTCGGAGTTGATCCACTGCAGACCGGAGCTTTCGGCTACCTGGGCCAGATCCTGCAAAGGCAGGTCGTAGGGCTGGACCTTGGGCAAGCCGCTGGCCGCTGCTGGCGGCACCGCTGCAGGCATCCGCACCGGCACGGGCATCACCGCAGCCACTGGCACTGGCACTGGCGCCGGGCTGACGGGAGCCTGTACAGGTTCGACTTCGACTGCTGGCGCTATTAATTCAGTAGCTAGAGGTGCTTGTGCTTCCTGCGCATAAGGCTGATTTGGCTCAAAGACAGCGGCTTGGGCCGTGGTTTCCTGACCTTCGGCGGCCTGCTCGCTGCGCTCGCCCCGTTCACGGCGGTCGCGGCCATAGCGGTCACGGCTGCGGCGTTCGCGTGGCTGGCGTTCCTGGCTCTCTTCCTGGCCTTCAGGACGCGCCTGAACCTCGGTGGAGGACACCGGTGCGACCCGATTGCCCGCCTCGTCCAGCGCGGATAGCACCGCCGGATGCGCGGCGTCGAAACTGTCCGCCTGGGCGCCTGCAAACGGTGCGGCAATGCCGTCAGTGCGTTCGCCACGGTGTTCGTTGCGGCGGCCGGAGCGTTCGCCGTTCCGTTCTCCACCGCGTTCACGGCGGCCTTCGCCGGACGATTCCTCGCTGCGCTCTTCAGTGCGGGCCTCGCCGCGTCCTTCCGTGCGTGCGCCTGGCTGGCGGCGCTCGCCGTCACGGCCTGGCTCCTGGGCCGGACGTTCCTGACGCGGTGCGACAGCCTCGCCGCCCATGGCCGCAGCCATGGCGGCCTTGTTGGCCAGTGCCAGATCCTGTTCGACGGCATCGCGCGGAATGCGCTCGCCGCGTTCAGGACGCTCGGCGCGCTCGGGTCGGTCGCCGCGCGGGCGGTTGCGCTCACCCCGGCCTTCGCGGGCCTGGCCTTCATTGCGCGGCTGGGCTTCGCTGGCGCTGTCGCCGCGGCCTTCATTGCGATTTTCAGCGCGTGGCTCGCCGGCCGGGCGCTCCTGGCGTTCCTGGCGTTCAGGGCGGCCGCCTTCGGCGCGTCCTTCAGGGTTGCGCTCGCGGCGCTCGCCGTTGCGGCCATCGGGACGGCCCTCGGCGCGTCCTTCGGGCGCAGCGCCTTCGCCACGGCCACGGCCACCGCTGCGGCGGGCGTCACGGCCGCCGCGCTCGGTACGCTCGCCACGGTCCGGCCGTTCGCCGCGTGCTTCCGCAGGACGGCCTTCACGCGGGGCCTCGGCCTGAGGCGCATCCTTTTTCACTTCCCGCAGGACCGGTGCGGCTGGCGCCGGTGTGTCAGCCATGCCGAACAGGTTCTTGATCCAGCCGAACAGGCCTTTTTCTGCCGGAGCCGGCGCAGCCACATAGACCGGCGGCGCAGGCGGCGTTGCCTTGGCCGCAACCGGGGCCACGGCCACCGGTTTGGGCGGCGCCATCGGGGCCGGCGCATCGGGCAGCACGCCCTTGATGATCGGTTCCTGCTTGTTGTGCTTCTCCTGGCTGCGGCGCGTCACCGTGGTCGGGTCTTCGTGCTCCTCGGCCATCTTGTAGCTGGCTTCGATGTTGTCCAGGCGCGGGTCGTCGTGCTTCAGGCGCTCCAGCTTGTAGTTCGGCGTTTCGAGCGTCTTGTTGGGCACCAGCAGCACGTTGATGCGCTGCTTCATCTCGATCTTGCTGATTTCCGAGCGCTTTTCGTTCAGCAGGAACGAGGCCACATCGACCGGCACCTGGCACAGCACCGAGGCCGTGCTGTCTTTCAGCGACTCTTCCTGGATGATGCGCAGAATCTGCAGCGCCGAGCTTTCGGTGTCGCGGATGTGGCCGGAACCGCCGCAGCGCGGGCACGGAATCGAAGCGCCTTCGGACAGCGCCGGACGCAGGCGCTGGCGGCTCATTTCCATCAGGCCGAACTTGCTGATGGTGCCGAACTGCACGCGGGCGCGGTCCTGGCGCAGGGCATCGCGCAAACGGTTTTCCACGTCGCGGCGGTTGCGCGACTCTTCCATGTCGATAAAGTCGATGACGATCAGGCCGCCCAGGTCGCGCAGGCGCATCTGGCGCGCCACTTCGTCGGCGGCTTCCAGGTTGGTGCGCGTGGCGGTTTCCTCGATGTCGCCGCCCTTGATGGCTCTGGCCGAGTTCACGTCCACCGACACCAGCGCTTCGGTATGGTCGATCACGATGGCGCCGCCCGAAGGCAGTTGCACGGTGCGCGCATAGGCCGATTCGATCTGGTGCTCGATCTGGAAGCGCGAGAACAGCGGCGCGTCGTCGCGGTAGCGCTTGACGCGGTGCTCGTGCTCGGGCATCACATGCGCCATGAACTGGCGGGCTTGTTCGTACACGTCGTCGGTGTCGAACAAAATGTCGCCGATGTCGCTGTTGAAATAGTCGCGGATGGCGCGGATCACCAGGCTCGATTCCTGGTAGATCAGGAAAGCGCCCTTGCCACCCTTGCCGGCGCCGTCAATCGCGGTCCACAGCTTGAGCAGGTAGTTCAAATCCCACTGCAGTTCAGGCGCGCTGCGGCCGATGCCGGCGGTGCGCGCGATGATGCTCATGCCGCCGGGGTATTCCAGCTTGTCCATCGCCTCTTTCAGCTCGGCGCGGTCTTCGCCTTCAATGCGGCGCGACACGCCGCCGCCGCGCGGGTTGTTCGGCATCAGGACCACATAGCGTCCGGCCAGCGAGACAAAGGTGGTCAGCGCCGCGCCCTTGTTGCCGCGCTCTTCCTTCTCGACCTGGACCAGCAGTTCCTGGCCTTCGCGGATCACATCGCTGATGCGCGCCTGGCTGACCGACACGCCCTGCGTGAAGTATTGCTTGGAGATTTCCTTGAACGGCAGAAAGCCGTGGCGGTCTTCGCCGTAATCGACGAAGCAGGCTTCGAGCGACGGCTCGACGCGCGTGACGACGGCCTTGTAGATGTTGCCCTTGCGCTGCTCGCGCCCTTCAATTTCAATTTCGTAGTCGAGGAGTTTTTGTCCGTCGACAATCGCCAGGCGGCGTTCTTCGGCCTGGGTGGCATTGACCAGCATGCGTTTCATGAATGTTCCTAAATCTTCTTCGTTCTAAAGCCCAAAAATGGCTGAACGACACCAGGGAAGCAACGCAATGCGAACGTGGGGAATTGCCGGAGAGCTTTTGACAGCAAACTGGCCGACCGGAAATCGGTCGGCCAGTGTCAGTCTGGGCGTGGGCGCGTGGATGGAGGGATCAGGTATCTGACAGGATTTGCTACCAAATTAGTAGCTGCTTGCGCCCGCTGTACAAGGGCTATAGGCTGATTTATGCCATAAAACAGGGCTAGAAGGCGCTGCAGGCAACTAAAAATCAGACTGACCCGTGTTGTCATCAGAGGGCTACCCGTTAAAAGACTTGATCTCAGCTGGATCCGAATGCAGCCAGGAAGTTGGTAACTTGAGGCTGCACACATTGATATTCCGTGGTTGTATTCGCAAGGCGTCGATTCGTCTGCATGGCAATTCCCGTATCGCGAGGTGCCTGGCACGCGTCGCTTGTGGGCCATTGCCACCAGTGGCATCGACCTTCCAGCGAGGCTGTTTGCAGACCTTTTCAGGGGCTTTGGATTGGTGTGGACTAAACTCCAGACAAATCAACTACTTACAGCGTATCGCTAGTGAAACACATTATAGGGGCAGCTTCCGGCAAGGCAAAACGCCGGGCAAAAGCGCCCATCCGTCCGATTCCTGCCGTGGCCCAGCCCGCCATCCAGGCGCCTGTGGCACCCAGAATGCCTGAATCAACCGCCGCTTTGCCGCAGGCGACGCTGGTCACGGTTGATGAAGACTACGCCGGCCAGCGGCTCGACAATTTCCTGATTCGCCAGCTCAAGGGCGTGCCAAAAACCCATGTCTACCGCATCATCCGCAGCGGCGAAGTGCGGGTCAACAAGGGCCGGGCGCATGCCGACACCCGTGTCGAGGCCGGCGACATCGTGCGCCTGCCGCCGGTCCGAACCTCGGAGCGGGCCGAGCAGAAGGCCCAGGCGATGCAGAGCGTGATGACAGAAGTCGCGCGCCACGGCGCCAGCTCGACCGTCGGCGGTTACGCGCCTTCACGCGAGTTTCCGATCCTGTTCGAGGATGATTTTCTGCTTGCCATCGACAAGCCGGCCGGCGTGGCCGTGCATGGCGGCAGCGGCGTGAGCTTTGGCATCATCGAGCAGCTGCGCATGGCCCGGCCCGAAGCCGATTTTCTGGAACTCGTGCATCGGCTGGACCGCGAAACCAGCGGAATCCTGCTGATCGCCAAGCGCCGCATGGCCCTCAAGCTGCTGCAGGAGCAGTTCCGCGAGCGCGAAACCGACAAGGTTTACCTGGCGCTGGTCAGCGGCAACTGGCCGGCGAGGCAGCGCGTGATCGACAAGGCGCTGCACAAATACCTGCTGCCCAACGGCGAGCGGCGCGTCAAGATCGTGCCCAACGACCATCCCGATGCGATGCGCTCGGTCACGCTGGTCAAGGTGAAGGCCCCGATTGCCGCCAACCCCCTGGCGCCAGCGACGCCTTTCACGCTGCTGGAAGTCACCATCAAGACCGGCCGCACGCACCAGATACGGGTGCATCTGGCCGGCGAAGGGCATCCGATTGCCGGCGACGACAAGTATGGCGACTTTGAGCTGAACAAGGCGCTGCAAAAAAGCAGCCCTGCCGCAGCATCCTTGAAGCGCATGTTCCTGCACGCCTGGAGCCTGAAGTTCAACCACCCCAAGACCCGCAAAGCGGTTCAGCTGCAGGCGGCTTTGCCCGAAGAGCTGCAGCAGTTTTTGCCTTCCCGTGCGCCCGAGTCCTCGCCGGAGTCTGCTAATTCCTGAGGAAGCGCGGGGATCTGTCACACCGTTTCATTCCAGCCAGCGACAATCCCTGCCATGCACATTCGAAACTTTGACCTGATCGCCTTCGACTGGGATGGCACGCTGTTTGATTCCACCCGCATCATCGTGCGCTGCATCCAGGCGGCGGTGCGCGACGTGGGCGGCCAGGAGCCGACTGAAAAAGCCGCCGCTTATGTCATCGGGCTGGGCCTGATGCAGGCGCTGGCCCATGCCGCGCCCGACGTGCCGCCCGAAAAATACCCCGAACTGGGCGCGCGCTACCGGCACCACTACGCCATGCACTTCAACGACCTGAGCCTCTTTGAGGGCGTGCTGCCGCTGCTCGATGCGCTCAAGGCGCGCGGCCATCTGCTGGCGGTGGCCACCGGCAAATCACGGCGCGGACTGGACGAGGCCCTGCAAAGCGTTGAGCTAAAGGGCGTTTTTGACGGCTCCCGCACCGCCGACGAGACTGCCGGCAAGCCCGACCCGCTGATGCTGCACGAGCTGATGGCGCAGTTCGATCTTCCGGCCCGCAGGATATTGATGATCGGCGACACCACGCACGACCTGCAGATGGCGCTGAACGCCGACTGCGCGAGCGTCGGCGTGAGCTACGGCGCGCATGAGCCCGAGACGTTTACCGTCCTGAATCCGCTGCATGTGGCGCACTCGGTGCAGGATTTGCACGACTGGCTGCTGGCCAACGGCTGATCCGGGCCTGAGCTGATGGACGAGCCGGTAGCGCTTTGCAACAGCCGCGATCTGGTGGCTGGCGGGCTGGCTGTTCCGTTCGATGTGGTTTACGCCGGCCAGACCTGCCGTGCCTTCGCCATCCGTTTCAAGGGAGTGCCGCAGGCCTACCTGAACCGCTGCACGCATGTGGCGATGGAACTGGACTGGCAGCCCAATCGGGTGTTCGACGACAGCGGCCACTGGCTGCTGTGTGCCAGCCATGGGGCGGCCTACCGGCCCGATACCGGACAGTGCGCCGGTGGCCCATGCCGGGGCGGGCTGGTCAAGATCACGCTTTCCGAGCGGGATGATGTTGTTTATTGGCATGGCGCCTACAACCTCAAGCCCGTACTCTTTTGAATACTTCTCTAAACTAGCCCCATGAACGATTCCAACCGACCCGGTAACACCGACCCTTCCTTTGATCCGTCCAGGGAGCCAGGATTTCAGCCAAATCAACGGGATGCGCTTTCTCCATCGGCTCATGATGCTCCTGAAGCAATAGCAAAAAAACCTGCCGACACCAACGCTTCCAGCGTTCCCGGCTGGGAACGGGCAACGCTCGAAAAACTGGCTTTCGCCGCGCTCAACGAGCAAAAGGCCACGCGCCGCTGGAAAACCTTTGTCCGCCTGTCCTGGCTGCTGTTTTTTGTGATCCTGCTGTGGCTGGCGCTGCAGCGCGGCACTCCGGCCACCGATGCGAGCGTTCCACATACCGCCGTGGTTGAAATCAAGGGTGAAATTGCCGCCGGCGCCGATGCCAGTGCCGAGTTTGTCAATGCCGCCCTGCGTTCGGCCTTTGAAGACGAAGGCTCCAAGGCCATCGTGCTGCTGATCAATTCGCCAGGCGGCAGCCCGGTCCAGGCCGGCATGATGAACGACGAAATCCTGCGCCTGAAGGCAAAGCACAAAAAACCCGTTTATGCCGTGGTTGAGGAAAGCTGTGCCTCAGCCGCTTATTACATTGCCGTGTCTGCGGACCAGATTTTCGTGGACAAGGCCAGCATCGTCGGCAGCATCGGCGTGCTGATGGACGGTTTTGGCTTTACCGGCCTGATGGACAAGCTCGGTGTTGAGCGCCGTTTGCTGACCGCCGGCGAAAACAAGGGTTTTCTTGACCCGTTCAGTCCGCAAAGCGGCAAGCAGCGCGCTTTTGCGCAGGCCATGCTGGACCAGATTCACCAGCAGTTCATCGCCGTGGTCAAGGCCGGACGCGGCAAGCGCCTGAAGGAAATGCCGGAAATGTTCAGTGGCCTGTTCTGGAACGGCCAGCAGGCGGTGGAACTCGGCCTGGCGGACCATCTGGGAAACCTCGACTATGTTGCCCGCGAAGTGGTCAAGGTTGAGGAAATCATTGATTACACGCGCCGCGATAACGTGGCCGAGCGTCTGGCCAAGAAGTTCGGCGCGGCCATGGGCGAGGGCGCCATGAAGGCTTTCCAGGCGATACCGGCCTTGCGCTGAAAGGTTTGAACTGACGCAAAAAAGCCCGCAGAACGCGGGCTTTTTTGCGGAAAAGACCTGCAATTTCAATCAGCGGCCAATGCAAAACACGGTGGGAATATCCAGGGGTAGCACGGGTTTGTCGCGCTTCCAGTGGCTGACCAGCGCGCTGCGCGACACGCTGTTGCCCATGGTCAGGCCACAGCTCAAGGCGAGCCGGGTATTGCCCTGGAGGGTTTGCAGCAGGGCCTGCAGCAAGGCGGCATTGCGGTAGGGTGTTTCAATGAATATCTGGGTCTGGCCGGTTTTCAGGGCCAGCGATTCCAGTTCGCGGATGCGCTGGGCACGGACGGAAGCGTCTTGCGGCAGGTAGCCGACAAACGCGAAATTCTGCCCGTTCAGGCCGCTTGCCGCCAGCGCCAGCATCAGCGACATCGGCCCTGTCAGCGCCACCACCTGAATGCCCAGGTCATGCGCTGCGCGCACCACCGAGGAGCCCGGATCGGCAATCGCCGGCATGCCGGCTTCGCTGACCAGTCCCATGTCGCGGCCTTCCAGGGCGGGCGCCAGCAGCGGCCGGGCGTCAAAGTGGCCGCTGTGGTCGCCTTTTTTGTGAACCTCGCGCGGCAGCTCCTGAATCTGCAGCGCCTGCACCGGCGTTGACAGCGGGTGGAACTCGTTGATGCGCTTCAGATAAGCGCGTGTGCTTTTGGCGTTCTCGCAAATCCAGCAGCACAGCCGCGCCGCGATCTGCAAGGTGCCCAAAGGCATCACATCCTGCAGCGGGGCTTGGCTGTCGCAGCCGAAATCAAGCGGTGCGGGCACCAGGTAAAGTTTGCCTTTGGCGATGCTCATGGGGTGGCCTTGTGGTTTGCCAGCAGCGCCACACCGGCGGCCTGGATCATTTTGCAGGTGCGGATCAGCGGCAGGCCGACCAGCGCGGTGGGGTCATCGCTCTCGATGGATTCGAGCAGCGCAATCCCCAGGCCTTCGCTTTTGGCGCTGCCGGCGCAGTCATAAGGCTGCTCGGCGTGCAGGTAGTTTTCAATCTCGCTGTCGCTCAGGTCGCGGAATTTGACCCTGACAGCGGCCAGGCCCGTTTGTTCAAAACCGCTTTCAAGGCAAACCACCGCCACCGCCGTCTGGAAAATCACGGTCTGGCCACGCATCTGGCGCAACTGGATGAGCGCCCGTTCATGGCTGCCCGGCTTGCCCAGCGGCAGGCCGTTCAGGTCGGCCACCTGGTCGGAGCCGATCACGACGGCATGGGGAAAGGCGCTGGCGACGGCGCGCGCCTTGTCCAGCGCCAGGCGCTCGGCCAGCGCGCGCGGCGTTTCATGCGGCAGTGGCGTTTCATCGACATCGGGCGCGGCCACGTCAAACGGGATTTGCAGACGCTGCAGCAGCTCGCGCCGGTAGGGTGAAGTGGAGCCCAGGACGAGCGGCCGGTTTGCCGCCTGGCTGGGCGTTGGCCGGTCCGGATTTTCCGGTAATTTGAGTGCAAGAGTGGTGGCAGGATTCATGCCTTGATTCTCTTACACTGCAGGCATGTCCAAATCACTTCAAGCCCGTCGGCTCAACATGCAGGCCTTTGCCCGCGAGGGCGTGCCGCTCATCGAAACCACATTGCTACAAAATATGGAGCGCCTGGCGCAGGAGGCACAAGCGCTAGCGCCAGATTCGACCATTAATTGGCAAGCCAGCGCCGAGTTGCGGCCGGGCTCGGGCGCCGAAGAAGATGTGTGGCTGCATCTGACGGCGAAAACGTCGGTTCCGCTGACCTGCCAGCGTTGCATGGGTACGGTTTCCACGCCGCTTGAAGTGGACCAGTGGTATCGGTTTGTAGCCACTGAAGACATCGCCATGGCCGAGGACGACGAGTCCGAGGAAGACCTGCTGGTCATGGAGCCGCAGTTCGACCTGCTCGCCGTGTTGGAAGATGAGTTGCTGATGGCCCTGCCGCTGGTGCCGATGCATGACGAATGCCCGGTGGCGCCCGTGATGCAGGTCGGCGAGGACGCACTGGCGAAAGAGGCCGGCGAAAAGGAAGAAAAGCCCAATCCCTTTGCACTTCTGGCGCAGTTGAAAAAGAAAGACGGGTAACGCAAACTGATTCGTGGCCGACGGTGCGGAATGTGCGGGCGACCTGGATGGGAAGGCCAAATCAGCCAGAATTGAGCACCGGTTTGGTATCGGGCTATAATCTAGGGCTTCGCGTACCAAGGTAGTGATGCTGACCTCTATGGATTGATAGAGGATTCCAGTTCACCAGACTTCGAAATTTGGTGCGAAATTTACCAACACTATCACCCCTAGCAGGAGCGAATCATGGCTGTCCAGCAAAACAAAAAATCCCCTTCCAAGCGCGGTATGCACCGCTCGCACAACGCACTGAACGTGCCGGGCATTGCCGTGGAATCCACCACCGGCGAAATCCATTTGCGCCACCACATCAGCCCCACCGGTTTTTACCGTGGTCGCAAGGTGCTGAAAACAAAAGCTGAAGCGTAATTCACGTCTCAAGCACTGGCCCGCACTCATCCTGCGGGCCTTTCTTTTGCCTAAATTTTCATTTTTGACTGAACTGGTCCGCGCATGATCAGGATTGCTGTCGATGCCATGGGAGGCGATATCGGTCCCGATGTCACCCTTGCGGCCAGTCTGGCCTTCCTGCAGATGCATCCCGATGCCGAACTGCTGCTGGTGGGGCAACCCGAGGTGCTTGCGGTTCATCCTCTGCATGCCCAGCTTGTGGCCCATGCGCGGTGCGAAATCGTGGCCGCCAGCGAGGTGGTCACGATGGACGACTCGATTGAAATTGCGCTGCGGCGCAAGAAGAATTCATCCATGCGGGTGGCGATCAATCAGGTCAAGGAGGGCCGCGCCCAGGTGGCCGTCTCGGGCGGCAATACCGGCGCACTGATGGCCATTGCCCGTTATGTGCTTAAAACCCTGGAAGGCATTGACCGGCCGGCCATTGCCTCCCAACTGCCCAATGCCATGGGCAAGGCGACCACCATGCTGGATCTGGGCGCCAATGTGGACTGCACCGAAGAGCATTTGCTGCAATTCGCGGTGATGGGCTCCGCGCTGGTCGCTGCCATTGCCGACATTCCATCGCCCACTGTCGGCCTGCTCAATATCGGTGAAGAAGCCCTTAAAGGCGGCGACATGATCAAAAAGGCCGGCAAGCTGCTGAGGGCCGCTTCCGACTCCGGCGATATCAATTTCTATGGGAATGTCGAAGGCAACGATATTTTCAAGGGCACGACCGACCTGGTGGTGTGCGACGGCTTTGTCGGCAATGTGGCCCTCAAGAGCAGCGAAGGCCTGGCGCACATGATTGGCGACTACATCAAGGCTGAGTTTTCACGCAACCTGCTGACAAAAATGGCGGCGGTCGTGGCCTACCCGGTGCTTTCCGCGTTCAAAAAACGCTTTGACCACCGGCGCTACAACGGCGCTGCGTTGCTCGGCCTGCGCGGCCTGGTGTTCAAGAGCCATGGTTCGGCCGATGTATTTGCTTTTGAACACGCCTTGATCCGGGCTTATGATGCGGCCCGGAACAACCTGCTGGAAAGAGTCCGCGAACGCATTGCCCATGCAGCCCCTTTGCTGGTCGCCGCAAGAGCCGCACTTCCTGCCGAAGAGGCTCTGGCTGCGCCCTTCATGTCCGTCGAATCAACTGCTTCAACCCCGGCACACTAATTCAATGACCCATTATTCACGCATCACCGGCACCGGCAGCTACCTGCCACCGAACCGTTTGACCAATGCCCAGCTGGCTGCCGAACTGGCCGTCAAGGGCGTTGAGACTTCCGACGAATGGATTGTGGAGCGCACCGGCATCAAGGCGCGCCACTTTGCAGCGCCCGACGTGACCAGCAGCGATCTGGGGCTGGAAGCGGCCAAACGCGCCATTGAAGCCGCTGGCTTGCAGGCCGCCGACATTGACCTGATCATTGTCGCCACCTCGACGCCTGACATGGTGTTTCCATCGGTTGCCTGCATCCTGCAGCACAAGCTGGGCATCGCCGGTTGCCCGGCCTTTGATCTTCAGGCGGTGTGCAGCGGATTCGTGTATGCCTTGACCGTGGCTGACGCCATGATCAAAAGCGGTGCGGCAAGCAAAGCCTTGGTGATTGGCGCCGAAGTGTTTTCGCGCATCCTTGATTTTTCCGACCGGACCACCTGCGTGCTGTTCGGTGATGGCGCGGGCGCCGTGGTGCTTGAAGCTTCGGAGACGCCCGGCATTCTGGCCAGCGACCTGCATGCCGACGGCAAGCATGTCGGTATCCTGTGCGTTCCAGGCCATGTGTCGGGTGGCCAGGTACTGGGTAGTCCGCTCCTCACCATGGATGGCAAGGCCGTGTTCAAGCTGGCCGTGGGTGTGCTTGACAGCGCTGCCCGCGCAGCGCTGGCAAAAGCAAATCTGCATGAAACCGATATCGACTGGCTGATTCCGCACCAGGCCAATCTGCGCATCATGCACAGCACCGCCAAAAAACTGAAGCTGCCGCTGGAAAAGCTGATCGTCACGGTCGATCAGCATGGCAACACCTCGGCGGCGTCGATCCCGCTGGCGCTGGACGAAGCAGTGCGCAGCGGCAAGGTCAAAAAGGGCGACATCCTGATGCTTGAAGGCGTGGGCGGCGGCTTCACCTGGGGCGCGGTTCTTCTCAAGTACTGAGATGGCGGCCCGCACCCATCAGTCCAATCCTGGCGGGCGGGGAAACCGCTTGAATGTCAAGCATGCCAGGCTTTAGGCAGCGCATGTTTCAATCCACGCCCCTTTCGGGGCGAATTTGGAAGAGCTTACCCCTCTCCCAAATAAATTCTATCCTCCTAAAGGAGGAGGTTTCAAACCGGAGTCAGTTCTTGATGAACTTGATGGCAGCGCTGGTGCTGCTGGTGATTTTTCTGATGGCAGGCTGGAAAATTGCCCATCGCCTGCCTGCCCCGGATTTTCTGACCCTTCCCCAGCCGACGGATTCTTCTGCAAGGGCCTTGCGCGTCACACAAGCCGTTGGCCCCACCACGGCCAGCCTGCCGCCGCAACAGCAGTCGCCGGATGGCCGGTTTCACTTCGACGCCCGGTTTGTATCCTCCTTGCCCGGTCAGGCTGTTCATGCGGCTTCCATCGTCGAGCTGCGTGACGGTCGTTTGCGCGCTGTATGGTTCTCGGGTTCGCGTGAAGGGGCCGGGGACGTGGTCATCAAGACCTCCGTGATGGACCCGGCAAGCCTGCGCTGGAGCGGGGAAGCAACGCTTTTGGAGCGCAAGCATCTGCAGCAGGGCTTGTGGCGCTATGTTAAAAAAATAGGCAATCCGGTGATAGCCCGCATGCCTGACGATTCACTGGTGCTCTGGACGGTCAATGTCTCGGTGGGTGGCTGGGCGGGCAGTTCCATTACCTGGTTGCGCTCCATTGATGACGGCATGTCCTGGAGCCTTCCCCGAAGGCTGGTGACTTCGCCTTTCCTCAATATCAGCACGCTCGTCAAGGGGTCCCCGGTTTTTTACCAGGATGGACACATCGGCTTGCCGGTGTACCACGAGTTTGTGAGCAAATTTGCTGAAATCCTGCGCATCAGTCCCCAGGGGCAGGTGATTGACAAAACCCGGATTCCCGACAGCCAGGCCAGTCTGCAACCCGTGGTGCTGGTGAGCAGTGCCCAGCAGGCGCAAATTTACATGCGCTCGGGCAACAGCACGGCCGTGATGACGTCCGAAACAGTCGATGCAGGCAAAACCTGGTCAGCAACCCATGCCACCGCCTGGCCGAACCCGGATTCAGCGCTGGCCGGCGTCGTGACTACTTCGGGCGGGCAGTGGCTCGCCTTGAACCCCAAGCCCCAAAACCGCGAAATTCTAGCGCTGCTGCAGACCCGTGCGGCAGGCTCGTTCGAGGGCGCTGATCCTTGGATCGTGGAATCGTCTCCCACGCCCGAAACGCGCTTGTCAGTCAGCGACTACGAACGCCTGCTGGGCGATGAGCTCAAGGCACGCGGCGCCAGCGAAATACAGGCCCAGGCTGATATAGCCAGCGCCAAACGCCAGCTGTGCGGCTCAGCCACCTGTTTGCAGGAGTTTTCTTACCCCTACCTGCTGCAAAGCCGTGATGGCTACCTGCACCTGGTGTACACCTGGCACCGCAGCCGCATCAAGCATGTCCGGCTTGACCCCCTGCAAGTTCTTCAACCCGACGCGACCCGCCATGCTGCTTCCGCCGCTCACTGATCTGGTGGCCTTGCTGGGCATCGATATGGTGCTGTGCGCCGCAGGCTTGCGCCTTCTGGCCGGCCAGCACGGCGTCACGCGGTGGGCCAAATGGGCCGTGATCGCCTGTTTTGTACTGTTGTGGCTTCCCGCTGGTGCAGCGCATCTGCCGCTGCTGGCGTATGTCAGGGGCATCAGTTCGGACCTGAGCATGACGCTGGTGGCACTGGCCTGCCTGGGCTCGTGCCAGCGTCTGTTCGGGATACCCGCCGTGGTGCGACGTGAACGCATGGCCTTGAACGGAGTCGTCGCCGTGGCTGCCGCCTTTTTGTATCCATTAGCCCTGGGATGGGGCAACTGGGATGCTTACCGGCTCGGGTGGGGTTCGTTTGGCATGCTCGGCGCGCTGCTGGCGCTGTCGCTGTTGTTCTGGATCAAGGGCCTGCGGCTGTTGCCGGTCCTGGTTGGCCTGGGGCTGCTGGCATGGGTTGCGGGACTGATGGAATCGACCAATCTCTGGGACTACCTGATGGACCCGTGGCTGGCTATTGCCGCAATGATTCACTGCGTGAAGGCTGGCGTGCAAGGTTTGCGATACCGATACAAGCCTCTTGCGTCGGCTAGCCGGCCTGTGCCGCCTTGATCCAGCACAGACGGTATCGAAGCGCGGCTGTCCGCCAGCTTTCTACAATGAGCCCAATTCTTTTTATGCGATTGATAACCGGAGTCATCATTTGAAATCGTTTGCTTTTGTTTTTCCTGGTCAGGGCTCCCAGTCCGTGGGCATGCTGGATGCGTGGGGCGATCACCCCGTCGTCAGGCAAATCCTGGCGGAAGCGTCCGACGCACTGGCTGAGGATATCGGCCAGCTCATCAAGGACGGTCCCAAGGAAGCGCTGGCACTGACCACCAATACCCAGCCGGTGATGCTGGTGGCCGGTGTGGCTGCTTACCGCGTCTGGATGGCTGAAACCGGCATCGCGCCCGCCGTGGTGGCCGGCCACTCGCTGGGCGAATACTCGGCGCTGGTCGCCTCAGGCGTGCTGAGTCTGGCGCAGGCTGTGCCCCTGGTCCGCTTTCGTGCGCAGGCCATGCAGGACGCCGTGCCTGTAGGTAGGGGCGCGATGGCTGCCATCCTGGGCATGGAAGCCGCCAAGGTCATTCAGGGTTGCGCTGAAACCGTGCGGACCTTTGGCTCGAATACGTCTGAAATCGTGGAAGCCGTCAATTTCAACGACCCGATGCAAACCGTGATTGCCGGCAGCAAGGCCGCCGTGGACAAAGCCTGTGAAATCCTCAAGGCCAGCGGCGCCAAACGGGCTTTGCCCTTGCCAGTCTCAGCGCCGTTTCACTCCAGCCTGATGAAGCCGGCAGCCGACAGGCTCAAGGAGCAGCTGGCAGGCATTGCGTTGGCTGCGCCCCGGATTCCCGTCATCAACAATATTGATGTCACCATTGAAAACAGCGCCGAAGGCATCCGCGCAGCGCTTTACCGCCAGGCATTTGGCCCGGTGCGCTGGGTCGAATGCGTGCAAGCCATCAAGGCGCTGGGCTTGACGACGCTTGTCGAGTGCGGGCCGGGCAAGGTGCTGGCGGGCCTGGCGAAACGGATTGATCCGGAATTGACCGGGTTGCCCTTGTTTGATCCGGCTTCCTTGGCTGCTGTGAAGGAGATGCTGGCATGAGCGAAATCAGGTTTGAAGGACAGGCGGCGCTGGTGACTGGTGCCTCGCGCGGCATTGGTGCGGCGATTGCGCTGGAACTCGCCAAAAAGGGTTTGAGGGTGATCGGCACGGCGACCACAGATGAGGGTGCCGCAAAAATCAGCCGCACCCTGGCCGCCTATCCAGGATGCCAGGGCCAGACGCTCGATGTGAACGATGGTGCCGCTGCCGAAGCGCTGGTCAACCGCATCGTGACCGAACACGGCGGCTTGCAGGTGCTGGTCAACAATGCCGGCATCACCCGCGACATGCTGGCGATGCGGCTGAAAGACGACGATTGGGATGCGGTGCTCGACACCAACCTGAAGGCTGTGTTTCGCATGAGCCGGGCCGTGATGCGATGCATGATGAAGCAGCGTTATGGCCGCATCATCAGCATCACCTCTGTGGTGGGCGCCTCCGGCAATGCCGGGCAGGCCAATTACGCCGCAGCCAAGGCCGGCGTTGCCGGCATGACGCGTGCGCTGGCGCGAGAACTCGGCTCGCGCAGCATCACGGTCAATTGCGTGGCGCCCGGCTTTATTGAAACCGACATGACGGCCCGCCTGCCCGAAGAGCAGCAAAAAGCGCTGCTCGGACAGATTCCACTGGGTCATTTGGGCAAGCCGCAGGACATTGCGCATGCGGTGGCATTTTTGGCCAGTCCCCAGGCGGCCTACATCACCGGCCAGGAAATTCATGTCAACGGCGGAATGTACATGTAAGAGTAGCTGCTGGATGGCGTGTCCTGGACAGCGTCATGCAAACAGCTAGCTGACAGTGGTAAAACACAGGAAATCGAAGCCGGTTTTTATCCGTCCGGCCCGGTGCTTGGGGAGACAGCCCTAACGCGGTAAAATCACGGATTAATTTACAACCCTCAGAGGGATTTATGAGCGATATCGAAGCACGTGTTAAGAAAATCATTGCCGAACAACTTGGCGTTGAAGAAGGTCAAGTCACCAGCGAAAAGTCTTTTGTGGCCGATCTGGGCGCTGATTCCCTTGACACCGTAGAACTGGTCATGGCCCTGGAAGATGAATTTGGCATTGAAATTCCCGACGAAGACGCCGAGAAAATCACCACCGTCCAGAACGCGATCGACTACGCAAACACCCATCACAAGGCTTAAGGCTTTCACGCCTTTGCCGTCATCAACCTGAAAAGCCAATTGCGGTCTTTTCAGGTTTTTTTTCAGGATTACTGAATGAGCCGTCGTCGTGTCGTCGTGACAGGTCTGGGTTGTGTCAGCCCGGTAGGAAATACCGTAGCCGATTCCTGGGCCAATGTGCTTGCCGGAACACCCGGCATTGACCTGATCACCCATTTTGATGCAAGCAACCTGGCCTGCAAGTTCGCAGGCGAAGTCAAGGGATTCAACATCGCGGATTACATCCCCGAAAAAGAAGCCCGGCACATGGATCGCTTCATTCACCTTGGTCTGGCCGCTGCCTGCCAGGCAGTAGCCGACAGCGGCTTGCCCACCGGCGCTGCCCTGGACCACGAGATGGCAACGCGCATCGGTTGCAATATCGGCTCGGGCATTGGCGGTTTGCCCCTCATCGAGCACATGCACGGCGAACTGGTGAGTCGTGGCCCGCGCCGCATTTCACCGTTCTTTGTGCCCGCAACCATCATCAACATGATCTCCGGACATGTGTCGATCAAATTTGGCTTCAAGGGCCCCAACATCGCCGTCGTCACGGCCTGCACCACCGGCCTGCATGCCATCGGCCTGTCGGCACGCATGATTGAATACGGCGACTGCGATGTGATGGTGGCCGGAGGCGCTGAAGCCACGGTGTCGGCTCTGGGCGTGGGCGGCTTTGCGGCAGCCCGGGCACTGTCAACCCGCAATGAAGACCCCAAGACGGCTTCGCGTCCGTGGGACAAGGACCGTGACGGCTTTGTGCTGGGCGAAGGCGGGGGTGTTCTGGTCCTCGAAGAGTACGAACACGCCAAGGCGCGCGGCGCCAGGATTTACGCCGAAATTGTCGGTTTTGGCATGACCGGTGATGCCTTCCACATGACCACACCCGACGTGGATGGTCCGCGCCGTTCCATGGCCATGGCCTTGAAAAATGCCGGTGTCAATGTCGATCAGGTGCAGTACCTCAATGCCCACGGCACTTCAACGCCACTGGGTGACTTGAATGAAACCAATGCCATCAAGGCCGCCTTTGGCGCGCATGCCAAGGACATGGTGATCAGCTCGACCAAATCCATGACCGGCCACCTGCTGGGCGGCGCTGGCGGCATTGAGTCGGTGTTTACGGTGCTGGCCCTGCATCACCAGAAAATTCCGCCGACCATCAATATCTTCAACCAGGATCCGGAGTGTGATCTGGATTACTGCGCCAACACCGCGCGTGACGCCACAATTGATATTGCCGTCAAAAACAATTTCGGCTTTGGTGGCACCAATGGCACGCTGGTGTTCAAGCGCGTCTGACGAGGCTTGATTTTTCTATAACGGCGCACGTCAAAGCACTGACTGCCTTGAACCGCCACAACGCCCCGCCGGTCGTTTACCCGCTCGGACGTTCGCTTTTCCTGGGCCGTTTGCTGCTTGGGCTATGGCTGGCCGGTGTCTGTTGCGTGTTGCTGTGGTGGAATGCGACCCGGCAACTGGATGGGCGCATGGCGCTGGCGGTGTTTTCCGTACTGCTGGCAGGCTTTGCGGCGCGAACCAGCCGGGACAATCTTCCCCATGGGCAACTGGCATGGGACGGTCAGGCCTGGCGCTGGGAAAGTCCGGGCTACCAGACCGGCGTTGCCGCGCAGGAGCTGTCGGTCGTTGCTGATTTTCAGCGCAGGCTGCTGCTCAGGCTTGAAAACCAGGCCAGCGCCAGCTTGTGGCTGTGGGTCGAACAAAGTGCCATGCCTGAACGCTGGCTGGATTTGCGTCGGGCCGTGTATTCGCCGCACAGGTTGCCTGCCGCCTTGCCGCCGCATGACTTTTTGCCTGCGGATGCTTCTGTCTCGCCAGCGCCTGCCATGGCACTATCTGGCGCCATGCCCACCCGAAATGTTCCGCAGGCCAAGCCATGAGCGACGACCTGCCATCGCCTGCCGCCGGGAAGGCTGCCGACAGCGACGCCATGCTGGTGGAGCGCACGGTCGCGGGCGACCAGAAGGCGTTTGAGTTGCTGGTCATCAAATACCAGCGGCGTATCCAGCGCCTGATCGGGCGCATGGTTCGCGATGTGGACCTGGTGGAAGACATCGCGCAGGAAACCTTCATCCGCGCTTACCGCGCCCTGGCCCAGTTCAGGGGCGAGGCCCAGTTCTACACCTGGCTTTACCGGATTGCCGTCAACACCGCCAAAAAAGCCTTGATGGACCTGAAGCGAAATCCCACGGTTTCGGAAAATGCCTACAAATCCGACGACGACGATGAAACTTCCCGGGTCGAGAACGAACTAACCAGTTCAGAAACGCCCGAAGCGGTGTTGGCCAGCAAGGAAATTGCAGCCATCATCAACGCAGCCATGCAGGATTTGCCCGAAGAGTTGCGCGAAGCGATTACCTTGCGGGAAATAGAAGGCTTGAGTTATGAGGAGATATCCAAAGCCATGAATTGCCCCATCGGTACGGTACGGTCCCGGATTTTCAGGGCCCGTGAAGCGATTTCTGCCAAGGTCAAGCCCTTGCTGGAAAACCAGACAGGCAAACGCTGGTAGTCTTTTTTGTCAGCCCGCCATCCTGCACCAGAGCCAAGTAGTCAGTGAATATAAAAATCGGCAGACCCGCTGCCCTACACCTTATGAAATCATCCATGACCACCAGTGAACTTCTCTCTGCACTGGCAGATGACCAGTTAGGCGAGGAGGAATTTGCCGCCGCACTTGATGCTTGCGGGCATGACGAGTCTGCGCTGGACTGCTGGAATACTTACCACCTGATTGGTGATGTGCTGCGTTCGCCGGCCGGCCAGCGAGCACCCACGGCGGTTGGCGCGGAACTCGAATTTGTCAGCCGGCTCAGCCAGCGGCTTGCGCAGGAAGCATTGATCACGGCACCGCTGGGTTCGGGTAAAACCATGCCAGCCGCGCCGCTGCAAGCTGTTGTGGTCCGGAGCCATCACCGTGGCCCGGCATCGAATGACGGTAATTTCCGCTGGAAGCTGGTGGCGGGCGTGGCCTCGCTGGCGGCTGTTTCGGCCATTGCATGGAATGCGTCCGGGCTGCTGGCGCCTGCATCCGTACCGCAACTGGCACAGGCTTCATCGCCGCAAATCGTCGTCACCTCGACGCAAGGGCCGGTGGTGCGCGATGCCAGGCTGGAGGAATTACTGGCTGCGCACGGGCAGTTCGGCACTGCCTCCGCCTTGCAGGAGTCCTCGGGCTTTTTGCGCAACGCCACTTTTGAAATGCCTCGGGACGCACAGGCTGCCGGTGGACGCTGAGGTGCAGGGAAAATCTTTCAAATCCATGGTTTTTAAGCTTTTCAGGCGTGTCGCGCTTGCGCTGCCTGCATTGACAGCTATGAATTATGTAGCGGCACAGGTGCCGGCGGCCTTGGCTCCGACGGCTTCTGCGGCATCGCTTGCCGACACGCGCAGCCTCAATGACTGGCTGATGCGCATGCATCAGGCCTCGACCAACCGCTCCTACGTTGGAACTTTCGTGGTGTCGGCGGGTGGCAACATGTCCAGCGCCAAGATTTGGCATGTCTGCGAAGGCCCGCAGCAGGTGGAGCGCGTCGAAATCCTGACCGGCGCACCGCGTTCGATTTTCAGGCACAACGACCAGGTCGTCACCTTCATGCCCGACCACAAGGTAGCGCGCAGTGAAAAACGGGAGTCCCTGGGCCTGTTCCCCGAGCTGTTCCAGTCGGCCGACAGCCGGATTGGCGACTTCTACAAGTTTCGGCATGAAGGCATCGAGCGGGTGGCTGGCGTGGATGCCGACCTCATCATGCTCATTCCCCGGGACAGCCTGCGCTTTGGCTACCGTGTCTGGAGCGAGCGCAGGAACGGCCTGGTCGTGAAGCTGCAGACGCTCGACACCGATGGCCGTGTGATTGAACAGGCGGCGTTTTCAGAATTGCAGCTTGACGCGCCTGTCAGCATGAACCAGCTCATCCAGATGATGGGAAAGGTGCAAGGCTACCGGCTTGAAAAGCCCGTGCTGGTCAAGACCACGGCAAGCGCAGAAGGCTGGACGTTGAAAGCGCCGGTGGCCGGTTTCAACCCCATGAGTTGCTACAAGCGGCCCGCTTCTTCGGCTGGGGATGGGCCGCTGCAATGGATTTTTTCAGATGGACTGGCATCGGTGTCGATTTTTGTGGAGCCGTTCGACCGGCAGCGCCATATCCGCGAATCGAGTCTTTCCCTGGGCGCGACCCAGACGCTGACCCGACAGCTTGGTGCTTACTGGATTACGCTTGTGGGCGAGGTTCCGGCCGCGACCTTGCAGGCTTTTGCCAGCGGGCTGGAGCGAAAAAAGTAGAAATCTGGCGAATTGGCCGAAAATTTCAGTATTCCGGAACTGCCGCGTACTTGCTTTGCATTTTCCTGGTGCCTATTTGACTCATTGCCGCTTTGCTTGACCTTGACGCTACCAACACTATTTATGACGAGGCTGAAGATGCTTGAATTGAACCTGAAACCCCTGCGCCCTTACCTGACCGCAGGCCTGATGGCCATCGCGGCCACCGCCGCCGTGCTGCCGGTGACGCCCGTGTGGGCACAGACCCGCACGCTGCCTGACTTTACCGACCTGGTGGAGCAGGTGGGGCCGTCGGTGGTCAACATCCGCACCCTGGAAAAAGTCAAGGCATCGGCCGCTGGAAATATCGACGAGCAGATGCTGGAGTTTTTCAAGCGTTTCGGCATTCCCGTGCCACCCAACGCGCCGCGCGCACCGCGTCCCGACCCCAGCCAGCCGGACGAAGACCAGCCGCGCGGTGTGGGCTCGGGATTCATTCTCACGACAGACGGCTATGTCATGACCAACGCCCATGTGGTCGAGGGCGCGGATGAAGTCATCGTCACCCTGACGGACAAGCGCGAATTCAAGGCCAAAATTATCGGTGCCGACAAGCGCAGCGATGTGGCGGTGGTCAAGATTGAAGCGACAGGCCTGCCGGCCGTCAAGATTGGCGACATCAGCCGCCTGAAGGTGGGCGAATGGGTCATGGCCATCGGTTCGCCGTTCGGGCTTGAAAATACGGTGACTGCTGGCATCGTGAGCGCCAAGCAGCGCGATACCGGCGACTACCTGCCCTTCATCCAGACCGATGTGGCCATCAATCCCGGCAACTCGGGGGGGCCGCTGATCAACATGCGCGGCGAGGTGGTCGGTATCAACAGCCAGATATATTCCCGCTCGGGCGGCTTTCAGGGCATTTCCTTCTCCATTCCGATTGACGAGGCAATACGCGTGTCGGAACAACTGCGCATCAGCGGCAAGGTGACGCGCGGACGTATTGGCGTGCAGATCGACCAGGTCACCAAGGAAGTGGCCGAATCCATCGGCCTGGGCAAGAGCCAGGGCGCGCTGGTCAGAGGCGTGGAAAGCGGCGCGCCTGCCGACAAGGCCGGCATAGAGGCGGGTGACATCATCACCAAGTTTGAGGGCAAGGCGATTGACAAGGCCAGCGACCTGCCGCGCATGGTCGGCAACGTCAAGCCAGGCACCAAGGTGACTGTCACCGTGTTCCGGCGCGGCGCCACCAAAGACCTGGCGGTCACGATTGCCGAAGTCGAAGCCGATAAACCTGCCCGCAAAGCGTCCCAATCGGAATCCAGGCCCCCCGTGGCAGGTCCCGCGCAGGCATTGGGCCTGGCAGTCAGCGACATCACGGATGCACAGAAAAAGGAGCTCAATATCAAGGGTGGCGTCAAGGTCGATGCGGTGGATGGCGCAGCGGCCAGGGCCGGACTGCGCGAAGGCGATGTGATCGTGTCGATTGCCAATGCGGAAGTGACCGGCGTCAAGGGGTTTGAGGCGGCACTGGCAAAAATTGACAAGTCCAAAAATATCACCGTGCTGGTCCGGCGGGGCGAACTGGCGCAATTTGTCATCATCAAGCCGGCACGCTGATGCATTGCGGCACTGCATGGAAAATCAGCCTCCTGATGAGGCTGGTTAGAATGCAGCAGCATTTCAGCGATTTTTGATCCCGGCGATTCCGCAATTTTGTCTTCAGGCGTGAAGAACCAAGGCAGAGTTTGCCGGGTGCCGATTTCTATAAAATTGTAAAAAATCTTGTATCCCAGACTCTCGCTGCCAGTCGTCAAGGGCAACCATTGCCGATTTTGAAACTCCCCGGCGCCGGCTTTTTGCCTACAATGAAGTTCCAACTTTCGCAGTTGCCATAGATTGTTGGTTCAGGGCGCGTCACTGCAAGACGCGCCCTTTTTTATGGTTTTTTGCAATGACCTGTCTTTTCTTCGCAATCTATTCAAGTACTTAGGCGTTCCTGTTGATGAATCACATTCGAAATTTTTCGATCATTGCGCATATTGATCATGGCAAGTCCACGCTTGCAGACCGGCTGATCCAGCGCTGCGGCGGCCTGCAGGACCGCGAAATGAGCGCCCAGGTACTTGATTCGATGGACATCGAGAAAGAGCGCGGCATCACCATCAAGGCGCAGACCGCTTCGCTCAAATACAAGGCCCTTGACGGCCAGGTCTACAACCTCAATTTGATTGACACGCCCGGCCATGTTGACTTCTCTTACGAAGTGAGCCGCTCGCTGTCTGCCTGCGAGGGCGCGCTGCTGGTGGTCGATGCCAGCCAGGGCGTCGAGGCGCAAACCGTCGCCAATTGCTACACCGCACTGGATCTGGGCGTGACGGTCGTGCCGGTGCTCAACAAGATGGACCTGCCACAGGCCGATCCCGACAACGCCAAGCAGGAAATCGAGGAAGTGATCGGCATTGACGCCACCGATGCGATTCCCTGCAGCGCCAAGACCGGCATGGGCATCGACGAGATTCTGGAGGCCGTCGTGGCCCGCATTCCACCACCCAAGGGAAACCCTGATGGCCCCTTGCGCGCCATGATCATCGACAGCTGGTATGACGCCTATGTCGGCGTGGTCATGCTGGTGCGCGTGGTCGATGGCCGCCTGGCCAAGGGCGACCGCATCAAGCTGATGGCCAGCGAAGCGACCTACAACGCCGAGCAGCTCGGTGTCTTCACGCCGCACACCGAGCCGCGCCAGGCGCTCGAAGCCGGCGAGGTCGGCTTCGTGATTGCCGGCATCAAGGAACTCCAGGCGGCGCGCGTGGGTGACACCGTGACCCTCATCAAGGGCGGCACCGGCGGCGCGGCCTTCACCGCGACCGAGGCCTTGCCCGGTTTCAAGGAAATCCAGCCGCAGGTGTTTGCCGGCCTGTATCCGTCGGAAGCCAGCGAGTACGAGTCCCTGCGCGATGCGCTGGAAAAGCTCAAGCTCAACGATGCTTCGCTGCATTACGAGCCAGAGGTCAGCGAGGCTTTGGGTTTTGGCTTTCGCTGCGGCTTTCTGGGCCTGCTGCACATGGAAATCGTGCAGGAGCGGCTGGAGCGCGAATTCGACCAGGATCTGATCACGACCGCACCCAGCGTGGTGTACGAAGTGCTCAAGGCCGATGGCGAAATCATCAGGGTTGAAAACCCGTCGAAAATCCCGGATGGCGGACGCGTCAACGAGATCCGCGAGCCCATCGTGACCGTGCATCTGTACATGCCGCAGGACTATGTCGGCGCTGTCATGACGCTGGCCAACCAGAAGCGCGGCGTCCAGCTGAACATGGCCTACCACGGCAAGCAGGTCATGCTGACCTATGAAATGCCGCTGGGCGAGATTGTCCTGGACTTTTTCGACAAGCTCAAATCGGTCTCGCGCGGCTATGCGTCGATGGACTATGAGTTCAAGGAATTCCGCGCCTCCGACGTGGTGAAGGTCGATATCTTGCTCAACGGCGAGAAGGTCGATGCGCTGTCCATCATCGTTCACCGCAGCCAGTCGGCTTACCGTGGCCGCGCGGTGGTGGCCAAGATGCGCGAGATCATTTCGCGCCAGCAGTTCGACGTGGCGATCCAGGCCGCCATCGGCGCCAACATTATTGCCCGTGAGACAATCAAGGCTTTGCGTAAAAACGTCATTGCCAAGTGCTACGGCGGCGATATTTCACGAAAACGAAAACTTCTTGAGAAGCAAAAAGCAGGCAAAAAGCGCATGAAACAAATCGGTTCGGTGGAGGTGCCGCAAGAGGCATTCCTGGCCATCTTGCAGGTAGAAGATTGATGCGCGGCGCCATGAGTTTCATCACGGCCTTGGTGCTGGCCGCATTCGTCGGTTATGGGGCTGCCTGGTATTTTGGCGTGCTGGAAGGCAACTTTTCATTGTTGCTTTTTCTGGCCGCCGTGGTGACGGGCATTTACTGGGTCGCTGAGCGGCTTTACTTTTTGCCCCAGCGGCGCAAGGCGGTGGCTGCGCTTGAGGCGAATGCGGCCAAAAGGCAGGCCGAACTGGCCCAAATGGGCATTAGCCAGGTTGACGACAACACCGCTGAAGCCAGAAGCCGGCTCATCATGCAGCCCTGGTGGCTGGACTGGACCGCTGGCCTGTTCCCGGTGATCATCGTCGTTTTCCTGCTGCGCTCCTTCCTGTTCGAACCCTTCAAGATTCCGTCGGGCTCGATGATTCCGACGCTGCTGGTCAATGACCTGATCCTGGTCAACAAATTTCACTACGGCGTGCGCCTTCCGGTCATCAACCTCAAGGTGCTGGACAACCACAGCCCCGAGCGCGGCGACGTGATGGTGTTCCGCTACCCGCCCAAGCCCAGCCTGGACTACATCAAGCGGGTGGTCGGCATTCCGGGCGACGAGGTGGCCTATCTGAACAAAAAGCTCACCATCAACGGCAAGCCGCTGCCCAAGACGCCTCTGCCCGATTTTTTCGATGCCGATTCCATGCGCTATGCCAAGCAGTTTGAAGAAACCAATGGCGCCAAGACCTACCGCCTGCTCAATGACGATGAGCGGCCGTCCTTCATTGCTGGCGCTGACAATTTCCAGTTCAGGGAAAACTGCCGCTACAGCACCGAGGGCGTCGTCTGCAAGGTGCCGGAAGGGCACTATTTCATGATGGGCGACAACCGTGACAACTCGCTTGATTCGCGCTACTGGGGCTTTGTGCCAGAGCAGAACATTGTCGGCAAGGCGTTTTTTGTCTGGATGAACTTTGGCAGCCTCAAACGCATTGGTTCTTTTGATTAAGTCGGACGGATATCATGAATTTCAGTCAGGAAAAACAGCAATGAAACATCGGCAACGTGGCATTACCTTGATCGGCCTTTTGTTTGTTGGCGGTGTGCTGGCATGCGCCGGTCTTGTGGCGGCCCAGGTGCTGCCCACGCTGATTGAATTGCAGGCCATCACCAAGGCCGCCAACAAGGCGGCCGCTGGCAACACCGTGCCTGAAATCAGAGCGATTTTCGACAAGGCCGGAGCGATTGACGATATTCACTCCATTTCCGGCAAAGACCTCGAAGTGAGCAAAGAGGGCGACAAGACCGTCGTGGCTTTTGCCTACACCCGGGAAATTCACATGGCCGGTCCTGCCTACTTGCTGCTCAAGTACAACGGCCGATCCAAATAAGTGCGGTCCGCCCCTAGCATCAGCCCTGCGCTCCAGGCCTTGCAAAAGCGCCTGCAGCATGAGTTTGCCAACCCGAAACTTCTTGTCCAGGCGCTGACGCACCGCAGTTTCTCAAGCGATCACAACGAACGCGTCGAGTTTCTGGGCGATTCTGTTTTGAACCTGGCCGTGGCCGGACTGCTGTATGAGCAGTTGAGCGAGTTGCCCGAAGGCGACCTCTCGCGCGTGCGCGCCAACCTCGTCAAGCAAGACACGCTGCACCAGCTGGCCGTCGTCCTGGGCCTGCCCGATCTGCTGCGGCTGGGCGAGGGCGAAGCCCGGTCTGGCGGGAAAAACCGGCCTTCCATGCTGGCCGATGCGCTGGAAGCGGTAATCGGTGCAGTTTATCTGGATGCGGGCTATGACCAGGCCGACCAGCTGGTGCGCCGCCTGTTCAAGGATGTACAGGTCAGCCCGCAAATGAAGGCCATCGGAAAAGACCCCAAAACCGAATTGCAGGAGTGGCTTCAGGGGCGCAAAATGCGTCTTCCCCTCTACAAGGTTGTCGGCACCATGGGCGCGGCACACCAGCAGACTTTCGAGGTCGCGTGTGAAATCGCCGAATTTGGCCGCGTTGAACGCGGCATTGGCGTTTCGCGCCGGGCCGGTGAGCAGGCCGCTGCAACGGCCATGCTGCGGTTTGTCAAGACACTGGCTTCCTGACTCATTTTTGCCAACGCCTCATCAGGCTGCAGCCCAACACGATTGAATTGATTATGAGTACCGGTAAACAAGAATCCAGCCAACCCGTCACAACCTTGCCTGAGGCCGGGAAAGTCGCGGCCTCTCCAGCAGCCATTGAGCCCGTGCAGAGCCAGGATGCGCTCGATGCCATGCTGGCCCAGGCGATTGCCTCCCGTGGAGCGGCGGTGCCCGCGGATGACGGCGCCGCCAGCCTTCCGCCCGTGAGCGAGCAGCGCTGCGGCCTGATTGCCATCGTCGGCAAGCCCAACGTGGGCAAATCCACCCTGCTCAATGCGCTGGTGGGGCAAAAAGTCAGCATCACCTCGCGCAAGGCGCAGACCACGCGCCACCGCATCACCGGCAT
>JAECRO010000041.1 GCA_016000195.1 Burkholderiales bacterium | reverse complement strand
AATAGCAATCAGAGCACTACTCTTGCAAGCCAGGGCGATTTCGCTCTAAAAATGACGCGCGCCGCACCCGCACGACAAGCTGCATCCGGGCGTGATTGCCGCCGCCGTTTGCGCCGTGGCGGCGAGCTGGATGAACCTGGCCTTAATGTGCCGCAGCATCCCAAAAAAGTAGCCGTTTAACGACAAGGTTTCTTTTGAATGATCGACTGGTGTTCGTTGGCGATACTTCAGTTTTTCATCAAAGCCGCCACCCGCGCCCGCAGCCCTTCGGGCTGAACCTGTGCTGGCGCCATGGCCGGGCCCACGTTCAACCCCACGCGGCTGAACACGCCGCGCCGGAAAGGCCGCACCATGGCCACGCGCTGGCCGTTGAGCAGCTCGGCGCGGCTGAAAAACGAGCCCCACAGATTCGTCAGCGCCATCGGAATCACCGGCACCGCCAAGCCGTCGCGCTGGGCGTTTTCGAGGATTTTCATGATGCCGCCCCTGAAGGGCTGGAGTTCGCCGTCCTGGGTGATGCCGCCTTCGGGGAAGATGGCGAGCAGGTCGCCTTCGCGCAGCACTTTCGCGGCGGCTTCAAAGGCGGCTTCGTAGGCCGCCGGGTCTTCGGCGCGCGGCGCCACCGGAATGGCCCTGGCCAGGCGGAACAGCCAGCCGAGCAGCGGCATCCTGAAAATCCGGTGGTCCATCAAAAAATAGATGGGCCGCGAACTCGCCGCCATCAGCAGCACCGGGTCGATGAAGCTGACGTGGTTGCAGCTCAGCACCGCCGCGCCTTGCGCCGGGATGTTGTCGTCGCCCGTGACCTTGAAGCGGTAGATGCAGCGCGAGGCGACCAGCGCCACGAAGCGCAGCAAATACTCGGGCACCAGCATGAAGATGTAGAACGCCACCACCGCATTGGCCAGCCCGGTGAACAGGAAAATCTGCGGAATGGTGAATTGCGCCTTGAGCAGCGCGCCGGCCAGCACGGCGCTGACGATCATGAACAGCGCATTCAAAATGTTGTTGGCGGCGATGATGCGCGCCCGGTGCGTGGGCTGGCTGCGCAGCTGGATCAGCGCGTACATCGGCACGCTGTACAGGCCGGCAAACAGGCTCAGCAGCGCCAGGTCAAAAATCACCCGCCAGTGCGCCGCGTGGCCCATGAAGCTGCCCACGCCCATGAGGGCTGAAGGCGGCAAGCCGCGCGAAGCGAAATAAAGGTCAATCGCAAACACGCTCATGCCAATCGCGCCCAGCGGCACCAGTCCAATCTCGACATGCCGGCGGCTCAGCACCTCGCACAGCAGCGAGCCGGTGGCAATGCCGATGGAAAACACCACCAGCAGCAGCGACGCGACATGCTCGTCGCCGTGCAGCACTTCCTTGGCAAAGCTGGGGAACTGGCTCAGGAACACCGCGCCGAAAAACCACATCCAGCTGATGCCCAGCATGGAGCGAAACACCACCAGATTGGTCTTGGCCAGCTTGAGGTTGCGCCAGGTTTCGGAAACCGGGTTCCAGTTGATGCGCAAGCCCGGGTCGGTCGCCGGCGCCTTCGGGATGAACTGCGCCACCGTGCGCCCGGCCAGCGCCAGCGCCACGCACGACACCGCCACGTAGTGCGGCCCGACGCCGGGCACGGCCACCATCAGCCCGCCGACGATGTTGCCCAGCAAAATCGCGACAAAGGTGCCCATCTCGACCATGCCGTTGCCGCCGGTCAGCTCGCGCTCGCTCAGCGCCTGCGGCAGGTAGGCGAACTTGACCGGGCCGAACAGCGTCGAATGCAGGCCCATCAGAAAGGTGCAGCCGAGCAGCACCAGGACCTGGAGATTGACGCTGCCGCTGACAAAGCCCACGGCGGCAATCCCCATGATGACGACTTCGAGGTTCTTGACGAAGCGGATGATGCGGGTTTTCTCGAACTTGTCGGTCAGCTGCCCGCTGGTGGCCGAGAACAGCAAAAACGGCAGGATGAACAGCGCGCCAATCGCCAGCCCGGCCAGCGCCGGCGGCAGCCAGCCGACGCTGAGCTGGTAAGTCACCATCACGGTGAAGGCGAACTTGAACAGGTTGTCGTTGGCCGCACCCGAGAACTGCGTCCAGAAAAACGGTGCGAAGCGGCGCTGCCCGAGCAGGGCGAACTGGTTGGGGTGCGCATCGGCCGGGGCTGCCTGCGGCGTGGACAGTTCAACACTCATGCCGGACTCCTCTGGTGATAGGTTTTCGGGGCGCATGTAACCAAGCGTGTACTTGCGCGGCCCTTGAATTCTGCCCTGATTTCCAGGGCGCCAAGGCCATGTACCGACTGTGCCGGCAAACGGGCCGGTGATGGACTACTTCCGCGACAACGCGCTGCTGGACTATTTCTCGGGCGGCTTCAACGGCAGCGGCGAAGGCCTGCTGCTGGTGCATGGCTCAATCAGCCGGGGCCTGGCGCCGTTCTTCATGGAGCGCATGCAGCAGCACCAGGCCGACCAGAAGCTGCCAGAGAAGGAGCGCGAAGGCTACACCCTGCTGCTGGCCATGCGCAGCTGGGAGTTCGCGGCCTTCGTGGCGCTGCGCCGCTGAATTGCTCAGTCGGCCGAGGTAAACACCGTCAGCACGCCGGTGTAGCCGTACAGGTGGTTGCGGGCGATTTCGCCGCCGGCAAAAAAACCGACCAGCGGCACATCGCCCAGGGCGCGCCGCACGATCTGCAGCTCGGCGCTGGGCGCGCCGAAGTGCGGCCCGCCGCGTCCCGAGCAACTCACGTAAATCGCGCCGGCAATGCGCCGGGCGGGGTGCGGCGCGGATTGCGCCTCGGGCAGGTTCAGGGCGCTGGCGACTTCCAGCGTCTGCTCCTCGGGCTCCAGCTCCTCGCGGATTTCGGCGCAGATGCGCACCAGGTCGGCGCGCGCGGCCTGGGCATTGCGTTCGCAAAAGGCCAGCTTCATGCCGACGCTGGCCACGTCGGCAATGGCAATGCCCTGGCGCGCCGGGTCCAGCCCGATCAGGTGGCGCACCAGCACGTCGGCGCCAAACTGGCCCGAGCGCTGGCGCGCCGCATCGCTGGGCAAGTCCGCATCGCGGCTCAGGCCGACCAGCGTGTTGCGCACCCTGGCCAGCGCCTCGCGCGGCTGCTCCAGCGACACGCCCAGGTCGGCCAGCATGACCTCCAGCGCCGGCTGGCCGTCGAGTTCCATGACCACGTTGGCGTCGCAGGCGGTGATTTCGTAGGTAGCCGAAACCGGCTTGCAGCCTTGGGTGACACGCGACATCAGGCCCATGCCGCCCGAGGCGTCGCGCGCAAAGGCCACGCCGCTCAGGCCGCCGCTGAAAACGCCGCAGGCCGCGCCCTGCCCCGTCAGGTTGCCGTGGCCGCTGAGCGCGAACTGCACCACCGCGCTGCGGCTGGACGCCAGGCCGCCAAAGACATAGCCGCTTTCGGTGCGCGCGGCCATCTCGGCAATCAGCTCGGCCACATCGGGCGTGGCCGCGTCGGCATGCACCAGCGCGGTATGCGCGGTAAACAGCCCGCTGCGGGCCGGCGGCAGCGGCGAGACGCCGGAAAACACGCGGTAATGGCCGTGCGGCAGCTCGCACAGCATCACGGCCAGCGCCGGCTCGTCAAAATACTCGACGTTGTTGGAGGCAATGCCGATGCCCACCGTGCCGCTCCAGTCGGTGATGAAGGGCAGCTCGGCGCTCAGGTGGTCCAGGATTTCCTGCGCCTGGGCCACATAGTGGTCGGTGATGTAGAGCAGCGCCAGCGTGGGCGCGCTGGCGTACGCTGGCAGGGCCAGGCAGCCGCGCAGCTGCGCCAGCACCAGGCCGGCGGCCATCTGCCATTGCGGATGGGTGGCGTGGCCGTAGGGAAAGAGTTTCATCAAAAACAAACTCCGGTTTGAAACCTCCCCCTTCAGGGGAAATAGAATTCATTTGGGAGAGGGGGAACCTCTTCCAAATTCGCCCCGAAAGGGGCGTGGATTGAAACATAGGTCGGGCGTGGGCAATTTAAGGGGTGGGTCCAAGACTCCAATGTCGCACTTGATCAACCGCGACCCGGCCGCAATCGGGGCTGGCTTCGCGGACTGCTTCAGCGCGTGGTCTTGCGCGCGGCGGTGCCGGCGGTCTTGCGTGCCGGGGCTGCGGGTTTGGCCGCAGCCTTGGGCGCGGACTTGCCAGCGGCCGTTTTGGCGGCGGCTTTTCCGGGGGCCGCAGCCGGTGCGGCTTTTTTGGCTTCAGGCTTGGGCCAGCTGCCGGCCATGGTTTTCGTGGCGGTTTCGGCCATGTTCCTGGCCATGTCGGTGGCCATGTCGGTGGCGGTCTTGACGGCGTCCTTGGCCATTCCGGTGGCGATGTTCTTGCCCGCATCCAGGTGCGTTGTCTTGGCGACTTCCTTCAGCGCCTCGGCGGCGATGGTCTGGAACTGCTGGGTCAGCGCGCCCCACCACTGCATCGGGTCGGCCACGCTGGCGGCGGGCTTTTCGTCGGCTTGGGCCTTGGCGCTTGATGCTTTTTCCGCAGCTTCGGCTTCAGCCTCGGCACGCGCCTTGCTGGCCTGAAAAGTCGATGGGGGAACTTCGAGACCCGGAAAATTCTTGCCCATCTCGCTCATGCGCTGCATGCCGTCGCTCAGGCTGTCGCCGACCTTGAGCTTGAAGGCATTGGCGACTTCGCTCATGTTGAAGTTCATGCCCTTGAGGGTGGCGAGCGTCATTTTCTGCACTTCCAGCGCCGTGATGGTGGCCTTCAGCGCCGCCGCATTCTGGTCGAGCCAGAACTGGACCGCCTTGAGCTCCTGCACCCGCTTGTCCAGCTCCTCGACGTTGAGCGTGGGCGCAATCCAGTTTCCGAGGTTGGGCAGTTGCGGCATGACCTGCGTTGCACTGCCGGCAGCCTGTTTGGCCAGGTTTTGCAGAAAATCAAAGCCGGGCACCAATTGGCCAAAGTCGGGAAAGGACGGGGTGTTTGCATTGCTCATTGAAGGTCTCCTGGCGGTTTTTGCACGATGGCGTGTGTGGGATGGGCCCCGATGGCCCGGTGCGCGCAAGGGGCCTGAAAAACCCCGGCACACGCCCTGATTGTGCAGCGTCGGGGCATGGCGTCAACCGGTTTTTTCGATGATTTTGCCGGGGTCTGGAAGGCCCGCGCCAGCGCATGGAAGGGTTCATGGGCGCATCATCAAAACCGGCTCATCCGCTTGCCTTGTATTGCTGCTGTGCTTCTTGTTTAATAGCATGCCAGGCCTTGCCGGATGCCGCTGCCAACCGGCGTCCCGTGCGCCGCGCCGGCGTGCTGGGCCTGGGCGATGAAAAGCCTGTTTCACCGTGCCTTCAATGTCACCGGCCTGAACGAGGCGCGCCGTCTGCGCGGCCTGACGGCGCGCGGCGGCGGGTGTGCGGGTGTGCGGGTGTTTCAGGCCAGCGGCGTGATTTCCTGCTCAATCGCCCCGAACACCGACTGGCCGTTCTTGCCCTTCACCTCGATGCGCAGGGTGTCGCCACACTTCATGAAGCGGGTGGAGGCCTTGCCGTTGTCGGCGGTTTCCAGCGCGCGTTTTTCGGCGATGCAGCTGTAGCCCTGGCTCCAGTCGGCGTTGCTGGCGGGGCCAGCGCCGACGATGCTGCCGGTGCTCACCGGGCGGGTGTTGGCAATGCCGGTCGCATAATGGGCGGTCGAAAGATCGCGCGACACCACGACCAGCTGGCCGTCGCGCGAGGCGTCCTTGTAAGTGGCAAGTTTCATTAAATTCCAGAGTAAATGGCCGGGCGATACGTTCTGACATGCTGAGTTCCAGCCCCTCGATGACAGGCCAGATTGTGCCGTGGCGCACCCTGGGCCTGCTGGCTGCGCTGGTGCTGCTGGCGCATGCGCTGGTGCTGCAAACCCGGCCGGCCCGCTTCGGTCCGGCGCCGGGCCGGGCCGAACTGCGCGTTCCGGTCCTTGTCACCCGCAGCATTCCCCCGGCGCCGCCCGCCGCCAGCCCGCCGCCCGCCGTGGCAACGCCGCAGGTCCAACAGGCCGCCCAACCAGTCGCCAAGCCCGCCAGGAAGCCTGTTTTCAAGCCAAAAGTGCCTGTTGCGCAGGCCCCGCCTGCGCCACCAGCTATTGATTCGATAGCAGAATCCATCCAGACGGCGGGCAGCGCCGATGCGCAGCCCGCCCCGGCAGGGCCGGACAGCGCGCCGCCAGCGCCATCAGCCACCGAAGCGGCGCCAGCCCTGGCCGCCGACAGCCCGGCCGCAGCCGCCGCCACGCCCCCCGCCAGCGCCGCACCGGAAGCGCCGCCGCAGTCCGGCCAGACGCCGGTGACGGCCATGGCGCTTCCGGCCAGCGTCCAGCTGGAATACAAAATGACCGGCAGCGCCAAGGGCCTGACCTACTACGCCAAGGGCGAGCTGGTCTGGCAGAACAGCGGCGGCAGCTACAACGCCCGCATGACGGCCAAGGCGCTGTTCATCGGCTCGCGCACCCTGAGCAGCACCGGCCAGCTCAGTGACCAGGGCCTGGCGCCCAGCCGCTTTTCCGACAAGTCGCGCAGCGAGGTGGCGGCCCACTTCGAGCCCGACAAGGGCCAGATCAGCTTCAGCGCCAACACGCCGTCCGTTCCCTGGACGCCGGGCGCGCAGGACCGGGTGAGCGTCATTTTGCAGCTGGGCGGCATGCTGGCGGGCAACCCGGCGGAGTTTCCGGCCGGCTCCAGCATTTCAATGCTCACGGTCGGGCCGCGCGATGCGGACCACTGGACCTTCCTGGTCGAAGGCGAGGAGCCGCTCAGCCTGCCCTTCGGCGACATGGCAACGCTCAAGCTGTCGCGCCAGCCCCGGCGCGAGTACGACCAGAAGGTTGAAATCTGGTATGCCCCGGCGCTGGGCTACCTGCCGGTGCGCAACAAGATCACCCAGGCCAACGGCGATTTCGTGGACCAGCAATTGAGCGGGCTGAGCCGCCCGTGAGGCCGTGCGCGCGCGCGCCCTCTTGAAGTTGCGGCCATCGTGGCCATCTGCTGCTAAAGGACACATCCATGCAACTGCTTTACGACTCGGAATCTTTTGTGGTGGTGCAGATTCACGCGAATGCGCCTGAAGCCTCGGCACCCCGGCCCGTCATTCCTGAACTGGCCCGCCACGGCTTTGAAATCGTGGACAAGCGTTCGGGCAAGGAGGTTTACCTCGATGGCTCGTGGGCAGAAATGTTCCAGCAGCGCCTGAGCGCCTGGGCCAGGGTCACGCCGACCCAGGAAGAGGTGGAGGACACGCTCGAAGGCTATAGCGGCCTGGCCAATACGCCGGTTTCGCTGCACTGAAGCGGCACGGGCGCGGAAAGCCCGAGCGGCCCGCGCCCAATGCCCTGGTATCCAGCGATGCTTTTTCATACCTCCCGCCCTACCTCCCGCTTCTGGCGGCCTCGCGGCTGCGCATGGCTTGCCGCCGCCGCTTTCCTGCTGCTGGCCGGCGGCTGCGCAGGCCGCCCCGAAGCCCCCATCCTTGAGCAGACCGGCAGCCGCGAGGCCGCGCAAACCGCCGGGCGGCTCGCCGCGCTGCTGCCCGCCGATGTGCTGCTGGTCGGCGAACAGCACGACGCGCAAGCGCACCATGACATCGAGCAGCAGATCGTCTCCAGCCTGGCGGCGCGCGGCCTGCTGGCGGCGCTGGCGCTGGAAATGGCCGACGTTGGCGTCAGCACCGCCCAGCTCAAGCCCAGCGCCACCGACGAGCAGACGCGCCGCGCGCTGAAATGGGATGACAAGGCCTGGCCCTGGACGGCCTACGGGCCGGCCGTGATGACCGCCGTGCGCGCAGGCGTGCCGGTGCTGGGCGCCAATTTGCCGCACGCCCGGATGCCCGGCAGCATGAACGACGGCAAGCTCGACGTTCAGCTGCCCGGCCCGGCGCTCAAGGCGCAGCAGCAGGCGATCCGCATCGGCCACTGCAACCTGCTGCCCGAAAGCCAGATCACGCCGATGACGCGCATCCAGATTGCCAGAGACATCACCATGGCCGACACGATTCACCAGCTGGCGTTTCCGGGCAAGACGGTGCTGCTGCTGACCGGCAATGGCCATGCCGACCGCAGCCTGGGCGTGCCGCAGCACCTGCGGGCAGACCTGAAGGCGAAGTCCATCCACCTGCGCGCCGGCCAAGGCCAGGGCAACGACAGGGCCGACGCGTTTGACAGCGTCTGGCCCACGCCGGCGCTGCCCGAAACCGATCATTGCGCGGGGCTCCAAAAACAGCTTCCCGCCGTTGCCAGATAGGCCGTGCCACCCGGCGGCGTCCGCGCACCACGGGCGGGAATCCGTCCACCCCCTGCCGCACGCCACCTGCGACAATTCAGCTCCTATGAATCACGCTTACATCCTGACCCTGTCATGCCCTGACCGCCGGGGCATTGTTCATGCCGTCTCGGGTTTTTTGTTCGAGCATGGCGGCAATATTGAAGAAGCTGCGCAGTACAACGACCAGGGCACGGGCCTGTTTTTCATGCGGGTGCAGTTTGCCTGCGACCAGCTGACGCACGAAGAGCTGTCAAGCCGGCTGAAAACCTTTGCCCAGCCCTTCGAGATGCGCTGGAAACTGCACGACACCACGCAGCCCATGCGCACCGTCATTCTGGTCAGCAAGGAAGGCCACTGCCTGAACGACCTGCTGTTTCGCTGGAAGTCGGGCCTGCTGCCGCTCGATGTGCGGGCCATCATCTCCAACCACCGCGAGTTCTACCAGCTTGCCGCCAGCTACAACATTCCCTTCCATCACCTGCCCGTCAGCGCCAGCGCCAAGGCACAGGTCGAGGCCAGGCAGCTGGAGATCATCGAATCCGAAGGCGCCGAACTCGTCGTGCTGGCGCGCTACATGCAGATTCTGTCGAACGGTATGTGTAAAGCACTTGCCGGCCGCGCCATCAACATCCACCACTCGTTTTTGCCCAGTTTCAAGGGCGCAAAACCCTATTACCAGGCGCATGACCGGGGCGTCAAACTGATTGGCGCCACCGCCCATTACGTCACCGCCGACCTGGACGAAGGCCCGATCATCGAGCAGGACGTGGCACGCGCCGACCACGGCAAGACCGTGGAAGACCTGACCGCCATGGGCCGCGACACCGAAAGCCAGGTGCTGGCCCGGGCCGTCAAATGGCACAGCGAGCACCGGGTGGTGCTCAATGGCCATAAAACCGTGATTTTCAAATGAACATGAGCGCCACGCCGGGCAAGCGCAAGCTGGGCGCGCCGTGGCTGGAAAACGGCTCGCTGGTGCGGCTGGACACCAACGAAGTCTTCAGCCGCAAGGCGCCCAGCCCGCCATGGCTGGTCCCTGGAGCATGGAAGTGCGGCAGATTCTTCAACAAACCGTCGCGCCTGAGCAAGCCGAAGCCACCAGCTTTGCGGAGCGGATCAACAGCCGGTTTGCAGGTCTGAACGCCGAATCGCTCCCCATTCGCCGCATGGCGCTGGCGCTGGCCGCTGAACAAATGTTTGAGCAGGACTTTGCCGGGCGCTGCCATGTGTTTGACTCGGCAGCGGCCAAAAACCATGCGCTGATCGTGGCGGCCCGAACCCGCCAGGGGCAGCCGATCTCGACAGAGGACGCGCAAATCGCCGCCATCGCGCTGGCCTGCGGCCTGACCGTAGCCACGCGCAACACTAGGGACTTTGAAAACATTGACGGACTGATATTGGCCAATCCTTGGAAAAACACCTCCATCTTTGAGTAAAAACAGCCTCTAGCGCATGCTGGACGTGCGCTAGCAGCTATTAACACAATAGCAATCAAGTTTCGGGCACTTCCGCGAACAGCTGCGCGGCACTGAGTTCCAGCGCCACGCTGGCCAGCGTCACCGCCTCGCCACGCGCAAACGGGTGCAGCACCCACAGCCCGTCGGCGCCCTTGCGATAGCAGTCGGTGATGCGCGTGTCGAGATCGATCAGCACATATTCCTCCAGGCTGGCAATGCGGCGGTAGTGGCTGAACTTCAGCCCCCGGTCATAGGCGGCGGTGCCGGGCGAAAGCACTTCCACGATCAGCCTGGGCTCGGTCTTGACCATGGGGCTGGCCAGGTCGAGCGCGCTGCAAGTCACCAGAACATCAGGATAAAAATAGCTGTTGACAGCGGCGACGTGCAGGCGCATGTCGCTCATATAAGTGCGGCACGGGCTGCCGCCGAGGTGCTGGCGCAGGGCAATGTAGAGATTGCCCGCCACCGTCACATGCCGGTCTTCGGCGCCGGCCATGGCAAACACCTCACCGTCGATGTATTCATGGCGCTCCAGCTGCGCGGGCTCCCATGCCAGGTAGTCGGCGGCGGTAAAAAAGGTTTTTGGTGCAGCTTGTCCCATGGCGATGTCCTTTGGCGTGAGTCGGTGGCTTATTCTGACAGCCTGCAATGCTTTGGCAACTTGCGGGAAGCCATGCCGTCTTCACCGCACCAGAAAAGGCGCAGGCAAGCAAATTTAAATCCAGAAACGACATCACCCGTCCGTAACGATGCGCAACCTGTTTATCCAATTTAAATTTTCTGACTGATCCCGAACAAGCGGCATCACGCAGGCCAAGCCCCCTGAAGAGACGCTCGGGGCCGGCGCCCTCACCTCAACCGCACGCCGGCCATGGCTGGCCCGCGATGCCCGAGGCCTCGATGCACTTCAGCGCATGCCGTCCCGCTGCCGCGCGAACACCTTCCAGAACGCGGCATCCTGCGTGGTCGCAAAGTTGATCCGCATCAGGGTGCCCGGCCTGCGCACCGCATGAAACAGTGCGCCGGGTGCGATCAGGTAGTCCTCGTCCAGCATGCGCTGCGCCAGCGCGTCGGTGTCCACGCCTGTCTCGACCCAGCCGAACAAGCCTGCGGGCTCGGCGGCAAAGGTGCAGCCGTGCGCCAGCGCCAGCTTGACGCTGCGCGCGCGCGCCTGATCCAGCCGGCGGCGGATGCGTTCGGCATGGCGGCGCAACTGGCCCTGGTCGATGCACCAGGCGAGCGCTTTTTCAAGCAGCGCGGGCGTGGTCAGCGTGGCCAGCAGTTTCGTGTTGAGCAGGCGCTCGACCAGGTCCGGCGGCGCGACCATGAAGCCCACGCGCCAGCCGGGCGCCAGAATCTTGGAAAACCCGCTGACGTAAAGCGTGCGCTGCAGGCCATCAAGCGCGCACAGCCGCGTGGCGTGATCGGGCGCCAGATGGCTGTAGGTGTCGTCTTCGGCGATGTGGAAATTGTGCTGGCTGGCCAGTTGCAGCAGCCGGTGCGCGCTGCCCGGCGCCAGGCAGTAGCCGGTCGGGTTGTGGAACACGCTGACGCTGACAAACAGCTTGGGGCTGTGCAACTGGCAATACTGCGCCATTACCGCCAGATCGGGGCCGGAGGCAGAGCGCGGCACCGGCAAAATGCGCATGCCCAGCGCATCGAGCCGGGCAAACTCCACCGCCCAGCCGGGCTCCTCGACCATCACATAGTCGCCCGCGCGCAGCAGCGTGCGGCTGATGATGTCCAGCGCGTGGGTGGCGCCGACGGTGGTGATGATCTGTCCGGGATCGGCATGGATGTTGAGCGCGCCCAGCCTTAGCGACAGCGCGCGGCGCAGGCCGCTGTCGCCCTTGGGCTCGCCATAGTTGAGCGACAGATCGCGCAGCACGCTGGCGCCGGTGACTTTTCGCACCGCTGCCGGCATGAAGCTGGCCTCCAGCCATTCCGCCGGAAACACGCCCATGCCGGGTTGCGGCTTGCTGCTGACCTGGTGAAACATGCCGCGAATCAGGGCGGCGGCATCAATCGGCGAATTTGCTATCGTTTTAGTAGCGTTAAGTGCTTTACCAGCGTGCGCAAAAGGCATATTTGATGCTAAATCCCGGACAAAAAAGCCGCGATTCTTATGCGCCACGACCAGCCCCTGCGCCTGCAGCTGGTCATAGGCAGCCACCACCGTGGACACACTCACGCCCTGCTGCTCAGCGCACAGCCGCACCGAGGGCAGGCGCGCCCCCGGCGCCAGCAAACGGTTGCGAATCCGGTCGGCAAAGCGCGCGCAGAGCTGCTCGGTCAGGGATTGGGAAGCGGTCTTCATCAGCATGGCGGGGGCCTTGGGTCGCGTTGCAGCACGCCGTGTGCTGCCAAAGTTGGCAATACAGTTTGGCAATTTGTACCTGAAACTGTATGGGTGGTGTGCTGCTATCAACTATAAAGTCACTTCCCATGAACTGGCAAGAATTTACCGCGCTGGCGGCCAACCACGGCCTGAGGCGCGCCCTGTCCTTTGTCTGCGCCGTGCCGGCGGGCACGGGCAGCCGGCTATTGAAATTTAACCGCGCCATGGCCGCCATACTGGTGGCCACCGCAGTCTGGATGCTCTTCCTGTGACACACGGCAGGGCGGCTATCAAATGGTGTTCATCGGCAAGAAAATGCCGGCGCATGCAGTTCCTTCGAGGCAATCGCCCGCAGAAGGCCAATCCGGGTTGTATCTGACAATCCAAAACAAACAGGAGATGAAACATGAAGTGGACACAAGCGCGACGCGCCCAAAAAATGAATCCCTCGGTGATCCGCGAGATCCTGAAGGTCACTGAAAAGCCCGGCATCATCAGCTTCGCCGGCGGCCTGCCCTCGCCCAAGACCTTTCCGGTCAGCGCCTTCAGCGCCGCCTGCGAAAAGGTGCTGCGTGAAGACGGCCATGCCGCGCTGCAATATGCCGCCAGCGAAGGCTATGCCGCCCTGCGCGAGAAGGTGGCGGCGATGCTGCCGTGGCAGGTCGATCCGGCGCTGGTCCTGATCACCACCGGCTCGCAGCAGGGGCTGGACCTGATTGCCAAGGTGCTGATTGACGAGGGCAGCCGCGTGCTGGTCGAAACGCCGACCTACCTGGGCGCGCTGCAGGCCTTCACGCCGATGGAGCCCGAGATCGTCAGCGTGGCCAGCGACGACGGCGGCGTGGACATTGCCGACCTGGCGGCCAAGGCTGAAGGCGCGCGCTTTTTCTACGTGCTGCCCAACTTCCAGAACCCCACCGGCCGCACCATGCCCGAGGAGCGCCGCGCCGCCCTCAGCGCCGAGGCCGCGCGCCTGGGCCTGCCGCTGGTCGAGGACAACCCCTACGGCGACCTGTGGTTCGACACGCCGCCACCGCTGCCGCTGTCCGCGCGCAATCCGGGAGGCTGCATCTACCTGGGTTCTTTCTCCAAGGTGCTGGCGCCCGGGCTGCGGCTGGGCTTCATGGTGGCGCCGGCCTCCATCTTCCCCAAGCTGCTGCAGGCCAAGCAGGCCGCCGACCTGCACAGCCCCGGCTTCAACCAGCGCCTGGTGGCCGAGGTGATGAAGGACGGCTTCCTGGACCGGCATGTGCCCACCATCCGCGCCCTTTACAAATCGCAGCGCGACAGCATGCTGGCCGCCATGACGCGCGAGATGCCCGAAGGCGTCACCTGGAACACGCCGGCCGGCGGCATGTTTTTGTGGGTGCAACTGCCTGAGGGCATGAATGCCATCGAACTGCTGCCCAGGGCGGTTGAGCGCAACGTGGCTTTTGTGCCGGGCTGGGCGTTTTACGCAACCCAGGCCGATGCGCGCACGCTGCGCCTGTCGTTCGTGACCTCCAGCGTGGCGCAGATCAATATCGGCATTGCCGCGCTGGCCAGCGCCATCCGGGAAATGAGCGCCGAGTCCATCGCCCCGGTGGCAGGCGCCGCCCCACGCCTTGAAGAACTGTCCCAGACCTGAACCCCGCACCTGTCCACACTGACGCCCCGAAAGAAAACCGATGACGCCTCGCCTGTTCCAGCAAGTTGACGTTTTTACTTCCACCCCCTGCCTGGGCAACCCGCTGGCGGTGGTGCTCGATGGCAGCGGGCTCGGCGACGAGGCGATGCAGCGTTTTGCCCGCTGGACCAACCTGTCGGAAAGCACGTTTTTGCTGCCGCCCACCGACGCGTCGGCCGACTACCGGGTGCGCATCTTCACGCCCGGGGGTGAGCTGCCTTTTGCCGGCCATCCGACGCTGGGCAGCTGCCACGCCTGGCTGCAGGCGGGCGGCCAGCCGAAGAGCCGCGATTTCATCGTGCAGGAATGCCAGGTCGGGCTGGTGAAAATCCGCCGGGAAGAAGGCCCGCGCCTGGCCTTTGCCGCGCCGCCGCTCAAGCGCTCCAGCCCCGGCCCGGCGCTGTTGTCCGGGGTCGCTGCGGCGCTGGGCCTGAAAACGCAGCAGATTCTGGCGGCCCAGCAGCTCGACAACGGGCCGGTCTGGTTCGGGCTGCTGCTGGACAGTCCCGAAACGGTGCTGCAGCTGATGCCAGACCACCTGGCGCTGGAGCGGCTGGATGTGAAGGTCGGCGTTGCCGCCGTTTATGCGCCGGAGGAAACCTCGCCCTTGATTGCGCGTGCCAATCGGGAAGCGCGCGCCTTCGGCGTCAGGGCAAGCCACGCCGAGGAAGGCGCCAGCACGGCGCCCGATCTGGAGGTACGCGCTTTCGTCGCCTCTATCGGCGTGAATGAAGACCCCGTCACCGGCAGCCTCAATGCATCCCTGGCGCAATGGCTGATGGCCGATGGCCACATGCCTGAGCGTTACCTGGCGTCGCAAGGCCTGTGCCTTGGCCGCGCCGGCCAGGTGCATCTTGCGCGCGACGCGCAAGGCCAGGTGTGGGTCGGCGGCGAGTCAGTGACCTGCATTGACGGCCAGGTCATGCTTTGAGCGCGCCGCACAGGGAAAGGCATGGCGGCAAAGCCTAAAATCCGGCTTTTCGGCACATGCGCAATTTTTCCCACAATGGCAGACAGCTCATTACGACAGCGCCAGCCGGTCAACAACGGACCCCCCTATGACCCTGCATGCACGCGCTCTGGGCGCTGAATTTTCCGATCTTGAAGAAGGCGCGAGGTACGCGCTTTTGCAGCGTCTGGCGCCAGCCCTGCACCACCACATGATGGGCAAGTTCCAGTCGATGGACATGATTGCAGCCATGATGGACAGGCGCCTTCAGTCTGCCACGCCCGATCTGGCCAGTCTTCGCGAGGACTGCGCCTCGCTCAGCAGCGTTTCGCGCAACGCCGTGAAATCAATCATGAACATGATGACGTGGATCGAACCCAAAACAGCATCCACCGTGAAGTTTGATGCCGGCGTCATCGAATGCCTGGGCCTGCTGTTGACGGAATTCCGGCTCAAGGGTTTTGTCATCGTCAACGAAGTCCCTGAAATCGACGTGGAACTCTCCAGCCGGGCGCTTCGCAGTGTCCTGAGTGCCGCGCTGATTGCGCTGAGCGATTTGTCAAAGGTTCCCGCCACGCTGGTGGTTCGGGCACAGGCCATGCCGGAGCGCATCGAGCTGTCGATTGACCTGCGCCCCGCCGAACGGAATGTGAAAAACGCCTACGAAACCGACAGCCGCCCCCTGACGTGGCGGGATGCCGAGATTCTTGCCATCGCGGAATCGGTCAGGCTTGAGCATGGCGACAGTGGCGCGCAGCTGACCTTCGCGCGCGCGGCGACGGATGCGGGCGTGTCCGATGCCCTTACGGGTTGACGCCTGCCAAGTGGATGGCAAACTGGTAACTTCCGGTACTAAATTAAGGCAATCTGAAAAATTTGAGCAAAGTGAAGATACGAAGGACCATACTTCGTAAGTTACGCGTCAAGCTGCCGCGTTTGAAACACAACAGGAATAAGGCTTTTCACAGCGTTGATTGATTAGATGGATCGTTCCTGTCCAGGACATGCCTTGCGCCACCGCTTTGAGGAAATCCCATGGCTTTAAAAGTTTTTCTGGTTGAAGACAGCGCGGCCCAGCGCGCCTATCTGGCGCAGACCCTGATGACCGAGGCCAAGGTGGACATTGTGGGCACTGCAGAAACAGAACACCAGGCGATTGACTGGCTTGACCACAATGCCGACCGGTGGGACGTAGCGCTTGTCGATCTTTTCCTCGGCGAAGGCACGGGCGCCGGCGTGATCCAGCATTGTCATGACCGGCGCCCCGGCCAGAGCGTTCTCGTGATGACCAACCATGCGCAAAACGATGCCTTGCTGCATCACTGCAAGGAGCTGGGTGCCGATGCCGTCTATCACAAGGCAACCGAGCTGCACGAGCTGGTGGCCTTATTGCAGCGAAGCACCCACCAGAACGCCCCGTGGCGCCCGGAACCCTCTACGGCCTGACATCAGACATCAGGAATGGCGCTCGGCCCGGGTTTGCATTCATCAACATTTGGCATGCCCAAGCGGTGAAGGAGTTGCAGGCAGCACACTGAAAATCGGGTATTCAACCAGAAACTGGTTAACCCCCTTTGCGCACTGCCGGAGCAGACCCGTGAACCGCCTGGCGCAGCGCTCTTTGCGGTTTTCACATCGCCCGGTTCCAGCGCATGACCGCCCAGAAGCTTCGTTGTGAACGATTCGCACCCATCTTGTTCTGATGGCCGCTGCCATCTTGCTGCCGGTGGCGGTTTTTTCGGCCGTCGCGCTGCAAATGCTGCGCGGCGGCGAACGCGAAGCGGCCTTGCATGGCCTGCAGGAAACCACCCGGGCGTCCACGCGGCTCATCGACCGGGAGCTGGGCAGCGCCCTTGCGGCGCTGGAGGTGCTGGCAACAACGTCACACCTTGAAACGGGCGACCTGGAGGGGGTTTTACAACCGCTCCCTGCAGCTCACCAAGAGGCCTCTCACCTGGTGCGGATTTTGGCCTGGCCGTCGCCGTCCAGGTCGCGCAGCAGCGTGATGCGGTTGGCCGACGGCACTTTGGTTTTTGTGGCGGCAACTGTCAGCCCGCCGTGGCGTCCTGCAGCGTATCGGGTGGCAACTGGTCGATCTCAAGCAGCAGTTGCGCCAGGCTGCGGCCCATGGCCGACAGCAGCGCCTGGCCTTTTTCGGCCGTGGCCGCCAGCGCATTGCCGACCGCGCCGTGCGGGTTGTAGTCCTGCATCTGCCAGCCCAGCCTGGCGCTGCGGCCATCGCCCAGGATGCTGAAGCGCTCCGAGCGGTCCTGCGAGGTCGAATGGAAATTCTGCGCCTTCGCCATATCGACCTGGCCGGGCCTGAGCGCCAGCATCATTGAGGTCTCGATCTCGCCGGCATGGATGCCGAAGCGGTGCTCGTGCGCGCTGAACCGCGCCGCCACCGAGTCGCCGCGCTCATCGACCAGCGGCAGGTTGAAGGAGTTGACGCTGTACACCAGCATGCCCAGGCGGGTGCGCAGGTCGCGCGCCACCGCGTCCATCAAGCCCACCTGGCCGCCGTGCGAATTGAGCAGCACGAGTTTCTTCACGCCGGTACTGGCGACCGACTCGGCCAGCTCGGTCCAGAGCCGCAAAATGGTTTCGGCCTTGAGCGTGAGCGTGCCGGCAAAGCGCGTGTGCTCGGGGCTGAAGCCGATGGACTGCGTCGGCAAGAACAGCACCGGCAGGCGGGCGGGCAGGTGCGGCAGCGCGCTGGCGATCACGCCCTCGACCAGCGTGGCATCGACATTGAGCGGCAAATGCGGGCCGTGCTGCTCGATGGCAGCCACCGGCAGCACCGCGATGCAGCGGCCCAGGTCCAGGCGCGCAAAGTCGGGGCTTTTCAGGTCGGCCCAGAAACGTGGCAGATCAGGGGGTGTGGACGTTGCAATGTTCATGCGGGTATTTTCAGCGACTCCAGCCGTCCGGGTTGAAAGCCAGGCCGGAACCGGCAAACGCAGCACATTTGACAAATGTCATTGGTCTCTTGTTTTACCGCGCGTAGCCTCACGGTTTCAGACGATCTGCACGGAGAGATGAATTGGACAAGAAACAGACCTGGAACCTGGGCTACTGGGTCATTGCGCTGATGGCGCTGTTGCTGCTCCAGAATATCTGGCAGACCGCGAGCGAGGCCTTGCCGGTGCCCTACAGCGAGTTTGAAAAAGCCCTGAGCGAGGGACGCATCGCCGAGGTGTCAGTGACCGACCGCACCATGATTGGCCGCCTGAAGACGGCCGAGGGGAGCAAGACCACGCTGGTGACCACCCGGGTCGAACCCGACCTGGCGACGCGGCTGGAGCGCTACAACGTGCCCTACACGCGCATCGTCGAGAACACGTTCCTGAAGGATGTGCTGTCGTGGACCTTGCCGGCCCTGATTTTCTTTGGCCTGTGGTTCTTTGTGTTTCGCCGCTTTGCCGACAAGCAGGGCATGGGCGGCTTTTTGTCGATTGGCAAAAGCCGCGCCAAGATTTATGTCCAGACCGACACCGGCGTCACCTTTGCCGACGTGGCCGGGGTCGATGAAGCCCGGCACGAGCTGGAGGAAGTGGTGGACTTCCTCAAGCATCCGCAGGAATACGGCCGCCTGGGCGCGCACATTCCCAAGGGCGTGCTGCTGGTCGGCCCGCCCGGCACCGGCAAAACGCTGCTGGCCAAGGCGGTGGCGGGCGAGGCCGGCGTGCCTTTCTTTTCCATCTCGGGCAGCGAATTCGTCGAGATGTTCGTCGGCGTCGGGGCGGCCCGGGTGCGCGACCTGTTCGAGCAGGCGCGCGGCATGGCGCCGGCCATCATCTTCATTGACGAGCTGGACGCGCTGGGCCGTGCGCGCGGCGCCTTTCCCGGCCTGGGCGGCCACGACGAAAAAGAACAGACGCTGAACCAGCTGCTGTCGGAAATGGACGGTTTTGACGCCTCGGTCGGGCTGATCATCCTGTCGGCGACCAACCGGCCCGAAATCCTGGACCCCGCCCTGCTGCGGGCCGGCCGCTTTGACCGCCAGGTGCTGGTGGACCGGCCCGACCGCAAGGGCCGAACCGACATCCTGAAGGTGCATGCGCGCAAGATCAAGCTCGACGCCAGCCTGCAGCTCGAAGACGTTGCGGCCCTGACGCCGGGTTTCAGCGGCGCCGACCTGGCCAATCTGGTGAACGAAGCCGCCCTGGCGGCCACCCGGCGCAAGGCGGATCAGGTGACGCTGGCGGACTTCACCGCCGCCGTGGAGCGCATCGTCGCCGGCCTGGAGCACCGCAACCGGGTGCTCAACCCGAGGGAGCGCGAGGCGATTGCGTTTCACGAGATGGGCCATGCGCTGGTGGCGCTGGCCCAGCCGGGCGCCGACCCGGTGCACAAGGTGTCGATCATCCCGCGCGGCATTGGCGCACTGGGCTACACCATCCAGCGCCCGACCGAAGACCGCTACGTGATGACGCGCCCCGAACTGGAGCAGAAAATCGCCGTGCTGCTGGGCGGGCGCGCGGCCGAAAAACTGGTGTTTGGCGTGCTGTCCACCGGCGCGGCCGACGACCTGGCCAAGGCCACCGACATGGCCCGCGACATGGTGACGCGCTACGGCATGGACGAGGGCCTGGGCTACGTGGCCTTCGAGCCCCGGCGCCAGCAGATGCTCGATGTGCCGGCAGACCTCATGCGGCCGCACAGCCCGGCGGTTTCAGAACACACGCAGCGCCGCATCGACGACGCCATCCGGGACATCGTGATGAGCGGCTTTGCCCACGCCAGCGCCATCCTGGACACCAACCGCCCGGTGCTGGAGCGCGGCGCACGGGCCTTGCTCGACAAGGAAACCCTGGACGAGGCGGCCATTCGGACCCTGGGCGCCGAGTTGCGCCGGGACGGGCAGGAAGCGACCGCCAGCAACCGCAACGCAGCCCCAGCCGCAGCACCAGCGGCCAGCGCTGAACTTATTTGACCAGCAGCACCGGCACGGGCGACTGATGGAGCACCCGCTGGGCCACCGAGCCCAGCAGCATGTTGCCCAGCGCCCCCATGCCGCGCGTGCCCATGGCAATCTGGTCAACCTGCCGGTCTTTGGCCACCCGCACCACCTCATTGGCAATCACGCCATAGGCCCGGGCCGGCTCCGCCCGCGTGAGCCCTGCGGCCCGGGCCAGCTCCATTGCCTTGGCCAATACGGCGTTTTGCTGAATTACCTGCTCGTCTTCGATTTTCTGGATGGTCGCAGCGGTGTAGCTGCCATAAAAAACCGGCTCGGGGCTGACGCACAGCAAGACGGCCTCCAGTTCGAGTGAAGCGCGGGCCATATGGCCGACGGCCTCGATGGCCCGGCTGGCGTGCTCGGAACCATCCACGGCGATTAATATTTTCAGCATGACGCACTCCTGTCTTGTCCGTTCGGTCATTAAAAAGCCCTGCTTTTGCCCTTCAATCAGGCAGCAGCAAGGCGTCCTCGATGCGTTTGCTCAACTCGGCGCCCTCGTAGCGCGTCAGATCGCTCGCCACGCAGCGCTGCACCAGCTTGCCGGCGGCACTGCTCAAACAGGGCCGCAGCGCGCCGATCATCGGGCTGGAGGCAATCAGCACCAGCGCATTGCAGCGCTGCCCGGCCACCCCTTCGTTGAGGTAATCCGCAAGCTGCCGGGCAAAACTGGCACGCTCTTTCGCGTGGGCTTCGGTGTGGGGTTCAAACTGCGTGCCGGCGTGTCCGGTGCGGCCGTGGCCCTTGCCCGCCGCGCCCGTCAGGTCGCCCCCACCGGCCTGGCCCGCGAGGCTGGCGTGGGGATGCACGAAATCGCTCAGCTCGGTGAGTGAATGATCTGCGGCATGGCGCTCGAAACAGCGTGCCCGCTCGGCATTGGCGATCAGAATCCAGGTTTTTTCCATCATGTTCCTCCTGTTGGGAATCCGTTAACTAAAACATGGGCGCACTGCCTTCAGGATTCAGCGAGCCCCCATCGGAAGACGGCGTGGGCGCCGTGGCCAACGCTTCAGCCGGCGCTCTTGCGAAAGCTCTCGACGCCGCCCTTGAGCCGCTCGAATGAACGGCTGAACGATTCTTTCACCTGGTCCCACGAATCCACTGTGGCGGTTTTCAGCTCGGCCAGCCGCTGTTGCGCGTCGCCCAGATCCGCTTCGAGTTTTTTGACTTCCTCGCCAAGCCTGGCCTTGGTCTGGACGCCTGACGCCTCGGCCTTTGCCTTGAAGCCTGCAATCGTCACCTTGAGGTCGTCAAGCTCTTTTTGGGCCGCCTGCGCAAAGGCCGTGCGCTCGCCCTCCTGCGGACTGGCCTGGCCTGACGGGGCGGGGGATTTTTGAAGTTCCGGCATGGGCGGCCTGATTTTGTCGCACCCAACGAACGCGACGGCAACCCCAAGGACCAGAGCCATGACTGACAAGGATTGTTTCATGATGATTCCTGTTTTCCCCTTGATGACGATGACCGCAACATGCGGGCTCGCCGCATGCCCGAACACCCTCGGGCATGCAAAAGAGGCAAGTTAGAGACAAGTTGAAATCTAGCCCTGCCCCGGCCAAGGCCCTTGCGATACATCAATGGCCCGCGAGTCCAGGCCAAACATTCAAGCGCAGGCGTCGCCTCCGCCCGGCGCCAGCCCCGCGCAAAACCACACCGGCCTTCGGCAGGCTCAAGCCGCCGCGGCCGCTTTCTGAATCGCGTCGCGGTGCGTTTGCTGGCTGACATGCCGGCCCTGCCGCTCGGCGCCGGACTTTCCTGTGCCCGCCGGCAGGGCCATGCGCCCGGCAGCCAGCAGCTCAGCCAGGCATTGCGGCCGGCCGCGCGCGCCGCTGGCGCGGTAGTCGGCCAGCAGGGCGGCGCGCACCGCGTCACCGTTCAGCCCACGCGCTTGCGTCAGGTGCTCGAACAGCAAATCCAGCAGCTTTTCCAGCGCGAATTCATGCGTCTTGGCCGTCGTGCACCAGAGCCAGTCGCTGAAGGCCAGAAAATGATTGAAAGCGGAGCCCGCCGAATCCGTTTCATCGCACAGCAGCAAGCGAAGCACGGCCGCAAAGCGCCCGGAATTGGCGACCATTTCCCAGTAGCGCGCAAAGCGCTGGATGCGCAGCCCGGCGCCGCCGTGCAGGTCCATGTTGGCCGCGAGGTAACGCAGGCCGAGCGAGGCGTGGCTGTATTTGGCGTTGAGCGTGGCCAGGACGATGGCGGGCAAATCGGACGTATCGGGCGTATCGGGCGCTTGAGGGGAAGGCATGGCGGCATTCTCAAGGACTGAATCTGGAAGAGCCGCATTCAGGAAAGCCCCATTTTCAACCCCTGAAAATCAGCCAAAGTGCCAACATTGTGCTTATTTTTCAGGAGAAATTCATGCAGGTTTCCATTCGCAAAATGGGCAATTCCCAAGGCATCCTGATTCCCGAGCCGATCCTGAACCTGAAGCAACTCGGGCGGGTCGATGTGGCCGACTTGCAGGTCAACGGCGGCGTGATCGAGATTCGCCCGCCCCGGCGCAACCCGCGCGAAGGCTGGGCGCGGCGCGGATGCATTGACGGCAAGCCTCACAATTCAAACTTGGCCAAAAACTGGAGCGCACGATGTACCACTACACGGAATGCGGGCTGGACAATGTCTGGCTCGCCAATGGATTCACCAAAATGAAGATGGACACGGCTGACGCATGAGCCGGGGCCAGATCCGCAACGCCACGGGCGAGTCCTTCTTTGCCTGGGACGGCGAGGTGCTGGTGGTCAACATCCTGGGCAAGCCCAGCGCCGGCAAGGACGCCATCGGCAAGCCCAAGGGCACGCAGCTCAAGGTCAGCGTGACGGCCGCGCCGCTGGCGGGCAAGGCGACCGACCACATGGTGCGTTTCCTGGCGCCGCTGTTCGGCGTGGCCGTGGCCGACATCGAAGTGGTGTTCGGGCGCGAGAACGTCAACAAGCAGTTGCGCATCCGGGCGCCGAAAAAACTGCCGGCGGTGTTTGCCCAGCCTTCGCCATGGCCGGGCGCTGACTGAAGGGTTGGGACGGCTGACGCACAATCTGGCCTGCGGGCGCCGCCCGTGCCCTGCCCGGGCCACTGGAACTAAAGGCGCAGCCGCCGCTCACACTACCACCATGAATTTTCAACGTTTCTTTTCCGCTATTTTTTTGATAGCTGTATGCGCCCTGCCGATAAGCGCAAGAGCCCAAAATAGCCTGATAAAAACGTCTTTGAACGGCGCGGTAGTCACTACCCAGCAGGTGCGCGCCGAACTGCTGGCCTGGGCGCCCGAGGGCGTCGAGGCGGGCAAGCCGGTCTGGCTGGGCCTGCAGCTGGCGCACCAGCCCGAATGGCACACCTACTGGAAAAATTCCGGCGACTCGGGCCTGCCGACGATGCTTGAATGGCAGCTGCCGGCCGGCGTCACGGCGGGCGAGATCGCCTGGCCGACGCCGAAAAAAATCCCCATCGGCACGCTGGCCAACTACGGCTACGAAGGAGCCATTTTGCTGCCGGTGCCGCTGACCGTCGCGCCCGGTTTCAGCGCGCCGCAGCTCGACATCAAGCTCAAGGCCGCCTGGCTGGTCTGCCGCAAGGAATGCATTCCGCAGGAGGGCGAGTTCACGCTGAGCCTGCCAGCCAAAGGCTCGACGGCGGCCAGCGGCGCCCTGTTCCAGGCGGCGTTTGACGCCACGCCGAAACCGCTGGCCACAGGCGCCAGCCAGCTGGAAGTCAGCGGCCAGGCGCTGAAAGTCTCGCTGTCCGGCCTGCCGGCTGCGCTGCAGGGCAAGACGCTGGCGCTGTTTCCCGAAACCGCCAGCATCATCGAGCCGGCCGCGCCCTGGAGTCAGGAATGGCAAGGCGCGGTCTGGACGGCGCAGCTGCCGCTCTCGGGCCAGCGCCTTGAGAGCCCGGCGCGCCTGCCGCTGGTCGTGGCCTTGGGCGACGCCGCCTGGCGCATCGACGCGCCGGTCAGCGGCGACTGGCCCGCCGTGACCAGCGTCGCCGTGGTGTCGCCGGCGCTGGAAGCCGCGCTGAAGGCGAATACCTCGGCCCCGGCTGCACCGGCATCCTCGGGCCAGCCGCCGCTCGGCCTGCTGGCGGCCTTGCTCGGGGCGCTGCTGGGCGGGCTGATCCTGAACCTGATGCCCTGCGTGTTTCCGGTGCTGGCGATCAAGGTGGTCGGCTTCGTGAACGAAAAAAGCCAGGCCACGCGGCTTACGTCGGGGCTGGCCTACAGCGCGGGCGTGGTGCTGTCGTTCCTGGCGCTGGGTGCGCTGCTGCTCGGCCTGCGCGCGGCGGGCGACCAGCTCGGCTGGGGCTTTCAGCTGCAAAGCCCGGCGGTGGTGGCGGCGCTGGCCGCGCTGTTCACGCTGCTGGGGCTGAACCTGGCGGGGCTGTTCGACTTTGGCAGCATCCTGCCCGGCCGCGTCGTCAACCTGCAGGCGAAAAACCCCGGCGTCAATGCATTTTTGTCGGGCGTGCTGGCGACCGCCATTGCCTCGCCCTGCACCGCGCCCTTCATGGGCGCGTCGCTCGGGTATGCCGTTGGCCTGCCGGCGGCGCAGGCGCTGGCGGTGTTTGGCGCCATCGGCATCGGCATGGCGCTGCCGTATCTGGCGGCCAGCGCGCTGCCCGGCGTGGCGCGCGCCCTGCCGCGTCCCGGCGCGTGGATGCTGACGTTCAAGCAGCTGATGGCGTTTCCGATGTTCGCCACCGTCGCCTGGCTGGTCTGGGTGCTGGGCCAGCAAAGCGGCATCGACGGCGCGGGCGCGCTGCTGGCGCTGCTGGTGCTGCTGGCGCTGGCGGTCTGGTCGCTGGGGCTGCGCGGCCGGACGCGCATCGCAATGGCTACGTTTTCAATAGCAGTCTTTGCCCTGGGCGTCTGCACAATCGGCCAAAACATTCTTAAAACTGCGGATGCATCCCCCACGGCGGCCTCGGCCCGCTGGCAGGACTGGCAGCCCGGCCGGGTCGAGCAGCTCACGGCGCAGGGCCAGAGCGTGTTTGTCGATTTCACCGCCGCCTGGTGCGTGACCTGCCAGTACAACAAGAAAACCACGCTGGCCAACGCCGCCGTGCTGGCCGACATGGACGCCAGAAACGTCGCCCTGCTGCGCGCCGACTGGACGCGCCGCGACCCGGCGGTGACGAAGGCGCTGGCCGGGCTTGGCCGCAGCGGCGTGCCGGTTTACGTGTTCTACAAGCCCGGCCGCGCGCCGGTGGTATTGTCCGAAATCCTGTCCGTGAGTGATGTCCGGGCCGAGCTGGCCAGGCTGTGATGGCGCCATGCCTTAACCCGACATCCGCAGCCGCCCGCTTTGCAATCAACAACAACCAGGAGCCAAACCATGAAACCCCTTGCCACCGCCGAACGCATTCCCTACATCCTCAACCATTGCCGCACCATCGCCGTGGTCGGCCTGTCGCCCAAGCCGCACCGGGCCAGCTTTGACGTGTCGCGCTACATGCAGGCAGCCGGCTACCGCATCATTCCGGTCAACCCGAACGCAGCCGAGGTGCTGGGTGAAAAGGCCTACGCCACGCTGAAGGAAGCGGCGCAGCACGAAAAAATCGACCTGGTGAACTGCTTCAGGAACAGCGAAGACATTCCGCCCATCGTCGATGAGGCCATTGCCATCGGCGCCAAGGCCGTGTGGATGCAGCTGGGCGTGGCCAATGCCGAAGCCGCCGCCACAGCCGAAGCCGCCGGCCTGCTGGTGGTGCAGGACCACTGCATCAAGATTGACCACCGGGTGCTGCTGTCGCGCGGCCTGCTGCAGGCGCCACCGCGCTGAGCCGTACAGGCCAAACCCATGCATGAGGCGCGCGGAGAAACGCAGGTCGCGCCCCTGCTGCCAACAGAGCTGGCCCAGCCGGACGTGAACCGCATGGCCACCCTGGGCATGCGCGACAAGCTGGACAGCCTGCTGTGCATTGCCGACAAGCTCTACCGGCGCAACCCGGCCGAATGGCGCAAAACCGGCGCGGCCAGCCGCGAAGCCGCGCTGGCGGAACTGCTGGCCGAGGTGATGACCGAAAAATACCGGCGCGCCGTCATCAGCTATGTGCAGAACCTGGCGGGCGGCACGTTTTTGCAGTTTTTGCCGGTTCGCCGAGTCCTCCCCGGCCCGTCGCCGTCCGTCTGCTCGCGGACAATCAGGCCTTCGCCTTCAGCCTTCCTTTTTCCATTTCGAGACGCCCATGCCCCAGAACCACCTGCCCAAGGTCAAAAGCCAGTACGAAGCCCTGCCCTACCCGCCCTGCAATCCGCAGGACGAACACAAGCGGCTGGTGCAGACCTGGCTGGAAGACCTGCCGATGATCAACCACTACTGCTTTGCCGGAAAGCAGTCGTTCCAGAACGGTTTCAGGGCGCTGGTGGCCGGCGGCGGCACCGGCGATGCGACGATTTTCCTGGCCGAGCAGCTGCGCCACACGAATGCCGAAATCGTCCACCTGGACATGAGCCACGCCAGCATCGTGCTGGCGCAGGAACGCGCCAAAATTCGCGGCCTGACCAACATCACCTGGACTCATTACTCGCTGCTGAGCCTGCCGGCGCTGGGCCTGGGCAAGTTCGACTACATCAACTGCAGCGGCGTGCTGCACCACCTGGCCGACCCGGACCTGGGACTGCGCGTGCTGCGCAGCGCCCTGAAGGAAGGCGGCGCCATCGGCCTGATGCTCTATGCCACCACCGGCCGCACCGGCGTGTACCAGATGCAGGCGCTGATGCGGCTGGCCAATGGCGCCGGCACCGACCGGGAAGCCGACGACCAACGCAAGCTGGCCAACACCCGCGACCTGCTCGGCAGCCTGCCGGCCAGCAACTGGTTCATGCGCGGCGAATCGCTGTACAACGACCACAAGATGGGCGACGCCGGCATCTACGACCTGCTGCTGCATTCACAGGACCGCTCGTACAGCGTGGGCGAGCTGTTCGACTGGCTGGGTACGCAGCACGGCATGCACCTGAGCTTCAGCGACGTGCAGCGCGGCCGCTCGCCGTATCTGCCGCACATGGTGCTGGGCAGCAAGCCGCCCGCCATGGCCGCCGGGTTGCGCCAGCTGCCGCTGCGCCGGCAGTATGAAATGGCCGAGCTGATGATCGGCAACATCATCACCCATTCGCTCTACCTGACGCCCGATGCCTCGTCCGTCGCGCCGTATGGCGACGCCGCCTATATCCCGTTTTTCTACCACGAGCCGCTGACCGGCGAGATCGCGGCGCAGGTCTTTGGCAGCAGCAAGGGCCAGCCCTTCAGGCTCACGCACCAGCATTCAGGCGTGTCGGTGGTGGTGAATCCGGGAAAATATGGCGCCAAGATTTTGCGGCTGATCGACGGCCAGAAAAGCTTTGGCGAGATTTTCGGGACGTTTCGCGCCGGCTGGCACGGCCAGGCCGCAGCGCCCGACAACGCGGCGCTGTTCGCCGACTTTGCCGAGTCCTATGACACGCTCAATGCGCTGGAGCGCCTTCTGCTCAAACACCCGGACGCGAATTCAGGCATTTCAGGGTGCTAGCGCAATCAGGACGGGCACGGGCAGCTATCAATAAAGGAGTGGCTCCGGCTAGGCCGCCGGGGCCGGCGCAACACACTTGCCATGTTCCAGCAGAAAAATCAGCGCCTTCACGATGCCGTACATCACCGCCCGGTCGCGCGTCGGGTGGTCGGCAAAATGAACCGTGGTGGCGCCCATGCGCGCCCACCCGCCGTGCCCCGGCCCGCCGCCGTAGCTGACGCCGAGGCCGTACTCGGTCATCAGGGGGCCGCAGGCGTTCCAGTCGCGCGTCCATTTCGGCAGGGCCTGGTTGTTGTCCCAGAGCGTTCCGGCGCTTTCGTAACACTCTTCGATATGGCGATGGCCGAGCAACTGCGCCAGATGCCGCTCCCGGGCAATGCAGCTGCGAAAATACTCCTGGTCACTTATATGCATCACAGTCCCTTTCCGGTCACGCCACGGGTCGAAGAAAAATCCACGGCGTCATGGTAAAACCGAACCGGCCGGGCGGCCAGCACTATCACCC
>JAECRO010000040.1 GCA_016000195.1 Burkholderiales bacterium | reverse complement strand
CGGACGTGGGCGTCCGCGCTCCCAGGGCACAGCGGCGCGATCAGTCTTTCGGGCGTTTTTGCGCTGACGGCCCTGTGTCGCTTTCGCCCAGTGCACTACTTGCGCCATTGCCGGTCTGGATGAAAGCGCTCTACAAAAGCCACCCGTATCCGGTGCATCTGGGCCTGCCCATCCGGCGCGAGCATTTCGAGCAGTGGCTGGACCTGTTCCGCCCCGCCGCGCGGGAAACGCTGCCCGGCGACGACGCAGCGCGGGCCATTGCGCGGGCTGAACTCATGGCCGACAGTTTTCGCGCCGGGCTGTTTCCTTTCGATCCGCTGCACGCGCCCTGAGCCCAGCGCGCCAGCGTCGCCTCACATCTCGAAACGCCAGAGCTGGGGCAGCTGCCGCCGGTAGCGCCGCAGCTCTTGCCCGGCTGGCGGCAGCCAGGCCTCGATGACCGTCCAGACCAGGGCGCGGGCTTTGGCATCGCGCGGCGGCAGGTGCTCGGCCAGCGCCATCCAGCTTTCCCAGTCCACGCGGGGCATTTGCCTGCGCACGTCTTCGGGCAGGTCGCGGGCGCTGTTGGCCATGATGCCCAGGTATTTTTCAACCTCGGGCCGCGCCAGCCGCGAGGCCTGGTACTGCGCCTGGCTGGCATCGCCCACCAGCACCTGGATGGCCCAGCCGGCGTCGAAGAAATTGGCCAGCAGCGAAGCGACGTAAAGATTGTTCGAAATGGCGTTCATGCGCAGGCTCCTGACAGCGTGGTTTCCGGCATGAAAGCACGCATCAGGCCAGCAAGCCGCAGCCCCGCAGCAGCAGTTGCACCACATGTTCGGTGGCCCGTGCGTGGGCTTTCGGCGCCAGGCTGGGGGTGCCCAGCACGGCGCTGACCTGCACTTCGGAATCGGCATAGGTCTGGGTGGCGGCCCAGAGCGTGAAAAACAGGTGCGTGCTGTCCACCGGCGCCATGCGGCCGGCGTCGATCCAGCCCTGGATGACGGCCGCCTTGTCGCGCACCATGCCGCTCAATTCAGTCACCAGCAGTTCCCCCAGCACCGGCGCGCCGTGCAGCAGTTCGTTGGCAAACACGCGCGAGGCGTGCGGCCGCTGGGCCGACAGTGCCATCTTGGCGCGGATGTAATGCTCGATGGCCTGGCGCGGGTCGGCCTCTGGCGTGATGACGTGGGCCGGCACCAGCCAGTCGGCCAGCGTGCGCGCCAGCACGCGCCGGTACAGCGCCTGCTTGTTGCCGAAGTAGTAATGCAGGTTGGCCTTGGGCAGGCCGGAGGCTTCGGCAATCGCGGCCATGGTGGCGCCGCCAAAACCGGCACCGGCAAAGACACGCTCGGCCGCCGCCAGGATCAAGGCCTCGTTGGCCTGGCGAATCTGGCCTTTGGCGGCGGCGTCGGCGGCACTGGCGGCATCGGCCGGGGAAACGGAAGACAGGGAAATCATCGTGAAAAAAAGAGCCGTATCTTATTGGGACACGGCTGTCGGGTCGGCAATTTGCAGAAATGGCCCGCGCTTACTTGCTGGCCGCTTCCCAGACCAGATGCGACATGGCGGCCTTGCCCGGGTCTTTCTTGATCACCGGCGAGCTGCCGCCGGCCAGCAGCACCTTGACGGTGCGCTCGTAGGCGGCGGGCTCCAGGTAGCCCATTTTCGGGGTGTTGGCGGCGGTGATCAGCTTGGCGACGTTTTCCATCTGGCGTTTTTGCACCTTCAGGGTGGCGCTGCCCGACATGTCGGCGGCTACAACCACTTTGGCGGCTTCCTCGGGGTTCTTCACGGCCTCGTTCCAGCCCTTGAAGCTGGCTTTGAGGAACCTGGCCATGCGGGCGACGAAGGCCGGGTCTTTCAGTTTGGCTTGCATCACGTACAGGCCGTCTTCGAGCGTGGCCACGCCTTCCTTTTCATAGAAGAAGGTGACGAGATCGCTTTCCTTGACGCCGGCATCGACCACCTGCCAGTATTCGTTGTAGATCATGGTCGAGATGCAGGCGGCCTGGTTTTGCAGCAGCGGATCGACGTTGAAGCCCTGCTTCAGAATCTTCACGTCGGTGTCGGGCTTGTAGCCCAGCTTGCCCATCCAGTTCAGGAACGGGTATTCATTGCCGCCGTACCAGACGCCCAGGGTCTTGCCTTTGAGGTCTTTCGGGCTGGTCACGCCGCTGGACTTCCTGCAGGTCAGCATCAGGCCGGAATGGTCAAAAACCTGCGCGATGTTGACCAGCGGCACGCCGGCCTCGCGGGCGGCCAGGGCGTCGGGCATCCAGTTGACGATCACGTCGGCGCCGTTGCCGGCAATCACTTGCACCGGCGAGATGTCGGGGCCGCCGGGCTTGATGGTCACGTCCAGCCCCTCGGCCTTGTAGTAGCCCTTGGCCTGCGCCATGTAGTAGCCGGCAAACTGGGCCTGCGGCAGCCACTTGAGCTGCACCGTCACCTTGTCGGCGGCGTGGGCGCTCAGGCCGCACACCGCCACCACGGCGGCCAGCAGGCCTTTACCGAGCAGGGAAGAACTCATCATGAAACACTCCTTGGGTTGAAAAACAGGACAGTGAAAAAAAAGTCATTGGCCGCGTATCGACGGATGCCAGAAGGCCGCGCGGCGCTCCAGCTGCGCCAGCAAGGCATAGGCCACCGAGCCGGTGACGGCCGCCACCACGATGGCGCCCCAGACCAGCGGCATGTTCATGCGCGCGGCCTCGGTGGAAATCCGAAAGCCCAGGCCCGAGGTGGGCGAGCCGAAGAATTCGGCCACGATGGCGCCGATCAGGGCCAGCGTGGCATTGACCTTGAGCGCGCCGAACAGGAAGGGCGTGGCCGCCGGCAGGCGCAGCGACAGCAGCGTGCGGCCATAGCCGGCGGCGTAGCTGTGCATGAGTTCGCGCTCCAGCTTGCCGGCGGCCTGCAGGCCCGCCAGCGTGGAGATGAGCATCGGGAAAAACGTCATCAGCACCACGACCGCCGCCTTGGACTGCCAGTCAAAGCCAAACCACATCACCGCAATCGGCGCCACCGCCACCAGCGGCACGGTGCTGGTCAGCGACGCCAGCGGCAGCAGGCCGCGCTGCAAAAACGGCAGGCGGTCAATCGCAATCGCCACGCCAAACCCCAGGCCGCAGCCCAGCACCCAGCCGGCCACCACGGCCTTGAGCACGGTCTGGGTGAAGTCGCCCCACAGCTTGGGCGCGTTGTCGATGAGCGACTGGGCAATCAGGCTGGGCGCGGGCAGCAGCACCCGGGGCACCTCGAACGCCACCACCAGCAGCTGCCAGAAGTACAGCACCCACAGCCCGAACAGGCCGGCGGTCAGCACCGCGTCAAGGCGCGTGCCCTGGATGGCCGCCACCCGGCGCAGCGTCCACACGGCCAGCGCGCCCAGGGCCGTGGCGCACAGCCAGAACAGCGCCGTCGGCATGCCTTGCCCCTGCGCGGCGGGATGCAGCAGCAAGCCCGCACCAAAGGCGGACGCGGCCACGACCGCCACCGTGATCCAGATCGAAGGCGTGGCGACGGGCTTCATGGCTGTCGCCGGTGGCGCAAGACCAGGTGTTCGGCCAGCGCGACCAGGCTGGTCAGCGCCAGCCCCAGCAGCGCCGACATGAGCAGCGCCGACCAGATGGCCAGCGTGTTGCCGTAGTAGGAGCCGGTCAGCAGCCGCGCGCCCAGCCCGGCCGTGGCGCCCGTGGGCAGCTCGGCCACCATGGCGCCGACCAGGCTGGCGGCAATGCCGACCCGCAGCGCCGGAAACAGAAACGGCAGCGCGGCCGGCAGGCGCAGCAGCCACAGCGACTGCCAGCGGCTGGCGGCGTAGGTGTGCATCATTTCGGTTTCAATCACCTGCGGCGAGCGCAGGCCCTGCACCATGGCCACCGTGACCGGGAAAAAGCACAGGTACAGCGCAATCACCGCCTTGGGCGCCAGGCCCGAAAACCCCAGGCTGCCCAGAATGACCAGCACGATGGGCGCAATCGCCAGCACCGGCACGCTCTGCGAGGCCACGATCCACGGCAGCAGCGCCCGGTCCAGCGTGCGCGAATGCACGATCAGCACCGACAGCAGCAGCCCGAGCAGCGTGCCCAGAACAAAGCCGGCCAGCGTGGTTTCCCCGGTGACGGCGACGTGGTACAGCAGGTTGCGCGGCGAATCGACCGGCCAGTCCACCAGGCTGGACCAGAAATCGAGCGCCACCTGGTGCGGCGCCGGCAGCACCGGGCGCTCCATGCCCATGGTGGCCTGGAGCAAATCCTGCCAGTTCCACGCACTGCCCGCGGGCGCCAGCACCCGCTCGATGGCGCCGGGCGCGTTCATCACCCAGGCGCCCAGGTACCAGGCCAGCACGGCGGCCAGCGCCATGACCGCGAGCGGCAGCACCCGGTCGCGCATGTCCAGCGATTTAGTCGTGGTGGCCATCGGCCAGCGCCTCCCGCACCGCGTGCGCCACATTCATGAACGCCTGCGTGTCGCGCAGGCCCAGGCGCCGCTCGTCGGGCAGCGGCGAGTCGATCACCTTTACGATGCGGCCCGGCCGGGGCGACATCACCACGATGCGGGTGGACAAATACACCGCCTCGGCAATCGAATGCGTGACAAACACCACCGTGCGGCGCTCCTTTTGCCAGAGCTGCTGCAACTGCTCGTTGAGCCGGTCGCGGGTGATCTCGTCGAGCGCGCCGAAGGGCTCGTCCATCATCAAGATGCGCGGCTCAAAGGCCAGCGCACGGGCAATTGAGGCGCGCTGCTGCATGCCGCCCGAGAGCTGCCACGGGTATTTTTTCTCGAACCCGCCCAGGCCGACGCGCGCCAGCTGCTCCATGGCGATAAGCCGGCTTTTTGCCGCGCCCGTGCCCTGGATCTGCAGCGGCAGCATCACATTGGCCAGCACCGTGCGCCACGGAAACAGCGCCGGCGCCTGAAACACATAGCCGTAGGCGCGCGCCATCCGGGCGTCGTGCGGACTCACGCCGTTGACCCGCACCGTGCCGGCGCTGATGGGCTCCAGATCAGCAATCACCCGCAGCAGCGTGGTCTTGCCGCAGCCCGACGGGCCGATCAGCGCCACGAACTCGCCCTCCTCGATGCGCAGGTCGATGTTGCTGAGCGCCTTGACCGGCGCGTCGGCCGCCGGGTAGATCACGCTGGCATTGCGCACCTCGACGGCGGGCCGGGTGGCTTCAGGGTTGCCGGCAAGGGCTGGTGGAACTGTTTTGAGCGCGGTAAGGGTCATGGGGGTGAAAAGCTAACCATCTGGTCAATTTATTCACAGCCCTACGCGATTTTCATGCCAGCCCAATGCCCGCGATTCAGCGGCGATCAGCCGTCCGGGGCGTTCAGAAGGCGCTTTTTTGGTGCGCCTGCCGCAGGCATTGCTGGAAAGCCAGCGTCACCCGCGAGGGCGCAAGCGAACGGCGCGTGATGCCCACAAAGGTGCATTCATAACGAAACAGCGCGGGCGACACCGGGCGCATCTGGCCGGCGGCGACGAAGCTGGCGGCGTAATGGTCGGGCAAAAAACCCAGAAAGGCGCCCGACAGGATCAGCGTCGCCACCGATTCCTGGTCGAAGCCGGTGGCGGCGCGCACCAGGCGCTCGCGGTGGCTGGCTTCCATGTTGGGCGAGTGGTAGCCCAGGCCGGCAAACGGGTAGGCCCGCAGACCGGCCCAGTCCAGCCCGGCCTGCGGACGCGCAAACAGCGGATGCGCAGCGCCCGCATACAGCAGCATGGTTTCGCCGAACAGGTCGTCATAGACCAGCGTGTCGGACGTGCGGTGCGCCGGAATCACGCCGACCTGAAAAATGCCGTCGATCACGCCGCGCTCGATCTGGTTGATCGAGGCCACGTGCAGGCTCAGTGCCACATCGGGCGCCTGCCGCCGGAACAGCGCAATCGCCTGGGCAATGCGCGCCGCCGGGTTGCTGGCGGTCTTGTCGAACACGGCAATATGGAGTTGCCCGCCCATGCGCTGGTGGATGTCGTCCACGCTGTGCCGGAAGGCGTCGGTCGAGGCCAGCAGGCGCAGGGTTTCGGCATAAATCCGCTCGCCTTCCGGGGTCAGCGCAAAGCCGCCCCGGCCGCGCCGGCACAGCGTCAATCCGAGCCGGATTTCCAGGTCCTTGACATGCCGGCTGACGGTGGACGTGCCGATGTTGAGTTCGAGTTCCGCCGCCGCCATGCCGCCGCATTCGACCACCGCCTTGAACACCCGCAGCAGGCGCAGGTCGATGTCGCCAATCTGCCCGAGCACCGCCCTGGCCTTGACGGCAGGCGGGGTTGAAGGCGGTTGGGTGACGAAAACAGTCTGGCCTTTTACTTGCATGAATTGCTAACTGAACAGGGCTATTTCTATATGAACAAGAGTATCAGATCATCCAACAATGAGGCCATCGCCTTACCCACGCTGACTTTACTTACCTGACCCGGAGCCCTTCGCCATGGACATGACCGATTCAAGCCACCTGAACCACCGCCCGCGGCTCGATGCCGACTGGCTCGACGCGCACTGGATGCCCTACAGCGCCAACCGCAACTTCAAGGCCAAGCCGCGCATGATCGTCAGCGGCAAGGGCGCCTACTACACCGACGCCGACGGCCGGCAGATTTTCGACGGCCTGTCGGGCCTGTGGTGCTGCGGCCTGGGCCATGCGCGCGCTGAGCTGACCGAAGCCGTCACGCGCCAGATGAATACGCTGGACTATTCGCCCGCCTTCCAGTTCGGCCATCCGCTGTCGTTCGAGCTGGCCAACCGCATCAGGGAACTCACGCCCGCCGGGCTCGACTATGTGTTTTTCACCGGCTCGGGCTCGGAGTCGGCCGACACTTCGCTGAAAATGGCGCGCGCCTACTGGCGCACCAAGGGCTTGGGCCAAAAGACCCGGCTGATCGGCCGCGAAAAAGGCTACCACGGCGTGAACTTCGGCGGCATTTCGGTTGGCGGCATCGGCGCCAACCGCAAGCTGTTCGGCCAGGGCGTCGAAGCCGACCACCTGCCGCACACCCAGCTCAAGAAAAATGCGTTCTCGCGCGGCATGCCGGCCGAGGGCGCCGAGCTGGCCGACGAGTTGCTGAACCTGATCGCGCTGCATGACGCGTCGAACATTGCCGCCGTCATCGTCGAGCCGTTCTCGGGTTCGGCCGGCGTGGTGGTTCCGCCGGCCGGCTACTTGCAGCGGCTGCGCGAGATTTGCACCGCGAACAACATCCTGCTGATTTTTGACGAGGTGATCACCGGCTTTGGCCGCTGCGGCGCCTTCACCGGCTCGGAAGCCTTCGGCGTCACGCCCGACATTTTGAACATTGCCAAGCAAGTCACCAACGGCGTGCAGCCGCTGGGCGCGGTGGTCGCCAAAAAGGAAATCTACGACACCTTCATGGCGGCGGGCGGGCTGGACTACCTGCTCGAATTCCCGCACGGCTACACCTACTCGGCGCACCCGGTGGCCTGCGCGGCGGGCCTGGCGACGCTGGACATCCTGCAAAAGGAAGACATGATGGGCCGCGTGAAAGCGCTGGCGCCGTATTTCGAGAACGCGGTGCATGGCCTGAAGGGCGTGAAGCATGTCACCGACATCCGCAACTTCGGCCTGGCCGCCGGTTTCAGCATCGACGCCCTGCCCGGCGAACCGGCGCGCCGGCCCTACGAGATTGGCATGGCGATGTGGAAAAAGGGCTTTTACGTGCGCTACGGCGGCGACACCATCCAGCTCGCCCCGCCCTTCATCGCCACGCCCGAGGAAATCGACCGCCTGGTCGATGCGCTGGGCGAGACGCTGATGCACACCGACTGAGCGAAGACGCGGCTACAGGCCCTGCAGGGTTTGCAGGTTGTCCTGCGCGCTGGCCTGGAAGCCGGGCGAAATCCGCCCGTCCAGCGCCACCGTCTGCCAGAACACCATCGCCAGGTTCTTGGCCTTTTCCCACTCGGCCAGCATGGCGGTGGTCGGGCGAAGCGGGCGCGCCCTGAAGTCGCGCGCCACCAGTTCCCCATTGACTGGCGCATACAGCATGGGCAGCATGTCGTAGGTCGGCGAGAGCCGCCAGTCGTCGCCTTCGAGCAGCAGCGAGATATTGCCGTAGTGCCGGTCGGTGTTGGCAATCAGCACGCCGTAAGCCTCCAGGAAGCGCAGGTGCGCGGCGTCCTGCGGCGTCAGCAGCGACTGGTCTTCCATGCGCCTGGCGGTAGCCGCCCAGTTGTCCACCTTGCCCACGTACTGCGCGTCATAGACCTCCAGCGACACCATGCCGATACGGCCTGCGGCGGTGCGGTCAAAGCGCTCGGACTCCAAAAATAGCCGGTTGCCGATCAGGAACACCTGCGTTTTGGCGGCCGGCAGGCCCGCCCGCCCGAGCGTCTGCAGGGCCAAGTGCTCGCACACCAGCAGGTCGCGGGTGCGCTGGTCGGCGTCGGAGTGGCCTGCGGGCGAGAACTTCACGATGACGTGGCGGCCCTCGATGAAGGTGCAGAACTTGGGCTGCTCGCCGCCCGCCGACGAACCGGGCAGCGTGCCCTGCATCGCCTGCTCCGCCATGCGCGGATAGTCGGCGCAGGAGTCCACCCGCGACGCGCGCTCGGCCAGGGTGTGGAAGCGCTCGAATGCCGGCACGCCCACAATGAGGTTGCCCGGCAGGTCATCGCCAAACCAGGCCAGCGCCTTGAGCGCGTCGTCGGCGCTCCAGTGGCGCGGGTCGGCCGCCAGCTGAAGCTCTGGATGCGCCTGGGCAAAGGTCCGGCCCATGAAGCCCTGCGGGCGCATGTCATCGAGAAACCAGGGCAGGCCCGCGTGCAGTTCGCTCACGCCATCGGCCTCGTCCACCCAGAAGCGCCCGCCCTGCAGCGGCACGATGCGGCCAAACGGCGTGGCCCGTCCCTGCGCATCGACACGCACGACAGGCAACTCGCTGCCTGCGCCCGGAATGTGGCGCGGCAACAGATAGCGGCGCCGCCTGGCAGCGCCCGTTTGAAGCACTTCACCCGCCAGCACAAGCAAAGCCAGCGCGCGCGACACGGTGGGCTGGCTGACGCCCAGCGCGTCCTGCAACTCGGCGCTGGTGGCAACGCCACCCCGTGCGCGCATCGCGTCCAGCAAAGGCCGGGTCAGTTGAGTGCTTGCCATCGTTTTTTTGAAGATTGAATGGATTTATGAATAGATATTTTTGCCACTCCATCATAGGCAGATGCGTGCTTATTTGCTGACGGATGAATAGATACTCTATTTCCTCGTCTTGAGCGGGAGCCGGCCAACAAAAAACGCGCCCTTGGGCGCGTTTTTTGTTGGAAGCAAGCGGTGCTTACTTCGACACGACGCGCGCCATCTCCAGGCACTTGTTCGAATAACCCCATTCGTTGTCGTACCAGGCGACGATTTTCACAAAGGTGCCGTCCAGCGCAATGCTGGCGTCGGCGTCAAAGATCGAGGTGCGCGTGTCGCCACGGAAGTCGGTCGCCACGACCTTGTCCTCGGTGTAGCCCAGAACGCCCTTCAAGGCGCCTTCGCTTTGCGCCTTCATCTCGGCGCAGATTTCCTTGAGCGTTGCTTCGCTGTTCAATTCACAGGTCAGGTCAACCACCGACACATCGGAAGTCGGCACGCGAAAGGACATGCCGGTGAGCTTCTTGTTCAGCTCGGGAATCACCACGCCGACGGCCTTGGCCGCGCCGGTGCTCGATGGAATGATGTTTTCCAGGATGCCGCGTCCGCCGCGCCAGTCCTTGTTGCTCGGGCCGTCAACGGTTTTCTGGGTGGCGGTGGCAGCGTGTACCGTCGTCATCAGGCCGCGCTTGATGCCCCATTTGTCATTCAGCACCTTGGCGACGGGCGCCAGGCAGTTGGTGGTGCAGCTGGCATTGCTGATGATGGCCTGGCCGGCGTAGGTCGCGTCGTTCACGCCGAAGACGAACATCGGGGTGTCGTCTTTCGATGGGGCCGAGAAGATGACTTTCTTGGCGCCAGCGGCCAGGTGCTTTTCACCGGCGGCCTTGTCCAGGAACAGGCCGGTGGCTTCCAGCACCACGTCGGCGCCGACTTCGGCCCACTTGAGGTTCAGCGGGTCGCGCTCCTGCGTCAGGCGGATGCGCTTGCCGTTGACGATCAGCGTGTTGCCCTCGACCGAAACCTCGCCCTTGAAGCGGCCATGCACCGAGTCATACTGCAACATGTAAGCCAGGTACTCGGGCTCCAGCAAATCGTTGATGGCGACGATCTCGATGTCGCTGAAGTTCTGCACGGCGGCGCGCAACACGTTGCGGCCAATGCGGCCGAAGCCGTTAATACCCATCTTGATAGTCATTCTCTTTTTGCTCCAGTAGTTAATAATTCAATCGCCAAACAGCAGTCGCTGTTTTGGCCATCCATCGTTGCCGCTCATTGAGTTGAGCACGTGTCCATTCTCGCCAGCCAAAACCGCTGGAGAGCTTGTATCCGCTTTTCAAGTATTCAACTTTTTTATCAATGATCTGTTTGCGTTCAATCTTTCGATTGGCCGCAGCCTCAAGCAGGGTGTAGTTTCCCAGCCTGTAAATATCGACGCTTGGCTCCGGAAAAACAGCCAGCCATGCTTCGTCAGGATTTTCAGGAAGGATGTGCTCAACGGTTGCGCCGTCACTCCGATAGGAACGGCTATTTCCGCTCAGGTGGTTCTCAATTGCAAACAACACATAGCGAACCAACTCGCGGTTGTTAGGCGTTGGAATTTTGGCCAAAGCAAAATCAGCCTCGAACTGCTCATCAGAAACATAGAGCAGCCGCAGACTTGCAAATAGTTGCGCTGGCGTTGTGATCGCACCGCTGCGCACCTTTCGAGCCGCCTCAACATATTCGCGTTCCATGGGCTGCGTATTGAGCTTGCCAATCACGATGTAGCGAAACGAAATCACGGCGCACATCCGGAGCACAGCCACAAACTCATCCCGCATGTGCTGCCAGGCAGCAAAAAGGAGTGGATAGCATTGCGTCACGCCGAACAGGTCGATTTCGCCGACAAACTTTCGTGCTGCAGGGACTTCGAGCCATAGCTCATCATCAGGATTGCGAAGCGCTGAATAGAGAACAGAAACGGTTTCCAGCTCGTCGAGAAGCGCTAGCGCATCGTCATGCGTCTTGACAGACTCGCGAATCTCCTTGAACAGCCTTGGGGGCCTCGTGACCCCATGGTAAGAATTCCAGTAATGCCGCAATAGCTTGGGAAATTCTTTTTCCCGGTTGGTGGTGATTCGAATCCACTGGTCTTCAGCCACATCAATCGCGTGCTCGTCATGGCCAAACCGGGAAAACAAATAGTTCTTCAGCAAATCTGTGACTGTGAGCTGGGTGCCCCGCGCATTGAGCGTCTCAAACACCGTGTAAGCATCCATCTCATCGCTCACCAGAATCTGGATAAAGAGCAATTTATCGGACGCTGCATCGAGCAGATGGCTCAAGCCTGCGGCATCATGACTGGCCTCGAATCGAGCTTGCAGCTGGCTCACAAAATAGCTGAAAGCGCGCCACATCAGCTTTTCCGACTCGCGCAGCCGGTTAACCGAGACCGGCTTGCGAAGCTGCAACAGCGTGCTTCTGAAAAATGCGCCGTCATTGCGATTCAACTCAAGCCGGCTGGTTTCCATCAGCGAGGCAGCATCTTTCGCGCGTAAAAATCGACCCCGAAAGAGTTGCGCCCGCTCTTTGTTGGCTTCAGGCTCATGGCCTTCTGCCGCCCATGATTCAAAGCACTTCACGGCAGCCAAAACAAATAGCGTGAGAGTGACCAGGCGCTGCTGGCCATCGATCACCTCAAAGTGCTTTCGCGTTTCATGCGTCTTGAGAACGATAGAGCCCATGTAGTGCTCTTTGTCGTTTTCAGCAGAGGCAATCAAGTCCTGCCAAAGCTCCTCCCACTGGTCTTCATCCCATTTATAGTTCCGCTGGAATCGTGGAACTGCAAAGGTTCGCCCATTGGTGAACAACTCGCCAAAGGTCGGCGTAGCGGTGTTTAACAGCAGAGATGAAGCCATGGTGCTATGAAGGCGCTTTAAGCTTATTTTTTCCGCAGCACCTTGCGCACGGTCGCGGCCACATTGGCGGGCGTGAAGCCGAAATGCTCGAACAGCACGGCAGCCGGCGCTGATTCGCCGAAGGTGTTGATGCCGATGACGGCGGCGCAGCCGTATTTCCACCAGCCGTCGGTCACGCCCATTTCCACCGCGATGCGCGGCAGGCCTTCGGGCAGGATTTTCGATTTGTAGGCCGTGTCCTGTCGATCAAATGTGGTGTTGCTCGGCATGGACACGACACGCACAGCTATCTTTTGCGTAGCAAGCAGTTCTTGCGCCTTCAGCGCCAGCTGCACTTCGGAGCCGGTGGCGATGATGACGGCCTGCGCTTTTTTCTTCAGGCCGACTTCTTTCGGCTCGGCCAGCACGTAGGCGCCCTTGCTGATCTGGCCCACGTCGTCTTTCGGCGCATAGGGCAGGTTCTGCCGGCTCAGCAGCAGCGCCGTGGGCCGGGTCTTGTTTGCGAGCGCCACGGCCCAGGCCACGGCGGTTTCGGCGGTGTCGCCCGGACGCCAGACATCGAGGTTCGGAATCAGGCGCAGGCTGGCGGCGTGCTCGATGGACTGGTGCGTCGGGCCGTCTTCGCCCAGGCCGATGGAGTCGTGCGTGAACACATGCACCACGCGCAGTTTCATCAGCGCGGCCATGCGGATGGCGTTGCGCGAGTAGTCGCTGAAGGTCAAAAAGGTGCCGCCGTAGGGAATGAAGCCGCCGTGCAGCGCCACGCCGTTCATGATCGCGGCCATGCCGAATTCGCGCACGCCGTAGTTGATGTGGCGTCCGCCGTTGCTCTCGCCTGTCACCGCGTCAAAACGCAGGTTCGGGGTCGATTTGGTGTTGGTCAGGTTCGAGCCGGTCAGGTCGGCCGAGCCGCCGAGCAGTTCGGGCAGGCCGGCGGTGAAGGCTTCCAGCGCCAGCTGTGAAGCCTTGCGGGAGGCCACGGTTTCGGCCTTGGTGTGCGCGGCCACGACGGTATCGACGGCCAGCTGCGAAAAGCTCCTGGGCAGCTCGCCCTTCATGCGGCGCACGAATTCCGTGGCCAGTTCGGGAAACGCCTTCGTGTAGGCGGCAAAGGTCTTGTCCCAGTCGGCTTCGAGCTTGCGGCCCTGGACCTGGGCGTCCCAGGCGGCCATGCTTTCCTTGGGAATCATGAAGGGCGTGTGCGGCCAGTTCAGGGCGGCGCGGGTCAGGCCGATTTCCTCGGCGCCCAGCGGTTCGCCGTGCGCCTTGGCGGTGTTGGCGCGGTTCGGCGAGCCTTTGCCGATATGCGTCTTGCAGACGATCAGCGTCGGCTTGCCGGCATTTGCCTTGGCCTGGGCAATCGCGGCGGACACGGCCTCGGCGTCGTGGCCGTCAATCGGGCCAATCACGTTCCAGCCGCAGGCGGTAAAGCGCATCGGCGTGTTGTCGATGAACCAGGGTTCGACCTGGCCGTCAATCGAAATGCCGTTGTCGTCGTACAGCGCGATCAGCTTGTCCAGCTTCCAGGCGCCGGCCAGTGCGGCGGCTTCGTGGCTGATGCCTTCCATCAGGCAGCCGTCGCCCATGAACACGTAGGTGTGGTGGCCGACGACCGTGTGGCCTTCGCGGTTGAACTCCCTGGCCAGCAGCTTTTCCGCCAGCGCCATGCCGACGGCGTTGGTCAGGCCCTGGCCGAGCGGGCCGGTGGTGGTTTCGATGCCGGGCGTCACATCGACTTCCGGGTGGCCGGGGGTCTTGGAGCCGAACTGGCGGAAGTTTTTCAGTTCAGTGATCGGCAACTGGTAGCCGGTCAGGTGCAGCACCGCGTAAATCAGCATCGACGCATGGCCGTTGCTCAGCACGAAGCGGTCGCGGTCCATCCAGTGCGGGTTGGCCGGGTTGTGCCTGAGGTGGTCGCCCCAGAGGGCCACGGCCATGTCGGCCATGCCCATGGGGGCGCCGGGATGACCCGAATTGGCTTGTTGTACGGCGTCCATTGCGAGTGCGCGTATCGCATTCGCCATCATTTCGTTTTTGGCCATCAGGCTTAAGCTCCGGAAAATTCAAACAAATCAGGGTAATCGGGCATTTTAACGGCTGCTCCGCTGGCGGCCGCCCGGAGCCGCTTTGCGCAGGGCTGGAACAGCAACAGCGGTAAATGCTCTAAAGTCGTGTGCATGCAAACCCAGCCTTCCTGCGCCCACCGCTTTTCATGCCACGTCAACCGGACATCCGGGGTGGAAAAATGAGCCCGCCGATCAAGGCCATGATCCTGGCCGCCGGGCGCGGCGAGCGCATGCGGCCGCTGACCGACGACACGCCCAAACCCTTGCTGCAAGTGCGGGGCAAGGCGCTGATCGACTGGCATGTTGAAGCCCTGGCGCGCGGCGGCGTGCGCGAGCTGGTCGTCAACACCGCCTGGCTGGGTGAGAAGATTTCAAGCCATTTAGACCTTTTGCGCAGGCAGGACGGGCGTGGGCAGCTATCATTTTCATACTCGCATGAAGGCGACGACTTTGGCTACGCGCTGGAGGCGGCCGGCGGCATTGCGCGTGCGCTGCCGCTGCTGGGCGACGTGTTCTGGCTGCTGGCGAGCGATGTGTTCGTTCCCGGATTCGGGTTTTCGCCAGCAGCCGTCAGCCGCTTCCTCGCCAGCGGCAAGCTCGCCCACCTGTGGCTGGTGCCCAATCCGGCGCACAACCCGCGCGGCGATTTCGGCCTGGCGGCGGACGGCCTGGCGCTCAACCTGGCCGCCGACGACCCGGCGCCGCGCTATACCTACAGCACCATCGGCCTGTACCGGCGCGAACTGTTCGACACGCTGGCCTTTGGCAATCCGCAAGGCCTGGCGGTCGCGCTGGCGCCGCTGCTGCGCATGGCGATGGACCGGCAACAGGTCAGCGCCGAGCTGTACGAGGGCGCCTGGACCGATGTCGGCACCCCGGCGCGGCTGGCCGAACTGAATCAAAATTCCACGAACTGAAAGCATCACGCCCCATGAGCACCCAATTGAGCCCTTCGGCCGCCTATGCCGTCCATGCCAGACGCCGCGCCGCCATTGGCCGCGCCTTGATCAAGGCCGGTGGCGGCGTGGCCCTGCTGCCCACCGCGCCCGAGTTGCCGCGCAACCGCGACAGCGACTTTCCCTACCGCCACGACAGCTATTTTTATTACCTGACCGGCTTTGGCGAACCCGGCGCCTGGCTGGTGATCGAGGCCAGCGGCAAAACCGTCAAAAGCACTTTGTTTTGCCGGCCCAAGGATCTGGAGCGCGAGATCTGGGACGGCATCCGGCTCGGCCCCGAGGCCGCGCCCGCCGAACTGGGCGTCGATGCCGCGTTCAGCCTGGACGCGCTCGACGACAAGATGCCCGGGCTGCTGGCCAACCAGAATGCCGTGTGGTTTCCGTTCGCCACCCACAAGGGCCTGGAAACGCAGGTCGATGGCTGGCTGAACAAGGTGCGCGCCAGAGTCCGCCTGGGCGCCGAATGCCCGCAAAGCCAGCATGACCTGTGCAAGCTGCTCGACGAGATGCGGCTGGTGAAAGACAGCCATGAAATGTCCATCCTGCGCCGCGCCGGCAGCATTTCCGCCGCCGCCCATGTGCGCGCCATGCAAACCTCCGCCGCCATGCTGCGCGCCCACGTCAAAGGCGGGCTGCGCGAATACCACCTCGAAGCCGAGCTGCTGCACGAGTTCCGCCGCCAGGGCTCTGAATTCCCGGCGTACACCAGCATCGTCGCTGCCGGCGCGAACGCCTGCGTGCTGCACTACCGCGCCGGCAACGCTGAACTGAAATCCGGCCAGCTGTGCCTGATCGACGCCGGCTGCGAACTCGAAGGCTACGCCAGCGACATCACCCGCACCTTCCCGGCCGACGGCCAATTCAGCCCGGCGCAGCGCATTCTCTATGACATCGTGCAGGCCGCGCAGGAAGCGGCGATTGCCGTGACCCGGCCCGGCCAGCACTTTACCGATCCGCACGACGCCGCCACGCGCGTGCTGGTCGAAGGCATGCTGGACACCGGCCTGCTGCAAAAAGCCAAGCACGGCAGCGTTGATGACGTGCTCGCTTCCGGCGCCTACCGGCAGTTCTACATGCACCGCACCGGCCACTGGATGGGCATGGACGTACACGACTGCGGCGACTACACCGAGCCCGGCAGCCAGCCGCACGAAGAAAAGGACGCGCTCGGCCAGAAGGTGATGCGCAAGCCCTCGCGCATCCTGAAGCCCGGCATGGTGCTGACGGTGGAGCCCGGCCTTTACGTGCGTCCGGCCAAGGGCGTGCCGAAAAAATTCTGGGACATCGGTATCCGCATCGAAGACGACGCGCTGGTGACGGCCCAGGGCTGCGAGCTGATGACGCGCGGCGTGCCGGTCAAGGCCAGCGAGATCGAGGCCCTGATGCGCGGCTGACCCAGGGCGGCGCACCCTAAAATCGGCCATGAAAACTTTTATCCGATTCTTCTTCAAAACCGTGCGCATCGTCCTCGGTCCGGTGGTGCTGCTCAAGGAAACGCTCACCCGGCCCAAGGGCGTGGTGCGTATCCAGGCCGCGCAGGACAAGGTCAACCGGCAATGCAAGTCGCTGGTGCTGTACCAGTACAAGACCTGCCCCTTTTGCAGCAAGGTCAGGCAGGAAATGAGCCGCCTGTCGCTGAACATCAAGCGCATCGACGCGCAGCCCGAAGGCCCGGACCGCCAGGCCTTGCTGCAGGGCGGCGGCCAGGCCAAGGTGCCCTGCCTGAGAATCACCGACAAGGCCGGCAAGAGCGAGTGGCTCTACGATTCGGGAAAAATCATTGCGTATCTGCAGGGACGTTTTGCAACGGTGTGACGGCCCGCGCGCCTGACGCCCCGCGCCGCTGGTTTCAAACGATGAGCGCAGGGTTCAGATCGCGAATCCGCCGCCCCTCGTAATAGCCGCCGTATTCGGTGTAGCGCAGGAAGGGATGGCCGCAGGCGCGGCACTTCATTTTTGGTCTTCTCACTCAAGTCGCTCTCGTCAGTCCAGGCTTTTTCCTGGATGGGGTTGTCAAAAATCAGCACACCTTCAGCGGTTTGCACTTCCCGCACCATCGTTTTGACTTGCAGCCACAAGTCCCTGAACGTGTAGTCCCGCCCGGATAAAAACCGCGTCATCCGGTCGTGACGGACATCACCCTCACCATGGCCGACAGCCCCGTCGCTGTCGTCGCTCCAAAGCTGCTCAGCAGGGAGTCCGTGTACAACTCCAGTTCAGAATTTTTCATGCGCATAGGCTAACAGGACAGGCTGCCGCGTAAGCTCAGTTAATTCTGGTTCAAGCATCAAATCGGCTGTCTGCGCTTGCTATACATGCGCGGGCAGCTATTGTTTTGATAGTAAGTCGGCTTCAGGCCTGGCGCAGCTTTCTGGCGGCGTCGAGGGCAAAGTAGGTCAGCACGCCGTCGGCGCCGGCGCGCTTGAAGGCCAGCAGGCTTTCCATCATGACCGCGTCGTGGGCCAGCCAGCCGTTTTGCGCGGCGGCCTTGAGCATGGCGTATTCGCCGCTGACCTGGTAGGCGAAGGTCGGCACCTGGAATTCGTCCTTGACGCGGCGCACCACGTCCAGATAAGGCATGCCGGGCTTGACCATCACCATGTCGGCGCCTTCGGCAATGTCCATGGCGACCTCGCGCAGCGCTTCATCGCTGTTGCCCGGGTCCATCTGATAGACCTTTTTGTCCGCCTTGCCGAGGTTGCCGGACGAGCCGACGGCATCGCGGAACGGGCCGTAGAACGCTGACGCATATTTGGCGCTGTAGGCCATGATGCGGGTGTGGATCAGGCCTTGGGATTCCAGCGCCTGGCGGATGGCGCCGATGCGGCCGTCCATCATGTCGCTGGGCGCGACGATATCGACGCCGGCTTCGGCCTGCGTCAGCGCCTGCTGGACCAGCACTTCCAGCGTCTCGTCATTCAGGATGTAGCCGTTGGCGTCAGGCAGTCCGTCCTGGCCGTGGGTGGTGAACGGGTCCAGCGCCACATCGGTCATCACGCCGAGTTCGGGGAAGCGCCTTTTGAGTTCGCGCACCACATGCGGCACCAGGCCTTCGGGGTTGGTGGCTTCCTGGCCGTCTCCGGTCTTGAGCGACGCGTCGATCACCGGAAACAGCGCCATCACCGGAATGCCCAGCTTCACGCATTCCTCGGCCACCGGCAGCAGCAGGTCCAGGCTGAGCCGCTCGACGCCGGGCATGGAGCCAATCGGCTCGCGCCGGTGCTGGCCGGCCAGCACAAACACCGGGTAGATCAGGTCGTGCGCCGTGAGGGCGTTTTCACGCACCAGGTTGCGCGTGAAGCTGTCACGGCGCAGGCGACGGGGGCGGCCCATCGGGAAGGGAGCAAAGTTGGAGGCATGCAGGGTCATGGGCAAATTGTGCCAAAGCTTTGGGCCTGGCATGGATTATTTGGGCCGTGCCCTTGCGGCGGCAAAACTGTGCCGGTCTTTACATGAAATTACCCGTTTTATGGGGATGCGGCTGGAAAGTCCGATTTCGAAGCGCTAAAATTAATTCGTGCAGTTCCCAGTTGATGGTGGCTGCATCCCGCTTTTCCTCCCTGAGCGGGGCCTTCGCGTGTGACAGCAAAAAGGCATTTATCCCGGCTGGCCATCAGGTCCACCGGGATTTTTTTTGGCCGCACGAATCGCCTGCCCGGGCCGGCATCCCGCAGCGCTGCCGGATGCCGGAGAGGCCGGCCGGGAAACGAAATGGCCGGGGCTAAACTACGCCGATGCTCTGGATCAAATCCTTTCACATCGTTTTCATCGCCAGCTGGTTTGCCGGGCTTTTCTACCTGCCGCGTATTTTTGTCAACCTGGCCATGGTGCCGCCCCAAAGCACCGCCGAGCGTGAGCGCCTGATCCTGATGGCGCGCAAGCTGATGCGCTTCACCACGGTTCTGGCTGTTCCGGCCATCGCTCTGGGCCTGTGGCTTTACCTGGGCTACGGCATCGGGCGCGGCCCTGGCAGCTACTGGATGCATGCCAAGCTGGCCGTGGTGCTGCTGGTGATCGGCTATCACCATGCCTGCGGCCGGATGCTGGCGAAGTTCGTGGCCAATCGCAACACGCGCAGCCATGTCTGGCTGCGCGTGTTCAATGAAGTGCCGGTGCTGCTGCTGGTGGCGGCCGTCATTCTGGTGGTGGTCAAGCCGTTCTAAAAGCAACACGAAAAGGCAATGCTAGACGCACCTTCCCCGACCCCGAACCCGACTTCGCAAGCAGACGCGGGAGAACCGGCTTTGCCGGGCGTGAAGCAAGGGGGGGCGGAACTACACGCAGCGAAGCGCAGTGAAGACGGCGGGGGTGGGCAATATCCAGGTGGGCAAAAAACCATGGCCTGGCCGCTCGCCCTGGCGCTGGCCTGCCTGATTGTTTACGCCAGCCTGTATCCGTTTTCGGAGTGGCGCAACCAGGATATTTCGCCGCTGCGCTTCCTCGCCTCGCCCTTCCCGAAATACTGGACGGGTTTTGATGTCGGCGCCAATTTGCTGGGCTACGCGCCGCTGGGTTTTTTGTTGGCCCTGTCGGCGCTGCGCAACCGGCGCGTTGGCTGGGCGGTCAGCGTGGCGGTTCTTGGCGCCGGGCTGCTGTCGCTGACGATGGAAACGCTGCAGAGTTATCTGCCGTCGCGCGTGCCTTCCAATGTCGATCTGCTGCTCAACACGCTGGGCGCCTGGCTGGGCGCCTGCTGCGCCCTGGCGCTGGAGCGCTTCGGCCTGGTGGGCCGCTGGAGCCGCTTGCGGGCGCGCTGGTTCTCGCACGATGCACGCAGCGTGCTGGTGCTGCTGCTGCTCTGGCCGCCGGCCCTGCTGTTTCCGGCGGCGGTGCCGATGGGCCTGGGCCAGGTGTTCGAGCGGCTGGAGTCCGCGCTGGCCGATGCGCTGGCCGACACGCCTTTCCTGGAATGGATGCCGGTGCGCGAGGTCGAGCTCCAGCCCCTGGTGCCCATCGCCGAGTTGGTCTGCGTGGCGCTGGGCGCGCTGATTCCCTGCCTGCTCGCTTATTGCGTGATCCGCACGCTGTGGCAGCGCGCGGCGTTTGCCGCTGCGGCCATTGCGTTCGGCCTGGGCGCGTCAGCCCTGTCGGCCGCGCTCAGCTACGGACCGGAGCATGCCTGGGCCTGGCTTGATGTGCCGGTACGGGTGGGCATCGGCCTGGCCGCGCTGCTGGCCGTGCTGCTGCTGGCCGTGCCGCGCCGCGTTGCTGCCGCGCTGGCGCTGCTGGCACTGGTCGTTCACCTGAGCCTGCTCAACCAGGCGCCCGCCGACCCTTACTTTGCCCAGACGCTGCAAATCTGGGAGCAGGGCCGGTTCATCCATTTTTATGGCCTGGTGCAGTGGCTGGGCTGGCTCTGGCCGTATGCCGCATTGATCTGCATGGTGGCGCGGCTTTCAAGCCCCGAGCAGGCACTCCCGCTGAAAAGTAAAATCGTTCCATGACTCTTCCAACTGCCTCCAACACGTCGCCGGACTCTTATTACGAACGCCACATTTTCTTTTGCCTGAACCAGCGCAGCAACGAGTCCTGCTGCGCCGACCAGGGCGCGCAGCAGGCGTTTGACCGCTGCAAGTCGCTGGTCAAGGCTGCCGGGCTGGCCGGGCCGGGCAAGGTGCGGGTCAACAAGGCCGGCTGTCTGGACCGCTGCGCCGGCGGGCCGGTGGCGGTGGTGTATCCCGAGGCGGTCTGGTACAGCTACGTGGATGCCAGCGACATTGACGAAATTGTCGAGTCACACCTTAAAAATGGCCAGGTGGTCGAGCGCCTGCTGACGCCGCCGGCTCTGGGCCGATAAGCCGCGCCCGCAACGGCTGCCACGCGGCTCGTTTCAGAAAAAAAGCATCATTCATGCCTCTTGCGCAATAGCAGCGGGCATGTATAGCTATTATTTGCATAGCAAATCATCTGCCGGAAAGTATTTTTCATGAACTCCAAGACCGTCAAGTCCAGCATCGCAGGCCCGGCCGGCGCGCTGGAAATCGCGCTGGACCTGCCGGCCGGCCCGTCCCGTGGCGTCGCCGTGATTGCCCATCCGCACCCGCTGTTCGGCGGCACGCTGGACAACAAGGTGGTGCAGACACTGGCGCGGGCGTTCGTGCAGACCGGCTGGATGGCCGTGCGCTTCAACTTTCGCGGTGTCGGCGGCAGCGCCGGCAGCCATGACGAAGGCCGGGGCGAGCTGGAGGATTTTCTCGCGGTGGTGCAGCATGCGGCGCCAGCCGGGGAGGGCGAAAGTCCCTTGGCGCTGGCCGGCTTTTCGTTCGGCGCTTTTGTCACCACCCATGCCTTCGAGCGCCTTCATCCCGCCCGCCATGTCGAAAAGCTCGTCCTGGTCGGCACCAGCGTCAGCCGCGCCCCCGCCGCGCCGGTGGATGCCGCTGCGCACAACAAAACCCTGGTGGTGCATGGCGAGCAGGACGACACCGTGCTGCTGTCCGACGTGCTGGACTGGGCGCGCCCGCAGGCACTGCCTGTTACGGTTGTGCCGGGAGTGGGGCATTTCTTTCATGGACAATTGCCGCTGCTGAAAAATCTGGTGATCCGCCACCTGGCTTCGCCTGCGGTTTGAATCTTTTTGATCCGGCGCGGTCCATCGTTCCTTCTTTACTCTTTCCTTTACCGGCTTTCCGACATGCAATGCTCCCTCAAGGCCCCCGCCGGCCTGCGCGGCCTCGCCGCCACCTTCGTCCTGTTTGCCGCCGTGGCGCTTCCTGCCGCGCATGCCCAGGCACCGCAGGCGCCTGAAATTGCCGCACGCTCATATCTGCTGCTCGACGTCACGGCCAACCAGATACTGGCCGCGAAAGACATCGACTCGCCCGTCGAGCCCGCTTCGCTGACCAAGCTGATGACCGAATACCTGGTGTTCGATGCGCTCAAATCCAAGAAAATCACCCTTCAGCAGACCTTCGGCGTCAGCCAGCGCGCCTGGAAAATGCCGGGTTCGCGCATGTTCATCGACCCCAAAATGCAGGTTCCGGTCGAAGACCTGATCAAGGGCATGATCGTGCAGTCGGGCAACGACGCCACCATGGCGCTGGCGGAAGGCGTGGGCGGCACGGCCGAGCATTTCGTGGAACTCATGAACCAGCAGGCCAAGGCGCTGGGCATGAAATCAACCAGCTACAAAAACCCCGAAGGCCTGACCGAACCTGGCCACACCACCACGGCGCGCGACCTGAGCATTTTGTCCACCCGCCTGATGACCGATTTTCCTGACTACATCGGCTACTCGGCGATCAAGAAATACCGCTACCCCGGCACGCCCGCCACCAACGACACCAACCGCAACACGCTGCTGTTCCGCGACCCGACGGTCGATGGCCTGAAAACCGGCCATACCAATGCCGCCGGCTTTTGCATGATTGCCACGGCCAGGCGTGAATTTCCCAATCTGGGTGCAGCCGGCAAGCCCGGCGGCCGGCGCCTGCTGGCCATCGTGCTGGGAACCACCAGTGACAGCGTCCGCGCCACCGAGTCGCAAAAACTTCTGAACTGGGGCTACACCGCCTTTGAAGCGGTCAAGCTGTTCGATGCCGGCCAGGCGGTGGTCACGCCTGCGGTCTGGAAAGGCAAGGACGCAGTTGTCAAGCTGGGCCGGCCCGAAGCCATCGTGGTGGCCGTGGCGGCCGGCAGCGCGTCGAAGCTCAAAACCCAGGTGGCCCGGCCCGAGCCGCTGGTCGCGCCCTTCAAGAAAGGCCAGCCGGTAGGCAGTCTCAAGGTCATGCTGGGCGACAATCCCGCGCCCATGGCTGAAGTGCCGCTGATGGCGCTGGAAACCGTCGAAGAGGCCGGCATCATGGGCCGTGCCTGGGATTCGATCCGGCTGTGGATCAAGTAATCAAGAGGCTGCTGGTGCGCCTGTTATCACGCCCAACTTGAGCATTTTTGCCATCCGGCTTATACTAGAAGGCTTTTCCGCTTTTGGTGCGGAAAGGTTTTCCGTATTTTTATATCGTTTTCCAGACGTTTAGGGACGTTTTCAATGCCAACCATCAATCAATTAGTTCGTCAGGGGCGCGAGGTCGAAAAGATCAAGTCAAAAAGCCCCGCGATGGAAAATTCTCCACAGCGCCGCGGTGTTTGCACCCGTGTTTACACCACGACGCCTAAAAAGCCAAACTCCGCTCTGCGTAAAGTTGCCAAAGTTCGCCTGACCAATGGATTTGAGATCATTTCCTACATCGGCGGCGAAGGCCACAACCTGCAGGAACACAGCGTGGTGCTGGTTCGCGGCGGCCGGGTCAAGGATTTGCCCGGTGTGCGTTACCACATCGTTCGTGGCTCGCTCGATCTGCAAGGCGTGAAAGACCGCAAGCAGTCGCGCTCCAAGTACGGCGCCAAGCGTCCAAAGGCGAAATAAATCGCCTGGCTCGGGCCTAGCGGTTCGCGCCCGAAGAAGTTGTTCTGACTTTTTCAAAAAAACAGGTGCTTGATTCATCCTGGCCGATGTGTTGAGCGAAGTGACCCAAGTGCAAGCTAGTTTGCGCCGGTCGAGTAAGTGAGGGTTTGCTAACTCTCGCGGTGTTGTCCAAAGCAGCGCCAACTGAAGCAAAGAGGTGAAAAAATGCCACGTCGTCGCGAAGTCCCTAAACGTGAAATTCTTCCTGATCCAAAATTTGGCGATGTCGATCTTGCCAAATTCATGAACGTGATCATGCAAGGCGGCAAGAAAGCCGTCGCAGAGCGCATCATTTACGGCGCTCTGGAGCAAATCGAGAAAAAGAACCCTGGCAAAGATCCGCTGGAGGCTTTCCACATGGCCATCGGCAATATCAAGCCCATGGTTGAAGTGAAGTCCCGTCGCGTCGGTGGTGCAAACTACCAGGTGCCGGTTGAAGTGCGTCCTGTCCGCCGCATGGCGCTGGCCATGCGCTGGTTGAAGGAAGCTGCCAAGAAGCGTGGCGAAAAATCGATGTCATTGCGCCTGGCGAATGAATTGATGGAAGCCACCGAAGGCCGTGGCGGCGCCATGAAAAAGCGTGACGAAGTTCACCGCATGGCCGAAGCCAACAAGGCTTTCAGCCACTTCCGCTTCTAATTCGTCGATTGCAGTGTTGACTGCGCTTACTTGACGGGTTGCCGCCAGTCATTCAAGGTGACCAAAGCACCTTGACTCCTGACGGTTCAACCCCAACTCCTGCCGGCTCGGTGCCAAAAGCGCCCAGCCGGCAGACGCGTAGAAAAACAAGAGAAATATCTTGGCAACGAGTCTTTGTTCGTAACACCGAACTGAAAGTTATTTATGTCCCGCGCTACCCCCATTAAAAACTACCGCAACATTGGTATCTCCGCGCACATTGACGCAGGTAAAACCACCACCACCGAGCGGATCCTTTTTTACACCGGCGTCAGCCACAAGATTGGCGAAGTGCATGACGGCGCGGCCACTATGGACTGGATGGAGCAGGAGCAAGAGCGTGGCATCACGATTACTTCTGCGGCTACCACCTGCTTCTGGAAAGGCATGGATTCCTCCTATCCTGAGCACCGCATCAACATCATCGACACTCCGGGCCATGTTGACTTCACGATTGAAGTCGAGCGCTCGATGCGCGTGCTCGACGGCGCTTGCATGGTGTACTGCGCCGTGGGCGGCGTGCAGCCCCAGTCCGAAACCGTCTGGCGCCAGGCCAACAAGTACAAGGTGCCACGCCTGGCTTTCGTCAACAAGATGGACCGCACCGGCGCGAACTTCTTCAAGGTGGTCGAGGGCATGAAGCTGCGCCTGAAGGCCAGCCCTGTTCCCATGGTGATCCCCATTGGTGCCGAAGAAAACTTCACTGGCGTGGTCGATCTGATCATGATGAAAGCCATCATCTGGGATGAAGCTTCGCAAGGCATGAAGTTCGAATACCGTGAAATTCCGGCTGAACTGCTTGAGCTGGCCAAGGAATGGCGCGAAAAGATGGTCGAGGCTGCTGCCGAAGCCAACGAAGAGCTCATGAACAAATACCTTGAAGAAGGTGATTTGTCCGAAGAAGAGATCAAGTTCGGCATCCGCACGCGCACCATTGCCAGCGAAATCCAGCCGATGTACTGCGGTTCTGCCTTCAAGAACAAGGGTGTGCAGCGCATGCTGGACGCCGTGATTGATTTCATGCCTTCTCCCATTGACATTCCGCCAGTCAAGGGCACCGATGACGATGAAGCGCCTGTCACCCGCAAGGCTGACGACTCCGAAAAATTCTCGGCACTGGCCTTCAAGCTGATGACCGATCCGTTTGTCGGTCAGTTGACTTTTGTTCGCGTGTACTCCGGCGTGCTGAAAAAAGGCGACACCGTTTACAACCCCATCAAGGGCAAGAAAGAGCGCATTGGCCGTATCGTGCAGATGCACGCCAACGAACGCCAGGAAGTCGGCGAAATCGTCGCGGGTGACATCGCCGCCTGCGTCGGCCTGAAAGATGTGACCACCGGCGAGACGCTGTGCGATCCCGATGCCATCATCATGCTGGAACGCATGGTCTTCCCTGAGCCGGTGATTGCGCAGGCCGTCGAGCCAAAAACCAAGGCCGACCAGGAAAAAATGGGCATCGCACTGCAGCGCCTGGCTGCGGAAGATCCATCGTTCCGTGTCAAGACCGACGAAGAATCGGGCCAGACCATCATCGCCGGCATGGGCGAGCTGCATCTGGAAATCATCGTTGACCGCATGAAGCGTGAATTTGGCGTGGAAGCCAACGTCGGCAAGCCGCAAGTGGCCTACCGCGAAACCATCCGCAAGACCATCGAAGATGCCGAAGGCAAGTTCGTGCGTCAATCGGGCGGCAAGGGCCAGTACGGCCACGTCGTGCTCAAGATCGAGCCGAACGAACCCGGCAAGGGCATTGAGTTCATCGACGCCATCAAGGGTGGTGTGGTGCCGCGCGAGTACATTCCTGCGGTCGAAAAGGGCATCAACGAAGCCGTGACGGCTGGCGTGCTCGCCGGCTACCCGGTGGTGGACGTCAAGGTGACGCTGCATTTCGGCTCTTACCATGATGTGGACTCGAACGAACTCGCGTTCAAGATGGCGGCGATTTTTGGCTTCAAGGAAGGCTGCCGCAAGGCCGGTCCGGTCATTCTTGAGCCGATGATGGCGGTCGAAGTCGAAACCCCTGAAGACTATGCCGGTAACGTGATGGGCGATCTGGCCTCACGCCGCGGCATGGTGCAGGGTATGGAAGACATGCTTGGCGGCGGCAAGGTCATCAAGGCTGAAGTGCCTTTGTCCGAAATGTTTGGCTACTCGACCACGCTGCGCTCGGCAACCCAGGGCCGTGCGACCTACTCGATGGAGTTCAAGCACTACACCGAAGCGCCGCGCAATGTGTCCGAAGCCATCATGGCTGCCCGCGCGAAGTAAACCTCAAGCCGATGCTGGCGCCAAAAGCGCCGGCATCAAAAATTTTCCTGTCTGCGATTGTGTGCCCCCCGCTGCCCGTGGCGATGGAACCAGCAACACAGTGCAGACATTAAACCGTACACGGGCAAGTTCTTTATCTGGAGATAAAAATGGCAAAAGAGAAATTTTCGCGGACCAAGCCGCACGTGAACGTCGGCACGATTGGCCACGTTGACCATGGCAAGACCACGCTGACGGCAGCGATTGCGACCGTGCTGGCGGCCAAGTTCGGCGGCGAAGCCAAGGCGTATGACCAGATCGACGCGGCGCCCGAAGAAAAAGCGCGCGGCATCACCATCAACACCGCCCACGTCGAGTACGAAACGGCTGCCCGTCACTACGCCCACGTCGATTGCCCAGGCCACGCCGATTATGTGAAGAACATGATCACCGGCGCGGCGCAGATGGACGGCGCCATTTTGGTCTGCTCGGCCGCCGACGGCCCGATGCCCCAGACCCGCGAGCACATCCTGCTGGCCCGTCAGGTCGGCGTGCCTTACATCATCGTGTTCCTGAACAAGTGCGACATGGTCGATGATGCCGAACTGTTAGAGCTCGTCGAGATGGAAGTGCGCGAGCTGCTTGACAAGTACGATTTCCCGGGTGACGACACCCCGATCATCCACGGCTCGGCCAAGCTCGCCCTCGAAGGCGACAAGGGTCCGCTGGGCGAAGAAGCCATCATGAAGCTGGCCGACGCACTGGACAACTACATTCCCCTGCCAGAGCGCGCCGTTGACGGCGCCTTCCTGATGCCCGTGGAAGACGTGTTCTCCATCTCCGGCCGCGGCACCGTCGTGACCGGCCGTATCGAGCGCGGCATCATCAAGGTCGGCGAAGAAATCGAGATCGTCGGCATTGCCGACACGCAAAAGACGATTTGCACCGGCGTGGAAATGTTCCGCAAGCTGCTCGACCAGGGCCAGGCAGGCGACAACGTCGGCATCCTGCTGCGCGGCACCAAGCGTGAAGACGTGCAGCGCGGGCAAGTCCTGTGCAAGCCCGGCTCCATCAAGCCGCACACGCACTTCACCGGCGAGATCTATGTCCTGTCGAAAGACGAAGGCGGCCGCCACACGCCTTTCTTCAACAACTACCGTCCCCAGTTCTACTTCCGCACGACGGACGTGACCGGCGCGATTGAGTTGCCAGAAGGCAAGGAAATGGTCATGCCCGGCGACAACGTGTCGATCACCGTCAAGCTGATCAACCCGATTGCCATGGAAGAAGGCCTGCGCTTCGCCATCCGCGAAGGCGGCCGTACCGTGGGCGCTGGCGTTGTGGCCAAGATCCTCGCG
>JAECRO010000039.1 GCA_016000195.1 Burkholderiales bacterium | reverse complement strand
GGCGCGCGGCACCTTGAAGCCGGCCAGGTGCTTCTTGCAATGCTGCACGATGTCATCGGCCGTGGTCTGCGCACCGGCTTTCAGTTCCACAAACGCGCAGGGGGTTTCGCCCCATTTCGGGTCGGGCCTGGCCACCACGGCGGCGGCCAGCACGTCGGGGTGGCGGTAGAGCACGTCTTCGACCTCGATGGACGAGATGTTCTCGCCGCCCGAGATGATGATGTCCTTGCTGCGGTCCTTGATCTTGATATAGCCGTCGGGGTACTGCACGGCCAGGTCGCCGCTGTGGAACCAGCCGCCGGCAAAGGCTTCTTCAGTGGCCTTGGGGTTCTTGAGGTAACCCTTCATGGCAATGTTGCCCTTGAACATGATCTCGCCCATGGTTTCGCCGTCCCAGGGCACGGGCTGCATGGTTTTTGGGTCGAGCACCTGCACATCGCGCTGCAGGTGGTAGCGCACGCCCTGGCGGGCGTTGAGGCGGGCGCGCTCGCCGATGTCGAGGCTGTTCCACGCATCGTGCTTGGCGCACACCGTGGCCGGGCCATACACCTCGGTGAGGCCATAGACATGGGTGAGGTCAAAGCCCATCTTCTCCATGCCCTCGATCATCGAGGCGGGCGGCGCGGCGCCCGCCACCATGGCTTTCACGCCCGCGGGCACCCCTTCCTTCAGCGCGGCGGGTGCGTTGACCAGCAGGCCATGCACGATGGGCGCGCCGCAGTAATGCGTGACGCCATGGTTGCGGATGGCGTCAAAAATCGCCTGCGCCTCGACGCGGCGCAGGCACACGTTGACGCCTGCACGCGCCGCCACCGTCCACGGGAAACACCAGCCGTTGCAATGGAACATGGGCAGCGTCCACAGATAGACGGCGTGCTTGGGCATGTCCCATTCCAGCACATTGCTGACGGCGTTCGTGGCCGCGCCCCGATGGTGGTAGACCACGCCCTTGGGGTTGCCCGTGGTGCCTGACGTGTAGTTGAGGGCAATGGCGTCCCATTCGTCAGCGGGCAGTTCCCAGGCGAACTGCGGGTCGCCGCCGGCCAGGAAGGCCTCGTAGCTGGTGTTGCCGAGCCGCTGGCTGGCGGGACCGTAAACGGCATCCTCCACGTCGATCAGCAGCAGCGGCGTCTGGCGCTGGCGCAGCGCCAGGGCCTTGGCCATGGTGGGGGCAAACTCGGGGTCCACGATCACGGCCCTGGCCTCGCCATGGTCGAGCATGAAGGCGATGGCCTCGGGATCGAGCCGCGTGTTCAGGGCATTGAGCACCGCGCCCGCCATGGGCACGCCAAAATGCGCCTCCACCATGGGCGGCGTGTTGGGCAGCATCACGGCCACGGTGTCGTTCTTGCCGATGCCCGAGCGCGCCAGCGCGCTGGCCAGCTGGCGGCAGCGCGCGTAGGTTTGCGCCCAGGTCTGGCGCAAATCGCCGTGCACGATGGCCAGGCGGTCAGGGTACACCTCGGCGGTGCGCTCGATGAACCCCAGGGGCGACAGGGGTGCGAAGTTGGCTTCGGTGCGGGGCAGGTGCTGGTCGTAGATGCTGACGGTCATGAAGATTCTCCAATGCGGGACAACCTTGAACTGTACCCGCCGCGCGGCCCTGCCCGCGCTGGCGTTTGACGCAACGCAATAACCACACCTTCTATAGGGGACAGAATCAGTCTGCCAGTCTGGACTGAGTCCAGGGTGTTCAGGGTGGGACTCCCAACCGGGGAATCCGCCCCGGCGCTCAAAGAGGTCGCGCAGTTGCCTGGCTGCGCCAGCCCAGCGGCCGTCTCCCTGCACGCCAGCGTGCCGGAAGGCGCATTCACCCACAGCCAGGTATTTATGGAGTAACGAATGAACACCCGATTGCCCCCCCTCATGAAAGCCGTTGCCGCAGCTCTTGCCACATCGGCTGCGCTGCTGCTCACCGGCCCCCTGCAGGCTGCAGACAAAGAGCCCATTTCCCCGATCAAGCCCGCCAAGGTCACAAACCCTGCAGTGGTGGAACTGGGCAAGAAATTGTTCTTCGACCCGCGCCTGTCGCGCTCGGGTTTCATTTCCTGCAACTCGTGCCACAACCTGAGCATGGGCGGCAGCGACAACCTCAAGACCTCGATCGGCCACAACTGGCACAAGGGCCCCATCAACTCGCCCACGGTCCTCAACTCCAGCATGAACCTGGCCCAGTTCTGGGATGGCCGCGCCAAGGACCTGCAAGCCCAGGCCGGCGGCCCCATCGCCAACCCTGGCGAAATGGCCTTCACACACGAGCTGGCCATCAGCATGCTGGCATCCATCCCCGCCTACCGGACCGAGTTCAAGAATGCGTTCAAGAAGGAGCCGATCGATATCGACCAGGTCACGCTGGCCATCGCCACGTTCGAAGAAACACTGGCCACCCCCAACTCGCGCTTCGACCAATGGCTGGTTGGCAAGACCAACGTGCTGAGCAAGGACGAGATCGCGGGCTACCAGCTCTTCAAGAACAGCGGTTGCGTGTCCTGCCACAACGGCCCCGCCGTGGGCGGCAACTCGTTCCAGAAGATGGGTGTCGTCGAGCCCTACAAGGACACAACCGGCGCCGAGGGGCGCTTTGCCGTCACGGGCAAGGACGCCGACCGCTTCAACTTCAAGGTACCCACGCTGCGCAACGTGGAGCTGACCTACCCCTACTTCCACGACGGCGCGGCCAGCACGCTGACGCAAGCCGTGAACACCATGGGCCGCATTCAGCTGGGCCGCACCTTCACCGACGACGAAAACGCCAAGATCGTGGCCTTTCTCAAGACGCTGACGGGCGACCAGCCCAAGCTCACGCTGCCCATCCTGCCGCCATCGAGCGACAACACGCCGCGCCCAAAGCCTTTCGACAACTGATATCGTGAGCACGTTCTAAGCCCGCCCCCCGGAACGCAAGAGAGAAGAAAAATGGAGCTTGAGTAGCAACCTGTCTCAGATATCTCACCCATCCGTTCGGGCTGAGCCTGTCGAAGTCGGGGCACTGCTTGGGTGCGGCCCTTCGACAGGCTCTCAAGAAACGGCTCACTTTTTTCTTTTAAATCAATAACATAGCTCGCTCACCCCGAGGCTCCTGCCGCGTTCAAACGGCGGCCACCGGCTGCAGGGTAAAGCCCATCTGGGCTGCCCTGCGGCGCATGTGGGCCAGCGTTCTTTCGCGGAACTGGGCTTCGTAGTCGTCCATCGAGCGTTCGGCGTACTCTGCTCGATGGGTGGGCATGGCGTAGATCAGTCTCGCCAGCTTGTGGGCGGTGGCGGTGATGGCCTTGCCAGCACCTGGTCGGGCGGCCATGCGCCGATAGTAGGCACCCAGGGCGCAAGGGCTGTGGTGCAGCCCTTGTGCGGCAAGCTTCAGTGCCTGGGCGACCCGGTTGGGTAATCGCCTGGAGGCGCCGCTCAGGCGCTTGCCCCGGAGATTTTGGTGCCCGGACACAAACCCGGTGAATGTCATCCATGCCCCTATTTTGCGCTGCTTTGGCGCTGCTGCCATGGCGGGGCAGGCATTGGCTTAAAGCTGTGCCGAGAGGAAAGCGGCCACCGCCTCAGGCATGGCGCGCACATGCGCCGGAAAGCCCGAGGACGGAAAGCCGACATGGCCGCCCTGCGCCGGCTGCCACAAGGTGACTTGCGGACTTGCATCGGCGGGTTGCGGCAGGCTGCCGGGCGGAATGAACGGGTCGTTCAATGCATTCAGCGCCAGCGCGGGCACGGCAATCCGGCCCAGATGGGGCTTGGCCGAGGCGCGCGCCCAATAATCATCCACCCCGTTGAACCCATGCACCGGCCCGGTAAAGACATGGTCGAACGCATACAGGTCGCGGGCCGCCAGCAGGGCCTCCCGGTCGAACAGGCCGGGGTGCTGCGCCAGCTTTTGCAGCGCCTTGGGAACCATGGTTTTGAGGAACATGCGGGTGTACACCTGCCGGTTGAAGCCCCGTCCGATGGCCCGGCCACTGGCCGCCAGGTCCAGCGGTGCGCACACCGAAGCCACCGCAGCCACCACCTGCCCGGCCTGCGCGCCCATCTCGCCGGCCCAGCGCATCAGGGCATTGCCGCCGAGGGAAATGCCCACGGCCACGACCGGGCCGTTGTGCTGGCCGGCAAAACGCCTGAGCATCCAGTCGATTTCAGCAAAATCGCCCGAGTGGTAAGCGCGCGGCGCCAGGTTGATCTCGCCGGAACAGCCCCGGAAATGCGGTACGGCGCAAGCCCAGCCCCGGCTGCCGGCCACATCGGCGAAGGCCTGGGCATAGTGGCTGGCCGACGAGCCCTCAAGGCCGTGAAACATTACCAGCAGCGGCCTGGCCAACGCCGGCGTTGCGCGCATGGCGCTGGCTGGAAATGACGCGCCGCTGGGCTGCAAGCGCTGGGGGCCGGCATCCGCCAGCCAGTCCACATCCACGAAATCGCCGTCAGGCGTGGCCCAGCGCTCGCGGCGAAACACGGGCGGCAGGCCCATGAAGCGGCGCGCGCGCAGGGCGGCCCAGATGGTCTGCGTATTGCCGTCGGGCAGCCACCAGGGCGCACCGTAGTTCATGCTGTTCATCCGTCAGTGAAGGGTGAAGGGCGCATCGTCCGGGTCGTGCGGTTCCTGCAAGGTGCCGGGGCTGGCATGGTGCGCCACCAAGCGCCAGCCTTGCGCCGTGAGGTGGTAGACATTGGTGGCGACAACATAGGCATGGCGCGGACCGTCCTCGGTCAGCACTTCAATACGCTCAAGCACGCTATGCACGCTGGCGCTCAGCGACTGCAAGCGGTGCACCTTCAAGGGCAGCGCACGAATTGTGCCGCTGGAAAACATGGCATCGAACGCGCTGCGTATGGCGGCCGGGCCGACCAGCCGGACACCGCCGGGGTGTATGCAGACAATCTCGTCCTCATCGCTCCAGCAGGCCATCAGCTTGTCGATGTTGCCGCCTTGCAGCGCGTCGTAAAACGCCGCTTCGGTGGCGTCGGCACTTTTGGGGCTGGCAAGCGGCGCTTTGGGTTTTCGCATGAGACCAATCGGGTTCAGTCGGTAAGGGGCGCAATGAATTCAGTCCGGAATTGTGCGCGCCTCACGACAGGTCCGGATAACACCCGGCTATGGTAGTGTTACGGCTTGAATTCTGGAGGCTTTACATGACATCCCGTTTATTGAATTTATATTTCGCCGCCTTGCTGAGCCTGCTGCTTTCGGGCTGCGGCTACAACCAGTTCCAGAGCCTGGACGAACAAACCAAATCGGCCTGGTCCGAGGTATTGAACCAGTACCAGCGCCGCGCCGACCTGGTGCCCAATATCGTCGCGACGGTCAAGGGCGAAGCGGCTTTCGAGCAGGACACGCTGACCCAGGTGATTGAAGCGCGCGCCAAGGCCACGTCGATTCAGGTCACGCCCGAAACCCTGAACGACCCGGCGGCCTTCAGCAAATTCCAGGCGGCGCAGGGCGAGCTGGGCAGCGCCCTGAGCCGCCTGATGGTGGTCAGCGAGCGCTATCCCGACCTGAAGGCAAATCAGGCTTTCCGCGACCTGCGGGTGCAGCTCGAAGGGACTGAAAACCGCATCACCGTGGCGCGCAACCGCTACATCCAGACAGTGCAGGAATACAACGTGCTGGCGCGCAGTTTTCCGAACAACCTGACCGCGATGATTTTTGGCTACAAGGTCAAGCCCAACTTTTCCGTGGCGAACGAGGCGCAGATTTCCGTGCCGCCAGTGGTTGATTTCAACAAGAAATAAGCAGCAGCGCAGCCGATGACGTTCCGTTTCTTTTTGCAGGCGCTGTTACTGGCGATGTGGCTACCCTTGGCCAGTGTGGCGGCCTGGGCGCAAGGCGTGCAGCCCGTCCCGCCCCTGACGGCCCATGTGATGGACAGCACCGGCACCCTGACCGCAGCGCAGCAGGCCGCGCTGGAAGCCAGGCTGACGGCCTTCGAGCAGTCACGCGGCGCCCAGGTGGTCATACTGATCGTGCCGACCACCCAGCCCGAGGACATTGCCGCGTATGCGCAGCGCATCGGCGACAGCTGGAAAATCGGCCGCAAGAGCATCGGCGACGGCTTGCTGCTGGTGGTGGCCAAGAACGACCGCACCGTTCGCATTGAAACCACCAAGGCGCTCGAAGGCGCGATTCCCGACCTGGCCGCCAGCCAGATCATCGAAACCGCGATCACGCCGCGCTTCAGGCAGGGCGACTTTGCCGGCGGGCTTGATGCAGGCGCCGACCAGATCATGGCGCGGATCACCGGCGAAAACCTGCCAGCACCGCAGACGCGCAATGCCCGTCAAAACAGCAACGGCGGCTTTGACTGGACGACACTGGCGGTATTCCTGTTTTTTGCCGTACCCATCGGCGGCCGGATACTGTCGAGCGTGCTGGGCCGCAAGCTGGGCTCGGTGGCCACCGGCGGAGCTGTCGGCGTGCTGGCCTGGCTGTTCACCAGCAGCCTGGTGATTGGTGGCATTGCCGCGCTGGTTGGCATGGTGTTCGCGCTGATTTCCGGCATCAGCGGCCTGGGCGGTAGCGGCCGCTCTTCAGGCTGGGGCGGCCCCGGCGGATTTGGAGGCGGCGGATTTGGTGGTGGTCGTGGCGGCGGGAGCGGCGGCGGTGGCGGCTTCAGCAGCGGCGGCGGCGGAAATTTCGGCGGCGGCGGTGCCTCGGGCAATTGGTAGGCCATCCATGAACAAGCTCAAACTTCTGACGCGGCACCTGTGGCTTGACGTATCCGACACCCGGCGCGCCATCCCCCCCGATATGGTGCATCGCCTGGCCGAGCGGGTCGCCGCCAGCGAGCAGCGCCACAGCGGACAAATCCGTATCTGCATCGAGTCCTCGCTGCCCGCCAGCTATTTATGGCGACTGGGCCGTGACCACAGCCTTGGCGACCTGATCCGGCAGCGGGCCTTGACAATGTTTGGCAAGCTGCGCGTCTGGGACACCGAGCACAACAACGGCGTCCTGATTTATGTGCTGCTGGCCGAACACGCCATCGAAATCGTGGCTGACCGGGGGCTGATGCGCCATGCGGACGCCACGCACTGGCAGGCTGTGCTGGCCAATATGGCCAGCGCCTTTCGCGAAAAGCGCTATGAAGACGGATTGACGCAGGCGCTGGAAGAAACCTCGGCGGTGCTGGTGGCGCATTTTGCGCGGACGCAAGCCACGTCTGACCATCCGAACGAACTGCCCGACACGCCGCTGCTGCAGTGAGAAGCCCAGGTTCCCCGTCAATATTGCTATTTATTTTATAGCTGCTTGTGCGCATGGAGCGTGCGCTAGAAGCCGGATTCAAAATGGATAGCCCAGCGCGCGCGGCTTCAGGCCGCGGTTCTGCGCGGCGTTGGCGGCCGTCACCACGCCGGTCTCGGGGCTGCAAAACACCGGCAGCATGGCGCGCATGCGGGCGGTGTCGATCACGGCGCAAATGCCTTCGTCATGCGCCAGCGTCAGGGGCTGGCCTTCCTTGTCCACGCCCGGCATGGGCAAAATCTCGCGCTGCAGGCCGGCGGCGCGCGCCGCTTCGGCGCGGCGGTGGCTTTCGATGGCGTAGGCGTCGGGTTCGGCGCGCTGATCCAGGCGGTTCCGCTGCCGGTGATGGGCGGCGTGAGCATTGTGGTGTTTGGCCTGATTGCGATTGCGGGCGCCAAGATCTGGGCCGATAACAAGGTCGATTTCTCGGACCACAAGAACCTGCTGGTCGCCGCCATCACGCTGGTGCCGGGCACCGGCGACTTCACGCTGAAGTTCGGCCAGTTCGCGCTGGGCGGCATCGGCACCGCCACGTTTGGCGCGATCCTGCGGTATGCGCTGCTGAACCGCAGGAAATAAGGCTCAGGGCGTCAGCACGATGGAGCCGCCTGCCGGATGGGCCGTGGCGGCTTGTCAGGACGCGCGGCGTTCGCCTTCGCTGGCCGGTGCGCTGTTTTGCGCGGCGTTCTGCACCTGTTCCAGCTCGGCCTGGGTCGAGGCCAGCTGGCGTTCCAGGTCAGCGCGCGCCTTGATTTCTTCTTTCAGCGCCTGGTTGACCTGCTCCAGGTTCCCGGCGGAGTTTTGAATCCGGCTTTCAATCTCGTCGGTTTTCTGCAGCGCCTCGGCCACATCGCCGGTCTTGACATGCTCCGGCACTTCCTGCTTGAGCACCGCGTTGATCACGCACAGCTCGGCGGCCGATTGCTCGACCGTCTCCTGAATGGCTTCATTCTGGTCCAGCGCGCGTTCCAGCGAAGTGGGCGTCAATAAAGCAGTTGAGTGTTGTGACATTGGTCAGGGGCCGCTGGATAAAGCACAAGTAAAGCGCAAAGCTTAGCAGAACGCTTAAAAAAATACGCTTCCCGGGGCCTTGTCCGACAGACAGCTGCAAAGCTGTAGCGCCAGTCTTTTGAAGCTCACTTCTTGCCGGGTGCCGCACGCGGCCCGGCCGCCGGCTCCGAACCGAGCAGCCTGCCGATGGCTGCGCCAAGCCGCGCGCCAATCGCCGTGCCGATGCCGGGCAGCACGGCGGTTCCCACGGCGGCGCCGGCCAGGGCGCTGGCCGGCACCGACACCTGAATCTTGTCCACGGGGCCGCTGAGCGTCAAAGGGATGCCCACCACGCCATCGACCAGATCGACCGTCAGCTCGGCGTCGATCCGCCGGCTGGCGATGCGCGCCTTGCCCGAGGCGCTGAGCACGCCCGAGCTGGTTTTGATCCTGCTGAAATCCACCACCATGCCTTGCGGCGTGTTCTGGGTGTCGATCTGCCCGCTGATGGCGTCGAGCGGGGTCTGTCCCGCATGTTCCCGGCCCAGGCTGCGGACGGCCTTGTCCAGGTCAAAGCGCAACAGCGTCGAGCGGCCCATGGTGAAGGTCGTGGTGGTGTGCAGCGACCGGGCCATTTCGCCCAGGCTGTCGCCCCTGGCTGACAGCGTGGTGTCGCCCGAGGCCTTGCCCGCGACGATGGAACTGCGGCTGAAGGCCTGCAGCGCGCCGGCCACATCGATGTTGCGTGGCTGCAGCTTGCCTGTCAGGCGCAGCCCGCCCTTGCCGCCGGCCTGCAACTGCAGCTCGCCGTGGGCCGTGCCGCCGCCAAGGTTGATGCGCGCCGCCCAGCGGTCGTCCTGCCCGTGCCGGGTCAGTGCCAGGTCGGCGGGGGGACTGACGCCCGGGCGGCGCAGCTGGGCGGTGCGCGGTCGCCAGCCGGCATCAAAGTCGGCCTCGCCGTCGCAAAGAAAGCGCGTGCCGTAGCGCGAAATCCAGGTGACATCGCTAAATTCGATGCGTGCCAGCGGCACTTCGTCCAGCGTGAAATTTTGCTGCGCGCCAGGCGTTGCGGCTGCGGGCTGATGGCCCAGCGCGGGCAGTGAAAGCTGCGGCAGCACGGCGCCCTGCACGACGGCATGCTCCACCTGCAGCCGGCGCTGCCAGAGCGCGGACCGGCTCAGGTAGGCGGTCAGCTTTTTGATTTCGACTGGCTGGGCCTGCCGGGTGGCGACATTTTCAAGCTCCACCCTGGGCGAGGGCAGCAGGCGCCAGTGCAGCGCCCCCACGCTGACCGGAACGCCCAGTGCCGCCTCCAGCCCGGTGGCGGCGCGGCGGGCCAGTTCTTCATCCGAAGGCATCAGGCTGAGCAGCACCGCCGCCAGCAAGGCCAGCAGGCCCGCAGCCACGCCCGCGCCCGGCAGCCACTTGCGGGCGCGCGTCATGATACGGGTCCGGTCATCGGCATGACCCGCCAGCTTAAACCGGCCGCTGGCGTCACGTGCGCGACAAGCCGCCCATCGGCTGTAGGTGCCGACCCTTTATAGTCACTCTTTTTTTACATTCCTGGAACCCCATGCAAATCTGGAAGCAGCCCATCTCCGTCGAATTGCTAGTCGCCTCTACCGCCAACACCGCCGTCAGCCACCTGGGCATCGAGTTTCTGGAAGTCGGCGACGATTTCATTCGTGCCCGCGTGCCGGTGGACGCGCGCACCATCCAGCCTTACGGCCTGCTGCACGGCGGCGTGTCGGTGGTGCTGGCTGAAACGCTGGGCTCCTGCGGCGCCGCCTATTGCGCGCCGCCCGGCCACCGCACCGTCGGCCTGGACATCAACGCCAACCACCTCAAGGGCGCCACCAGCGGCTGGGTCACTGGCATCACGCGGCCGGTACACATTGGCCGCAGCACGCAGGTCTGGTCCATCGAGCTGCGCAACGACGCCGGCGAGCTGACCTGCGTGTCGCGCATCACGATGGCGATGCTGACGCCAAAATAAGCATCAAAAAGGCCTTTTACGCATGCTGGACGTGCGCTTTCAGCTATTAAAAAAAGAGCAAACAGCGGTTGTCCAGGGTCCGGCCGGCACAGGCGATTCGCCGGTCGCGGCGCGGCAAGCGCACGGCCTGGCGTTTTGCCTGATTTTCAGGGTTTACCCTTACGTTAAAAAGGTGAACTGATAAAATTCGCGCCTTCCATTGCGCTGTCGCGCTGCCGCCACTACCCCGGAGTTGCCTTGATGTCCTTTGCTGATCGCGTGCAGAACCCTGCCCTGAAAACAAAAATCATGTCGGCCGACGAAGCCGCCGCGCTGATTCCCGCCGGTGCCAATGTCGGCATGAGCGGCTTCACCGGCGCCGGCTACCCCAAGGCCGTGCCGCAGGCGCTGGCGCGGCGCATCGAAAGCCTGCATGCCGCCGGCGAGGATTTCCGCATCGGCCTGTGGACCGGCGCCTCGACCGCGCCTGAACTCGACGGCGCGCTGGCCAAGGTCAACGGCATCGAGATGCGCCTGCCCTACCAGTCCGACCCGACCTGCCGCAAGCAGATCAATGCCGGGCAAATGCAGTACACCGACATGCACCTGTCCAACGTGGCGCAGTTCGTCTGGTTCGGCTTTCTGGGCAAGCTCGACGTGGCCGTGGTGGAAGTCGTCGGCATCCTGCCGGACGGGCGCTTGATTCCCTCGTCCTCGGTCGGCAACAACAAGACCTGGCTGGACCAGGCCGACAAGATCATCCTTGAAGTCAACACCCTGCAAAACCCCGGCCTTGAGGGCATGCACGACATCTATTACGGCACCCGCCTGCCGCCGCACCGCAAGCCGATTCCGCTGACCGGCCCCGGCGACCGCATCGGCGAGCCTTACCTGACGTGCGACATGAGCAAGGTGATTGCCGTGGTGCATACCAGCCAGCCCGACCGCAACTCGGCCTTTGCCGCGCCGGACGAGAATTCGCAGCGCATTGCCAGCCACATCATCGAATTTTTGCAGCAGGAAGTCGCGCTGGGCCGCCTGCCGGCCGAGCTGCTGCCGCTGCAGTCGGGCGTGGGCAACATCGCCAACGCCGTGCTGGCCGGCCTGAACGACGGGCCGTTCAAGGACTTGACGGCCTACACCGAAGTGCTGCAGGACGGCATGCTCGACATGCTGCGCTCGGGCACGCTGGCCATGGCGTCGGCCACGGCGCTGTCGTTCAGCCCCGGAGCGCTGGCCGATTTCAACGGAAACATCGACTTCTACCGCCAGCGCATCGTGCTGCGCCCGCAGGAAATCAGCAACCACCCCGAGGTGGTGCGCCGCCTGGGCGTGATTGCCATGAATGCGATGATCGAGGCCGACATCTACGGCAACGTCAACTCCACCCACGTCATGGGGTCGAGCATCATGAACGGCATCGGCGGCTCGGGCGACTTTGCGCGCAATGCGTACTTGTCGTTCTTCATGACGCCGTCGGTGGCCAAGGACGGCGCCATTTCCTGCATCGTGCCGATGGCCTCGCACGTGGACCACACCGAGCACGACGTGGAAATCATCGTCACCGAGCAAGGGCTGGCCGACCTGCGCGGCCTGTCGCCGACGCAGCGCGCCCGGCTCATCATCGGGAAGTGCGCGCATCCCGACTTCCGCCCGGCGCTGCTTGATTATTTCGAGCGCTCGCTGAAAGGCGCGTCGGGCCAGCACACGCCGCACCTGCTGGACGAGGCGCTGTCGTGGCATTCGCGCTACCTCAAGACCGGCGAGATGCTGCCGGTGACGGCGCCGCAAGACAAGCTGCACCTGGTTTGAGTTGACGCCCGACTCTGCGGCTCAGGCGGCGGACAGTCCCGGCTGGCGGCGGGCGCGGTCGAATCCGTAAAAGCCAAAATCCATGGCCGGCGCCTCGCCGCTGATGAGTTCGGCCATGGCCTTGCCCGAACCCGCGCCGTGCGTCCAGCCCAGCGTGCCGTGGCCGGCGTTGACCCACAGCCGGCCGACCTGGGTCTTGCCGATGTAGGGGATGTTGGTCGGCGTGGCCGGGCGCAGGCCGGTCCAGAACTGCGGCTGGCCGCCTTCTTCTTCGAGCCGCGTGTCGCACACGCCGGGCAGCACTTCCTCGATGCGCCTGGCCAGCATGTGGCACCTGGCCCTGGCCACGGGGGTGTCGAGCGACAGGTCGTAGCCGCCGACCTCAATCGTTCCGGCCACGCGCAATTCGTTGCCCAGGCGGCTGATGGCGCATTTGACTTCATCGTCAATCGTGCTGACAAACGGCGCCCGCTCGGGCTTGAGCAGCTTGAAGGTGGCGCTGTAGCCCTTGCCCGGATAAATCGGCAAATCAACGCCGACGCTGCGCAGCAGCGGCGCGGTGTACGAGCCGCAGGCCACCACGACCGCATCGGCCTTCAGGTGCGTCAATGGCGTTACTTGGGCATCTTTTTGGCCTCTTGCGCTTGCTGCGCGGGCGTGTATAGCTACTGAATTGATAGCGTTTCCGGTTTTTTCCAGCCGCACCACGTCATGGCTGTACAAAAACTGCGCGCCGCGTGCGGCGCAGCGCTGCGCCAGCGCCTGGGTGAAGACCCGCGCATCGCCGCTTTCGTCGCTGGCGGTGTAGGTGCCGCCGACGATGCGGTCGGCAAAGGCGCTGAAGGCCGGTTCGATCTCCAGCAGCTCGGCGGTGGAAACCACCCGGCGCGCCACGCCGTACTTGCGCATCAGCGCGGCCGCGCCGCCGGCGGTGTCGAACGATTTCTGCTCGGTGTAGTAATGGGCGATGCCGCGCTCCAGCCGGTTGTATTCGATGCCGGTGGCGCGCACCACGTCCTTGAGCGCGGCGTGGCTGTAGGCGCCCAGCGCCACCAGCTGCTGCACGTTGCGCTCGAACGCCGCGTCGTTGCATTGCGCCAGGAACTGCAGGCCCCAGCGCCATTGCTGCCAGCCTTCGCCAAACGGCATGCGGGGCCTGAACAGCAGCGGCGCATCGTCGCGGAACATCCATTTCAGCGCCTTCAGCGGCGCGTCGCGGTTGGCCCAGGGCTCGCAGTAGCTGACCGAGATTTGCGCGGCATTGGCAAAGCTGGTTTCCAGCGCGGCGTCAGGCTGCCGGTCCACCACCGTGACCTCGTGCCCGCGCTCCAGCAAATGCCAGGCGGTGCTGACACCGATAATGCCCGCGCCCAAGACCACGACTTTCATGACAATCCCCTTTCCTGAAGTTGCCAAGTGTGCAGGAGCTTGCCGCCAGATAACAGTCAAATTAAACTGTCAGCTAAATCATCAGAGCCACTAATACTGAGAGCCGATTCAATGAGCACTTTTGACCCGGATGCGCTGGAATGCCTGGCGGCCATTGTGGAAGAAGGCGGTTTTGAACGCGCGGCGCGGCGCTTGTCGATCACCCAGTCGGCGGTGTCGCAGCGGCTGCGCGCGCTGGAGGCGCAGGTCGGCACCGTGCTGATCGTGCGCAGCCGTCCGCTGAAAGCCACTTCGGCCGGCCAGCTGCTGCTCAAGCACACCAAGATGCTGCGCCTGCTGCGCGCCGACCTGGAGCGCGACCTGAAGGAGCTGGCGCCCAGTTCGCTGCGCGGCGCGCGCGAGGAAGAGCGCATCTCGATTGCCATCAACGCCGACAGCATTGCCACCTGGGCGCTGCCCGCGCTGACCGGGCTGGCGCAGCAGGGCCTGCCGATGGAAGTCATCACCGACGACCAGGACTTCACCCACGAATGGCTGCGCCAGGGCCAGGTGCTGGGCTGCGTCACCACGCTCAAGCAGGCCCTGCGCGGCTGCAAGGTGGTGTCGCTAGGCGCCATGGAATACGTGGCCTGCGCCACGCCCGCGCTGGCGCTGGAGCGGCTGGGCGGGGCGGTGCTGACGGCGCACAACTTTCGCGGGATTCCGTTTGTCGCCTTCAACCGCAAGGACGACATGCAGAGCGAATTCGTCGGCAAGGCCTTTGGCCTGAAGCGCGTCATGCTGAACCAGCTGTTCGTGCCTTCGTCCGAAGGCCAGGTGCGCGCCGTGCTGGCCGGCTGGGGCGCCAGCGTGCTGCCGCGCCTGCTGGCGCAGGGGCTGATCGACCAGGGGCTGCTCGCCAACCTGGCGCCGGGCTGCATCCTGCCGATCCAGCTTTACTGGCACTGCTGGAACCTGGAGTCCGAAGTGCTCGATGCCCTGACGGCCGCCCTGACCCGGTCGGCCGGGCTGGCGCTGGCGGCCTGAAGCCGTTTGCCATCGCTGGGCCGGCCGGCTGGCGTGCAAAAGGCTGGCGTTCCCGTTGCCGGCCCGCTTTGCGCTTAGCTTAGGGAAAGCAGACCTCCCGGGCTACATGTTGTTTCATATACTCGGCTACCCCCAGGAGAAAAACGATGGCCTTTTCGAGCTCTACCGGCCAGCACCCCGAAAATCGGCGTCCAGGCGCCGTGAGAAACACCAGGAAGTCCGGATGCTGAGCCGGCTGGGCCTGCGTTCCCGTCTGATGCTGCTGGTGCTGGCTGCCCTGGTGCCGGTGTTTGGCCTGTTGATCTGGTCGGCTGCAAAAAACCAGCAAACGGTGATGGCGCTGGCCCAGGCCAGCCTGCAGTCCGAGGTGCTGCTGGTCGCCGCGCATGAGCAGCGCCTTGTCGAGCGGGTGAGCCAGCTCCTCAGGGACATTGCCAGCGGCCCGTCGATCAAGGACCCGCAAAACCGCCTGTGCGTGCAGTACCTCAAAAACCTGCAGTCGCAGGATTCAGGCTATTCCAACCTCGGCGTCATTGGCCTGAACGGACAGGTTTCCTGCCATGCCATGGACTCCGGCGCCCCGGTCTATCTTGGCGACCAGACCTTTTTCAGCCAGACCATGAGCGGGCAGGCGTTTTCGGTCGGTGACTATGCGGTGTCGCGCTTGACCGGCAGGACGGGCATGGCTTTCGGCATGCCGGTGTACAGCGCGGAAGGCGTCATCAACGGCGTTGCGTTTGCCGCCGTTGATGTTCAGAGGTTTGCCGATGCCCTGCCCGCAAGGGGGTCCGTCGAAGGGGCGCAGTTGCGGGTGATCGACCGTCACGGCACCGTCCTGGCCGCCGAGCCGCCCGAGGGCCTGGTCGGCCACAAGGAGCCGGACGCCGTGGTGCTCGACGCCGTGCAGTTGCGCCAGCCGGGCGTGCGCGAGGCGGTTGATGCCCGGGGGGGTGAAAAAGTGTATGCCTATGCGCCGGTCCGCGGCTCGCAGGGCGGCCTCTTCGTGGCCATCAGCGTGCCGCGCGACACGCTGACCGCCGCGCCGCGCGCCTTGCTGCTGGCCGATCTTGCCGCGCTGCTGGGCGTGACGGCTTTTGGCATGGCCTGCGCGTGGGCCATGGGCAAGCGCCTGGTGGTCAATCCCGCCAATGCCATCCTGAAGGAAGCCAACGAAATCGCGCGCGGCAACCTGCATGCCCGGGTCAGGATCGGCCGCTGGAATCAGGACGAGATTGGCCGCCTGGGGCTGGCGTTCAACCGGATGGCGCAGGCCCTGCAGACGCAATGCCGTGAACTGGACGCCACCCTGGAGCAGGCCGACAAGGCGCGCGCCGTGCTCGACCTGATCCTCAACAGCATGAGCGAAGGCGTGATTGCCGTCGATGCCGGCGGCCGGTTCATGCTGTTCAACGCCACGGCGCGCAAGCTGTTTTCCGCGCCCGAGGCGGGCATGTTGTTTGATGACTGGCGGCAAAACCACCCGCTGCGCCTGCTGGATACAAAAGCCGTCGCGCTTGAAGGACCCTTGACGAAGGCCTTGGGCGGCGCCAGCGTTGACAGCTGGGACCTGGTTTTTTCCCGTCCTGATGTGCAGGACCGGATCTTGAGGATGAGCGCCCGGCCCTTGCTCGGACAGGAGCGCCGGCAGGTCGGCGCCCTGATGGTGTTCATTGATGTCACCGAACTCAAGGCGGCGGAAATTTTTTCCCTGGCGCAAGAGGAGGTTCTGGTGCTGATCGCGGGCGGCACGCCGGTGCGCGAGTCGCTTGAAGCGATTGTGCGGCTGATAGAAAAGAGCGCCCCGGAAAGCCTGTGTTCCCTGCTCATGGTTGAAGGCGGGCAGTTGCGCCATGGCATTGCGCCCAGCCTGCCGCCAGCCTATATTGAAGCAACCGACGCCTTGCCGGTTGCCGAGGGGGTTGGCGCCTGTGGGACGGCAGCGTTTCGCAAGGAAACCGTCATCATTGAAGATGTCGCGCAAGACCCGCGCATGCAAAATTGCCGGGAACTGCTGGCCGCGCACGGCTTGCGTGCCTGCTGGAGCGCGCCGGTGGTGGGCGCTGATGGCGAGGTGCTGGCCACCTTCGCGATTTACCGGCGCACGCCCGGCAAGCCGCTTCCCGCTGACCTGGCGCTGATCGGCACGGCCACCCGGCTGGCCCGGCTGGCCCTGGAGCGCATGCGGGCCGAGGCGGCGCTTGTCAGGAGTGACGAACGCTTTCGCGAACTGGCTGAAAACGTCGAGGACGTGTTCTACAACGTCGATGCCGGCAGCGGCCGTGTGCGCTATGTCAGCCCGGGCTACGAGAAGGTCTGGGGCCGCAGCTGCGAGAGCCTGTACGCCGCGTCCCGGCCCTATGTCGATGCCGTCCTGCCCGAGGATCTGCAGGCGATAACGATGGCCGACAGGCTCAATGCGGCCGGGCAGAACGCCAGTGTGGAGTACCGCATCCTTTCGGCCGATGGCCAGACGCGCTGGATACGCGACCGCTCTTATCCGGTGTTTAGCGCCGCCGGTGCGCTTGAACGCGTGGTGGGCACGGCGCGCGACATCACGGAACGCAAACTGGCCGAGATAGCGCTGGTCAGCAGCCACCGTGCGCTGCAGATGCTGAGCCGCTCCAGCATTGCCATCAACCGGATCCATGACGAAGCCGGTTTGCTGGCCGAGGTATGCCGCGTGGCCGTGGATCTGGGCGGCTACCGCATGGCCTGGGTGGGTTATGCCAACCAGGACGAGGAAAAAATCATCCAGCCCGTGGCCCATGCGGGCCACGAACTGGGCTACCTGAGCGCCATCAAGCTGTGCTGGCGCGACGACCAGCCAGAAGGGCGGGGGCCGGCGGGCCGGGCCATCCGCACCGGGCTGCCGCAGCAAACCCCCGATGTCAGCCGGTTCGATAGCCAGTTCCACTGGCGCGATGCGGCGCTGCGGCGGGGTTATTTCAGCACCCTCGCACTCCCTTTATGCAGCGAACAGCAGAATTTTGGGGTGTTGTGCCTCTATACGGGCGAGCTTCAGCAGTTCGACCCGGAAGAGGTCAAGCTGCTGCAGGAACTGGCCGACAACCTGGCGTTTGGCATCGTCAGTCTGCGTGCGCGGCTGGAGCGGCGGCGCAGCGAGGAAGCCGCCCGCAAGGCGGCCGCCAAACTGCATGAGCAGGCGTCCTTGATTGACCTGGCGCCGGAGGCCATCCTGGTGTACAACCTGGACCGCACGCTGCGCTTCTGGAACAAGGGCGCGGAGCGTCTCTACGGCTGGCCGGCCGAAGCGGTGCTGGGCAAAACCATGGAAGCGCTGATGTACCCCGATCCACGCATGGTGCCGGCGATATTCGACCAGATCATGGCCCTTGACGGCGACTGGACCGGCGAGCTGGAGCAGCGGGCGCGCGACGGCTCGGCGGTGTATGTCGAGGCGCGCAGCGCCGTCGTGCGCGACGAGCACGGCCAGATCGACGGCGTGATGGCCGTCATCACCGACATCCGCGAGCGCAAACAGGCGCGCGAGGAAATCCTGCAGCTCAACGCCAGCCTGGAAGACCGGGTCGAGCAGCGCACCGCGCAGCTGCAGTTTGCCAACCAGCAACTGGAGGCGTTTGCCTATTCGGTCTCGCATGACTTGCGCAGCCCGCTCAGCAGCATTGATGGCTTCAGCACGCTGCTTGAAAAATCCATGAACCGCCCGGACGGCGCCTCGCTGACGGAGCGCCGCCAGCATTACCTGGCGCGTATCCGCGCAGGCGCCCGGCAGATGGGCGACCTGATCGACGCCATGCTGTCGCTGGCGCAGGTGTCACGGTCCAGCCTGGCCTGGGAGGCGGTGGACCTCAGCGCCAAGGCCGAGGCGCTGCTGTTCGGGTTTCGCGAGCAGGAACCGGCCCGCATGACCCGGCTGCAGGTCGAGCCCGGCCTGACGGCGCAGGGCGACCCGCGCCTGCTCGGGCAGGTGCTCTACAACCTGCTGGGCAACGCCTGGAAGTTCACTTCCGGCAAGGCGTGCAGCTGCATCACGGTGGGCCAGATGGCTGGCGGCGACGGCGAAAAGACGTACTTCGTGCGCGACAACGGCGCCGGGTTCGACATGGCTTATGTCGGAAAGCTGTTTGGCGCTTTCCAGCGCCTGCATACCGAGGCTGAATTTGCCGGAACCGGCATTGGCCTGGCCACGGTGCAGCGAATCATCGCGCGCCATGGCGGCCGGGTCTGGGCCGAGTCGGTGCAGGGGGAAGGCGCCACGTTTTACTTCACCCTGGGCACGGCGGCGGCCTGAGGCCCTCACGCCGGGGCTGGGCACGGTTTTTAAGCCATTCAGGCCGCCTGCGCAGGCTGGACAAGCGCAGACAGCTATTATTTTAATAGCAATTAAAACGCCTGAACCGGGGAGCGCCTAGCGAACCAGCAGCACCGGCACCTTGCTGTGCGCCAGCACCTGGGTGGCCACCGAGCCCATCACCAGGTTGCCCAGCGCGCCATGGCCATGCGAGCCCATGACGAGCAGGTCGAACTTGCCCTCGTCGGCAACCGTGGCGATGGTTTCGCCCACCGGCCCCACTTTCCAGTCGCTTTGGGCATGGATGCCGTGACGCGCCAGGAATTCGGCGACCGGCGCCATGACCTTCCCGGTTTCGTCGGCGTAGTAGCTGTCCACGACTTCCTTGCCCACGGCCGCGCGCGCCCGGGGCGGCAAGGGCGGCTGGACGGTGAGGACGGTGTAGTCGTTGCTGGCGCCAAACAACTCGTCGTGCGTGGCCAGGTAGGCCAGCATTTTTTTGGTGTAGCTGCTGCCGTCAACGGCCAGAAGAATCTTCATGGAGTGCTCCTTGTTCAAAACCGTAGTTTAGCCACGGGGCCGGCGGGCAGCGTGTAAATCCACCCGCGTCGAACGGGCTATGGCCTGAGCGCAATGCACAGCGCTGGCCGGAACGCCTCTTGCTCACCCTTGCGCGCATAGCCCAGCGGATTGGCCACCACGCGGCAGCCGTGGCTGACGAAGTCGTTCGGGCAATGCAGGTGCCCGTGCAGCCACAGCCGGGCCAGCGGCAGCAGATCGTCCAGCGAATTGCAGAATCCGGCCGTTCCCGGCGTCAGCCCATAGCGCGGGTCGGCGCTCAGCAGGCTGGGCGCAAAATGCGTCACCACCACCGTGGGGCCGTCAAAGGGCTGCGCCAGCGCCTGGCGCAGCCAGGACTGGCTTTTCAGGCTTTCCTCGCGCATGGCTTCGGCCAGCATCGGCTGGCCCTGGCGCAGGGCATGGTTTTTCTTCAGGTAGAAATTGGCGGCGCGAAAGGCCTTTTCACGCATCTGAAGCTGTTCGGCCAGCGTGATGCCGCCCGCCCGTGCCGGGTCCGTGGAGGGCTGGCGCGTCGCCAGCGCATCAAAATCAGTCCACAGGGTGCAGCCGACAAAGCGCACGCCCTGCAGCACCAGCGTCTGGCGCTCCAGCCAGATCAAGCCCAGGCGCTGGCAGGCGGCACGCAGCCGGGCATCGGCTTCCTCGAAATCGAGGCCGTCGTACTCATGGTTGCCCGGTACAAACAGCACCGGCGTCGGCCAGCCTGCGCCGCCCTGCGACACCGGCAGGGGTGAAAACCGCGCCAGGCCAAAGTCCTCGATGCCCAGGCTGCCGAGCAGCGATCCGCTCTGGTAGGAGCCGATATCGCCCGCCAGCACCAAGAGGTCGGCGCCGGGCAGGGGCTTGGCCTTGAAGTGCGGGTTGGATTCAAGGTGCAGGTCGGAAAGAAGCTGGATGTTCACGCGCTCGATTGTGCGGGATGGCGAAAAAGTGGCTTCAAGGCCAGCCTTTTATCCGGCGCGCGGCCGCCGGTGTGAATGCCGCCATGCAGGATCGGGTCGATGCGCCGCCGCCGCGCGCTTGGGGCCGATCAGGCCGCCAGGCGACCTTCAATCGCTGCCTTGGTCTCGCCCAGTTCCTTGGGCAGGTGGTGCTCAAGCTGCTTGAACAGTTCGGCGTGCAGTTCCAGCTCTTTCAGCCAGGCCGCCTTGTCGATGCTGGTCACGGTGTTGAACTGCTCGGCGCTGAAGTCCAGGCCGGTCCAGTTCAGGTCTGCGTAGCTCGGGCTGATGCCGGTGACATGGTCTTCGCCCTGGCCCTTGCCTTCGATGCGGTCAATCATCCAGGCCAGCACGCGCATGTTTTCGCCGTAGCCGGGCCAGACGAACTTGCCGTCGGCGCCCTTGCGGAACCAGTTGGTGGTGTAGATTTTGGGCAGCGTGGCGCCCATGGTTTGCAGTTTTTCGCCCAGGTCCAGCCAGTGCTGGAAGTAGTCGCTCATGTTGTAGCCCATGAAGGGCAGCATGGCGAACGGGTCGCGGCGCACCACGCCGGCCTGGCCGGTGGCGGCGGCGGTGGTCTCGCTGCCCATGGTCGCGGCCATGTACACGCCTTCGATCCAGCTGCGCGCTTCCGTCACCAGCGGCACGGTGGTCGAGCGGCGGCCACCGAAGATGAAGGCGTCAATCGCCACGCCCTTCGGGTCGTCCCAGGCGCTGTCGAGCGCCGGGTTGTTGGTGGCGGCGACGGTGAAACGCGAGTTGGGATGCGCGGCCTTGGCGCCGGTTTCCTTGGCGATTTGCGGCGTCCAGTCCTTGCCCTGCCAGTCGATCAGGTGAGCGGGCAGCGCCTTGCCGGGCGCATCCTGCTCCATGCCTTCCCACCACACGTCGCCGTCGTCGGTCAGTGCGACATTGGTGAAGATGGTGTTGCCGCGAACGCTCAGCATGCAGTTCGGGTTGGTCAGCATGTTGGTGCCGGGGGCCACGCCAAAGTAGCCGGCCTCGGGGTTGATGGCGTAGAGCTTGCCGTCGGCGGCCGGCTTGATCCAGGCGATGTCGTCGCCGATGGTGGTGACGCTCCAGCCGCCAAAGCCGGCGGGCGGCACCAGCATCGAGAAGTTGGTCTTGCCGCAGGCGCTCGGGAAGGCCGCCGCCACATGGTATTTCTTGCCTTGCGGATTGGTCACGCCCAGGATGAGCATGTGCTCGGCCAGCCAGCCTTCGTCGCGGCCCATGTTGGACGCGATGCGCAGCGCAAAGCATTTTTTGCCCAGCAGCGCATTGCCGCCATAGCCGGAGCCGTAGGACCAGATCTCGCGCGTTTCAGGGTAATGCACGATGTACTTGGTCTGGTTGCAAGGCCACGCCACATCCTGCCCGCCCTCGGCCAGCGGCGCGCCCACGGTGTGTACGCAAGGCACGAAATTGCCTTCGGTGCCCAGCACGTCAAACACGGCCTTGCCCATGCGCGTCATGATCTTCATGTTGACGGCGACATAGGCGCTGTCAGAGAGTTCGATGCCGATGTGCGCAATCGGCGAGCCCAGCGGACCCATGCTGAAGGGCACGACGTACATCGTGCGGCCCTTCATGCAGCCGTCGAACAGCGGCTGCAGCGTGGCGCGCATTTCGCTCGGCTCCATCCAGTTGTTGGTCGGGCCGGCGTTTTCCTTCTGGGCCGAGCAGATGTAGGTGCGGTCTTCGACGCGGGCCACGTCGCTCGGGTCGGAGCAGGCCAGATAGCTGTTCGGGCGCTTGGCTTCATTGAGCTTCCTGAAGGTGCCGGCATCGACCAGCTGCTGGCACAGGCGCTGGTATTCGGCGTCGCTGCCGTCGCACCAGTACACGCTGTCGGGTTTGCACAGGGCGACCATGTCGGCGACCCAGGCAATCAGTTTTGCGTTCTTGACGTAGGCGGGGGTATTGATTTCAAGCCCTTGCATGGCAGGTTGGTTCATCGTGAAAACTCCAAAGTTAAAAAAGCGTGATTTCGATAAACGTCAGGCAACGACAGGGTTGACGGCCACTGTGGCGTGCGGACGTTTGTCGGAATGAAGCTTTCTGCTGCTTCACCACGACTCGGCCAGAAGAGCCATTTTAGGAACATCGTAATCAGTTACCAAGCTGTTACTGCCAAAAGTTATGCGAAACATGCATGGGGTTATGTGCTTTTAGCGCAGGTGGCGTTGCACTTGGCGGCAATCCCGGCAACCGGCCAGCGGTGTAGACGTGGCGAGCAGTCGCTGGCCCTCTTCACTTCTGTGCGCTCGGGGATGGGCTGTATTTCCATCACGCTTTCCATCACGCTGGAGGCGTGGAGTCCGCTCTTGTTTTTATAGCTGCTCGTGCATGCTCCGTAAGCGCAAAGTGCCAGTTTGGCATCAAATCCAGGGTTCAGGCCCGGCGTTTGCCAGGCACGCCGTAAAACCTGTGTTCAGCCTGTCTGCATCAGCCGCCAGTGCCCGGACAACGAAAAAAGTCCGCACGATGCGGACTTTTCTGGGGCTCAGGCGAAGCTGCCGGACGGCGGCTTCAGGCCATGTAAACGGCAATGAAGGCCAGCAGGAACATCAGCACGCCGCCCATCAGGGGCAGCACGAAAGGAATCATCGGAACGATGGCGTCAACCGCATCCTGCTCTTCGGCCGGCGTGGGGCTGCTGTGGGCTGCGTTGGTCGTGTGTTGGGCTGAAGGGTTCATGGGAGCTCCTGAAATGCTTGAAAAACTTTTTTGGAGTTTACCTTTTCGAGTGCGCGGCGTTGGCGCCTGAGCGCATTAACCTTTTGCGCTACCCTTTGGCCCTGCTAATTTCAGGAAACCCATCATGAAGTCTTCAACCCGCGTTTTCTCGCTGTGCGCTGCCCCGGCGCTGGTTCTCGTTCTGGCCGGCTGCGCTGGCAGTGGCGCCGGCAGCGCCTCGGCCACGCCGGTGCTGTACCCCAATGCCATGCTCAACCGCGCCGGCGATGCACAGGGCCGCATGGAAGTCGGTGCCTGCATGTCCCGGGCGCAGGCCTCGGGTTTGAGCCCGATGCAAACCACCAACGAAGTCGGCCGCCGTGCCGGCGAAGGCGCGGCCACGGCGGGCGTGGCGTCGGCGGTCGGCGCGCTCATCACCGGCCGGGGCGGCGAGGGCATGCTGCGCGCCGGGGCTGCGGGCGCGGCCATCGGCGGCTCGGCGGGCGCCGTGTCGGGCGCCTTTCACAATGACAAGCCCAACGGGGTTTACCGCAACTTCGTGCAGCGTTGCCTGAGCGAAAAAGGCTTTGAAGTCATCGGCTGGAACTGACGCGCCATGCCGCAACTTCTTTCGGTTCAGTGCGGCCTTGCGCGCCGGACAAAAATCGGCGAGCGCAGCATCCTGACGGCTTACGGCAAACAGGCGGTGGCCGGCAGCGTGCCGGTGCTGCCGCTGGGCTTGCCGGGCGACGAACAGGCCGATTTGCCGATTCACGGCGGGCTTGAAAAAGCTGTCCACGCCTATCCTTCAGAGCATTACGCCGGGTGGCAGGCGGCCCGGCGGGAAGCCGGCCTGGGCCGGCGATGTGCTGAAATTCCCGGGCGGCGCGGCGTGGGCATTCCCGCGCTGTTTGCCGCCAAGATGCGTAAGCATCTGCGCTAGAGCAGGCCCGCCACCCGGGGCAGGCTCAGTGCTGCTCTTCAGCCTCGAATCCGGCCGTCCGCAAGGCCTGCAGCACCTGCTCGATATGCGGGCGCCCGCGGGTCTGCACCACCAGTTCAATCTCCACGTTCTGCGCCGCCAGCATGGTGAAGGCGCGCTGGTGATGCACTTCCTCGATGTTGGCGCCCGCGTCGGCCACCGTGGCGGTAATGCGGGCCAGCGAGCCGGGAATGTCGCGCGCGCTGACCCGGATGCGCGCCAGCCGCCCGGCGCGCACCATGCCGCGCTCGATGATCGCCGCCAGCAGCAGCGGGTCGATGTTGCCGCCGCACAGCACCAGCCCGACGTTCAGCCCGGCAAAGCGCGCCGGGTATTTGAGCAGCGCCGCCAGCCCGGCCGCGCCCGCGCCTTCGACCAGGGTTTTTTCAATCTCCAGCAACATCACCATGGCCTGCTCGATGTCGCCTTCGTCCACCAGCAGCAGGTCATCGACGCGCCGGGCAATGATGGCCTGCGTCATCACACCAGGCGTGCCCACGGCAATGCCGTCGGCAATCGTGCTGGTGCCCTGCGGGTGGTGCGTGCCCTTGATGGCATTGACCATGGCGGGAAAGCGCGAAGTCTGCACGCCGATGACTTCAATGCCGGGTTTCAGCGCCTTGGCCGCCGTGGCCACGCCGGCAATCAGCCCGCCGCCGCCCACGGCAATCACCAGCACCTCCAGCTCGGGCACGGCATGCAGCATTTCCAGCCCCACAGTGCCCTGGCCGGCCATGATGGCTTCATCGTCATAGGGATGGACAAACACCAGGCCTTCGCGCTCGGCCAGTTCCATGGCGTGGGCGCGCGACTCGTCCAGCGTGTCGCCGTGCAGCACCACTTCGGCGCCAAAGCCCCGGGTGCGCTCGATCTTCACGCCCGGCGTGAAGCGCGGCATCACGATGACGGCCCGAATGCCAAGCCGCTGCGCGTGGTAGGCCACGCCCTGTGCATGGTTGCCCGCGCTCATGGCAATCACGCCGCGCTGGCGCTCGGACTCGGTGAGCTGCGCCAGCTTGTTGCAGGCGCCACGCTCCTTGAACGAGGCGGTGTATTGCAGGTTTTCAAACTTCAGGTAAATTTGCGCCCCGGTCAACTGCGAGAGCGTGCGCGACTCCACGCAGGGCGTGTTCAGCAAATGGCCATGCAGGCGCTGGGCGGCTTGTTCAATATCGGTCAGGCTGAGCATGGGGTTCCTTGTGAGACACGCCTTGGACGGGGCAGCAGGCCATTTTCCGCGCCTTTGGCGCGCGTGCCGCGGCATCTGCCGTGCGGCCGTATTTAATTAGTGTCTTCCATGCTGCTTCAGCTTGCGTTATGGTGCGATTTCATTGAATCAATAAAAATCAGTGTGGAGGCGTGGCGGTATCGTTGCAAACTGGAGTTTGTCCATGAACAAGCGTTCCCTTGTCGAGCATCCGCAGCAGTGGCTGCTGTCCCCCGGGCTGAAAGAAGCGCCGGTGCTGGATCTGATGTGCTCGCATTTCGTCCTGACCCTGGCCGCGCGCCAGGGTGCCAAGTTCAATGTCCGGCGCGACCTGAACAGCCTGCTGTCGCTGTCGGGCCGGCACCTGGTCTGGCCGCTGCCCGCGCTGCAGCGGCTGCGGGAGTTCTTGAGTCGCCGCTGCAAGGGCAATGAGTTCTGGCAGGACCACGAAACGCTGAGCGACGCCGACTTCATGGCCCGCCACGGCGTCTGGCGCGGCCCGTATGAAGAAGGCACGCTGTTTTTCTATCTCGACGAGCATGCCAAGGACCAGCCCAAGGACTTGCTGTCGGTCCTGAGCGCGACCGGCGACTGGCTGACGCTGGCGCTGAAAAAGCAGTCCACGCTGGTCGAGAAAAACATCGAATCCCTGGCCAGCCTGCTGCAGCTCAACCGGGCCGAGCGCGCGCTGCTGCTCTACGGCACGCTGGCCAGGTACCAGCGCGATTTGCGCTCGCTGCTGGTCGAGTTCAAGGTCAGCAACGCGCCCGAAGCCTATGCCGCGATTGCCGACGTGGCCGGCGTCAAGGCGCCCGAGGTCGCCGAGGCGCTGCGCCCCGGCTCGCGGCTGGAGCGCATCGGCATGGTCGAGAACCTGATTTCCGAGCACAACATCACCGACCTGGCCGACCTGATGAAGGTCAGCGAAAAGCTGCCGCCGGTCCTGATGCGCAAATACCGCGACCACAGCGAGCTGATGGCGGTGTTCACCCGGCCGGCGACGCGCAGCCGCCTCGGGCTGGCCGACTTTGCGTTTGTGCAAGACGACGCGCAGGTGCTGGTGTCGCTGCTGCGCCACGCGGTGGCCGGCAAGGAGCAGGGCGTCAATGTGCTGCTCTACGGCCCGCCCGGCACCGGCAAGACCGAGCTGGCCAAGGTGGTCGCGCAGGCCGCCGGGCTGGATTTGTTCGAGGTCGAATACGCCGACCGCGATGGCAATTCACTGAGCGGGCGCGACCGCTACCGCTCGCTGCAGATCGCCCAGGTGTTCCTCAAGGGCAGCATGCATTCGGCGCTGCTGTTCGACGAGGTCGAAGACGTGTTTCCGCCGATTTCCAGCGAGGCTGCGCAATTGATGGCCCGGTCCGAACAACTGACCGCGCCGAACAGCCATTCGGTCAGCGGCAAGGCCTGGGTCAACCAGATTCTCGAATCCAACCCGGTGCCCACGCTCTGGGTGACGAACCGCATCGAGCAGATCGACCCGGCCTTCCGGCGCCGCTTTGCCTACCACCTGGAGCTGCGCTCGCCGCCGCCCGGCGCGCGCGAAGGCATCATTCGCCGGGCGCTCGAAGGCGTGCAGGTCAGCGACGCCTTTGTCGCCCGGCTCACCGCCCGCAAGGGCCTGACGCCGGCGCAAATCCGCACGGCGGTGCGCTTTGCCCGGCTGGCCAGCAGCGCGCCCGGGGACAAGATGGACGCCAAGGTCGATGGCGCCGGCCTGCAGGCCATCCTGGCGGGTGGGCGGGCGTCGCTGATGGAGTCGCTGATTGAGCGCCAGTTGAAAAACGCCGACGTGGCGCTGGGCAACAAGGCCGAAGCCGCCGGGCGCCGCAATGTGACGACTTACGACCTGGCGATGCTCAACGTCGAGTCGCGCTTCGAGATTCCGCGCATCGTGGCAGCGCTCAAGAGCCGGGGCCACGGCAGCCTGTGCTTTTACGGCCCGCCCGGCACCGGCAAGACGGCGCTGGCCGAGCACATCGCGCAGGCGCTGGAGCAGCCGCTGCTGATCAAGCAGGCCAGCGACCTGATGAGCAAATACGTCGGCGAAACCGAACAGCACATGGCCGCCATGTTCCGCGAAGCCGAAGCCGAGAAAGCCGTGCTGCTGCTCGACGAAGCCGACAGTTTTTTGCAGGACCGGCGCGGCGCCCGGCGCACCTATGAAGTCACCGAAGTCAATGAAATGCTGCAGGGCATGGAGCGCTACGCCGGCATTTTCATCTGCACCACCAATCTGCTGGAGAGCCTGGACCAGGCCGCGCTGCGGCGCTTCACCTTCAAGATCAGGTTCATGCCGCTGACTGCCGGACAGCGCGAGACCATGTTCGTCACCGAAGCGCTGGCCGGCGATGCGGCGCTACTCACGGCGGACCTGCGGCAACGCCTGGGCCAGCTCACGCAACTGTGCCCCGGCGATTTTGCGGCGGTCAGGCGGCAGGGGGTGATTCTGGATGCCGAGCTGTCGGCGGAAGAATTCCTGGCGCAACTGGAAGCCGAGCACCGCATCAAACCCGAGGTGCGGGAGGGGCGGGGGATGGGGTTTATGCGGTAGGGCTTTAACAGTGGACCTGATTCGCCCTGATTGGGCTGCTGTTTAGGTTTGTTCCATCCTGAAGTCACCAGAATGACTTAGGACTTACGCAAACTATTATTGATTAATATTTTGGTTGATTGGTATAAT
>JAECRO010000038.1 GCA_016000195.1 Burkholderiales bacterium | reverse complement strand
ACTTGCGCCATTGCCGGTCTGGATGAAAGCGCTCTAGCCTATGCGCATGAAAAATTCTGAAGCTGTGATCGCCCGGGCTTTGACGGCCTCGATATGGCGGCCCCAGTATTGCCCGGTTGCTGTCTTGGTCATGTCCGTTTTCCATCTGAAGTTAGATGGCCCAAGCATGCCGATTTCAATTCATCTTTGAAAGTCTGGGGTTCGTGAAGCGCTTACGTTCTTCGGGCTGGAAATCCAGCCCATTACACTACCCAATGTCGCACTTTGTACTTGAATCTGCGATTTAAAAACTTGGGGTATCCGGATTTGAGTGTGTTTGAAGCATCAAAGCTTGCCTGCTTCGAGTAGCTCGATCAGTGTGTTTATGTCGGCCCCGTAGTTCTTTGGCGGCTCATACAGTTCGTGTGGTTTTGCCACCTTGCGCGGTCGAGCCATCACTGGCTCTGCCACAAAGGCACAGTACCCCATGGCGTCAGCCGGAATGCCGTAATCGGGTTCCACGTCGCGCATGCGCTCAAACTTTGGACGACTGAGTTTGTGTTTGTGGGCACCTTCGGTAAACAGAATCTTGGCCCGCAGGGCTTCAAAGCTGTAGCCACGGCCCATTCGATCCATCACGCGGATCAGGCTGTTCAGGGACTCGGTATAAGCGTTCGTGACCTTGTGGTCGAAGTAATTCAGAATCCACGGTTGCCAGTTGCTGAAGGCCCGGATCAGGTCCGAGAAGTGCGGCCTGATTTCGGGGGGCACACTCTTGCTCCAAGCCTCGTAGCGGGCCAAAGCATCCTCTTTGCTGGATGCCTCATAGACCGAGTAAAAGCTCTCCTTGAGCCGGTAGGCCTCACCCAGCACCGGGTAATTTTTGGTCCAGCCATCCAGGTTGAAGGCTTCTTTGTCTGTCAGGTCGCGTTGCCGTTTCAGTAAAACGAAGCGGTCGTGCATGAGGCCGCGCCTCTGTTTTAAATCCAGGTCGGCCCGGATGCCCTTGCGAGCCTTCTCCATCGCCTCATTTGCCATCTTGATGACGTGAAACTTGTCAATCACGATCTTGGCTTGCGGCATGACGGCTGTCACCGCATCTCGGTACGGTGCCCACATGTCCATCGCCACGAATTGCACCTTGTCGCGGTGTTTCATCTGAAACAGGTACTTGACCACCGTGTCTTTGTTGCGGTTGGCCAGCATGTCCACCACGGTGTTGTTTTGGATGTTTGCAATCACACAACGTGGCTTGATGAGATAAATCTCGTCGATGCCCATCCACTGGGGTGTCTCAAAACGAAACTGAGCTTCCAGTTCGTTCACATAGTCCCGAAAAATGTTGCGGATGGTCTTTTCGTCCAGTCCGGTGTCTTCGGCCACACTGGCGAAGGTGCGTTTCATGCTTTGCTGACCAATCCACTTGCACAGCCGCTCCGTCATCACGCGCCTGGCATTGACGGCAGGCAGGGACTCCATCACGGTCTTGCCGCAGTCCTGGCACCGCCAGCGCCGGGTGTCCACGTAGATCGCCACCCGTTTTCCGTGAGTGGGGATGTCGCGGATTACTTGTTCATTGCGGCCATGGCCGATCAAACGCTCAGAGCCGCACGCCATACAGACCGTGGGCGCGTTCGAGATTTCAGCGGTGATGTGGTAATCGTGGTCGTCTTCTTCAACCCGCGCTATCTTGTAGTCGGTGAGATTCAGGATGTTTGTTGGCATCTACATTACCGTTTCGTCGTTGCTTTTGTGAATACCACCCCCCGAAACCATCAAAACGAATGCTCCTTATCGTTATGCTTGGATGTTCTTTTAAGCAAAAAATACTCCTGCGGCAAAGCTGTCCCATGCTCTTGCAGCAACGTCCAATGAGCAACAATATCGGGGTGCGTCGAATTATTGAGAACAGCTTGTGCCTGGATAAGCTGGCTACGATAGCGGGAGTAATTCTTGATGGTTTTTAATGCGGACACCAGTTCATGAGCCGGTGGAACCATAAGCCCAATGAAATGAGGCGTGCTTTGGGCCAAGATAAGGCCTGATGGATCGTAGTCAACCAAGGCAAACACAGGGAGCGCTAACCCCTGTAGCAAGGCCATCACGTAATCTTGACGATAGACTGGACTTCCCCTGAAAACCACCAAAGGGTTTTCTCCTGCACGGGAAAGATCAAAAGTAATTTGATGGATTGTGTCGAACGCTTCCCAGTTCTCAATAAGCAACACCGAAGTGTGGCCGCAATGCGCCACTAACCATTGCCAGTTCAAATCGAGGTTGGCACCGATTGGCACAGATATTTTCTGCTCATCAAAGCATAAAAAATTACCGGGCAAGGCTTTGACGGCCACCCGGCCTTGCCTGACGGATGAACTGGTCATTTTCTCGTTATCACTGTATTCCAGGCTTTCCGTGCGGCTTAATCCATTCCACTGTCCAACCTGGGTCGTTTCTGCATCGATCCCCTCGTTGGTCAATAATAATTTTCGGATTGATTCACGATCAGTGTTCGAGAAAACCAACGAAATCCCGATTCGTTGACCAATATTGAAATCCTCAATAAATCGAGTAAGTACGCCCGAAGCGGGGTGCCGCTGCTTATCGCTGTGATAAATCCGAAGCAAGCTATTGATCAGGTTCTTTTCCATAGTGCCACGTCCTTAATCACAATGTTTCCCGATCTCACATGCTCAGCAGGTGCTTCATATCGTTTGACCTCAAGGCCCCGCAAGCGTCCCGTTTTGATGCTCTTACCCAGCATCTCAATCGAGTGAACAGCGTAGAGCAGCCAGGCATCATCATCAAGCCTTGAAAACTCTGGCTGCTTTCGTTTCCAGCCGATAGCTGACAAAGGAAGCAACGCATCACACGCTGCTTGCAAATAGCGATGAAAAGCGAGCTGAACTGGCTTTGGCTGGATGACCCGCACTGAATTCACTGCGCCGTCATTGATCAGGCGACCCGCAGCCCTTTCTCTGACGATGCTAATTTTGGCCGAAGCTATGCTTTGGGCGATCTCGGCCAGCACTTCCCTCGACTGTGAAATTGATAAATCAGGATGTGTCTTCAGGCGAAGACCGACATACCGGGATGACCATGCGGGTAACGTTTGAATACCCTCTGACTCAGGCGGCTGGTAGTCTGGATTTTTCCTGAGAAAATGGGCAAACGCTCGAATGCGTCGTGCGTTTGGTTCAATTTGGCGTAAACGATACAAGAAAGCCTTGAGTACCGCCGTAATGTCCATGTGAGTAGAGCGCCAACCTGCCAAACGAATCAGAACTTGATGCCGATAGACCTCCAACAATGGTTTAAGCAGTGGTGAGTCTGACAGCGTACCAAGCAAGCTTTGCCCTTCAAGCAAGGCAATTGTTTCACCAATTTTTTCTGCCCTGTCAAGGTAAAACTCATTTTGTCGCTGCTTCTCAGCCATAGTGCTGACATTGGCGAATTGGTTTTCTGTGATGGCGCGAAGGCTCAACAATTCATCATTAATAAGCGAAGCCAATTCAAAAACACCAGCATCATATTCAGCCGCATAATCTTCTTGATCTTCAGGTCGATTTTCATGGCTGGCCGTCATAAATTCGATGATTAACTGGCGCAACCGATTGGTTAAATCACCAAAATTAGCGCCCACAGCGTAGCTGCGTTGCCTCTGAAATACTTCATCCAAGTGACGCCCAAGCGTAGGGCTGATCCGAAAGTCTTGTTGAAAATAGGGGATCAGCACACGATGCTGCATTAGCTGGCGAATCCTGCGTTGATTCTCATCTTCCAGCGCAATCCCGCCTTGGCAGTAAGCGGCTGCAATCAGGTGCCTGTTGACGTGCAATACTTCGAGGTAAGCAACGATGGTGTCGATACTTTGACTCACACCAGAGCGCCTTGAGTTGAGGGGGTCTCGTCTTCCTTGTCCCCAATGGCATCATGCTCCATCAGAAACTCAATGACCTCCTGGATGAATTCAATTTTTCCGGTGATTTGGTAAATTTCACGCTCAGGGTTTGAAAGCAGTAAGTAACCTTTTTCACGAAAGCTTCTGAGCACTTTTTCCAGCCGGTTGCGATCCGTGCCATCCGCTTGAATTTTGAGTTGGCTGGCCAGCGTCTGTAAGTCATTGCGAAAACTGGGGTTGGCATCAATGGCCCCCATCAGCTTATTAACCTCAATGGGGGTGCCGACCACAAGCAGATTGTCGTTTTGCATGACACGCATGACCATATCGAGAAAACTCACCAATGGTCGCAGTGACTGCTTGATTTCCGTGAATACTTCCTTGGCAGCTTTGCGATCAACGCCTCCATTGACGTGGTGGGCGACGAAAAATGCGCCGCCTTGGCGCGTGACTGCTAGGTGCAACCCAATTCTGCCGACATAAGCATTAACTTCATTGTGATTTTTCGGGTCATTGAGGTATGAAAACCCGGAATGATCCGTTACCTGGCAGATGAATTCGCCTGCTAACAGTGATTGCACCACTTGATTAAACATGGGCCACCTCCATCGAATCGCCGGTCGTCAATTCATCACTTTGATCTTCCATTGCAACGCGGACTTCTGCTAAACGTCGATCCGGCTCAACTGTAAAACGGTGCTTGAACAGGGCCATGGTTTCCGGATCAGGGTCAGGAAAAGCACACACCAGGGTGATGTGGTTTCGTTCAAGCAATTCGACCAAGGCAACGACGTTGCCACTGTCAAGGTCTTTGAGTTCGTCAAGCGCCCAAATGATGTTGACCTTGGCACTGCGGCGAATCCTGTTGATGAACGCCACAAAAATGGTGGCCAGAACCAGGTACGACAGTCCATTGGACGACACCGCTTCAAGGTCGGATGCGCGTTTGAATATCCTGCGATTGCCGTTTTCTGTAACTTCACCCTGAATGCGGATGAGGTTTTTTAGATCAGCGCGGATACCTGTCTTGACTTCCCAGTGCTCCAGTAACCGCTCAATGGTCAGGGCAAACTCGGGCGGCGGAAGCTCATTGGAGCCAGTACCGCTCCATGCGTGATGTGCTTCGGCCATCTCGCAAATGGCTGACCAATATTTCAGTTCTTTGATGGTTGATACCACCTCGACACCAATTTTAGATATGGAGTCAAATGCAAGACTGGTATCCAGATGCTCCTGCAATTCCCGGTTGAATTGTTGAACACGGAGATGAAATTCCTCCATCGAACGATGAAATGCATTAACTTCACCGGCAATGGATACTGCGTCCATCAACAAGATGCGCTGATACTCTTGATGCGACTTGGAAAACCATGCCTTGAAGGGCAAAATCCACTCCCTGCTGGGTGCAGGTGACAAGGATGCCAATGTTGTTTGTAAATATTGCTCTGGCGGGGTGCCCTGATGCAGTCGAAAACCGGATGCAACTTCACCAATGGTGCGCCGGATGCTCTCTAATAGACGATTGACATCTTTGGTGTACTGATTGGCAAGGCTCGACAGCGCATCGAAGGTCCAGGAATCATCGTAGTCAGAGACGCAGACTTCAGGATAGCCCAGCATCGTGTCAACACGATTGTTAACCAACTTACGTTGTTCATGAAAACCGGCGAGGGCCACCCCAAACTGTTTGGATTGGTCTTGCAACCATTGACTGCGTTTTTGCCATTGGGCATTGAGATCACCAATTGCCAGGCTGTGTTTTTGATGTGCTGAACGAGACTTGACCGCCTCAGCCACGAAGCCGTCATAATTGGGCCACTCCCTGTCTTTCCAATACTGCCATTGCTGCACTTCTTTGATGAAACCTCGAATGGCCACCAGCTCAACATTGATCTGAGCGATTTCGTCATCAACACTTTTGAGCTTTAAAGTATCCACACCTTCATTGAGAAGAACTTCGTCGCGCTCGGCATCATATTTGGCAATATGCGATTGAAGCTGACGCTGGCGGGCGTCGATATCCGCGTTTATAAGGTTGATTTCGTCATCGCGTTTCTTCTGCTTATCACGCTTTTTTTGAATGTGTTGGTCGCGCAATTTATTGGACTCTGCACGCGCCAACTCATCAAATCGTAAAAGCTTTTGCTTGGCTTCCTGTAATGCGTGCTCGGCACGATCCAGTAGCTGCCTTGCCAAGGTCAGGGCCTGAAGTTTGCTGGCGTCAACTTGTCTTTTGGCTTCATCAACCTCAGCTTGAGTAGACAGCACCTGTGCATTCGTCTTTTGGATTATCAACTCATGCGTTCGCCGAGCGCTCTCAGCCGATTCACGGATTTCTCCGATTTGTGCCAGGCGTAAGCGCGCTTTGTCCAGCACTGATTGAGCTTGTTTGAAACGCGTTTCTGCAACTTCAACTGCGTGTCCAGCCACACCAATGTCGGAGGCGGGGTGGGCATCAAGTCGCTCTAGATCAAGCGATAAGCCAAAAAGAGTGTTGTTTGACTCGATCATCCCTGGATTGAGATCGGTTCTGTCCAACACATCGCTGCGGATCACCTTGGCAATGTCAGCAGACCAGTTCGAATTCTCCAGCCTGAGAAAATGCAACAAGCTTCCTTCTTGTGGCGCGAGCTGCTTTCGTTTTTCTGCGAGTTCTCTTTCTGCATCACCTACTTGCCGAAGAGACACTGACACGACATTTTCTTGTTTCTGAAAATCTTGCAGTGCCTGACGATACGCGTCCTCTAGCGCTCGTCGTTGATTTTCCACGCGCGCTTTTTCTGTACGTCCTGTTTCGAGCGCGTTTTGCTTGCGCTCAAGAAGCTCAAGCGTCTTGGGATCAGGGTTTGGATGATCCACACCATGCAAACAACGCCCATGCTCGCTACTGGCGATTTGAATGGCGTCATCAAGCTGTTTACGGTTGACTGCGACTTCCTCTTTTGCAAACTTATCACTTGCGTCAAACGCTTCTTCTAGTTGACGAAGGTGTATTTCGAAAGCTTCCACGAGTTTTTGACGGCTTGCATATTGGTCATCCCGGAATTGGCTGAAAGCATCTTTGGCGATTTGTTTCAATCGCTCAAAACGTGCCGCAATTTCTGACTGCGCTCCCAGTAATGCTTCTCGCCTTTTTTCGGCCTGCAACAAATTGTCTCGTAAATGTTGAGCATTCCGCACTCGAACATCAAGCGCCTGGATATTTTGCTTTTCGTAAGCGTCCAGAGTTCGTTTAAGTTCTTGCGCTTTGCCATCTGCAAACTCAGTATTGCGCAGAGCCAGCAACTGATCCCCCGTGATGGCAGTGCGTTTGACCTGATATTGATTGTTTTCTTCTTCCGCCAACGCTTCCAGTTGGCCTTTTTCTCTCGACTGCTGGTGTATTTGTTGGTCTAGATGGGCAATCAGACTGCGGAATTTGGCGCAGATTTCGCCCAACGCAAACTCAGCCGCTTGTAATTGATTTTCAGCTTGTTCAGCCGTTAACATCTTTGGGGCCAGCGCCATGACTGACATATAAGCCTTGTAGCCCTTGGGCCAATCTTCAATTTTGCGACGGTCGCCAGAAATTGAATGTGACGCCAAATCATCTGATACACAGTCAATGACCATGCTTTGCAGGTCATCAAAATTGGTCTTGCGCCGAAACATGCCGCTGACGATTTTTTCGATTTGCCGCAAAGGTTGTTTGAAGGTCGTGAAGGAATACTCTTGCGTCAGCTCGCGCAGATACTTTAGATGGCTTCTGTCTGTCGTATTGCTTGGAATGCCCTGGATGACGTTTCGATATTCAGTTTGCGACTCAATTTGACGCTCAGAACATTGGAATCGAAGGTTTTTAAGATGCTTGTAAAAGTCGGAAACTTTTACAAAATCACCGTTTTCCTGAATGAACTGGGTGACTTCATAACCACTGCGAATGAATCGATACAACACCCGCTCACCCGACCTGTCAGAGTAGGCCACAACCATGCGTTTATGTCCTCCATGCCGTTGATATTCAAATCCAATGTATGACGTGGTGCGCGGCAAGTAGTAACCAACAAAGCTTTCACGTCCGGCCTCGGTTGTGACGATTCTGTTGGGACTTTCACCATAGAAAAGCAGCAGCAATTGCAGGAGTGACGTTTTACCTCGCCCGTTTCGACCTGTCAGCACGGCGCCACCATCAAGCGGCAATTCAATAATTCGGCCTGGACTAAGTGAATCGATTAGAACCAGCCGGAGTAATGTGTAGCCGTCTTGTCCATGGCTCGTCGTGTCATCCCGATTCAGCACAGTGACTCCCTTTGAATCGGTTTGGGTGTTTTTTGAGGCCTTTCGATAAGCGTGTAGCGGGCTCCAGCTTGAGCATCAGGCAACCCAGACCAGAAAGCAGGGACGTTACTCATTACAAGCCCATCCCGTTCGCGTTTCTGTTGGCTGAATGATTCGAATTCACCTCGTGAATTTGTTCTGCGTCCGGATGACAATCGACCAGGAAGGTCATCATTTCAGTGGCATCCTTCTCCAAGTAGAACCGGACCATGTTTTCATTGAATTGCTGCGCCTTGGCTGCGGGGACGCTGATCGCATCAATGCCTGATGACATCAGAATGCCATTCATCATGAAACGCGACGTGCGCTTGTTGCCATCGAAGAAGAATTGCTGCAAGGCACCGAACAGGAAGAAGGCGGCGGCTTTCTCAAAGGGGTGCCGAACCTCGCTTTGAAGCGCTTGCAGTCCACTGGCAAAGACACGGTTCAACTCCGGGGCGCCGGCCACGGTTGCCAGTGGCGTATATCGGTCATGTTCACCCAGTCCAACATCCGGCGTGTAGTTTGTTTCTTTTCCCTCACCCCGGAAGTGACCCCACTCCAACGCTTCATTGCGAGCGACAAGGCCATGCAGCTCAGTGAACGTCGCTTTATCCATGGAGAACTTGCCAGCCTTCACTAACGCCAAAAGGTGCTTGGAGCTTTCAGCCAGATTTAGAACCTGTTCCTGGTCAGAGATTTTCCGTCCGCCGATGGTCACGCCATCGAGCAATGTCTTGACTTCAGGAAAGGTGAATGGGTTGCCCTCAAGCATGGATGCATCCCAAACGAACTCTGGCAGCATGCGATGAAAACGGAAGGCCACTCGCTCAATGGAGTGAGTCGGCATCACCCCAGGCACGATTGACCTGTTCCAGTGAAATCCGAGTGCAGAGAAGGGTTCCATATTTTCCTTGTGCCCACAATGTAATCCGGTTTCATTGTAACGAGACAAAGAAGTTGGTGCAACAATAAAATCCGGTTTTACGATAAAATTACAGCGAGCTAAAAACCTCCCGGAAACACACTCAAATCCGGATACCCCAAACTTGCAACGCTGCTTCAGAGCTTCGAAAAATCAGGCCGGCGTTTTTCCATGAAGGCGGTAAAGGCCTCGCGCGCGGCCGGCTCCTGCAGCATGCGGCCAAAGCTCGCGCCCTCTTCGGCCATGCGCTCGGCGATGATGCCGGCGTTGCCCTTTTTCATCAACCGCTTGGTTTCCATCAGCGAGGTCAGCGGCTTGGCGGCCAGCTTGAGCGCCTGCCTTTGCGCCAGCGCATTGGCCTCGGCGGGCGGCACGATGCGGTTGATCAGCCCCATCTCCAGCGCGCTTTCGGCCATGAAGGGCTCGCCCAGCAGCAGCGCCTCGGCGGCGCGCGGGTAGCCCATCAGCTGCGCCGCCAGAAAGCTCGACGCCGCCTCGGGGCACAGGCCCAGGTTGACGAAAGGCATGGAAAACGCCGCGTTGTCGCCGGCATAGATCAGGTCGCAATGCAGCAGCAGCGTGGTGCCGATGCCGACCGCCGGGCCGCACACGCTGGCCACGATGGGCTTGGGAAAGCTGCTGATGCCGCGCAAAAACCGAAACACCGGCGCGTCGGACGTGGCGGGCGGCTTGTCCAGGAAGTCGCCAATGTCGTTGCCAGCCGAAAAAATCGTTTCATGGCCCTGAATGACCACCGCGCGAACGGCGGCGTCGTGGTTGGCCGCCTCCAGCGCATCGGCCAGCGCGTCGTACATGGCGGCAGTCAGGGAGTTCTTGCGGGCCACGCGGTTCAGCGTGAGGGTCATCACGCCTGCGTCGATGTGGGTCAGGATTTCTGAGGGAGTTTGAAGGGTATTGGTCATGGGCATAAGGATAAAGGAAAGCCAAACAGCAAGCACCACCGGCACCCGGCAATTCACCAGATGGGCGGCGATTTGCGCGCCCATCACGCCTGCGCCAGCACTGCGACTTTTTTAACCAGAAAACTTGACATGGATTTCTTTCTGGATGTGTCTGGTTTGGGGCGTCTAAAACTCAGGCCAGCGCGGCGTCGGTGTCCATCAGCGCCTTGCTTCCGCTGCGGGCAGTGCACATCAGGGTTGCGGTTTCGGGGAATAGCCGGGCAAAGTAAAAGCGCGCCGTCTGCACCTTGGCCAGGTAGAACGGGTCGGTGTTGCCGGCGGCGATCTCGCGCAGCGCGACCTGCGCCATGCGCGCCCAGAAGTAGCCAAACACCAGGTGGCCGGCCACGCGCAAATAATCGACCGCCGCCGCGCCCACTTCATCCGGGTTCTGGAAACCCTTGAAGCCCAGTTCGGTGGTGAACCTGGTCATCTGGTCGGCCAGGGTGGCCAGCGGGTTGATGAACTCGGCCATCTTTTCGTTCACGCCTTCCTCGGCAATCAGGGCGCCGACGATCTTGCCAAACTTCTTCAGCGTCGCGCCGTTGTTGCCCAGGATCTTGCGGCCCAGCAGGTCGAGCGACTGGATGGTGTTGGTGCCTTCATAGATCATGTTGATGCGGTTGTCGCGCACCAGTTGCTCCATGCCCCATTCCTTGACGTAGCCGTGGCCGCCGAACACCTGCATGCAGGCGTTGGTGGCAATGTGGCCGTTGTCGGTCAAAAAGGCTTTCACGATGGGTGTCAGCAGCGCGACGATTTCGCCCGAATCCTTGCGCATCTTTTCATCGGGGTGGTAAAGCTCCTTGTCAAGCAGCAGCGTGCAGTAGATCGCCAGCGCCCGGCCACCTTCGGCATAGGCCTTGGCCGTCAGCAGCATCTTGCGCACGTCCGGGTGGACGATGATCGGATCAGCGGGCTTGTCCTTGGCCTTGACGCCGGAGAGGGAGCGCATCTGGATGCGGTCCTTGGCATAGGCCAGCGCGTTCTGGTAAGCCACTTCGGTCAGGCCGAGCGACTGGTTGCCCACGCCCAGGCGCGCGGCGTTCATCATCACGAACATCGCGGCCAGGCCCTTGTTGGGCGCGCCGACCATCGTTCCGACGGCATCTTCCAGCACGATCTGCGCGGTGGCGTTGCCGTGGATGCCCATCTTGTGCTCCAGGCCGCCGCAGTAAATGCCGTTGCGCGCGCCGAGGGAGCCGTCTTCATTGACGTTGAACTTGGGCACGATAAAGAGGCTGATGCCCTTGCTGCCCTGGGGCGCATCGGGCAGCCGGGCCAGCACCAGGTGCAGGATGTTGGGCGTCATGTCATGTTCGCCGGCGCTGATGAAAATCTTGTTGCCGGTCAGCTTGAACGTGCCGTCGGCCTGTGGTTCGGCGCGGGTAGCAAGCATTCCGAGGTCGGTGCCGCAATGCGGCTCGGTCAGGCACATGGTGCCGGTCCATTCGCCGCTGACCAGCTTGGGCAGGTAGAGCTTTTTCTGCGCCTCGGTGCCGTGCGCGTGCAGCGCCTCGTAGGCGCCGTGCGACAGGCCCGGGTACATGGTCCAGGCCTGGTTGGCCGAGTTCATCATCTCGTAGAAGCACTGGTTGACCAGAAAGGGCAGGCCCTGGCCGCCGTAGGCCGGGTCGCAGCTCAGCGCGGCCCAGCCACCTTCGACATACTGCGCATAGGCTTCCTTGAAACCCCTGGGTGGCGTGACTTCGTGGGTGCTCTTGTCGAGCGTGCAGCCTTCCTCGTCGCCGCTGATGTTCAGGGGAAAAGTGACTTCAACCGCAAATCTTCCCCCCTCTTCCAGCACCGCGTTAATGGTTTCGGCGTCGATGTCGGCATGCGGTGGCAAGACCTTCAGCTCGTCTGTGACCTTGAGCACTTCGTGCATGACGAATTGCATGTCGCGCAGGGGTGGGTTGTACTGTGGCACGGTTGTCCTTTGGCGTTAATTGGCGTCAAGCGGGTTTGAAAGAAGACGGCTTTGACGATTTCGGCGAAACTTTTTTGGGCGCCGGCGCGCTGGAACCGGCAGGCGACAAGGCGGATGCAGCGGTGTGGCGGCTGCTGCCGTAGCGCGCAAGAATGTTGGCAAACCCGGTCTGGGCGCGGGCAATCGAGCCCGGGGTTTTCAGAAAACGGGCTTCGTAGTGCAGCGCCAGGATGAGGGCATGGATCTCGAAGGCCACCTGGTTTGCATCGGCATCCTGATGCAAGTGGCCGGCCTCCTTGGCCTGCACCACGGCCCGGTACATCGCGGCCAGCCAGGTCCGCACCGAATCAGCCAGGGCATCGCGCACCGGGCCGGGCCGGTCGTCGAATTCAACGGCGCCGCTGATGTAGATGCAGCCCGAATCGATTTCGACCGAGGTGCGGTTCATCCAGTTGTCGAACATCGCCTGCAGGCGGGGCAAGCCGTGCGGCAGCTGCAGCGCCGGGAAGAACACTTCCTCCTCGAACCTGGCGTGGTATTCACGCACGACTGAAATCTGCAGTTCCTCACGCGAGCCAAAGTGGGCAAAGACGCCTGACTTGCTCATGCGCATGACCTCGGCCAGCGCGCCGATGCTCAGGCCCTCCAGGCCGATCTGCGTCGCCAGCCCCAGGGCCGCTTCGACGATGGCCGCCTTGGTCTGCCGGCCTTTTTGGACGCTTTTGGTCGCGCCCTTGCCCGGGGGCGAGGGACGGGCGGTTTGGGCGGGAAGTGAACTGACGGACATGGATTGAGGAAATAAAAGAACGGTCGTTCTATTTTGCCTCAATTCAAAGACTGCCAGCCTTCACGTGGCCTGGACGGCCAGGCCGAATAGAGAACCGGGCCCAACCAGCACACGGGTAAATCCTGAATTCATCCTTCTGCCCGTGCCGCGACAGAAAATTTTTGCCGCAACTTGTCTTTTTAAACAAAAAGGCCTGTAGCGCATGATGCACGGGCGCAAGCCGCTATCAATTCAAGAGCATTATCGACACCGGCAGCGCGCAGCGACAAGCGCACCTGCAGAGCGTCAATCAGCTTCTTTTTTAATAGCAGACTATGCCCATGGGCATTGCGCAAAAGGCATTTTTGGCTATGAATTCATGCACCGGCCAGCCAGCACCGGCTGGCCGGCAGTGCGGACTCAGTGCGAACGGATCATGGTGCCGTAGGCCTTGTCGGTCAGGATTTCCAGCAGCATCGCATGCGGCACGCGACCGTCGATGATGTGGACGGCGTTCACGCCGCTCTTGGCGGCATCGAGCGCGCCTTCTATTTTTGGCAGCATGCCGCCCGAGAGTGTGCCGTCGGCAAACAGCGCATCAATCTCGCGCGCCGTCAGGTCGGTCAGCAACTCGCCGGCCTTGTTCAGCACGCCGGGAATATTCGTCAGCAGCACCAGCTTCTCGGCCTTGAGCACGGTGGCCAGCTTGCCCGCCACCACGTCGGCGTTGATGTTGTAGCTCTCGTTGTTTTCGCCAAAGCCAATCGGGCTGATGACCGGAATGAAGGCGTCGTCCTGCAGCGCCTTGACCACGCTGGGGTCGATGCTGACGATGTCGCCGACAAAGCCGATGTCGTGCTCCTTGCTGGCGTCGTCCTTGTCGAGCATGGTGAGCTTTTTCGCCCGGATCATGCCGCCGTCGCGCCCGGTCAGGCCGACCGCCTTGCCGCCGGCCTGGTTGATCAGGCCAACGATGTCCTGCTGCACCTGGCCGGCCAGCACCCATTCGACCACTTCCATGGTTTCTTCATCGGTCACGCGCATGCCCTGAATGAAATGGCCTTTCTTGCCGAGGCGGTTCAGCGCGGTTTCAATCTGCGGGCCGCCGCCATGCACCACCACCGGGTTCATGCCAACCAGTTTCAGCAGCACCACGTCCTCGGCAAAGTCGGCCTGCAGCGCCGGGTCGGTCATGGCGTTGCCGCCGTACTTGATGACCAGTGTCTTGCCGTGGAACTTGCGGATGTAGGGCAGCGCCTGGGCCAGGATTTCAGCCTGGTCGCGCGGGCCGATGTGGGACAGGTCGGGGTCGGAGGAAGCGTTAACGGAAGAGTGGGTCATGGTCGTCAGGCCTGGAAGTAAGGAATCTGCAAATTGTGCCGCATGGCCGTGACTGTTTGAGCGATTGCAGCCCGGGCAACCAAAAGCATTTGGGCGTCAAGCCGCTTGCCGCGCCCGCAAATCACCTTGGGACTGGGCCGCTTTCTGCGCTTGAGGCTGCGCAGCAGGCCGAATGCGGAACGTAGCCATGCACCAGCTGCTTCATGATGGACTTCATCACCGCCTCATTGTTCAGAATGGCGGCCTGGCGGATTGCCACCAATATCGGCGCCAGCTCAGGCCAGGCGACAAAATCCTCATGCGCTTTCATGATGCGCTGATGCGCGGTCGGCTCGGGGTTGTCGCCGATGAGCAGTTCCTCGTAAAGCTTTTCGCCGGGGCGAAGGCCGGTGATTTTGATTTCAATATCGCCCTCGGGGTTGTTTTCATCGCGCAGGCTCAGGCCGGACAGCTGCGCCATGCGCCGGGCCAGATCGACAATCTTCAGCGGGCTGCCCATGTCCAGCACAAACACGTCGCCGCCCCGGGCCATGGCGCCAGCCTGCAGCACCAGCTGGGCCGCCTCGGGAATCGTCATGAAATAGCGGGTGACTTCCGGGTGCGTGACCGTCAGCGGTCCGCCTTCGCGCAACTGCTTGCGAAACAGCGGCACCACGCTGCCGCTGCTGCCCAGCACATTGCCAAAGCGCACCATGGCAAACACGGTGTGGTTCTGCACTTCCCCGCTGCAGGTGCCGTCAGGCGAAACGAATCGCACCGCTGGGCTGGCCGCCAGCGCCTGAAGCACCAGCTCGGCCATGCGTTTGGTCGCGCCCATGACATTGGTGGGGCGAACCGCCTTGTCGGTGGACACCAGCACAAAATGCGCCGCGCCGCTTTCCATGGCGGCCCGGGCCGTGTTCAGGGTGCCGAAGACGTTGTTGAACACGCCTTCGGACGGATTGCTCTCGACCAGCGGCACATGCTTGTAGGCCGCTGCATGGTAGACAGTTGACGGACGGTAGAGATTGAAAATCTCCTTCAGCCGGCCGAAATTCCCGATGCTGGCCAGCAGGGGAATCACCTCCATGGGCAAATCATGCTCGCGGCACAAGCCTTCGAGTTCGCGATGGATGGTGTACAGGGCAAATTCACTGAGTTCGACCAGCACCAGCCGGCGCGGCTTTTCCAGCAGTATCTGGCGGCACAGCTCGCTGCCGATGCTGCCGCCGGCACCCGTGACCAGCACCACCTTGCCCGCCAGGTTGCGCGCCAGCAAGGTCGAGTCGGGCGGCACCGGCGGGCGGCCCAAAAGGTCTTCAACGTCCAGTTCCTGGAAATCCTGGATCGTGACCCGCCCCGACGCCAGATCGACCATGCCCGGCAAGGTGCGAACATGGACCGGCAGCTCCCGCAAGCTGGCAATGATTTCATTGCGGCGCGCGCGCTCCAGCGCCGGCATGGCGAGCAGGATGTCGGTCACGCCCATGCGCTCCACCGCATCGGCCACCTCGGCTGGCGGCATGATGTCAACGCCGTTGATGCTTCTTCCGGCCTTGGCTTTGTCGTCGTCAATGAAGCCCAGCAGCACGAACTGGCGAGACACCGCCAGGGCGGAAGCGGTTTCAACGCCGGCATCTCCAGCCCCGTAGATCAGCAGCCGGCCCACCGCATGGCGCGCCTTGCTCGACCAGCCGGCCAGCCAGAAGCGGGCCATGGCGCGGCTGATGCCCACCAGCAGCAGCAGCAGCAAGGGCTGGATCAGGCCCAGGGTGCGCGGCACACCGTCCCACTTGAAATACAGCAGCGCGACGAAGAACAGCAGCGCATACAGAGCGACCGCCTTGGCCGTGGTCGCCAGGGCCGCCATGCCGGTGTAGCGAAAAATGGCGCGGTACAGCCCAAAACGCACAAACACCGGAATCGCCAGCAAAGGCGCGAGCAGGTAGACATACGGCTGCTGCGCCTGCGGCAGGCCCGTCTGGTCGATGCGCAGATAAAAAGCGATCCACACCGAAACCAGCGACAGCACCAGATCAAGCGCAATGACCAGCACGCGTTTGGCAGGCCGGGGCAGCGCCAGGAAAGGCGCTGCTATTGATTTATTCGATAACATTTGTTTCTTATAGTTAGCCGTCACCGGGCTTTCAAGACCGGCAGCCGAACCCCTGCACCGGGCCTGAACCGTCCGTCATCCACCACCCGCAACACAAGCAGATACAACGCATTCATCGAGGCGACTCGTCACCTCAGTGGGCAACGCCATCGCGCCGGAGCACCTTCACAAAGGTCAGCCACAAAATACGAATGTCAAACCACAGCGACTGCCGTTGAAGATAATCCACATCCAGCTTGACCTTGTCAGGAATAGGTAACTCATCACGTCCGTTGATTTGCGCCCAGCCTGTCAGACCCGGCACCAGTTCATCCACGCCAAACCGGGTTCGCAACCCGATCAGGTCATGCTGGTTGAAAAGCGCGGGCCGGGGGCCGACAAAGCTCATGTCGCCGGCCAAAATGCTCCACAACTGGGGCAACTCGTCCAGGCTGCTCTTGCGCAAGAAGCTGCCAATCGGCGTCAGGTGCGCCTGCGGGTTGGCCAGCAGGTGCGTGGCCACGGCCGGCGTGCCGACCCGCATGCTGCGGAACTTGGGCATTTTGAAAATGGCGTTGTGCCGCCCTACCCGGTCCGACCAGTACAGGGCCGGGCCGGGCGAAGTCAGGCGTACAAGAGTGGCCACCAGCATCACGGGCACAGCCAGGATGACAGCCGCCGCCAGAGCAAGCAGAAGGTCAAACATCCGCTTCATGCGGTGAAACCTTCGGCTGCCTTCTTCAAGCCCTGGTCCAGCGTCAAGGGTGGACTCCAGCCCAAAAGCTGGCGCGTTTTCCGAATATCCACCTGCAGCGAACCGCACAGGCGCTGGGCCATGTCCTGCTTGCCCAGCAGCGCAGCCGCCCCTTTCAGCAAACGGGCCGGCACAGGAATCAAACGCGCCGGACGGTTCATGGCCTGGCCCATGCGGCGCAATAGCTCCGTCGTGGAAACATCTTCGCCATCGGATACCAGAAAGGTCTGATTGGCCGCAGCCGGATGGGTGACGCAAGTCAAGATCAGATCGACCAGATTATCCAGCGCCACCAGGCTGCGCCGGTTGTGGATGGCGCCCAGCGGCAAGGGCACGCCGCGCTGGAGCCAGCGCATCATGGCGGCAAAATTGGCCCTGACGCCAGGCCCGTACACCAGCGGCGGGCGAATGATGACGACTTCCATACCGGTTTGGGCTGCAATTTCGCGCAGCCCCTGCTCGGCTTCCATTTTCGAAATGCCATAGGCATCGAGCGGCGCGGGCGCATCGTCCGCCGTGAAAGGGCGACCCGGCTGCGTTGCTTCGCCATTGACCTTGACGGAGCTGATGAACGCAAAGCGCCGGACACCGGCGGCCGCCGCCTGACGAGCCAGGTTCAGCGTGCCTTGCACATTGACGCGGCGGAACTCGGTTAATGGGTTTTCAATCGTGTCAGCCATGACATGCACGCGAGCAGCCGCATGGACGATTACCTGACAACCCATCAATGCATCTTGCCAATCGGTACCTTCATCAATATTACCAGCCACCAGATTTTCTATGGCACTGGGCAAATCGCAAGGGGAACGGGTCATTCCGTACACCGCAAAACCACAAGCGGCTGCCTTAATACACACGGCACGGCCTACAAAACCATTGGCACCGGTTATCAGTATTTGCGGTTGTTTCATTGACGGCGATTTCCTGCAATAGACAAAGCCAGACACAATAAAGCAAACAGCAGTTTGTCGCGCAAACGCCTGCGGCATTGCCAGGCATGAAAGGCAAGCCAGAGCAGCCCTGCCCGGCTACCGCCCGACCACCGTCTGACGAAGGGATCATTCCCCAATCCGACCAGTTCAGCGATCAATGCGGATTGAGCCAGACCCCATCCGCTGAAAATCTTGCGCGCCCGATGAAGCAAAGCTTGCCATCCCAGGTTGACGCCAACCTGATTTTTTTCATGCTGCCGGTACAACATGCCGGCAGCATTATCAATCACCCAGCGATAACCATGCGCACGGGCAAATGCATAAGCAAACCAGTCATGCAGGCCTATCTGCTGGACATCCGACCACCGGTTTTTCAGCACCCCTTGAATGGCACAGGCCAACTCTTTGCGCATGACATAAGTACAACCCGGTCCCGCAGCCTCAAATAAAAAATCCCACCGCACCTGATTTTGGGATTTTTTAATCATTATCCTTCGGCCATCCGGCCAAAATGCCAAAACATTACTGGAATATGCATCGGCTCCAGTAGCCAAAAGTATTTCATGCGCACGCAACAGTTTATCTGGAAACCAGATATCATCCTGATCAGCCAGACAAACATAATCAAAATCCGAAAAATTCACTTCACTGAAAATTTTAAAAAAATTACGCGCGGCACCACCAAAATGCTCATTCAAAGGGAGCACGAAAATACAAGAATGCCTGGCTGCCAAATTTTGACACAAAGCCATTGTGTCATCCGTTGATGGATCGACACTGATGAAAATATTTACATATACCCCTTGCTGCTCAAGGATGGATTTTATTTGCTCATCAATCCATTTGGCACCATTAAATGCAGCCAGCAATACCGAAATATTAGGCTTTCCCACCCCTTCATCGGAACTATTAATACTCAAAACAAACCTCTAAATACTTACAGCCAAAAGCCTCGAAAGCGTATATTTAATTCATCGCTGAATCAAACACACATCAATAAGATTGATTCACAATAAAAACAAATTTCCAGCATTTTCCCGCGAAGTATTCAATGAAAGAGCAGCTTGAGAAATATTATTTCTCAGAACTACCCATGGATAAAGCCCGGGGTGAATGCAGTCGAAGTACCCAAGAAACGATTCGATGAACCAGCAAGCTCAGTAGTTTCACGCGCCAAAGCAACATCCGCTGCCAACCTTGAGGTTGTCCGGGACTCACATTGCTGCCATGGCGCCTATATTGCATCAATGGAGCCGCAATGTAACTCACTTTACCAAGAGCGGCACCAAGCGCCCCCAGCCACATGTCGTGCATTGGCACCGAACTCGGAATGGGAAGAGCGACAGAAAGCAGTTCACGGCGTATTGCCATTGAACAGCCAAGATACCTGTTTCGAACCAGCGTACTCCATACACCACTGCGAAACCCGCCTCGCGTTGCCATAAACGATGAAGCAGTAACCACACCGTGACCATCAATCAACTCGGCATCAGATACAACCACCAATATGCGAGGATCACGCTCGAATGCAGCAACGAAGGCTGAGCGCTTGCCCGGCAACCATACATCATCCTGATCACACAAAAATAAAACAGGATGCCGGGCAATTAAAAACCCCCGTTCAAAACTTTTTACAACACCTGTATTGAATGGGTTCGCATGAATATGCAGGCGAGGGTCGTTAACTGAGGCAAGCCATTCACTGGAACCATCAGAAGATGCATCGTCTATGATCACAAGCTCATCCTGAGGTTCAAGCTGGGAAAGTACGGAAGCAACCTGAACAGGCAAAAAGTTCCGCCCATTGAAAACAGCCATTACCACTGAAACTGGAATGCTCACAAGGCAACCACGCCTGTCTCATCAGAATACCTTGCCGGGCCGACAACCGATTCACGAGATTCTGGAAGAATCGCCAGCGTGCGCAGCGAAAACAAAGCAATTAACACAAAAGACAAGCCAATTGGATTATTCAGAAAAGGATTTGATCCTGTTTGAATATAAACAAGAATAACCGAATAAAAAAGAGCGCACGCCAAATGATAATCCGGATTGCTTTTATCGATGCGGCAAAAATAAGATAATGTCATTGCCAGTGGTGACAACCAGAAAATCAACCCGGCCACGCCGAGCTTCCACCATATCCACAAGAAAGAGTTTTCAATATTCAAACGCTCATTGATATACGAACCAAAGCCTTCACCCATCAGCAGTGTGGATGCACTTGCATTTTCAAGCATGAAATTCAAATCATCGAGCCGGACATTATTTGAAATCTCCCGTTGCTCTGAAAATCCCGTACTCATATCCGGCAAGTACACCCACACACACAAACCAGCCACAATTGTCGACACAATTGCGATTGAAAGAGACTTCCATCGACGAAGGCCAAATAACATGAAAATTATTGCTGCTGCTGTAGATATCACAAATCCACGGGTTAGCGTTAAAGTCAGGGCAATCACAACAAGGATAAATGCAAACTTTGACAAGCGGTTTTTTGCCAGCATTAAAAAGACAATTGAAACAGCAAGATAAAGAAATCCTTTATAAAAGAAAAAATTTTCACCACGAAAGAAAAACTCACCAGTTGCATCAAGATCGCCGTAGAATTTATTAAAATCCAGCCAGCCAGACAGCAACCCTATTACCGCCATCAAATACATCACGGCAAGCAATATGCCAGCCATGCATATAAGCCTTGATGTATGGCGCACCATATCTGCTGAACCCAGCACTACTGCAAAGAATGGTGCAAGCATCCAGTAAAGCGATGGCTGCACATCGCTGATTAAATCAGTTGCATCCGCCCCTTTTATGGCGCCATTAAGCAGACCAAGGCCATGAATCAGCATATAAGCCGTAGCCAATCCTAGCGCAAGAAAGACTGCACCATCATCATTGGCTTTATGAAATATCAGCAATCCTATGGATGCACAAAAGCACAGGACAAACAACACCATGCGAAGAGTTATTGGACCAAACGCCAGCAGTCGGCCACCTCCACCCAAAAAGAGTTCCAGCACAGTAATTGTGTAGAGCGCCCGGATCATGAGGTTCTTTTACGGGGTTTGACAAGCCACGCGAGCATATTAAATGCCCCATCTGGATTGAATACTACTTGCCGTATTATGCGCAGTCCAATTCTCAGAGGGTAAATAAACTGTACATGCCAAGGCGATGATGCAATAAAAAACTTTTCAGCATCCAGTATGCTGAAAAGCCGCGTGCGGCTTACGGCACTTTGTTCATAAATCGACAACTCATGCTGAACAACCGCTTCAAATACAACTATTTTTTTCCCCATGACATTGAATCGTGAAAATATCCAATGATCCACATAGTCGAGCCAAAGTGCTGCTGGTATAGGACAAATTTCCTGAAATGAACTGGTATCGATAAAACTTGCCGAGGCAATTCCCGTAAGGTGTTGGTGCGGCAATAATCCTGAATTACGGGCGATAGGTTTAAAACTGCCACTCCAGGTAATACGGGCAGGAGAAACAGCCCTTTTAGCATGCACAACCCAGGGCAACAGAGCCCCCGGACGTATTTCTGCCGCACTTAATGCGTCGGAAGCAAGTGCAAAAAAATCTTGCGAAATCTGCGTGTCATGATCCAGCAACAGCAACCAACCTAGTTTTAAATCTTGTGCCAACTGCACGGCGCATGCATAAGCCGCAGCCGTTCCTTCATTTTTCGGGTTATGAACGTAGCTGCAATCTGGCAGCAAAGGAGGTTTGGCTCGCGATTTCGCAGAGTTATCGTAAACAAGAATATGGCACAAATTCAACCCGTGGTTTCTATTTGAATTCAACAATTCAAGCAATAAGTGCCACGGCTTCACTTCCTCCAGAGTACGTTCATAAACGACCAGCACAGCAATTACACCATTTAAATTTTTGCCAGAAATCATTTGGTGCAATCCTTACACCTTGTTAAAAACACAATACCCTCCAGCCTCAAAGCCTGTTTCTTTTACAGATCAAAAGAAGCGCAAACAAATCCATGCCTACCCTGAATGTCCATGCAATCGCGGCACCTGATATGCCAAAAGTTTTCATGCAATAAAAGAGTAATGGAATATATATAACCAGCTCAAATAAATGCAGATAAGCCGTTGTTCGAGAATCTCCCACCGCCTGAATGGCTGCAAATGGCACATGTGCAATGCCATTGAGCAGTAGTCCCAAAGCCATTATGGAAACGATTTCCCAAGATTTATCTGCAAAATCCTGCCCCAGCCAGAGCATTAAACCCCATCGCGATCCGGCAGCAATCACAATGCACACAGGCAGCAAGATGCCAGCGACTATCTTCAAACATTTTCTGTACAGGTTTTTGGCTTCTGCTGGATTAATTGCCATGACGCTGGCAATTCGAGGAAACAAAGCCGCTGTCAACGCAGCAGGTATCACCAGCACACGGATCAATGCTTCAAATGGCACGGTGTAGTAGGCCACCACGCTGGCACCAAGCACCCCTGAGATAATGAATCTGTCTGCAGTGACCATCAAGGGACTGATAATGTTGGAAACAGTCATCCAGGCTCCGAAAGACAGCAGGTGTCGCATTTTTTCTTTGCTGACTTTCCCGCTCGCCCAGCCGGTTGGCAGCTTTTGGTGAACTTTCCAGGCATGTGCCACAAGCATCAACACCCTTGCAGCAATCAGACTGACAATCATCCATACCAATGAGTTACTCAAAAACATGACGCCAAGAGCGGGGAAACCAAAATTTGCAGCACCTAATGACATTCTCAGCAGATTCACCATCCGAAAATCTTCATACCCTTCCAGAATGCCCCGCAGGCCGGTCGTGACTGTTGTTAATGGAATACCTATCGCAGCAATCAGCAATGCATTCGCTGTGCTGGGTTGCAATGGAACACTGACATTAAGCCAATGGAACGCAAGCTGTTGAGCCGACAGTCCAAGAATAAGCCCTCCGACCAAACCCGTTGCAGCAGTGAACCAGAGCCCGGTTTTAACCAAACCTGGCAGTGAAGCATCTGAACCTGCTGAACGGGCGGCAGCCACTTGTTGCGTGAGCGCTCGACCCAACCCAAAATCAAAAAGGCTAAAGTAGCCAATCAATGCCCAAACTATCGTGAGGATGCCAAATGCTTCAACACCTGCCTGCCTGATGAGATAGGGTATGGTGATTGCTCCCAGCAAAAGGGGAAGCCCGGTTCCAGCCAGATTCCAAAGCGTATTGCGTCGCAGCGACATCTGCCGCTTCTCAGACTTCACTCAAATTTTTACCCTGCAAATCTTTGGCGGAAAGTACAGGCTGTGCTATGCCATGCTGGGCTAGCGGCCATTGAACATCAATGGCCGGATCATTCCATGCAATACAACGCTCATGCTCAGGGGCATAGTAATCAGTGGTCTTGTACAGGAAATCAGCCGATTCACTGACCACCACGAAGCCATGCGCAAAGCCCGGCGGCACCCACATCTGGCGGTGATTGTCCTCGCTCAGCTCCACGCCGACCCATTTCCCAAACGTGGGCGAAGCTTTGCGGATATCGACCGCCACATCAAACACCGCCCCGCGCACCACGCGCACGAGCTTGCCCTGCGGCTGCTGGACCTGGTAATGCAGGCCGCGCATTACTCCCTTGACGCTGCGGCTGTGGTTGTCCTGCACAAAGTTCAGATTCAAGCCAGTGGCTTCGTTAAAAGCCTTCTGGTTAAAGCTTTCATAAAAAAAGCCGCGCGCATCGCCAAAGACCCTGGGCTCGATGATCAGGACTTCGGGGATGGCGGTGGGAATAACGTTCATTTCAGTTTTCCTGCAGTGTTGAAGCCCATCAAAGAGCGCAATTGGCTAATCGCTAACTCATTTAGTACTTTCAGTCGTTCAGGTTGCGCGAGCCCTTGCCGAATAAATGCGGCGTTCAAACTTTCGAGATTGGAGAGGACAACGAGTTGTTCAACGGTCGCGCCATCCCGAATATTCCCGGGTTGATCTGGTTTTTTGTCGCGCCACTCTTTTGCTGTCATTCCAAATAGGGCAACATTTAGCAGGTCGGCTTCTGATGCGTAGATGTAACCGTTTTGCGCTGGCGTGATGCTGTGCGGGATGATCGTTTCCTTGATCGCATCGGTGTGTATTTTGTAGTTGATTCTGGCAAGGCTGCGTTTGATGTCCCAACCCGACTCAAGCCTTACGGCTTCGTCTTCCTTGAGCCGCTGAAATTCTTTGATCAGGTAGAGCTTGAACTCCGCCGACACCCAGGATGCGAACTCAAAAGCGATATCTCTGTGAGCGTAGGTGCCACCGCCGCGCCCTGCAGTACTTTTAATGCCAATTGCTCCCGTAGCCTCGATCCATTTATTGGGCGACAAAGTGAAGCTGTTGGAACCAGCTTGAAGTCTAAAGGAGTCGAATTCGACCCCTTTAAAGCCGATGTTGTTGATCTTTTCCCACAACCCCAGGAATTCAACTGTGGCGCGATTACGAAGCCAGTTTTTGACGACATCCTTTGGTTCATCGGGATTTCGAACGCGTGCGATATCAGTCAATGAGATGTAGTCATCGTCATGGACTCTGGTGAGCGACACGAGAGTGTCTTGAACGATCAGCTTTTTCAAAGCTGATCCCCTTCATTTAACAAGCGCTGCAGATACTGGCCATAGCCGTTCTTGGCCAGCGGCCGGGCCAGCTTTTCCAGCTGTTCGGAGGTGATGAAGCCGCCCCGCCAGGCAATCTCTTCGGGGCAGGCGATCTTCAGGCCCTGGCGGTGCTCCAGCGTGGCGATGAACTGGCCGGCCTCCAGCAGGCTGTCGTGCGTGCCGGTGTCCAGCCAGGCATAGCCGCGCTTCATGATCTGCACATTGAGCTGGCCCAGTTCCAGGTAGGCCTGGTTGACGGCGGTGATCTCCAGCTCGCCCCGGGCGCTGGGCTTGACGGCCTTGGCGATGTCCACGACCTGCGCGTCATAGAAGTACAGGCCCGTGACGGCGTAGTTGCTCCTGGGTTTGGCGGGCTTTTCCTCGATGCTGCTGGCCTTGCCGCTCGCGTCGAAGGCCACGACGCCGTAGCGCTCGGGATCCTGCACATGGTAGGCGAACACGGTGGCGCCGCCGGCCTGTGCGTCGGCCTCGGCCAGCAGGGGCACGAAGTCATGGCCGTGAAAGATGTTGTCGCCGAGCACCAGGGCGCTGGGATGGTTGCCGATGAAGTCCTCGCCAATCAAAAAAGCCTGCGCCAGGCCGTCCGGGCTGGCCTGCACGGCGTATTGCAGGCTCAATCCCCACTGGCTGCCGTCGCCCAGCAGCTGGGTAAAGCGCGGGGTGTCCTGCGGGGTGCTGATGATCAGCACGTCGCGGATGCCGGCCAGCATCAGGGTGCTCAGCGGGTAGTAGATCATGGGCTTGTCGTACACCGGCAGCAGCTGCTTGCTGATGGCAAGCGTGGCCGGGTGCAGCCGGGTGCCGGAGCCGCCGGCCAGGATGATGCCTTTGCGTTGGGTCATGGGTTCAATCCAGGTTTGTTTTTTTAAAGGATTTCAGCGAGCATGCGGTCCACGCCGTGCTGCCAGGGCGGCAGCGTCAAGCCGAACGTGGCTTGCAGCCTGCTGCAGTCCAGGCGCGAGTTGTGCGGGCGCCGGGCCGGCGTGGGAAAAGCGCTGGTGGGCACGGATGCGATTTCATTCGCTATTATTTTTATAGCTGACTGCGCCCGTCCCGCTTGCGCAATCACATGTTTTGCATACCCATTCCAGGTGATCTCGCCGCGGGCCGCCAGATGGTAGAGTCCGGCGTCCTGCGGGCGCTGCATGGCCTGGCGGATGGCGTGGGCAGTGACATCGGCAATCAGCTCGGCGCCGGTCGGCGCGCCCCACTGGTCGTCAATGACGCTCAAGCGCTCGCGCTCCTGCGCCAGGCGCAGCATGGTTTTGGCGAAGTTGCCGCCACGCGCGGCGTAAACCCAACTGGTGCGAAAAATCAGGTGGCGCGGGCAGTGTTCGGCGATGAGCTGCTCGCCTTCGCGCTTGGTGCGTCCATATACGCTGAGCGGCGCGGTTGTATCGGTCTCGCGCCATGGCTGCGCGCCACCGCCGTCAAACACGTAGTCGGTCGAGTAATGCACCAGCCAGGCGCCCAGCTTTTCTGCTTCCTGCGCCAGCACACCGGGCGCCAAGGCGTTGATCGTGCGGGCCAGTTCGGGCTCGCTTTCGGCCTTGTCCACGGCCGTATGGGCTGCGGCATTGACGATGAGGTCGGGGCGCAGCGTCTGCACGGTCCGCGCCAGACCCTGCAAATCGCTCAGGTCGCCGCACAGGTTCGTGCTGTGCCGGTCCAGCGCGATGAGTTCGCCCAGCGGCGCCAGGCTGCGCTGCAGTTCCCAGCCGACCTGGCCGTTTTTACCAAGGAGAAGAAGTTTCATCAGTTTGCGCGTGAAACCCCGGCCTTCAGGCCGAGGAGGTAGAGCGCGGAACACGACGTGTTCCTTGGCTAGCGGTGGCCGTACCTGTCGCGTCCGTTTTTGCCACCAGTTGATAACCGTAGCCGTCGCCGCGCTGCACCACGGTGCAATAGCGGTGAGAGACGCCTTGAACCAAACCGCTACGGGTCTGGATGTTGAAACTGCCGCTGGCGCGAACCGCCACCCGCCCGGTGTAGCTACCGGTCTTTTTCCCTTTGGGGACTTCGGCTTTCACCAAGTCGCCAGTCTGAAAGCCCTGGACGCTTTTTGAGCGGGTCAGGTAGCCGCGCACGCAGCCAAACTTGTCCAGCCGGGTGCGCTGGTAACTGCCGCGCCCCATGGCTTTGAGGCACAGGGTGGGCTTTTGCCAGCCGGTGATGCCGTCCAGCTCTCCCACGCAAGCGGCGTCCAGCGCATGGGTTTTGGGAATGTTGAACTGGCTTCGGTTGAACTTTGTTCTGCCGCCGGATGCGGTTTCAACTGCCAAGCCCGTGGTTTTGAGGGCATTTACCAAGGCCCAGCGAGTGGCATTGACGGCAGCGGCATCCTTGAACGGCCGCTTGGCCTGGGCCTGAATACGCTTCAAACGCTCAGGCTGTTTCCGCAAAAAGTCTTCAATACTTGCGGCCCCTTTTTTCTGGTTGCAGCATTGGCAAGCCAGCGTCAGATTGCTGATGCGGTTTGAACCGCCCTTGGCGCTGGGCTGGATATGCTCGATCTGCAAAGGCACGCCCTTGGCGCCGCAGTAGGCGCAAGTCCGGCCCCATTTCTCCAGCAGGTACTCACGCACCTCGTAGCCCGCAAGCGTTCCTTGCTGGTACTGCGCGCCTTCAATTTCGGGGTTCTCCAGTGCCTGCATATCAAAGCGAACCAGTTCGGTGCTGATCGCAGAGACGGGCGCGAGGCGCTGCAGGCGATTGACCCATGCCAGTGTCGTATCGACCCGGTGTTGCAGGCTGGGCGCCAGCCAGCCTTTTCCCTTGTTGCCTCGATTGAGAAACCGGGGCGCGCGGTAGCGAAGTTTGCTGCGCCGCAGTCTGCGATGCCCACGCCGTGCCGTGAGGGCTTCGCTGATCTGTTTGCCCCGGTGCATCAGTTCAAACAGGTTGATGACGGCCACACCGTTCTCTGCTGTTTCCCGCACCAAAGCGATTCCGGTGGTTTTACTGCCCGGATCGAGTTTGATGCGCAGCGCCTGCAACTCACTGTCTTCAACCAAACGGTCAACGACGCGAATGGTAAACGGGAACATCTTGTGTACGCGCGCCCGACCGCGTTCCAGCAGCAATCTGGCGCGCTTCTCGGTACACGGCATCAGCGGCCTGCCGCTCCTGTCTAAAACAAACACTGCCATTTCAAAACCTTCTGCCCTTACGGGCCTTGTGACGCAAGCCTTTCGGCAAATCTCCCCCTCGGGAATGTCAGTAACCGGCTCCTGCTCTTGCGAGCAGCGACTAAAACCTTCAACCCTTTACCTTTGGTCTGCATGATTAAAGCCTTGCAGAGCAGCGAACTGAGGAAGCATTCGCTGGTGCGTCTTGACGACCTGTTACTAACGTAGCGGGCTGATTACCGCTTTCCCTGCTTCAACCCAGCTTTTTGGATTTCTCCTCAAGCTCCGCCTTTTAGGGCGGGGTAGTTGACGCGTTCAAATCCCACTCTTCCACGGCCAAGCCGGGCACGCACAGAAATTCACGCGCGTTGTTGGTCACCAATACAGAGTCCTCGGCCATGGCATGTGCTGCAATCAACAGATCCATACCGCCAATAGTTTGTCCGGCCCGCTCCAGCACAGCACGGATCCTAGCGTAGTGTTGGGTGGCCTCTGCAGGCCACGGACGCACGTCAAATCCGGCAAGCCACGCTTCAACCGTGGCAGAAAAGCGGACGGACGCGAGCTTTGCTGCGCCAAAGCGCAATTCTGCCGCCACAATGGCAGACAGCCAGAGCTGCCCACGGTCCAACTCGGCGAACCGCTCGACCATGCAAGCGGGGCGACGACGCAGTACGTAGCTGCAGATATTGGTGTCCAGCGTTCGGCGCATAACGGATATCAAGACCAGTCGCGCGTTTGCGGCGGACTGTCATTCCGATCCGCGAGGAAGGTATCGGGCAAGGGTTCAGTAGCCTCATAGAAGCTCCTTAGCCAATCAGCCATGTTCTGATCCGGCGAAAGCACTGGCTGCACCCAAAGGGCATTGCCAACCTGCTCGATACGAACTTCCTTGGCCTCCAGACGCAGTTTCGCCGGCAGACGAATGGCCTGGCTGCGGCCGCTCATGAAAAGTTTGGCAGTAATGGTCATAGAAATATCCTGCTGTAATAACACACTGGCATATTACATCGAATTCAGCCTGCTGGCTGTGTCTCATACTGGGTCTGCACCCAGTCGCGGTAGGCGCCGCTTTGCACATGCGCGACCCACTCGGGGTTGGCCAGGTACCACTGCACGGTCTTGCGGATGCCGCTCTCGAAGGTTTCAGCCGGCCGCCAGCCAAGCTCGCGCTCAATCTTGCTGGCGTCGATGGCGTAGCGCCGGTCATGGCCAGGGCGGTCCTTGACGCTGGTGATCTGCGCGGCGTAGCTGGCGCCGTCGGCCCTGGGACGGAGTTCGTCGAGCAGGGCGCAGACCGTGCGGACGATCTCGATGTTGGTTTTTTCGTTCCAGCCGCCGACGTTGTACACCTCGCCCAATGCGCCCGCTTCAAGCACGCGGCGGATGGCGCTGCAGTGGTCCTTGACATACAGCCAGTCGCGCACCTGCAGGCCGTCGCCATAGACAGGCAAGGCCTTGCCGGCCAGGGCGTTGACGATCATCAGGGGAATGAGCTTTTCGGGGAAATGGCAGGGGCCGTAGTTGTTCGAGCAGTTGGTGGTGAGCACCGGCAGGCCGTAGGTGTGGTGGTAGGCGCGCAC